>NZ_JBEYUF010000001.1:604779-648065 GCF_040643355.1 Micromonospora sp. NPDC047187
CAACCCCGGGTCGAAGGCCGACAAGCCCGCCCGGCCCCCCCCCCCGCGCCCGGCCCGGCCGCGCGCCCGGGGCCCCCCCCGCCGGAGGTGTCAGGCCGTCGCCCGCTTCGGCAGCTTCCACCCGGGGCGGGGGAAGTGGCAGGTGTATCCGTTGGGGTAGGTCTGCAGGTAGTTCTGGTGCTCAGGCTCGGCTTCCCAGAAGTCGCCCGCCGCGGTGACCTCGGTGACGACCTTGCCAGGCCACAGGCCCGAGGCGTCGACATCGGCGATGGTGTCCTCGGCGACCCGCTTCTGCTCGTCGCCGGTGTAGAAGATCGCCGAGCGGTAGCTCAGGCCGATGTCGTTACCCTGGCGGTTCTTCGTCGACGGGTCGTGGACCTGGAAGAAGAACTCGAGCAGCGCGCGGAAGTCGGTCTTGTCGGTGTCGTAGACGACCTCGATGGACTCCGCGTGGGTGCCGTGGTTGCGGTAGGTGGCGTTCGGGACGTCGCCGCCGCTGTACCCGACGCGCGTGGACACCACGCCGGGCTGGCGGCGGAACAACTCCTCCATGCCCCAGAAGCAGCCGCCGGCCAGAATCGCCTTTTCGGTGTTCACATCGTCTCCTTGCCTGTCATCGTGCTGGTGTTC
Source organism: Micromonospora sp. NPDC047187 (assembly GCF_040643355.1). Classification (NCBI taxonomy): domain Bacteria; kingdom Bacillati; phylum Actinomycetota; class Actinomycetes; order Micromonosporales; family Micromonosporaceae; genus Micromonospora; species Micromonospora sp. NPDC047187. The sequence goes on from NZ_JBEYUF010000001.1 coordinate 605,410, forward strand.
GTGCCACTCGTGAACAGGGTGCGGTATTCGCCGTACCCTGCGTCCTGCAGGTCGTCGAGGTGGATGAACCGCAGCGACGCCGAGTTGATGCAGTAGCGCAGTCCGCCCTTCTCGGGGGGACCGTCGTTGAAGACGTGGCCGAGGTGGCTGTTCCCGTGCAACGAGCGGGCCTCAGTCCGGATCATTCCGTGGCTGGCGTCTTCGCGCTCGACGACGTTCGTCTTGGCGATCGGCCTGGTGAAGCTCGGCCAGCCGGAGTTGCTGTCGTACTTGTCGACAGATGCGAACAGCGGCTCGCCGGACACGACGTCGACGTAGATGCCGGGATCATGGTTGTCCCAGTAGGCGTTGGCGAACGGTCGCTCGGTGCCGTCCTGCTGGGTCACGCGGTACTGCTCCGGGTTGAGCCGCGAAACGGCCTCCGGGTTCTTGCGGTACTGGGTGTGCTGGTGCACAGCTCTCCCTTCATGGCCTTGCGACGCAAAGCTGCGGAGCCAGGCGGAGCGCACCTGGACACGCAAGTACAGACAATCTCCGGGTCGGCCATATTCCCGCAGCCGCTGCCAAGACTGGACTCAAAAGTTCGGTATGAGATCTGTAACCGCTGCGTGCGATCGCCTCGTTACCGGCGCTGAACTGGTATTTGTCCTAACCTCAGCAGTGACCGCCTGTCTCAATAGTGGACTTGACAGACCAGTTTTGCCGCAACTAGGTTCGGGATGTCCGACGGGATGCCTCCGGTAGCGATGCGCTGCCCGACCTGCCCGCCGGCTTTGAGTTCGGCAGACGTCCCCGCCACTCGGCGACATCCTCGCGCCGCAGCCCCTGCCGGTCAGCGTGGTGTGGCACGGCGTCGAGGCTTGGCGCCGCCAATGCTGGGAACGGAGTTGTGCTCCTCGTGGCAGTGCGGCGAGGACTGGATGCAAGGAGGTATCTGATGAAGGCGATCGTGGTGACGGACGAGGCTGCGGGAACGGCCGGGATGACGCTGGTGGAGCGGCCTGAGCCGGCACCGGCCATTAACGACGTCGTTGTCCAGGTTCATGCGTCGGGTTTCGTCCCGACCGAGATGGAATGGCCCTCGACCTGGACCGATCGCCTCGGCCGTGACCGGACGCCGTCGATACCCGGGCACGAGCTGGCCGGAGTGGTAAGTGCACTCGGGTATGGCACGACCGGACTGTCGGTGGGACAGCGGGTCTTCGGCCTCACGGACTGGACCCGCGACGGCACCCTGGCGGAGTATGTGGCCGTCGAGGCGCGCAACCTCGCACCGCTGCCCGGCGACGTCGACTTCACGGTGGGCGCGAGCCTGCCGATCTCTGGTCTGACCGCCTGGCAGGGGCTGTTCGAGCACGGCCGCCTTCGGGCGGGGCAGAGCGTCCTCGTGCACGGCGCGGCCGGGGCAGTCGGTTCGATGGTGACGCAACTCGCACGGGAGTTCGGCGCCTACGTCATCGGCACCGGGCGCGCTGCCGACCGTCAAAGAGCGCTCGACTTCGGCGCACACGAGTTCGTCGACCTCGGCAACGAGGCCCTGGAAGACGTCGGCGGAGTCGATCTGGTTTTCGACGTCATCGGCGGTGACATCGGGAAGCGGTCGGCAGGCCTGATTCGAGCCGGAGGAACACTGGTCTCCGTTGTCGGGCCGCCCGAGGTGCGGCCCGCGGACGCCCTGACGATTGATTTCGTCGTGACGTCTGATCGCGGCCAACTGGGTGAAATCGTCCAACGGGTACGGGACGGGCGACTGCGGACGAACATCGGCAACGTCGCGGGCCTCGACGACGCCGTCGCCGCTCTCAACCCGACCGAGCGGATCACCGGAAAGACGATCATCAGCGCTCGCTCGTGAGGATTCGGGGGAAGTCGGCCCCGACGACGCGTGTTCACTGCCCCCGCTCGGTTGGGTGCGACCGAGGGGATGCCGGGTCCAGCACGTTGGCATACTCCGGATGAGCACTGACGAATGCTGCCGCGAACGGGCACGTCACGGTAGCGGTCTTCCCTTGCCTGCGCAGCTCGTCGAGAACGCCGCCGATGAGCCTGCTCGCTACTCCCTTCCCCCGGAACTCGGGGAACACGGATGTCGCCGACAGGATGACGCGGCCTCCGACCGTGCTGTAGACCAGCCCTGCCGCTGTCCGGCCCCCTATCGCGGCCTCGTAGATGCCGCTCGCGCTGTTGTTGGTGATGACGAAGTCGTCCGCGCCGGGCGGGGTGGCTACCGACAGGCTCGAGCCACCCGAGTCCTGCCCGGCGCTGGCCAAGGTGATCATGCTTCCGGTGTTGTTCACCAATGTTCCTCCTGAATATCATTTCGCTCCGATTGTGCGGATTCCTCGACGTTCAGGTAACCGGCACCGGAATGCTGACGACGAGCGACCCACGCAGGTCGGCCAGGGCCCGATCAGCCGTGCGCACCAGGCGCATGACCGTCCACCCAGGGGGATCGTCAGCTTCGACGTTTGTGGTCGGCACTGTCATCCTCCGGTGGGTCCGAAACGTTCGGTGCGGATGTTCGAGGGGTCGTAGCCGATGTCGACGAGAAGGTCGGCCACGGTTTCGACGAATCCGGTGGGCCCGCAGACGAACGCGACAACGCCGGCATCGCGGGGCCAGGCGACGCGGGCAAGGATGTCCGCGTCCAGTCGTCGAGGTGGGGCCGGCCAGCCGGGGGGCGCGACCCTGGTATAGACGTGGGTGACGGCGACAGGAGTATCGCCGGTGGCTTGTGCAGTCGCAAGATCCGCCGTGAACAGGGCATCCGACGGGGATCGGGTCGAGTAGAGGAGCCTGGTGGGAGTCGTCGCCGCACGCACCATCGACATCAGGGGCGCCACGCCGGATCCACCGCCGATCAGCAACGCCGGGCGCGGGTCGGCGGGTCGGCGTACGAACCAGCCGCCGAGCGGCCCACGGATCTCGAGGTGGTCACCCGGCTCCGCAACCTCGACGAGGTGCGGCGAGACCTCGCCGTCGATCACCGCCTGGACGGTCACCTCGAGCCGGTCGGGCCCCGGGGCGGACGAGATCGAGTAGCTACGGTGCGCCATGTAGCCGTCGGGAGCCGTCAACCGGACGTCGACGTGCTGGCCCGGCACGTGACCTGTCCAGCCGTCGACGTCGAGGACCAGGGTCCGCGCCGTCGCAGTCTCCGCGCGGGTGGCGGCGACGGTCGCCGGCTGCCAGGTCAGTCCTCCAGGTACCGCTGCTCGCGCCACGGGTCACCGTCGTTGTGGTAGCCGGCCGTCTCCCAGAACCCGGGCTCGTCGTCGAGACGCAGTTCCAGAGCGCGCAGCCATTTCGCGCTTTTCCAGAAGTACAGGTGAGGAACGAGGAGGCGAGCTGGCCCGCCGTGCACAGGAGCCAGCGGCTCCCCGTCAAACTCGTACGCCACCCAGGCTTGACCGTCGAGAAGGCCCTCGAGCGGGATGTTCGTGGTGTAGCCGCCGTAGGAGTGGGCGACCACATACTCGGCCGTGGTCTCGACGTCGGCCAGCAACGTGTCCACGGAGACGCCTCGCCAGCTCGTGCCGAACTTCGACCAGCGCGTGACGCAATGGATGTCCACGGTCGGCTCGTCGGCAGGAAGGGCGGTGAACTCCGCCCATGACCACGTGCTCCGCTCACCGGTCTCGGTGACGACGGCGAACTCCCACTCGTCGAGGTCGATGCGCGGTGTCGGTCCCGCCGACAGTACCGGGAAGTCGTCCGTGCGGTACTGACCGGGTGGGAGATCGGCGTCGTCGCGTCTGCGGCCCCCGAAACCGCGGGTGATCACTGCCATGCGCCCCGCCCTGAGTTGTGGGCGTATTGCCGCACTCTGGCGTCAGTAAACTGGACCATACCGTCCAGGTTACGCTGATGTGGTGACTGTCGGCAAACCTCGCTGGCTTTCGGTGGCGTAAGCCTCAGCATTCGTGGCGGTCGCGGCGGTGCGTGGTCGTTCGGCGGATGCCTCTGTGATACGGACTTGACGGTCCAAACAATCTCGGCCGTCGGTGAGAAGCCTCGCCCAGCAACCTGGGGCAGTCGTGGTCAGAGCCTCCACGGCAATCCTTTCCGTGGAGGCTCTGACCACTGTTGCGGATAGGTCGGCTAGCTCAGAGGCGCGGGTCCTGCTGGACCTTCAGGGCGTTGAGGATCGGGTCGCTCTCGCCCTTCTCCCGGCGAAGCTCGATCTTCAGATCGCCACCGGCGTGCTCGACGGTGACAATGTTCATGTCCGCGCTCAGCGCACCCACCTTCGCCCGCACGTCGTGGTCGTAGAGCACGACCTTGCCGTCGGCCAGCACATCGAAGGCACGCTTGCCGGCCTTGACCTTCTCGATCTCCGCGAAGTCGAGGCCGATCCGGTACGTCCCGGCGGGGGCGTTCTTGAACACGTAGCTGAACGTCCGCCCGGTCCGCTGGGTGCGGAACAGCGCGTCGTCCTCGGTGCCGGCGATGTCGGCAGTGGTGGCACGCGCCTTGCCGCCGACGTAACCCCACGGCCGCGAGCCGAGCCCCTGGTCGGGCGACCAGAAGAAGCCGTCGGCACCGACGTACCCGGATCCGCCGACGTCGACGCCCTTCCAGTAGGCCGAGGTCGCCAGACGGACCGGCTTGAGCTGAGCCTCGCCCTTGCCGGCGTTCGATGCCACGAGCAGGTCCCCGACGAGTACGCCGGGCTCGACGCCGGCGTTGTCGGCGGTCGCCGTGACAGTGGTGGACGTGCCGGCCGCGAGCGTGACGGTGCCGGTTGCTGCCGCGCCCGTGAGGGTCAGCCACGGAAGATCGGCGGCCTCGTGCCCACCGTCGCTGGTGCGCTTCTGCTCGCTGATCCGCACCTCGAGCGGGGCGGAGCCGGTGTTGGTCACTGTCAGGTCAGCCGTCGCCTTCTGGTCCCGGTCGAGGAGCCAGTCGAAGTCACCTGCGGTGACGGTGGCGATGCCCGTGGTCAACGCCGTGTCGACCGTCTCGGCCTGGTCCTTCTTGGCGATGGTCACGGGGTGGCTGGCGGTGGCGTAGTTCGGTGCCTCGACCTGCACGGTGTTCTCGCCGACCAGTGCCTGAGCCTTCCAGCGGCCCTTGGCGTCGGCGGTGATGACCCGTTCACCGGCCGGCCCCTTGAGCGTGATGATCGCGCCCTCGATCGGCTTGCCGTCGTTCTTGTCGGTGACGGTGCCCTCGATCGTGCCGGCGGCCGGGAGGGTGTACTCCAGCCCCAGGCCTGCCTTCAGGATGGGCTGGTTGAAGGAGTATTGGCTCGCGGGGTTACGCGTCAGGCTCTCCACGCCGACCGTTGCCGACGAGCCCTTGGTGAGAGGGTTGTCGCCGCCGACGCCGTCGCCGTACCCGATCTGGATCCGTCCGTCCGCGATCAGGGTGACCGAGAAGCTCACGCGAGCGGTCCGGTCGCTGTAGAAGGCGATGTTGCGCCACTCGACGACCTGCGCAGCCAGCCCGTCCACCTCGCTCGTGCCGAAGTAGATGCCCGCCTCGTCGTCGACGATGAGGTCGTCCCAGAGCGGATAGATCGCGTCGATCGGGTACGACGACGGCAGTGCCGTGTTGTTGCCCAGCGTGCTGGCGCGGTCGAAGGTCAGCGTGCCGTTCGTCGTCACGCACACCCCGTCCCAGGCCGTGTCGTAGAACGGAGCCAGGAAGCTGGAGTCGAACCACAGAGGGCCGCAGAGGTCGTCGCCGTGCCACCCGGACTCCTGCGTGCCCTGGCGGTAGAGCCCGTCGGTCACCTTCATGGAGTACGAGCGACCGGCGGGGGCCACCGGCACGGGGCCCGGCTCCGGCTCCTCGGGCTGAGGCTCCGGCTCCGCCTCGTCCGCGCGCGGGTCGAGCGTCACCCGCAACGCGGCGATGGTCGGGGCCTTCAGGCCCTTCGAGCCCCGTAGCTCCACCGACAGCGGACCGCCCTCGTGCTTCACGACGGCGGTGCGCCAGTCGGCGACGTTCGGCCCCACGACTGAGGCCGGGTCGTACGCGTACTCCGTCAGTGTTCCGTCCACGAGGACGTCGAACACCCGCTTGCCCTTGGCCACGTTCTCGATCTCGGCGAACCCGAAGTCGATCGCGTAGGTGCCAGTGGGCGCGTCGGGGAAGCGGTAGAACAACTGCTTGTCCGGCGTGGTGCGCTGCGACTGGAACAGGGCGTCGTCAGTCGTGCCTTCGATTCCGGCCTTCGTGGCGGTGACCTTGGTCTTCCCCTCGTAGCCCCACGCCTTCTTACCGGCGGCCTGGTCGGCGAGCCAGGTGTAGCCGGAACCGTCGGTGAACTTTGCGCCGCCGGCGTTGACGCCGACCTGGTACTTCGTGGTCGTGAGCGTCACCGGGACGTAGGTCTTGGACTGGCGTCCGGAGTCGGACCTCACCACGATGTTCGCGCCGAGGACCCCGGGCTTGGCGTCCTTCGAGGAGATCGAGACCTTGACTGTCGTCGACTGACCAGGGGCGAGGGTGCCGCCGGTCGAGGAGAGCGACAGCCACGGCAGGTCGGTGAGCAGATCGTCCTCGACGTCGACAAGCACGACGTCGTCGGCGAGCTGGTCCGCCGCCCACAGCGCACCGGTCGCGTCGGTTTCGAGGCCGCCGCCCTGGCCCGCCTTCTGGCCCGGGAACCACCACGCGTTCACCAGGGAGCAGTCGTCGGGGTCGACCTGCAGCAGGCGGGTGGGCCGGTTCGAGGTGAGGTCGGTGTACCAGATGGTGTCGGACGCCTGGTTGTAGGCCAGGCCCATCACCTCGGGCAGCGGCGGGGCGCAGAAGGACAGCAGCGCACCCGGGTTGTCGTGCGACGTGCCGGCGACGGTGCCGATCATGCCGTTCGCCCGGCCGCCGACGTAGAACACGTCAGCGGTCGGGTTGTAGGCGAGACCGGTCAGTGGCAGCGTGGACCAGTCACCCTTGATCTGCCTCGTCTCCTTGCCGGTGTCCCGGTTGAAGCAGTGGATGTAGCTGGCCGGGCTGTCCTCCATCTGGCACATGTCACCGGTCTTGGTGTCCAGGGCCATGTCGAACGCCCGGTACGCGGGGTTCCACGACGCGTCGAAGACCTTCCCGGTCGGCTTGCCCGTCACCGTCCAGGCGGTGTTGGTCCGCTTGTTGTAGTCGTGGACCCAGACGTCGCCGTCGTACCCGATGCCGGTGGGCTCCTTCTCCGCGATCGTGCCCGGGATGGCGATCCGGGTGATCACGTCTCCGCCGGAGGTCGCGCCGACCTTGCCGGCCGCCTGCGCTTCCGCGGCACGCGCCGTCGCCGCCTTGCCGTCGACGTTCGACGGCTTCATGCCGCTCGCACCGGCCTTCCAGGCGGCGAGGTCGATCGTGCTGGCTGTGCCCTTCCCGGTGCGCGCGGTGACGCCGGCGGCGTCGAGGTCGGGGTGGCGCGCGACCTCGCCCAGGTCGTACGTGAGCGGGGCGGAACCGTTGTTGGTCAGCGTCAGCGTGCCCGCGCCGTTCTGGTCGGCACCCAACAGCGCGTCGAGGCCGTCGGCCTTCAGGCCGGCGACACCAGTGGTCAGCCGCGCGTCGATCTTCGCCTTCGCGTAGAGCTTGTCGAGCGAGAAGGGGTACGCCACGGTCAGGTAGTTCGGCGCGTCGACGGTCATGGTGTAGTCGCCGACCGGAAGCTGGCGATGCACGATGCCCGTCCCGTTGGTCGTGACGGTCTCGACGAGCCCCAACTTGTTCGTGAACGAGACCTTGGCCCCGGCCACCGGCAGCCCGTCGTTCTGGTCGACGACTGTCGCGTCGAGGTACCCGAAGTCAGGCAGGTCGTAGGTGACGACCATCCCGTCGCGCAGCACCGGGGCGTGGTCGGAGAACCTGATGCCGTCGACGCCCGCCCAGCCCTGAATGCCGGTGACGGCGTGCGCGCCGGCGGTCACCGGGTCGTCGGACCCGACGCCGTCGCCGTACCCGAAGATCACCGTGCCGGAGCGGGTGAGCGTGGCCGAGAAGTTGACCGGCTCCGTGTACTCCGTCCGGTCCGGATAGGCCCAGAGCTTGGCGTTGCGGTACTCGACGACGAACGCGTCCTCACCGTTGACCTTGGTCGCTGCCGTGAAGACGCCTCCACCGGGCGCGAACTCGACGGGGGTCTCGACGTAGAACGGGAAGATGCCCGCCCCGCCATAGCCGGGTCCGGTGGCGCCGTCCGGGGCGATCACACCGCGCAGGCCGACGCCGAGGCTGTCGTGGCTGCCGTTGTAGAGCGCGATCGGGAACGGCAGTTGCACCGTCGCCCACACGCCACTGCCGAACGCGATCGGATCGGTGCCGCGCAGGTACTCGCCGTCGGAGAGGGCGCAGCTGTAGCCGCCCTCGTCGACGACGAGCCCCACGGGGATCTCCCGCGACTCGTTCTGCGCGCCGACGGTCAGCGGCACTGTGGTGGGGGAGAAGCAGGCGTTGGGCTTGACGTTCAGCGTGTACCCGCCCTCGGGGACAGCGCCGATCGTGAACGCGCCGTTGGCGTCCGTGCGTACCGGCTTCAGCGGCGTGCCCGTGACGGAGACGTCGGCGTTCGGGACGGGCCGCTTCTTGTCATCGACGACAGTGCCGCTGATGTCGTGCCGCCCGGCGGCCGTGAGTGGCAGCGTGACGGAGGTGTCCTGGCCGAGGGTGATCGTGACGCTGGCGGTCGCGGTCAGGTAGCCGAAAACCTTGGTGCTGAGCTGGTAGTCGCCGACCGGGAGGTTCGTCGTGAACCGGCCGTCCTTGTCGGTACCGATCGACCGGCTGAACGGCCCGCTGATCGTCACCTCGGCAGCGGGGACCGGGGTGCCGTTGGCGGTGACGACACCGGTGAGGGTGCCGCCCTGTCGGGGCGCGAGCTCGACCAGGCGGACGAGGTCGAGCCGTCCCTCGCCGTACTTGTTGTTGACCGCGGCGGTGCCGCCGCACTCGGTGTCGTCGACGTCGACGGCCGACTCGCCGAGCAGCCGGCGGGTTGTCTCGACCTGCCCGATGAGGGTCGGGTCGTAACTCCACAGCGCCGCGACCGCGCCGGCGACGTGGGGTGCCGCCATCGAGGTGCCGGACATCTCGACGTAGCTGTTGCCCGGGTAGGACGAACGGACGCCGTCGCCCGGAGCGGAGATCTCGGGCTTGATCCGGCCACCCTGACCCTCACCCTTGCGGGAGAACAACGAGAGCGTGCCGTCCGGCCGGTAGGCGCCGACGGAGTAGGCGCTCTCGGCGGAGCCGGGTGAGGAGACGGTGTCGCAGGCCGCGTACGGCGTGGTGTTGCCCGATGACCAGACGCTGAAGATGCCCGCGGCGCTCCAGGCCTCGTCGATGGCCCGGAAGAAGTCGTCGAAGCTGTGCTCGACGGTCTGGCCCCACGAGTTGTTGACGACGTGGGGGCGCTTGGACGGGTCGGGGTTGTTCCCCTGGACGTCGGTCGGGGCGAGCAGCCACCAGCCGGACCGCAGCAGCGACTCGACGCCGCTGCTGTCGCAGCAGCCGTTCGTCGCAATCCACTGCGCGTCCGGGGCGACGCCGACGTGGTTGGTGCCGTCGTCGCCGACCATGGTGCCCATGGTGTGCGTGCCGTGTCCGTTGTCGTCGCACGGTGCGCCAGTGCACGTGCCCCGGGCGCCCATCCAGTTGTAGTTGTGGTCGACGGTGCCGTCGGGCTTCGTGCCGCGGTACTGGTGCACCAGGGCGGGGTGGTCGAACTGGACACCCGAGTCGAGGTTGGACACTGTGATACCCGCACCGGTGGCGCCCATGGCCCACGCCTGCGGGGCGTGGATGGCGTCCAGACCCCACGACACGGTGCCCGCCTCGGCGCCGGCCTTCGGGGCGGTCGGGCGGGCAGCCTGGTCAGTGGGGATCTTCTCGTCCACGGGCTCGACCAGCGCGACCTGTGGCGTCGCGTGGATCTCGGCGACCTGCACCTTGGAGGCCACGTCGAGGGCGAGCTTCTCGGTGCCTCCCTTGACGAGCACGGCGTTGGCGATCGGGTAGGAGGTGTACTTGACGCCCGCCCGGTCGAGGTCGGTGGAGACGGATGCCAGGGAGTCCTTCGTCGCTGCGGTCAGCGCGTCGTAGACGAACTGACCACGAGCGGTCCAGTCGCTGAGCTTCTTCGCCGGACCGAGGTCGGCAGTGGTCTCGAACCTGATCCAGAAGTCGGAAGCCGGAGACGTGCGGAAGCGATCCTTCAGGTTCGCGGCGATCTTGTTGACGGCGGCGGTGGGATCCGGTTCAGCGGCAGACGCCGGTGGAGCCTGGACCATGCTCAGACCGACCGCTGCGGCAAGCGTTGCCGCGAGGGCTTTGAGTCTCATGAGAATCCTTCGACCTACAGGGGTTGGTAGGGGTCGTGGTTCTTGTGGTCGTCGGCACCGTCGCCACCGTCAACGTCACGGGCGTCGGGAGCGCTGACGCGCGGCTCGTGGGGCAGCTCGGGTGGTGGCGGGCGCTCGATGGCGGCGTCGTCACCCACGACAGGTCGCTCAGGCATGCATCGCCCAACGGCTATGAATCATGGAGTCATGCTCGGCGGGACGAGTGACCGTCGCTATCCAGCGGATACGTCAATTTTCACGACGCGTCGTGCAAGGAGTCCTCTTCCGCGAAAACTCCGGCCTCCACTGCCTTGACCGCGAGCGCGGTCCGCGAGCTCACTTTCAACTTGCGCATCGCGGCACGCAGCTGCTGATCCACTGTGGCTGGCGACTTGGCCAGGATCCGGCTGATCTCCCGGTTCGTCTTGCCGGCGACAACCAGTTGGACCACGTCGAGCTCGCGGGGTGAGAGCTGGTCGCCGTACCCGCGCCGGCCGCCGCGCCACAGTCGAGGGACGTCGGCGCCCTGTTCGCGAAGCCGCTGTGCGACCCGGTCCGCATCGCCGCGGGCCCCGAGCCTGAACAGCTGCTCGTACTGTGCCGCCAGCAGCTCTCGGCCCTGCTCGATCTGGCCTTGCGCGATGAGCGCCTCGGCTTGACGCTCGCGGGCGAGCATGGCGTCGTACGGGCGCGGCAACGCGCTCCAGGCGCGCGCCGCCCGACCGTGTGCCGTCGCCGCGCGGGCGTGGTCTCCGGCCGCGGTGAGCAGCAGGGCACGGCATACGGTGAGCGCGGCGCGAGGCGCAGGCGCCGTACGGCCACGCAGCCCTCTGGCGAACTGGTCGCCCAGACGGGTCGCGGCCTGCAGATCCCCTGCGGCGAGGTGCGCCTCGATCCGGGCGGGAACGAGGTCCGCCGCCCAGACCCAGATGCCCTTCCTCCGGACGGTGTCCATCGGCTCGTTGGTGATCTGCAGCGCCCGGCCGCTGTTTCCGTCCGTCAGCCACAGTCTGGCCAACGCGGCGGCGGCCTCCATCGTGTCGTCGGCTGCGCCGAGACGGGCAGACTCCTCGAGGACCAGCCGGAACTGCTCCTCCGCCGCGCGCCGCCGCCCGGCTGCCGCGGCCAGCCGGGCAGCGAGGCGAATGCTGCCGAGGTAGTGCGCCGGCCGGTCCCGGTCGGCATCGGCGAGTGCCGCGCTTCGCTCCGCGAGACCCTCCCACCGACCGGTCAGCCACGCCAGGTTGGCCTGTTCGAGTCCGACGTTATGGTGCAACCGGGACGCCTGCTCGGCCTCGGCAAGGCGCATGGCCACGTCGAGGTGTTCCTCCGCGTCGGCGTACCGACCCCAGATCAGCGCGCCGGTCCCGACATTTGCGTGGATCCGGGCCACGTCGAGACGCTCCGCCGCCGTCGCGCCGTCGACGGGCAGGTCGGCGACGACGTCCCAGGCCTCCTCCTCGCCGAGCATGAGCAACGCCGCGGCGCGGTTGCCGGCCAGGTTCAGCCGCTCCGCGGGAGAATCGAAGCCGGCGGTGAGTTCAGCGGCGCGATCCAGCCACCGCCGATGGGTCGACGCCGGCCACGGTCCCGCATAGGCCCAGCCAAGGTAGGTCATCGCCCGAGCCGCCTCGACCGGGTCGTGGTCGAGGTTGGCCACCGCCTGCTCCAGCTCGCTGAGTGCGGCCTGCGCCTCACCCCCGGTGATCAGGAGCCGACCCAGGGGGTTGCGGATCTCGGCCTGCTGGCGGGCGGAGAGACCGGGGGTTTCCAGCACCGAGCGCAAGGTACGGATCACGCGGTGGTGGACCTCGTCGACCGGTTCACGGCGGCCCAGTGCGGCGACTCCGGCGATGCGCGCGACCCGTGCCCGGTCCACCGGCGCCAGCACGGCCCACGTCAACAGATCGACCAGCAGCTCGACCGCCTTGGTGTGGTCACCCGAGGCCATGGCCAGCTCGGCACTCTGCTCGGCGTACCGCGCCCAGGACTGCGTCTCGCCCGCCTCACGGAAGTGGTGGGCGAGGCGTGCCACCGGCGGCGGATGGATGTGCTCCACGGCCCGGCCGGCCAGCAGGTGGAAGTGCCTGCGGTCGGTCAACGGGATCGCTTCGTAGACAGCCGTGGCGGCCAGCACATGCCGGAATCGCCACCGGCCGCGGTCGTCTCCGTCCAGGACACCGGCGCCGGCCGCCTCCGCGACAGCGCCTCGACACGCACCTGGTGACAGACCGGCGGTCATCGCTATCGTTTCCACCGACGACCGCTCAGCCAACGTCGCCGCGGCCCGCAACACCTGCTGCGCCGTCGGCGACAGACGGCCCACCCGCTCCCGGGTGGAGTCGCGCACCGTTGGCGGCACCTGAAGCTCGCGCAACTTCAGCCGGACCCACTGTCCGTCGCGGAACACGAGGTCGGCGCGGTCGCACATGAGGCGAACCGACTCCTCCACGGCCAGCGGAACGCCGCCGGTCCGCTCGTGCATGAACGTCGTGAACTCCTGGGAAATCGGGTTGCCGTCCAGCATCGAGGACACCAGCGCTGCCGTGTCCGCGGGGCGCATGGGCGCCAGGGCGATCCTCAGCTGGGTCACGCCAGCAGGCAACCGGGACGTCAGCCGCAGCAACAGTGATCCGTCGTCCACCTCCTCCGGCCGATAGGAGATCACGAGACTGGGCCCGTTCGACTGCTGCCGGGAGGTGACGAACAGCAGGAACTCCAGGGTCACCTCGTCGGCCCAGTGAGCGTCCTCGAGCACGAGGACGTCGACACCCAGAGCCCGCAGCAGCTCCTCCAGGGCGCGGAACAGGCGATGCCGTGCCGCCTTCGCATCGCCCAACGGCTGCAACGCGGGCGGCAGGTCCGCGGACCACTCAGGGAACAGGGGCCGTAACGCACCCGCAAGCTCGGTGAGCCGCAATCGCGACACCGGGCCGTCGATCCCCCGGAACGCGTCGACGATCGGCCCCAACGTCAGCGACTCGCGAAGCGGTGGGCACACCGACACCAAGGCAGTGCGCTGATCCGGCGCGGCCAACCACTCTCGCAGCAGTCGGCTCTTCCCGATCCCCGCCTCGCCCTCGACCAGCACGATCGCCGGTGGCCGGGCCAAGGCGCCCCGAAGGGCCGCCATCTCCCGATCACGACCCACGAAATGCGGAGTGGAGACGGTCGGTGAGGTCCCGTCGTCCTCGGGCGAGGGGTCGAGCATGCGTGATGATCTCGCTTTTCGCTGCTCGGACACAAGTACCACCGTGGGCGACCGTCGGGCGACTGACGCGGGTGTGGTCAGCGGTTGTTCGCCGATGTTGGCCGCCTGCCACTCGACCGGGTGGCACCCTGAGCACGTGGACTGGGCAGTGAGCCGGGGAGAGCTGGCATCGGGACTACGGTGAACGGCCTCTGATGCGTACCGCGTTGATCGTAGTGGCCGCGCTGGCGACGGCGGTGGTCGTGGACCTGATCTCGGGCATGGTCGTCCGCCGGGTAGCCCGCGGCCGTTACCAGTGGCTGCTGGAGCCCCTGCGGCATGCCTGCCGCCGCCCGGCGGGGGTGCTGCTGCTGGTCGGGGCGCTGTACTACGCGCTGCCGTTGGGTCCGGCCGGGTGGCAGCGTCATCTGTGGCACGTCGTCCTGGTGGCCTTGGTGCTGTCCGGGGCATGGTTAGTGATCAAGGCGTTGCACGTCGCCGAGGCGGTCGCGTTCAGTCGACTGCCGGGCGACGCGGTCGCCAGCCGGCGAGTCCGGCGGGCCCGAACGCAGATTCGCCCCGTGCGGCGGCTCACCGTCGCCGTGGTCACCATCGTCGCGATCGGCCTGATCCTGATCACCTTTCGGCCGGTACGCCTCTTCGGCGTCTCCGTGTTGACGTCGGCGGGGGTGGTCGGCGCGTTGATCGGCCTGTCGGCCCGTACCGCGCTCGGCAACGCGTTCGCCGGTGTCCAGGTCGCCTTTGCCGACGGCCTGCACGTCGGCGACGTGCTGGTGGTGGACGGCGAATGGGGCCGAGTTGAGGAGGTGAAGCTGACCAACGTGGTGATCCGGCTCTGGGACGAGCGGATGCTCATCCTGCCGACCACCTACTTCACCGAGCGGCCGTTTCAGAACTGGACCCGGAACGAATCTCGGGTAGTCGGCAAGATCCAGATCCATGTCGACCACACCGCCGACCTGGACGACCTACGCCGGGAAGCGCGCCGGTTGGTCGAGTCCTCACCGCTGTGGGATCGCGACCAGTGGGCGCTCCAGATGGTCGACTCCACTCACCAGACAGCGGTCATCCAGGTGCAGGCCTCGGCCGCCGACGGCGCCAGCGCCTGGGACCTGCGCTGCGACCTGCGCGAGGGACTGGTTCGCTATCTTCGCGACCGCCATCCTCAGTGGCTGCCCCGCACCCGCGGCCAGTATCAGCCTTGAGTCGGGCGGGCCCGACGGCCCGATTACCTCCCGCTGTGCGACTGCCCGCTCTTCTCGTCCCGCCAGCCATCGGGGTGGGGATGATAGCCGTAAGCGGCAGCCCGTACCGTTTCCTCGTTTTCCAGCCCGGAGCCGATCGCGCCGCCGACGGTGGCCAGCGAGCCGGTGATCCAGGCGAGCGTCAGATAGTCGGTGAAGTCGACTGGCCGCTGCAAGGTCTGTTCCAGCACGGAGGTGTCGATCAGCAGCGCCGCGACGAGCACCGTTCCCACGAACAACACCACGTAGGACAGCACCGTGGCCAGAGTGAGGGTGAGGATCGTACCCAGGTTGAACAGCCGTGCCAGCTCGGTCGGCGTCTCGCGGCTCGGTTTCTCCCACAGGTCGTGCGCGACGATCAACCAGGCCACCAACGCTGTCAGCCCGAGCAGCATGATCACGGCGAGCCGGAGTCCGCCGAGCGCATCGCCGATCTGCCAGATGGTGTCCGTGGTGAGCGCGAACGCGGCGGTGCCGAACGCGCCGACCAGCAGCTTCGACAGGCCCAGCAGGGCACGCCCCGGACGGTTGGCTCGAACCATGCCGATCAACAGCCGTAACCGGCCGGTGAGCCGTGAGGCGACGTAGCGCCGCTCACCGGCGTCGGCCTCGCCGACCACCCGGTGTACGGCGGGAACCCGGCTTGCCATCTCGGCCGGTGCCCAGCCGCCCGGCGGCACCCGCTGGTCGGTTGCGTCGGCCAGCAGCCGGCTCACCAGATCCGGAACGGCTGCGCGGGCCGCTCGCAGTTGGTGCATTCCCAGCGCGGGCAGGGACACCACAGCGACTCGACGCCGAGCGGAGGTCTGCGCCACCAGCGGCACCCGCTCGGCATGCAGCGGCAGATCGGTCAGGCAGATGGCGAGGTCCCAGTGGTCCTCGGCACGCCGACGGGCAAGATCATCGAGTAGCGCCTCAACGCCGCCGTCGCGGCGGGGCGCCACCTCGCCCCAGCCTTCCCGGACGATCCACCGCACGTCCGCGTTCACCCGCTCGGCCAGCCCGCTGGCCAGTTCGGTGGTGAGCCGCGCGGCCACCCGGGCCGGGTGGTCCGGCGGGGTTGCCACCAGTCCGACGACGATCTCCGGGCGGTCCTGTTCACTCTGCGTCATCGGTGCTCCTCACCGGTAGCCGGGCCCGGCCGCTGACGGCGAACAAACCGGGCCTCAGGCGCCGTCGCGGCAGCTACCCGTGCCGGCTGAGGTAGCGGTACGGCCAGGCCGCCGAGAGGAGCACCCCCGACCAGCCCGTACAGCGCCACCGCGACGCACTCGTCGAACCGGGCGCCCCGCCCACGCAGCCTAAGAGAACACCCTGATCGGTGCAGCGGATTCAGTGGAAGGTGCCCTTGACCCTTCTGCGCCGGGCCGAGGGCACCGGCCAGGTGCGGCCTGACGTGGTCCTGGACGACCTCGGTCAGAGCGCCATCTGCATGAATACGTTGGCGCGGGCGTACGGCGCCAGTGGAATCTGTTCCGGGCTGACGTGCTTGAAGCCGGCGGACTCGTAGAGCCGTACCGCGTTCGGGAGCTTGGTGCTGCTACCCAGGAACAGGGTGGTCGCGCCGAGCGTGCGGGCCCGATCGATCGCCGCCTGAATCAGCTGCCGGCCGATGCCCTTGCCACGGACCGCCGGGGTCACTGCCATCTTCGACAGTTCGAAGACGTCGTCCGAGCTGCGGACCAAGGCGACACAGCCGACGATCTTCGCTTCGTCACGGACGATCAGCACGTCCCCGCCCGGGTCGACGATGGCCGCGAACGGGTCGCTCAGGGTCTTGCGGTCCGATTCCTCGATGGCGAACAAGTGGGAAATCCACTCCTCGTTGAGCGTCCGGAAGGCCTGGGCCTCCTCCCCGGTGGTGATCGACGTGATGGTCAGCGTGCTCGGGTTCATGGGTGGATTGTCAACCGCCGCCATCGCGGCGGCCAAGGCTTCGAGGCCGGTCACCTTCGCGGCGGCCAGCGGTAGGCGGACAATGGGGTGATGAAGCGAGACGTAAGCCTGATGCGGTTGACCGGAACGCGCGCCAACGGCGCTGTGGCGACGGGCGCGGCGGCTACCGGCGCGCGGGCTGCGGGGGCGGTGTCGCTCGGTGCCCTCGCCGTGGGTGCGCTGGCCGTCGGGGCCGTGGCCGTCGGGGCGTTGGTCATCGGGCGGTTGGCGGTCCGCCGGGCGGTCGTGCGGGAGTTGCGCGTCGGCCGGTTGGAGATCGACGAGTTGGTGGTGCACAGCCGACCCACTGCTGAGGGATGACCGGCGCGTCAGGGGTAGCGGCCGCCCGGGACGGGGTGGACAGACGGTCGGTCTGCCCACCCCTGGCGTCGAGTCAGTAGCGACGCAGGACGCGCTTGTCCGCGTCCAGATGGCGGTCGAGTTTGATCACGATGAACTCGTTGTTGTCCGCCTGGCCGGCCGTCCGGCCCGCCGACGACGGGAAGTTGTTGTCGTTCAGGACGGCGAGCGTGCGGTCGTCGAGGATCACCACGTCCTCGATCGTCTGGAACGGGAACGTGAACGGGTCACCGAACCCGCCGACGTGCCGAGGGTTGGCGACTGCCATCAGGTCGGCGACCAGCGTCTTGTCGAGCAGTCCGTCGCGGTTCCGGTCGCGCTTGTCGGCGAGATAGATCTTCTTGACCTTTGCCGTCTCTCCCTGGCCGTTGTCCCGCTCGATGATCAGGAAGCGGTCGCGATCGACCATGATGGCGTCACCGATCGCGTGAGCAGGAGAGTCGAGCGCGTAGGTCCAGCGCCGACCGGTGTAGGTGTTGGTTCTGGTGTCGAACTCGTTGAGCCGGAGGGTGCCGGCCGGATCGCCAGTGGTCGTGCCCTCGAGCAGCGGGTAGAGCGTGCGACCGTCCGGCGACTGGGCCATGCCCTCGAAGCCCTTACTGCTGGCGAGGTTGGCCGGGGTCGCACCGCGGCCCGGGTTCTCGGGGGCGAACACCCCGGGCAGCGGCACCGGCGCCTGTAGCAAGCGGCCCGCCCGGTCGAAGTGCAGCAGGTACGGACCGAACTCGTCACCGAGCCAGTACGTGCCGTCCGGCGTCCGGGTAATCGACTCGACATCGAAGTCGGCTCCGGTGAGCACGCGGTCGGCACGAGTGAGCGGGAATGGCACCTTGCCATACGGGTCGGTCAGGTTGATGCCACCGAGCACGTCCACGGCGCCGCTGCCGAAGTTAGGCGCGACCCGCTGCACACGCAGCACGAAGTCGGCACTGTTGGCCTTGTTGCCGAAGCCGTTGTCGGACAACACGTCGAAGGTGCCGTCGGTGTTGCGCAGGACGCCGCTGAACCCCTGGATCGGTTGGTCGGCGAACGGCGGGGTGATCCCGTTGATGGGGGCGCTGCCGAGTGACGAGCCGGACGGTTCGCTACCGGGAACGAAGGTTGCTGCTGGCAGCGCGGCGAACTTCAACAACTCGGCCTCGTCCCACGTGTTCCGCTCGGCCGCGGCTGCGGTCGCGCCACCCGGCAGCGTCAGGGTCAGGGCGACCACCGCAGCAGTCAGGCCCACCCGCTTGCTTACTGCCATCAATCCTCATCTCTCCAGGTACGAGCAGGGCGTTCTCGGTCCGCTGGCACCGTAGAGCGACGCGGTGAATTCAAACTGACCACAGGGGAATGCACGCTCAAACCGTGCTGTCACTTCTCGTCCCTGTTCGTCACCCTGTCAGCGGCCCTGCAGGCGCTTCACGTTGTCGCCGAAGGTCCAGCCCTTCGACCCGTCCCAGTTCGCCGACCAGGTCATCAGGCCCTTCAGGCCGGGCACGGAGTTCCAGGCCTGGGTGACCAACGACGTCGACATGTAGCCGCCGCCCGCCCCGGTCTGCGCCGGCAGGCCCGGGACCTGCTTGTCGTACGGCACCCGGATGGTGGTGCCCTGAATGGTGAGCCCGTTGTTCAGGCACTGCGTCTGCACCGTGAAGCCCTGCACGGTGCCCGCCGGGTACGAGTCGCCGGCGCAGCCGTACATGCTGCCGTTGTAGTACTGCATGTTCAGCCACCAGAGCCGGCCGTTGTCCACGTACTTCTTGATGATCGGCAGGTACGAGCCCCAGATCGAGCCGTAAACCACGCTGCCGCCGGTGACGTAAGCGGTCTCCGGTGCCATGGTCAGGCCGAAGTTCGACGGCATCCGGGCCAGCACGCCGTCGATGATCCGGATCAGGTTGGCCTGCGACGTGGACAGAGTGTTGATGTTGCCGCTGCCGGTCAGGCCGGTCTCGATGTCGATGTCGATGCCGTCGAAGTGGTAGGCAGTCAGGATCGGCACTATCGTCGCGATGAACCGGTCGGCGACCGCCGTGGAGCTCAGGTCGATGCCCGCGGCGGCCCCACCGATCGACATCAGGATCGTGGCGCCGGCCGCTTTGGCCTGGCACATCTCGGCCGGGGTGGCCACCTTCACGCCGACGTCCATGCCGTTCTCCCAGAGGACCGTGCCGTCCGAGCGGATCACCGGGAACGCCGCGTTGATCACGTTGTAGCCGTGCTGGTTGAGCCGGCTGTCGGTGATCGGGATCCAGCCGAGGCCGGGGTGTACGCCGTTGGAGGCTCCGTCCCAGTTCTCCCAGTAGCCCTGCAGCACCTTGCCGGCGGGCCGCGACTTCACCGCACAGGTCCCACCGGTTGGCGGCGGTGTGGTGGGGGGAGGTGTGGTCGGTGGTGGCGTGGTGGGCGGCGGGGTCGTGGGTGGTGGCGTGGTGGGCGGTGGCGTCGTCCCCGAGCACGCGCCGAGGTCACGCCAGAGCGACGGAGTGGCGGCGGGGTTCCACCCGGCGCCGGGGTGCGCGGTGTGGGTGACCAGCGCCTGGTAGAGCCGGCCGCCGTAGGTGACCTGGGCGCCCGCCTGGTAGGTGGGGCCCTCGGCCCAGGTGGGGGCGGTGCAGGCGACCATCGGGACGGCGTTGGCCGAGGGCACGGCCGCCATGCTGCTGGGGACGAAGGCGACGGCGGCCGTGACGGTCATCGCCGCCCCGGCTACCACTGCGAATATTCGACGGCTTCTCATGGCTCACTCCCCAGGCTTCGACGACCCGCGACCTCCACATATTGACGTTCGTGACAGTTAATATCAAGGGTTGTTTACAGATACCGGGAAGTCGGTGGGGGAGCGGCCCGCACCCGATCCGCTCACTCCACGTACCGCACTGTTCGTCTGACCGACGAACAGTCGTGACGTCGCGGCCAGATCCACCAACATGTATATGACTATGACTGGACATCACCCACACCACTGCCATCACGACCACGGATCCGACGACGACGTGCCGTACGGCCAGGTTGACATCCCCGCCGGCCTCGGCCGCCGGGCGCTGCTGGCCGGTGCCGGCGGAACGCTAATGCTGGCCGCGCTACCGACCGCCGCCCGGGCGGCCAACACGACGATGGCCGGCGCCCCGACCGCGGCGGTCGGTGCCGGCCGGTCGTCCCTCATCACCCAGGGCACGATGCTGGTCCACACCGACATGCACAACCACACGGTCATGTCGGACGGTGACGGCAGCGCCGAGGCCGCGTTCGCCTCGATGCGCGAGGCCGGTCTGGACGTCGCCGCGCTGACCGATCACGCCACCCTCTTCGCCATCGACGGGCTCAGCTCGTCAGAGTGGCGGACCACCGGTGACCTGGCCAACGCGGCCAACGACCCGGGCCAGTTCACAGCGATCCGCGGGTTCGAGTGGTCGCATCCGTTGCAGGGGCACATCAACGTCTGGAACACCTCCGACTTCGCCGACCTGTTGCGGGCCGGCAGCCCCGGCAGCCTGTACAACTGGCTCACCGGCCGGCCCGGGGGTCTGGCGAGCTTCAACCACCCCGGTCGGGAGGCGGGCCGGTTCAACAACTTCTCCTTCAACGCCTCGGCCCGCGATCAGCTCGTGGGGCTGGAGATGTTCAACCGGACCGACGACTTCCTCTTCGAGGGCTGGTCGTCGGGTGCGACATCACCGCTGGTGGCCTGCCTGAACGCCGGTTGGCGCCCGGCTCTGACCGGTGTCACCGACGAGCACGGCACCACGTGGGGCTTCCACGAGGGCAAGGGCCGAAGCGGCCTGTGGGTCGCCGAGAACACCCGCGCGGCGGTGTTCGAGGCGATGGCCGCCCGCCGTTCCTTCGCCACGCGCGTCTCGGGCCTACGGGTGGACGCCACCGCCAACGGCGTACGCATGGGTGGCGTGCTGAACGTGGCCTCCGGCGACGTCCGGTTCCTGCTGGACCTGGACCGCGGCTCGGCCTGGGACGGCAAGCCCCTGCGGATCCAGGTCCTCCGTCCCGGCACCTCGGCGCCGACCGTCGTCGACGTCATCGACACCGTCAACGGTCAGGTCACCGACTTCACAGTGCCGCTCGACGTCACCGACGGCGACTGGGTGGTGCTCCGGATCTCCGACCCGTCGCTGCCCAACGGCACCCCCGGCCCCGCCGGCCACCCGTGTAACGACTTCGGCGTGGCCTATACCAGCCCCTGGTGGCTCCGACCCTGACCGTCGAGGTGCCGGTCCCGGCACTGCCGGCCAGCCGCAGCCTGCTGCGTCGGTCGTTCCGGGACCGGCATTCGATTTCGCGAGGTGGTCGCGTCTCGGCGTGGTCAGCGAGGTAGCGGGGGCAGCGTCGGGCTGTCGAGCCAGGCGGCGAACAGATCGCCCAGCGGCTCGCGGGCGAAGCGCTGGGCGTGCAGCCGGAACTGCGCTGTCGTCACCGTCGCGTGCTGGTGCTCGGCGACCCAGGCTCGTAGGAGCGCGAAGAACGAGTCGTCACCGACCCTCTTCCGCAGGGCGTGCACCGCGAGCGCGCCACGCTTGTAGACCAGCGGGTCGAACATCCGGTCGACACCGGGATCCGCGACGACGACCTCCCGCGGACGGTCCGCGACCCACGCGTACCACTGTGCGGCCAGGGCGTCCGTGGGCAGGTCGCCGCAGACGCCGGACCACAACCACTCGGCGTACGTGGCGAAGCCCTCGTTGAGCCAGATGTGCCGCCAGTCCGCCACCGTCAGGCTGTTGCCGAAC
The DNA here is from genome assembly GCF_040643355.1 of Micromonospora sp. NPDC047187. Taxonomy (NCBI): domain Bacteria; kingdom Bacillati; phylum Actinomycetota; class Actinomycetes; order Micromonosporales; family Micromonosporaceae; genus Micromonospora; species Micromonospora sp. NPDC047187. The sequence goes on from NZ_JBEYUF010000001.1 coordinate 627,182, forward strand.
CACTGGTGGGCCAGTTCGTGCACCACGAGCCGCTCGTGTGTGCGCCGCCCGTCGACGTGGTTGCGTCCGAAGACGGCCATGCCCTGCGCCTCGACGGGATCGTCGAGGTCGTCGTCGGCGACCACGACGACGTACTCGCGGAACGGGTACGGCCCGAAGAGCCGCTGCAGCGCCGACATGATCTCGCCGTGCCGACCGAAGTCGTGGGCGGTGTTCCTGCGCAGCGCCGGCGGGATCGCCAAGCGCTGCACCACCGCACCGACAGCCAGGTCCACGATCTCGTAGCGTCCGATCTGCACGCTCATCAGGTACGGCGAGGTGGGCTCGCGTCGTTCGTACACCCAGGTCGTGCCGCCCGCGCCCCGGCGTTGGAGCACCGGATCGCCGGTCACCAACACGGTGTACGCAGCGGAGGTCGTGACCGCCACCCGGAAGGTGGCCTTGGCGCCCGGCTGGTCGTCACACGGAAACCAGGACGGCGATCCGTTCGGCTGGCTGGCCACGAGCGCCCCGTCGGTGAGCTCCTCCCATCCGAGCTCGCCCCAGCGGCCGGAGATGGGCACCGGCTTCCCCGCGTACCGGACCTCCACCCGGAAAGTGTCCCCGGCGCCGATCGGCCGCTCGGGTTTGATCTGCAGCTTGTCCGGCCGGTGCAGGTACTTCGCCGGGCGCCCGTCCACCCGGACGTCCTGGACGCGGAGACGCCCGAGGTCGAGAGTGAACCGCGACAACGACTGCACGGCCACCGCGGTGATGTCCGCCCGGCCGCCGAGGCGGTTCGACGAGACCCGGTAGTCGAGGTCGAGGTCGTAGTGCAGCACCCGGTAGCCGCCGTTGCCGTGCTCGGGCAGGTAGGAGTCGCCGGAGCGGCCGGCGCCGGGCGTTGCGCCGCTCGACGGCGACGCCTTCGGGCTCACGCCGACCGTGCCGCTGGGGCCGGCCAGGTGGTGATCGGGTTGCCCAACCACCGGCTGTCGGACGGCACGGCGTCGCCGCGGGTCACCAGCGAACCGGGCCCCACGGTGGTCCGCGCGCCGATGCTCGCGCCCGGCAGGACGATGCCGTGTGGGCCCAGCGCGGCTCCCGCACCCAGTGTCACCTCGTCCATGCTCATCACACGATCATGGAACAGGTGGGTCTGCACCACACAACCGCGGTTCACCGTCGCGCCGTCGCCCAGCCGCACCAGGTCGTACTCGGGCAGCCAATAGGTCTCCAGCCAGACACCCCGGCCGATCTTCGCACCGAGCGTGCGCAGCCACGCCGCGAGCAGTGGCGTGCCGGTCGCGAAGCGGACCAACCATGGCGCGGCGAGGACCTCGACGAACGTGTCGGCGAGCTCGTTGCGCCACACGAAGGAGGTCCACAGCGCGCGCTCGGCGACCCGGAAACGCCCGACCAGCAGCCACTTCGCGGCCGTCGCGATGGCGGCGGCGACGATCGCCGCACCCAGCAGCACCGGCCCGGCAGCGAGCGCGGCCGCCCACCACCCGGCAGCGCGCCACACGAGCGCGAGTACGGCCAGGACGCCGATCGCCAGGGCGCCGGCGCACATCACCGGAACGATCCGGCACAGCTCGATAGCAGCCCGGGCCAGCTTCAACCGGACCGGCGGATCGAAGGTGCGGCTGGTGTCGGCCGCTTCCACGGTCCGCCGCAGCGGCATCGGCGGTGCGCCGAGCCACGACGAGCCCTTCTTCGCCTTGAACGGCGCCGACGACAACACGCCGACAAGCCCACGCTTGGGCACCGAACGCCCAGGCGCCGCCATTCCTGAATTGCCGAGGAACGCCTGCTTACCGATGCGGGCCGGGGCCACCCGCAGCCACCCGTGGCTCAGCTCGTAGGTAGCGACCATTGTGTCGTCGGCCAGGAAGGCCCCGTCGGCCACCGTGGTCATCGCCGGCAGCGCGAGCACAGTGGATGCCTCCACCCCGCGCCCCACCTTCGCGCCCAGCAGCCGCAACCACACCGGTGTGAAAAGGCTGGCGTAGAGCGGAAACAGCCCGACCCGGGCCATCCCCATCAGCCGCTCGGTCGTCCAGACCTGCCACGCCACCCGCCCCTGCACCCTGTGATACCCGGCGCGCAGGCCGATGCTGAGCATCCGGACGGCCCCGAGCACCAGCAGTGCGTAGCCCACCATGTAGGCGACGGTCGCCGCCGCGACGGCGCCCAGCACGGCGCCGACCGCCGGTCGGACGGCGAGCGTCCAGCCGAGCAGGGCGAGCGCCGGGAGGGCGGCCACGACCGGAACCAGCCCCAACACCTGGGCGGTCATCCCGTACGCGAGCGGCCAGAGGCGCGCCCCCGTTCGCGATCGAGGGGGACGCCGCCCGGGCCACCCGTTCGAATCCTTGCCAGCTGCCGCGGCCGGTGAGCCGGCCCAATGGTGGTTCGCCGGGACGGCGCCGGCCACCGTCGAGCCCGCGGCGACCCGGGCACCCTTGCCGACCCGCGCGCCCGGCATCAGGGTGCTGCGGGATCCGACCCGTGCGTCGGCACCGACGCGAACCCTGCCGATGCGGACGACATCGCCGTCGACCCAGTGGCCGGACAGGTCGACCTCCGGCTCGATCGCCGCGCCCCGGCCGAGCTTCAGCAGGCCGGTCACCGGCGGCGCGGAGTGCAGGTCGACGTCGGCCCCGATCTGCGCGCCGAGAGCCCTGGCGTAAGTGATCATCCAGGATGCTCCGGCGACGCTGGTGGCGCCGCTCAGCTCGGCGAGCCGTTCGGCGGCCCACAGCCGCAGGTGCACACCGCCGCCGCGTGGATAGCTGCCGGGGCGTACCCCACGAAGCAGCAGTCGCGCTCCCGCGGCGGCCAGGGCTATCCGACCCGGCGGACTGAACAGCACAAGCCAGCCCAGCGCCACCCACCACCAGGAAACGGCCGGCGCCCACGGTGCGGGAGCGAACAGGGCGAGGACGTTGCCGAGGGCGGCCAGAACGGTCAGCCAGCGAAGCCCGACCAGCGCGAGCATCGGCACCATCATCGCTGCCTGGATCAGCCCGGCGCGCCTCGGCACCGGCCGGACCTCCCGGCGCGTCACCGCCGTGGTGTCGAGCGCGTCGAGCACGGCCGCGAGCCGCGACAGTTTCGGGTGGAGGTAGATGTCGGCCACCGAGACGCGCGGATGCCGGTGCCGGATCCACGCCACCAGTTGCGCCGCGTTCAGGCTGCCGCCGCCGTAGGTGAAGAAGTCCGCGTCCGCCTCGGTGGGGCGTACGCCCAGGATCTCCGCCCAACCGCCAGCGAGCCATTCCTCCGTCGCGGTCAGCTCAGCCACCGTGTCGGCGGGGGTGGCCAGCGGCCAGGGCAGCGCGGCCCGGTCCACCTTGCCGGATGTCCGGGTCGGCAGCGCATCCACCACCGCCAGCAGCGGCACGAGCGCGGCCGGCAGCTGCTCACGGATCCGCAGCGCAGCCGCCGCGGCATCGAAGGTGACGCCGTCGTGCGGAACCACGTACCCCACCAGCAGTTGATTGCCCGCTGCGGTGCGCTGCACCGCCGCGGCCGCACCGGCGACGGTGGGCAGCGCCTGCAGTGCGGCGTCGATCTCACCCAGCTCGATCCGACGTCCGCCGAGCTTCACCTGCTCGTCACCGCGACCGATGAACAGGAGCCCTTCGGGCTCCGCCCGGACGATGTCCCCGCTGCGGTACGCCCGCTGCCAGCCGAGCGCGGGCAGCGTCGCGAACTTCTCGGCGTCCTTGCCCACGTCCAGGTAGCGGGCGAGTCCCACCCCCCCGATCACCAGCTCACCGGTCTCACCCATCTCGACCGGAACACCGAAGCCGTCGACCACGGCGAGCTCCCAGCCGGCCAGCGGCAGCCCGATGCGTACCGGGCCCTCGCCGGTCATCCGCGCGGCGCAGGCAACCACAGTCGCCTCGGTCGGTCCGTAGGTGTTCCAGACCTCGCGACCCTCGACGGCCAGGCGCTGCGCCAGCTCCGGTGGGCAGGCCTCCCCACCGAAGATCAGCAGCCGGACCTCCTCCAGCGCCTCGACCGGCCACAGGGCAGCGAGCGTCGGCACCGTCGACACCACCGAGATGCGCTGCTCGGCCAACCACTGACCAAGGTCGACGCCACTGCGGACGAGTGACCGCGCGGCCGGCACCAGACACGCGCCGTACCGCCACGCCAGCCACATCTCCTCGCAGGACGCGTCGAACGCGACCGACAGCCCGGCCAGGACCCGATCCTGCGGGCCGATCGGCTCACTGGCCTCGTCGGCGAGGAACAACTGCGCCTCGGCGTCCACGAAAGCCGCCGCCGCGCCGTGGCTGACCGCCACACCCTTCGGGGTGCCCGTCGAACCGGAGGTGAAGATGATCCAGGCGTCGTGGTCCGGGCCGGGCCGGCCGGTCCGACCCGCGGGGGTACGGCGCAGCGACACCGCCAGCCCGTCACCGAGGACCGCCACGACTCCCGCCTCGGCGAAGACGAGCTCGGCGCGTTCCTCGGGATCGTCCGCGTCGACCGGCACGTAGGCCGCGCCCGCCGCGAGAACGCCGAGGATCGCCAGGTACAGCTCTGCCGTACCGGAGGAGACCCGGACGCCGACCCGATCGCCGACACCGATTCCGTGCCCGGAGAGCGACCTCCGTACGGCCTCGACCTCATCGGCCAGGTCGCGGTACGTCAGCGCCGTAGCACCGTCGTCGAGCGCAAGGGCCTCGGGATGCGCGCGAACGGAGTCGTCGAGAATGTCGACCAGCGTCCGGCGGGCCGGGGCCGTGGAGGATCGGAACACCGCCGGGGTCACCGGTGCGGCAGCTATCGGCGGTAGCGCGACCACCTGGGGATCACTTGTTACGGGCACCGGGCGTTCACCATCTTCAGCTCGCGGATCAGCGTCAACCAGGCGTGCGGCAACGGACCCGCCCCGGGCAGCCCTCAACGCTACGTCGCTCCGGTCGATGATGACGGCGGAGCATCGGCTTCGTGTCCACCACCACACAGTTCATTCCGGGAACGCCGAACGACTGCGCCACGCGGCCCACACTCCTGACACCGGCGGCCGGAGACAGCCGACAGGGGTAACACCGACGCCTTGGAACCGGCAGGGGTGATGGTCGGACAGCGGCGACGAATTCAGGGATGTCTCAGTCCGCCGGGGAAGGCTTCTCGGGCGGCTGGTGGGCCGCGCGGTGGGCGTCGGCGACAGCGACACCGAGCAGCACGAACGCGGCCACGATGGAGGCGGTCAGCGGCGGGGCGTGATGCAGCGGTACGGCAGCCGTCGCCAGTGCGGCAATGGCGACGACCCGGCGGATCGACAGCCGGTTGAACACGATCCGTTCCAGGCGGATGCGGCCGTAGAGGAACAGGGCCGGACCGCCGAGGATCATCGCGAGCCAGACTGGTTCCGGACGGCCCGCGGGGTGTTCGAGGACAATCTCGTAGCCCACGGCGGTGGTGACGATGCCAACGACCATGACGACATGGGCGATGCCGGTGGCGCGGCCGGCAGCCAGCCGGTCCCGGGCGGCGGCGACCGCTTCGGCGAGGACCTGCCCGGAACGGTAGAAGTAGATCCTCCACAGCAACACTGTCGACAGGTACGCCACCACCAGCGTCGCCCAGGTGGACGTGGTGGCAGGTAGGTCGGTGAAGGTGATACCCACGGCCAGGACGGTCTCCCCGAGGGCGATCATCAGCAGTTGCTGGTAGCGCTCGGGCAGGTGGTGACCGCTGTCCATGGCCCAGGCGCTGACCGGTGGTCGGGCCCGGCCGTAGACCGGCCACCGCAGTTGAGCGGCCACGATGTCCACGGTGACGGCGATTGCCCAGAGGGCGGCTCTGGCGTTGCCACTGACCAGCGCGCCGGCCACCCAGATGCCCGCGCCGGCCGCGCACCACGGCACCGATCTCGCGTAGAGATCGCGGAGGGCGTGCCCGTGCAGGCTGGGCAGCAGGATCAGCGGGCGTACGCAGTGCAGGACCACGTACGGGAGGACGAACGACCAGCCCTTGCCGGTGAACGCGTAGGGCAGGGACGAGGCCATGACCAGTAGGCCAAAGGCGCTGGCCAGCACCACCCATTGGATTTTGCGTCGGCGGGGGTCGAACCAGCTGGTGATGTGCGCAGTGGTGATCCACAACCAGATCAACGGCAGGGCGAGCACCAGCAGGTACGCCAGCGACCGCCACTGCACGACGCGGTCGACTGCCGTGGCGTCCCTTGCCACCCGGGTCACCACTCCGGAGAGGGCGAAGACCAGCACCAGGTCGACGAAGAGCTCCAGGAAGTTCGCCTGCCGCACGTCCTCGCGGCGTTCCAGCAGATCCCGTCCGCCACTTCCCGGAAACCCCATGCCGCCCATGCTGGCTCCCGCGACACCGCCTCGACGTCAGGTCGGCCGTCCATCACACGGTCGAAGCTTCCCCCTACCGCCTCGGAAGTCGGTGCGAGTCGGGCTCGCACGGTTTCGTCGGTCGGAGCCCGCCGAGCGGGCGCTGATGGCGACGACAGCGCCCAGAAGCGCGCCTCCCGGTCGAAGCTGGTTGAGAGCGCACACCCCAGGACAGGGTGACGCTGCTCGACGACGCGTTCCCGGACAGCACCCCGCTCCCCGGCGCGGTGGACCGGGGCACCGGACGGTAGCCCACTGCTCGACCTGTCCGCGTCCGTAACGCCCGACAAACCGCCTGGCAAGTGCCGGCTGAGGCCGTTTGCGACCCCAACCGATGGGAAGGCGATGGTCACCCTTCCGAGGAGGCCGCCTGTTCCGCGTGACGTGCTGTCTGTCGAACCTGCCGGTTCGCCTCGTCCGCCGAGCAGCCGGTTGCCCTGAGCAGGTCGCTGGCGGTCACCCGGATCTGCGTGGCGGTGGTGACACCGAAGTTCTGCAAACCGGTGGCCATGGCCCGGCCGGCTTCGTCCGCGGCCCGCAGGGCATGGCGTCGAGTCCGGTCGTGGGGTTTGTCGGCCCGCGTCTCCCGGTCCAACTGGCGAATGGCCTCGGCCAGGGCAGCGACAGCGTCGGGAAGGTGCCCGGCAGCTTTTCCTGATACTGGATCATCGTGGCTGACCGTCGGGCCAGGGCTCTGCTGTCGTCGATGACCCGAACCAGGTAGTTGACACCTCGGTCGTAGTGTTCGACGTGGCGCCGCCAGTGCCAGCGGGCCGGTGCGACAGTCACCACCTCGTCGGCGCCGCTGAGGGCTTCGCGGAGTCGTTCCACGTCCGGTCCCATGGCGCGGAGTCCGTTCAGTGCGTGTCTCGCCCGGTTCCGGTCGTTGGTCCGCATCGCCGTCTCGATGTCGCGCAGGTACGCGGCGAGCGCGTCGAAGACCGGCGCGGCTGCGCGGTGCAGGACGCGCATGGGGTTCAGGGGCAGCAGCAACGCCACCACGACCAGGCCCACAACGCTGCCGGTGACCGCGTCGACGACCCGGGGTAGTTCCAGATTCCGTTGGCTGGAGGAGAGCGTCGCGATCAGCACCGCCGTACCACCCACCTGACTGACCACGGTGCCGCCTCGGCCCACGAGGCCGAGGGCGATGGCGATGGCGAGGGTGACGATGATGCCCGTCTGCCATGCCCCGGTGCCGATGAGCAGGACCAGTCCGTCGCCGATGGCGATGCCGAGCCCCACTCCGACCAGCAGTTCGACGGTGCGCCTTGTCCGCTGGCCGATCGCCGCCGCGATGGTGCCCACCGCCGCTGTCGGTGCGAAGACGGGGTTCGGGTTTCCCAACAGGTCGCGCGCCAGCCACCAGGCGAGCGCCGCCGCGAGCCCGGCCTGCACCGCGATCAGCCCGATGATCTCCATTTGACGCCGCCGCAGCCGGCCCGCTCGACTTCCCCGACGTCGGGTGCCGGCGGCCAGGCTCCGGATGCGGCTACCCACCGCGACGAGCGGTGCCTGATCACCGTGTTCGGATCGGGAAGCGGCCACGTGGCGGACTACCCGTCACGCCGTCTCCCGAACCAGGCCAGAGGCCGTCGGCAGAACCGTCGGCGATCAGGGGGTGGGCATCCCACCGGTGGCGCCGAGCGTCTCCCCGATGACGTAAATGGCCCTCTGGCTGTCGGCTCACGGCCGCACAGTCCCTCCGAGTCGCTGCAGTCTGTCTACGGTCGGCGACAATACGGTCGGTATTCTGCACCCGTCATCCGACAATCGTCCCCTGCGTGTTCGTTCTCGGTGACCGGAGCGCCCAGGGATGCGGCCATTGAGAGGACCCGGCGATGAGCCTGTCGTTCCCGTTGCACCAGAATCCGAGCCCGGCGAGCGCGCAGCGGCGAGCCGAGATCATGGCGAATCCGGGGTTCGGCACGTACTTCACCGACCACATGGCACGGGCGGTGTGGAGGCCGGACGGCGGCTGGCAGGACTCCGAGATCATCCCCTTCGGTCCGATCCTCATGCACCCGGCGGCAGCCGTACTGCACTACGCCCAAGAGATCTTTGAGGGGATGAAGGCGTACCGGCACCGTGACGGCTCGATCTGGTCGTTCCGGCCGCAGGCAAACGGCGAGCGCTTCGCCCGATCAGCCCGGCGGCTGGCACTGCCCGAACTGCCGGTGCCGGATTTCATGGCCTCGGTCGAGGGACTGGTCCGCGCCGATCAGGTGTGGGTGCCGGACGAGGACGAATACAGCGTCTATCTGCGGCCGTTCATGTTCGCCTCCGAGCCGTTCCTGGGGGTTCGCCCGGCGAAGGAGATCACCTACATGGTGATCGCCTGCCCAGTCGGCGCGTACTTCTCCGGCGGCGTCAAGCCGGTCTCCATCTGGCTCTCCACCGAATACACCCGGGCGGCGCGCGGCGGCACGGGCGAGGCGAAGTGCGGCGGCAACTACGCCTCCAGCCTGGCGCCGATGGTCGAGGCCGCTGAGCACGGCTGTGAGCAGGTCTGTTTCCTGGACGCCGCCGAGGGCCGCTACGTGGAGGAGCTCGGCGGCATGAACCTCTACTTCATCACGGCCGACGGCCGGATCATCACCCCGGAACTCGGCACGATCCTCGAGGGCGTCACCCGGGGGTCGATCCTCATCCTTGCCAAGGATCTGGGCCTGGAGGTCGAGGAGCGCCCGGTGGAGATCCGGGAATGGCAGGAGGGCGTGGCCTCCGGCGCGATCACCGAGGTCTTCGCGTGTGGCACCGGCGCGGTGGTCACGCCCGTCGGACGCCTGGTCTGGGAAGGCGGCGAGGTGACGGCCCCGAAGGCTGGCGCCGAGGACTCGGTGACCATGCGGCTGCGCCGCCACCTGCTCGACATCCAGTACGGCCGGGCCGCCGACCCGTACGGCTGGATGGCCCGCCTCGTCTGACGAGGAACACCCGGGACCGTCCCCACTGCCCGCTCAGGCCAGCCGCTGCCGTCCGCGGTGGCACCACTGGCGGGCGGCAGCGTCACGGTGTGCGGTAATGGCCGGTGAGCCGACCGAGCTTCATGGCCAGGTGCAGGCACAACCGTTCGTTGCCGTCCTTGAGATCGGTCCCGGCGAGCTGTTCCACCCGTTGCAGCCGGTAGTAGAGCGTCGTACGGTGCAGGCGGAGCTTCTCGGCGGTGGCGTGCGCGTTGCCCGCCAGGTCAAGGTAGGCCTCCAGGGTCTCCAGCAGCACCTGGTGGGCATCGTCGCGGAGCAGCCGCTCCAGCCCGGGATGGACACCCGCGACGTCGAGCTGCTGGCTGTCCAGTTGAGACAGCACCCGGTAGATGCCCAGGCCGGCCCACGAGACCACCCCGCCGAGCGCGGGCAGTTGCATGCCGACCCGGGCTGCCTGCGCGGCCTCCTGGTAGGACTCCACAGCGCTGGACAGCCCGCCGCGAGGCTGGCCGATCCCGGTCACCGTCCGGCCCACCGAGGCCAGGCCCCGGGTCGCGGTGCCCAGCGCCTCGTTGAGGTGCCCGGCGGAGGCTTCCGGCGAGGGGCGGCCGGCGACCCGGTCGCCGCAGACCAGCAGCACGCCGTGGTCGTGCCAGACCAGGTGCAGCGTCTCCCGCACCCCGATCCACCGGCGGGTGGTGACCAGGGCCTGTTCCAGAGCGATCCGGGCCACCTCGTCGGGCTGTCGCCCGGCGGCCGGCACGAGTTGGGCGACGAGCGCGATCGTCGACCCGTCGGCGACCACCACGCCCTCCTCCAGCAGCGCCCGCGCCGCGTGCTCGCGCGCCTGTCGGCCCTCCACCAGCAGGGTGCGGGTGGCCTCTGTCTCCCGCTGTGAGGCGAGCTCACCGAGCAGGTTCGCCCGGTAGAGGGCCAGTGACAGGTCGGTGAAGGGGCCGGTCGCGGTGGCGATGTCGGCGTCGGTCATCGAACCGTCCGCGTCGATGAACCAGACGAACCCGAGCAGTAGGTCGTCGTGCCGGATCGGCACGCAGACCCTGGCCAGCAGGTCCAGCTCGGCGCACGCTGGGGTGCGGACCGGCGCGTGCGCCGTGAGCACGCCCTTGTCCCGGAACCAGGCGATCACCTCCGGCGTCGTCTGCCGGCGCAGGATCGACGTCCGGCGGACGTCGTCCATCGGGCCGTCGTGCTCGCTGTAGGCGACCACCCGCTGTCGGCGGTCCTCGATGAGGGCGGGTCGCCCCACCCGGGCGGCGACGGCGTCGACGATTCGCTGGAGCTCACCGTGCATATGACTCCCATGGTTGCGCTGCGTGACAGGGATCGCGCGACCGCCAGTCCTTACCCTCCGGTGCCGGTGGGTCATCGCGCAAGGTCCACTGTCGAAGTCACGACAAAAAGACGGGCGGCGTCGCGACGGTTCCGGCATCTGTCCGAAGACCGGGGGCGACAGGCGTTCTTAGGGTTCCGGTACGGGCCGCACCAGCGCCGGCGTGCACGGTGCGGGTGGGATGACGGGCGGGGGATTGCCGAGTGGGAGCTGGTAGGCCCTGGCGGGGCGTGCTGGTCGCCATCACCACGCCGTTTCGCGCCGACCTGTCGGTCGACTTCGACAAGCTCCAGGACCATGTCCGTTGGCTCGCCGCCGAGGGGTGCGACGGGGTCGCGCCGTGCGTGTCGATGGGGGAGAACCGAGCCCTCTCCGACGACGAGCGGGCCGCCGTGGTGAGGGCGACGGTGCAGGCCGCGCCGTCCGGCTGCGCGGTGGTGCCGGGCGTCGGTGGCTACGGCAGCAGGCAGGCCCGCCGTTGGGCCGAGCAGGCCGCCGGGGCTGGCGCCCACGGCGTGCTCGCGCTGCCACCTGACGGACCCGCCGCCCGCACCGCCGACGTGGTCGCCCACTACCGGGAGGTGGCGGCGGTCGGCCTGCCGGTGGTCGCCCACAACGACCCGTACGACACCCGGCTGGACCTCACCCCGGACCTGTTGGCGACCGTCGCCGAGATCGACGGGATCGTCGCGGTCAAGGAGGTCACCGGCGACGTACGCAGATTGCACCGCCTGCGGGACCTCTGCCCGCACGTCGACGTGCTGGTCGGCGCCGACGACGTGGTGCTCGAACTGGTGCTGTGTGGCGCCACCGGATGGGTCGCCACCCTGCCCAACGCGCTGCCCCGCCAGGCCGTGCGCCTGTACGAGCTGTGCGTCGCCCGCGACCTGGGCCGGGCGCTGCCGCTCTACGCCGAGCTGCATCCGCTCCTCGGCTGGGCCTCCCGGCCGGAAGCCGTGCAGGCCGTCAAGCTCGCCATGGAGTGCGCCGGACGGTTCGGGGGGCGGTGCCGTCCACCTCGCGGACCGCTGTCCGGGACTGCCGCCGACCGGGTGCGCCGCGACGTCCTGCGGGCCCTCGCGGCAACGGCCGATCCGGCTTCCGGGGTTGGTCCTGGCTGATCCGCGGGTGGGCCCCGGTCATTCAGGTGTCGGAAGTCGCCGGCCCACCTGCCGACATCTGCACAGTGACCGGCACCGGCCCGTACTCCTAGATTCGCTGCGCGGCCTGCTGACAGGTGTTCCGCCACACCCCCATTGGGACGCCGGCGCCGCGTTCCCTCCGACGAGAGGTGGTTCCGTGCACCGTGCTACCCCCCATCGCACCCGGCTGAGGCGGGCCGTGCTGGCCGCGGCCGTGGTGACCACGCTCGTGGCGACCGGCGCGGCGCAGGCCGCCGCGGCCCCGGCCAACCCGGCCGGCGGCACCGCGCCGTTCCAGGTCCTCGATCCGCAGGCCTGGCAGAACCCGGACACGATGACCTGGAACGACTACAAGGCCGTGCCCGGCAAGAACTGGGCCGACCCGAGCGTGTCCGGCTCGGTCCGCAACTTCAAGATCGCCCTGGTGGCGCTCGACTACCCCGACGAGACGTTCGCGGTCTCCCAGCGGGCCCGCTCGACGGTCTTCGGCAACCCCCAGTCCGTCGCGACAAACATTCCCCGGGCGGACGTGCCGAAGTTCTACCAGGACTTCCTGAACACCCCGAACACGCTCAACAAGGGCCACACCCTGCACGAGTACTGGATGCAGGATTCCAACGGCCGCTACGGCGTCGACCTCACCGGGTTCGGGCCGTACCAGATGCCAGCCAAGTCCTACCAGTACGGGCTGGACAACGGCTTCAACCCGGGCGCCTGCCCGAGCGGGGACGTGTGCGGCAAGAACATCCGTACCGACGGCCTGGGTGCCTGGCGGGCGGCCGTCGGCGAGGAGGTCGCCAACCAGTACGAGTTGGTGTTCATCCTCAGCGCCGGTCAGGACGAGTCGTCGACCTGGCAGGAGTTCGGGCAGATGATCTTCCAGAACAAGGAGGACGTGCCGGACGCCTGGGGCCCGCCGGACCCCAACCTGCCGAACTGGGCGAAGACCCGCTACGTGGACTGGACCTCGTGGAAGGCGGCGGCGACACTGTGGCCGAACGCCGGCGGCGGTTCCTCGACGCAGGGTGAGAGTTCCGGCATGGGCGTCTACGCCCACGAGCTGACCCATCTGCTGGGCATCGGCGACAACTACAACAACCCGTACGGCGAGCCGCTGCGCAGGGCGTACACCGGGATCTGGAGCATGATGTCGCGCGGGTCGTTCAACGGCCCGGGCGGTCCGCACACCCGCTGGCAGATCCCGCCGACCAACGGCGGCTCGATGGGCTCGCTGCACACGGTGCGGGACAAGCTCAAGATCGGCCTGCTCGGTGAGGAGCACGTGCTGCGGCTGTCGCGGGAGTCGCTGGCCTCCTCGGGCCTGGTGGTCGCGCAGGTCACGGCCCGGGCGGTCGACGCCGGCCCGAAGGGTCTGAGCGGCGTGAACATCGCGCTGAACAAGGACCTGTCGCCGGCGTGCGGCGTCACCACCGACCCGTTGTGCGACGGTGGCAACTTCAACAACTACACAGTCGAGGTCGTCGACCGGATGGGCGCGGACTCCTTCACGCCGGACAGTGGCGTGCTGGTCAGCAAGACGAAGAACGCCGACAGCGCGCCGTTTCAGTGGGTGGTGGACGCCAACCCGCAGGACATCGACATGATCGACTTCTACCGGCCCGACGGCACCCCGCAGAAGATCACCATGGGTGACTACCGGCAGCTCTCCGACGCGCTGTTCCACGCCGGCGCGGACACCGGCAGCCAGTACGAGTACGTCGACGAGGCCAACCGGCTGCACTTCTACATCATCGACCTCAAGCGGGACTCGGCCGGCTCGCTCTCCTACACGGTGGCGGTGCGTTCGCTCGACGGCACCGGCGGGCCGAGCAGCCACGACGTGCTGCTGGGCAAGGGCGAGGTGAGCGGCGGCGGCAAGCCGACCAACCGCGGGGTGACCTGCTCGTTCGAGCTGACCAACACCGGTTCCTACTCGGCCGGCGGGCAGCAGCACCCGGAGGACGTCAGCGCGTACCTGAAGTCGGACGTCTACCGCCTGTCGGCGGAGGTGGCCGGCAAGGGCTGGCGGACCTGGCTGCCCAACCAGCTCGCCACCGCGCAGTTCGGCAAGGCCACCACGGTCAAGGTGTCGGTGGGTGCCACCGCCGCCGCAGCGAACACCGGTTTCGTGAAGCTCACCGCGACCTCGGAGAGCGACCCGACGAAGACGGTGACCAAGCAGTGCCGGGTCGAGAAGTCCTGACCGGCGTCCGAGGTTGACCCCGTTCCTGCCGGGTCCGCGGCGGTAGGCCGCCACGGACCCGGCAGGCGGACGGAAGGAGGATGACGTGCGGCGAAGCATCGTGCCCCTGCTGCCCCTGCTGCTGGCCGGCGCCACCGGCTGCGGCACCGTCGGCGCCGCCCAGGAGGCGGTCGATCCGACGACCGTCCGGGTCCTGGTTCGCGACATCAACATCCGGGCCGCGGGAGTGGACTGCGCCGGCACCGGTCCGTACCAGCACTTCCACAACCGGGCGCCGTTCCGCGTGCTCGACCCGGACGGAGCGGCGCTGGCCAGCGGGCAGCTGCCGGCGGGAACCGCGGTGGCCGCCTTCGCCGAGGATCTGGGGGTCGAGCGCCTGCCCACCTACTGCGAGTTCGCCGTTGGAGTGCGCGTGCCGCAGCGGACCTCCTATCGGCTGGAGGTGGACGGCCGCCCTGCCCTCGACCTGACGCCGGACAGCAGCGAGGGCCCGGCGCTGGTGGCGGTGGTCCCGTCATGAGGCGGGCACTCCTGCCGCTGGTGCTGGCGGCGGCGCTGCTGGGCGGATGCAGCACGCCCGAGCCCGCGCCCGCGCCGGCGCCCGCCGGAGGGGCGGCGGCGCTGCCCGGGCCGGTCCCCGCCGACCTGGCGTTGCGCCCGGCGCCCGGCACCGCGCCGGCCGCCCCGGCGTTCACCGGCACGCTGACCGACGGCACACCGTTCGTCGCCGCCGAACTGTGGGCGCAGCGTCCCGTGGTGCTCACCTTCTTCAGCTCCTGGTGCACCACCTGCGCCAGCAGCCAGGCCGCCCTCAGCGAGCTGGCCCGCAGCTATCGGGACCGGGTGGTCTTCGTCGGCGTGGCCGGCGCGGACCAGGCCGACGAGGTCCAGGACTACCTCCGCGCCCACCGGGTGGAGTACCCGGTCGTCCTGGACGACCAGCAGACGATCTGGCGTTCGTACGCGGTGCGGGAGCCGCCGACCGTCGTGCTGGTGGCCAAGGGTGGCGCCCTGCTCCGCGGCTGGCCGGGTGGGCTGGACGCCCCGACACTCGACCGGCGGCTGCGGGAGCTGGTGCTGGCCGACCAGCCGTAGTCCCGTCGCGCGGGCACCTCGGGTGCGGCCCACGTCGAAGCACACCCGGCGAAGTTCCTACACGTGCAGGTGGTGGCACCGGCCACCGGCTCGTAGCGTACGCAGCCTCGGACACATCAAGGAGACTGCATGCCTACAGTGGGAACGCGCTGGCGCACAGGAGTGGCCGTACTGTCCGCGACTGTGCTCGCCGCCCTCGGCGCGGCGCCGCAGGCGCAGGCGGCGGACGGCCCGCCGTCGATCGTCGTCCAGGACGGCGTCACCCAGCCGGTGTTCGGCTACGCCGACGCCATCCGGGAACGCCTGTTCATCGACTCCACCTTCGACAGCGACAACGACGGTCTGCGCGACATCATCGCGTTCGACCTGATGCGGCCGGCGGCCACCGCGCAGGGGCTCAAGGCCCCCGTGGTGATGGACGCCAGCCCCTACTACTCGACGGTCTGCCGGGGCAACGAGTCCGAGTGCAAGGCGGACCTCGACGGCGACGGGCTGCTCGACAAGTGGCCGCTGTTCTACGACAACTACTTCGTGCCGCGAGGCTACGCGGTCATCCTGCTGGACATGGTCGGCACCAACAACTCCACCGGCTGCCCGACCACAAACGCCAACCAGGACAACCTGAGCGCCAAGCAGGCCATCAACTGGCTCAACGGCCGGGCCACCGCCCGCAACGCCGCCGGTGAGGTCGTCAAGGCGGACTGGCACAACGGCAGGACGGGGATGATCGGCAAGTCGTACGACGGCTCGCTGGCCATGGCCACGGCGGTGACCGGCGTGAAGGGCCTGACCACTGTCGTGCCCATCAGCGGACCGACCGAGTACTACGACTACGTGCGGAGCAACGGCGTGGTCACCCGGGGCAACAGCTACGTGTCCTCGCTGGCCAACACCGTCACCAACCCGGAGCGCCGGGAGTACTGCAAGCCGGTGCGCGACGCGATAGGCGCCGCCGACGGCGACGAGCACGGCGACTACACGTCCTTCTGGAACGAGCGCAGCTACGTCAAGAAGGTCCCCAACGTCACCGCCAGCGTCCTGCTCTACCACGGGCTCAACGACGACAACGTGCGACCGGACCACTTCAGCAAGTTCTGGTACGCCCTGGCGGAGAACAACGTGCCGCGCAAGCTGTGGCTGTCGCAGGAGGGCCACGTCGACCCGTTCGACTCGCGCCGCGCGGTGTGGGTGTCGACGCTGCACCGGTGGTTCGACTTCTGGCTGCAGAACGTCGCCAACGGCATCATGGACGAGCCGCGGGTGGACCTGGAGCGTTCTGCCGACGCGTGGGAGACCCACGCCGACTGGCCGATTCCCGGCAAGGCAGACACGGAGGTGTTCCTGCAGCCCGGCACCACGGGCGCGGGCGGTCTCGGGCTGGTGCCCACCGCGAAACCGGTGACCGGGGCGTTCCAGGACAGCCGCACGCAGAGCCAGAACACGATGATCCTCAACCCGGACGCGGTGCAGCCCAACCGGCTGGCCTTCCTCTCCGCGCCACTGTCCGCGCCGCTGCACATCTCCGGCACACCCACAGTGCAACTGCGGGCCTCCGCCGACCAGCCCGACACCAACCTCGGGGCGATCCTGGTCGACTACGGCACCGACGAGCGGGTCGCGCACCGGGCCTCCGGCGAGGGAATCATCACCCTGACCACCGAGGACTGCTGGGGCCAGAGCAGCCCCACCGACGACGGCTGCTACAAGCAGACCACGAAGCGGGTGGCCACCGCCGACTACGAGCTGGTCACCAAGGGCATCATGGACGCTCAGAACCGGCAGTCGATCCGCGTCGCCGTGCCGCTCGTGCAGGGGGAGTCGTACAACTTCAGCTTCCCGCTGCTGCCGGAGGACTACGTCTTCAAGCCCGGCCACCGGATCGGCGTCATCATCGTGGCCAGCTACCCGCAGTACTCCAGCCAGGCCGACACCACCGCCGCGAACCTGCAGGTCGCGCTGAAGAGCAGCAACATCGTCCTACCTGTGGTCGGCGGCACCGCCGCCGCGCACGCCGCCGGCCTCTGACCGGCTGACCGGCGGGCCGCCGCGCACGGCTCGCCACCGGGACGGCCCGGCGATCAACCCTCCGCGGAGGGCCGACGATCGCCGGGCCGTCTCGCTGTCGACACCCGACGAACTTCGCCGGGATGCTGCTCGGGTCTGGCGGCGCTGGTCAGGGGCTCGGCGTGTGGGTCATGGGACACCTGGTGGTCGGACGCCGGGTCGCTCTGGCGTGTCTCACCTGCTCCGGCCGTGGCGCAGCGGCCGATCCAAGGCGTTTGCCAGCGCGTTGTCAAGGCGGTGTGCCTCGCGCAACGTGGCGGCGGCGCGGGGGTCGCCCAGATCGCTGTAGATTTCGGCCAGGTCCACCACTGTGCACACGTGGGTGGTCGACCCACTGAGTCTGGTCTTGACGCAGTATTCCCGCAGAGATTCGAGGTAGTCGCGTGCCTCACGCAGATCACCGGCCGCGCGGCATGCCCGGGCGAGGTTCAACGTGATCTGCGTCCAGCCGTAATCGCCGCGTCGCACCAGCTTGTTCGCCTCATCTAGCAGCTCCCGAGCGGCAGCGGTAGGCGCACCGCTGGTAAACAGGTGTCCCGCGTGGTCGTTGAGAGCCTCGACCAGCAGCCCACGAATGTGGTCCGTCGAACATGTCCCGTACAACGTCCGTAGGATTCCGACCGCCTGCTCGTGAGCCCGGCCGGCGTCCGCAGCGCGTCCTGCCACGGCAAGGATGTTGGCATGCACTGTAAGGCTCTCGGCGTACGTCTCGCAGCCGGTGCCGTACGTCGCGGCGACGTGGTCCAGCGACTCCGTCGAGGTACGGACGGCATCTGCTATCCGGTTGGCGGCCCGGTGTGCCAGTGCCAGATTTCCCAAGCTGTCGCCAGTCAACTCGCGATCCTGCACGGCCAGGGCGATCGCGACGGCGCGCTCCGCGAGCACGGTCGCCGCGTCCGGGTCCTCGACACCCTCGCGCACATACACCGATGCACGGTCGAGTAGGTAGGCAACGTCACTCAACTGCACCTGGTGCCGCTCCGCCTCCCGGCATACGGCCAGCACATGGGGGTACCCGAACTCCCACTCCGTCCATGAGTCGCTGTGGTGGGTGTCGGGCCGCAGCGCATGGGTGAGGAAACGCAGCACGGCAGCGGTCCAGTGGGCATCCTGCTGAGGCGTCACCTGTTCTCTCACGTGGACGGCGATATTCGCCGGCACTGATACGCGATCGCCATCTGTGTCCAGCAGGCCCCGGGTCCGCAGCGCTGTGTACGCCTCTCGTAGCGCGGCTGGGGAAGCGCATGCGACCTCGGCGCGGCCGGGTAAACAGTCACCCGCCTCGCGCAGCAGCGAGTTCGGGAACGGGTTGCCCGGAGCCAGCCGGGCCAGCACCTGGAGTAGGTCACGGCCATCCGGTGCCGCGGTAGCGAGGCGCTTCCACTCGTATCCGAAGGTCGTGGCGTCCATTCGGGGTCCGTCGGGTAGATCCGTAGAGAGCGCGGTGCGTAGTTCGGCGGCGAGTTTCAGGACGCCCGGGAGGGAATCCTTGTCCCCCCGTGCGCCGCCAGCCCACATGAGGCTCTGCACGCGTTGACGTTGGGCAGTAGCCCTCTCTGTGGGTACGTCGTTCAGGATGAGGTGGGGATACGCGCCGTACAGCTCAACAGGGGTCAGGCCCTCGTCGATGTATCGGGCCCAACAGCGGATCGCCCGGTCCGCGGCTGCCTCGGCGACGGCGCGTTCGAGGTCGAGGAGGCAACCTCGGATGCGTCCGACGATCCAACTCGCGCGGTTCGGTGAGGACGGGCCGAGCCCCACGAACGCGGCGCTGTCGGCGACCTTGGCCAGCGCCGCGCGCTCGACCGATCGGGTGCAACCGCGGTTGACCTTGCGAATGACGTCTCGGACGGTCACCAGCCCGGTGGCCATGGTCCGCCACGCCGCCTCATCCGGCATCAGTGACTCCAAACGATCTTCATTCGATCGGTGTTGAATTCATTCTTCTGTGCTGGTCGGCTGCCGCCATGACCGAGACACCGCTGACCATCTTGTTCGTTTGCGACGAGTGGTCGCCTGCAAAAGGTGGCATCTCCGTGCTCAACCGAGCCCTGGCCGTCGCGTTCGCCGGGTGCGGCGACGCTGTGCTGTGCCTTGTCGCGCAGGCCACGGATGCCGAGCGCGCGGACGCCGCCCGACATGGCGTTCGGCTGTTCGTCGCCGACCGCACGCCTGCGGGTCCGGATCTCCACCTGCCAGTTGCTGAGGT
Organism: Micromonospora sp. NPDC047187; assembly: GCF_040643355.1. NCBI lineage: Bacteria > Bacillati > Actinomycetota > Actinomycetes > Micromonosporales > Micromonosporaceae > Micromonospora > Micromonospora sp. NPDC047187. The sequence continues at coordinate 646,535 of NZ_JBEYUF010000001.1, forward strand.
CGTCGCACGGCAACCCGACGTCGTTGTAGGGCATGACCGCGTGACCGGGCATATCGGCTGGCTCTATGCCCGTAAGTTCGGTGCCGCCGCGATGGTCCACATAGTGCACACCGCCCCTGCTGAGATCGAACCGTACAAGGGTAGCGGTGAGGCGTCTGCCCGGGTGGAGGCGCGCGAGGCATACACCGTTGATCTTGCGGGACAGTCTGACGTCGTCGTCGGCGTGGGGCCCCGTCTGGCCCGGTACGCCACACACCTCCTCGACGACGGCTACGGGGGTCGCCCTGTGCACCGCCTCGACCCAGGTCTCGACTCGGACCCCTTCGACCGGGCACGCCGGATTCCGGTACGCGCGAATGTGATGGTCCTCGGTCGTACCGGAGACATAGAACTCAAGGGCCTCGACATCGCGGCTGGCGCTGTCGCCAGCCTGCCGCACAGGCCCGACCGCCTGGCTCCGCTGCTGTACGTTCGCGGCGCCCCAGCCGAGCAGTGCGAGCAGGTGCGCGCCACGCTCGTCGGCCTTACCAACCTGGCCCGAGGCCGAGTCGACGTACGCCCGTTTTCGGAGGACGGTGTGGCGGTGCGCCGGGACCTTCGGCGTGCAGCGCTGTGCCTGATGCCTTCCCGGGCTGAAGGCTTCGGTTTGGCGGCGTGGGAGGCGCTCGCGGTGGGCACCCCGATCCTCGTCAGCGCGCAGAGCGGGCTGGCGGAGTTGCTGCGGGAACAACTGGGCGCCTCCGCTGACAGTTTGATCGTTGACATCACCGACGACCGTGACCGCGATATTCGGACGTGGTCAAAGGCGGTGCAGCGAGTATTGGACGACCTGCCCACCGCCTTCGCCGAGATCCACCGCCTGCGCGAGCGGCTGCTCCACCGCTTCTCCTGGTCAGCGACGGTCGCGACGCTCGGATCCGCGATCCGGGCGGCCAGGCTTCAGCGGAGATGAACGTGCGCTGTCTCCTCCTGTCGGATGCAACAGGAAACACGTTCCGGAAAGAGGTTCGGACGGTTGACGCTCATGGCAGTCGGCTGGTCCTCCTACCAGCCCAGAGTGCAGAGGAGAGTGCGCGATGTCAGAAACCAGGGTTGCCTTCCGCCGCCGTCTCGGGCGGATGACCGCGATCGTCGGTGCGGCCGGGGCACTCGTGGCGGCGACGAGTGTGCCGGCATCCGCCGCCGGTCCATACATCAGTTCGAACTCCGGAGGTGCCAACATCCGAAGCTGCGCCAACACCGGGTGCTCGTCCAACGGGTACTACGGCAACGGCACGTCCGTCACGATGGTCTGCTGGACCGATACCCAGTGGGTCTACCCGCCGAGTTCCAACTACGCGTCCAACCGCTGGTTCAGGGTGAGTGCCCCGACGGGCGGCTTCATCCACTCCTCGCTGGTCGCGGCCCAGGTGTCGACGCCCGTGTGCTGATCGTGGCGGTGGGGGGGGGGGGCCCCCCCGGCCCCCGGGCCCCCCCCGGCGCAGGGGGTACCAGCTAAAGATAAGAGGTGTGAGGGCGACGCGCAGCCGCG
>NZ_JBEYUF010000001.1:648075-1026468 GCF_040643355.1 Micromonospora sp. NPDC047187
TTGCTTATCGGGGCGTTGGCCCGCCGTACACCCCCCCCCCCCGCACCACCGCCGTACGAAGGTTGACCTTGATACAGTTACGATGTGTCCTGCCAAGGCGACGCTGCGCCATGATGGCCGCGCGCGACGAGGAATTCGAACCGCCTAACGACACCGTAGAACGGTTGGGAGAGTGCCTCCGCCGACGCCGTAAGGCCGCCGGGCTGTCTCTTTCCGGGCTCGCTCGAAAAGTCAACTACAGCCGCGGCTATCTCAGCAAGGTGGAGACAGGCCGCGCACCGGGCAACATCCAGTTGGCGGAGCGTTGCGACGAGGCGCTTGGGACCGGCGGCGCGTTGGCCAAGCTTGCGCGGACGCAGCCGCGTGACCCGCACCCGCCCGAACGGACGGAGCCACGCGATCCCGCGCGGGAGGCGCCGCTCGGGTTGCCTCGCCAGCGTCGCCGCGACGTCGCGACATCTCAGTACCGCACCGACGAGCCATTCGCCGAGGCTGAGCTGCCGGTTTCGTCGGGCACTGCCGTCGCGTTCATGCTCGCTCTCGACGAAGCGCACAATGCCCTGCGCGCCGTCGCCCGTGCCGACCTGCCGCCCTCGGCCCGACGTGACCCAGCCAATGACGTGCTCCATGACGCACGGGTGTACGCGCTCCGTGAGCGGCTCCTCGTGCTGGGCACCGTGCCGTTGGTGAGCGCGGCCGAAGCGGCGTTCCTGCGGCTCATCGCGGTTCGGGACGCGATCCGGACCGGGGCGCGTTTAGAGGAGGCGGCCTACCATCAGGTCTACCACCCGTTCGCCGAGGCGCTGTGGACCTTCCGGATGGCTTTGCGGGCCGACCTGGGGCAGTCGCCGTTGACCCCGGATGCGATCGGCCGGCGAGACTGGTCGGACCGTGAACGGTGCCGCGACTGTGAGCAGCAGGGATTTCCCTCCGCGTAAGACCCGGTGGTGACGGCATTGGGCGACGCGCAGAGAGGCCAGTAAGGCGGGTCTCTGTGTCGTCTGGATACACCGGTAATCCGGCCACGATTCCGGCAACACCCTCCGCCGGTGTTTCCTGACCCCAGTCATACCGGAGACAGGAACACATGGTGGGCCGGACATCGTCGGCGGAGACTGAAGACGTGGAATGGATACCATTCGTCGGTGCGATCTGCGGAGCCGCTATTGCCCTCGCCAGTGCGGTGAGCGTCGAGGTACAGCACAACCGTGCCGAACGTCGACGCGGCCGTGAGGGGGAGCGCATCGGCTATTACCTGGACTTTGCCGTGGCGCTCGACACAGCCCACAGCGCGCTCCGGGAGATCGCCCAAAGCGGCGAGGACCCGTCACACGGTCTCCGTTCCGCCAGCCGCGTTGTCCACGAGGCGAACGTGTTTACCGCGCGAGAACGTCTACTCGTCGCCGGTACCAAAGAGATCGTCAAAGCCGGGGAGATGGCCTACCAGGGGTTGATCGGGGTGCGGAACGCGATCCGATCCGGCGTGACGCTCTCGTCGGGGGAGTACCACCGCGCATACCACGAGTTCGCCGAGGCGATCTGGCAGTTCCGGATGGTGGTGCGCACAGAGTTCGACCAGGCCCGGTTGGAGCCGGCCGACCTGAAGCGACGAAGCTGGTCCGAACGGGAAGATTGTCGTGGGTGTCTTGAGTTGGCAGGACGATGATCTGGCGGCCACGAATTGACTGTGGCCTCGGCATCGCGACGCTTCGATGAACAAACCAGGCGGGCTGCGCAAGGCACCGGGTTCTAGACACTCGGGTCCGCCGGATCCCGAAGACTCAGCGGACTTACCACGAGTGCTGGCCCTTGACCGCGCCGGCAGCAGCGGAGACCGCCACCACCGGCGCGGCCCGACGTCAGAGCCGGGAGGTGAAGGTGGCCAGGAAGCGGTGCGGGGTGACGACGCCGGCGTTGTCGAAGCAGATGACGTCGACGTCGGCGTTTGTGGTGTACGGCCAGGGTTGGGTGAGGTGGCAGTAGTTGCTACCGGTGCCCTGCGCCACCACCTGGGCGTGCGTCTCCTTGAGGCCGACCTGCGGGAAGGTCGCCAGGTAGCGGCCGGCGGGCGCCAGCGGTGCCACAGTGTTCGCGCCGACGCCGAGCACCGAGTTGTCGTTGGTCGGCCCGCCGACGGCGGTACCCAGGTAGCCGAAGTACGAGGGCGGGCCGAGGGAGCCGATCACCGGCCGCCGACGGTGGTACGAGAGGACGAAGTCGGTGTTGATGAACGCGCCTGCCTGGTCGTAGCAGAAGACGTACACCTGCACGCCGGTGCCGACCGCACTCCAGGAGTAGACCTTGCAGCGGCGAGGGCCGGCGTTCGGCTGCACGGCGGTGACCTGCACGTTGCCGGCGAGCAGACCGGCCAACCCCACCCCGGGCAGCCGCACCAGGTACTGCCCGACGCCCAGCGGCCCGACAGTGTTCACGACGCCGGTGGAGTTGTACGACTGCGCCACCAGCCCGCTGCTCCACTGCACGTACGCGTGGGCAGTAGCGGCGGGCAGCACACCCGAGCTGGTCGTCCAGAGCACTGTGAACGGGGTGTCGTCGCGCGTACCGCCCGGCTTGTGGCACTGCACGTCGACGATCTCGTCGGCGCCGGACTGGAACCAGCGGACCACCTCGCAGTAGTGACCGGTCCGGTTCACCGGGGTCACGTGCGGCACACCCCGTGAGCTGGCACCGATCTGCGGGAAGCGGACCTGGAAACGGCCGGGCGCGAGCTTGATGCCGTCGGCCCAGGCGGCCGGGAACGCGGTCTTCCAGCTACCCCACTGCCGGCTGGTGTCCAGCACCGTCCAGGCCGGCACGGTCGGGTCCTTGACGTACGCGAAGCCCCAGCGGTCGGCGGTGGCTGCCGCTGCCGGCGCCGGCGGCGCGAGTGCGCCGGCGGCCAGGACGGCGGCCAGTGCCGTGGTGACTAACGATCGGAGACGCATCTGTTCCTCCAGTCGACGGGAACATGTCGGAGAGGAGTGTGCGCGTAGTGATCTGATGGTCACAGTCGGCTACATCGCGCTCTGGTGTCGGCTGTCCGCTACTCGTAACCGAACTTCTGAGCAGTGCGAGTCCATGGGGGGCCTCGGGCCTGCTGCCGTCGAAAGGTGTGCGGTCCACCGGCATTCTTCGGGTATCGACTCGACGACCCGCGCGGCGTGGTACCAATACCCGGATAGGCGAAGCCGGCAGGAATGGGCGGCCCATGTCGACAAGGGCAGCAGCGCTGCTTCGAAAACCCGGGCAACCGCAGCGGCCGAGCCTTCTGGAACTCTTCTTCGACCTGGTCTTCATCTTTGCCCTCAATCGGGTCTCACAGCGGCTGGTCGAGGAGCTTACCGAGCAGCGCGTCGTCCTCATCGACGTCGGCGAGACGCTGCTGTTGCTGCTGGCCTTCATGGTGCTGTGGTTCGTCACGGCGTGGGTCACCGACCTCTACGATCCGCAGCGGCCGCAACTTCAGGTGCTGGTCTACACGGCCATGCTCGGCGCGCTGGTGATGGCGGTCGCGGTGCCGCACGCGTTCGGTGACAGAAGTCTGGCCTTCGCTGGCGCGTACGTCGCCGTCCACATCATCCGTGGGCTGATCATCGTCCCGATGTTGCGCGGCCACGAGGCTCAGCGCCGAGCGGCCGGGGTGTTCTTCTGGTTCACGCTGTCGGCAGTGCCGTGGATCGCCGGCGCGATCGTGACGGACCTGGCCCGCAGCCTGTTGTGGACGCTCGCGATCGCCATCGACGGCGCGGCACTGCTGCTGTTCTATCCCGCGCCGTGGTCCCGCCCCACCCAACGGCAGTGGCCCGTCCTGGCCGAATACCTGTCCGAGCGCTACCGACAATTCTTCATCATCGCTCTCGGTGAACTGATTTTGACGACCGGCTCGGCCTACAGCGACACGTCGTTCCGGCACGGCGGAGCCGCAGCAGCCTTCGCGGTTTCATTCATCACCACTGTGCTGCTGTTTCGCGTCTACGTCTTCAGGTCGGGTCAGTTGTTGCCCGAAGCCATCAGAGCCGCCGCGCGGCCCGCGCACCTCATTCGGGAGGCTTTTCTCGCGCACGTACTCATGGTGGCCGGGATCGTCGCCGTTGCCGTCGGATACGAGATCGTGATCGAACATCCGTTCGGGCACACCAACGCGGCGTGGATCCTCGTTGTCCTCGGCGGACCGATGCTCTTCCTGATCGGGCGAGCCTTGTTGGAACATGCCGTGTTCGCCCGGGTGTCCCGCTCTCGGATCGTCGGCGCTCTGACGCTTGCCGGCGCGTCGCCGCTCATGATCTTTTTGCCGCCGCTGGCCGTGGCCGTCACCGCCGTCATCGTCCTCGCCGGCATCGCCGCTTCCGACGCCGTCCACGCCAAGGGGAAACCGCCCGAACGACCGCACCCGGCCAACTCCAGGCAGTGAGCGTAGAAACTTCCACCGACCCGCACACGTCCGGCGGTCGTACGGAGGCCGCCGGCACCGCTGAGCGCGAACCCGAACACCGCGTCGCCCACCGCGATGCCGGTGACGCCGGCGCCGACCGCGAGCACGTCACCGGCGGCCTCCAATCCCATCACCTACGGGAGGGGCAGATTGCCGTTGAGCGCCCGGACGAGTCCGGACCGGAGCATGTGGTCGATGCGCGCCACCCCGGCGGCCCGAACCTGGATGTCAGAGGCAAGGGTGTGTAGCCCGGCTGACAATGACTGGACCGGTCTGGTCTCGCGCGCCCTAGCTTCGAGGAAGCACTGTGATGGCCGCGATGGCGCTGTTGACGACGGTGGCAGTCACGGTGCGGGTCACGGCTGCCGACGCGGCGTCGGCACCCCAGTTGCCTCGCTCGAGTTCCTTGGCCCGGCTGATCACCGATGACGTCCACGGGATCTCGCGGTCGAACTGCGGGAGCGTTCCGCTCGCCGAGAGCAGCGCCGCGAGCGCGGCGACACGGGCCTGCGGCTCCGCGCCGTCCACGAGAACCTGCCGAACGTCGGCGAGTAGGCGGGACCGTCGTTCGGTCCTGCCCTCCCGCAGGGCCGTCGTCCGGAACAGGCCGAGCACCTTACGGGGCTCCTGGTCGATGTCGCCTCGTGCGATGAGCCGCTCCAGCACCGGCTGACGCAGGGCGGGACCGATAGCGGCCAGGGCCGTCTGCACCCCCCTCGGTTTCTCGGCGAGGTAGTCCCACGCCGGGCGTAGGAGGCCATCCGACGGTGGGTGACCCGCCACGCTCCTGAGCCGCCCCCGGTCCGCCGCGGTCAGATGGTCGCCGAGGGCGAGGTCCGCGAGAACGGCTCCGCCGAGGACGTAGAAAAGGGTGTTCTCTCCCGCGATGGTCCCGGACCTGGGTTGGAACAGGAGCAGCAGGAGGTCTTCCACCAGGGTCGGCGCGTCCGACAGGGGTTCGGTGGTCATCGGCGGGGCTCCCAGCGGAAGAGTCGGGTGGCCAGAGCGACGGCGACGACGACCCAGCCGAGCGTGGGCGCGAGCAGGAGCAGGGAGTCGGTCACGGCGACGCCGCCGTTCCAGGCGTTCATTGTCAGTTCGGTGGCGGCGCCGCCGGGCAGCAGCCGCTTGAGCCAGGCGAGGTTCTCGGTGCCGGTGATGCCCACCCAGCTGGCCATGGCGATCACCCCGAGAGTAACGGGCAGGGTGGTGACCTGGGCGTGTTCGGGGGAGTTCGTCAGCCCGGCCGTGGCCAGCGCCAGGCCGATCATCATGGCCACTGTCGCGAGGACCGCCACCACCAGCAGGGCGATGTTCGCCGGTCCGCCGGCGACCACGGCCAGGGCGGTCAGGATCGCGCTCACCTGCACCCCGGCGAGGACGACCACGGGCAGCAGCAGGCCGGCGAGGATGCCGGCGTCGCCTTCGGCGGTGGAGCGCAGCCGCTTGAGGAAGAGATTCTGTCGCCGCGACGCCAGGGTGGTGACGGCGGTGGCGTAGAGCCCGAACGCAGCCACTGTGAACGTGACGATCGCGGCGATGTAGCCGAGGCTCCCGATGGCGGCGTAGGTCTCGTGCTGACGGACGAAGAACACACAGACCGCGACCGGGATGATGAGGCTGGTGATCAGCACCAGCCGGTTGCGGAAGATCTGGATCAGCTCGCTGGACGCGATGGACAACACGGTGAGGCTCCTCGCGGAAGATCGAATCAACTGTTGATGGCGCGGAAGACGTCGTCGAGCCGGGTCGGCCCTGCCGCCAGGTCCTGCAGCTCCACGGCGTGGTCCTGCGCCCAGCCGAGCAGGAGGTGCAGGTCCTTCTGCAGCTCGAAGGTCTCGACCACGACCTTCCCGTCCGCGTCGACGGCGGCCCGCACCGGCAGCGCCGGCGCCGGCACCGGAAGGGAGAAGCGGATGACCGCGGGCAGGGTGCGGGTCAGCTCGGAGACGGTGCCTTCCCGGTGGAAGGCGCCCTCGTGCATCAGCCCGATCCGGTCCGCGCGCTGTTGTGCCTCCTCCAGGTAGTGCGTGGTGAGCACGATGGTCGCCCCGTTCTCCCGGAGCCGGTCAACAGTCGCCCAGACGGCGTCGCGGGACTGGATGTCGAGGCCGGTGGTCGGCTCGTCCAGGAAGATCAGCTCCGGGGTGCCGTAGACCGCGGTGGCGAAGTCCAGGCGCCGTTTCTCTCCGCCGGACAGCTGCGACACCTTGCGGCCGGATCGGCCGGTGAGGTCGACCAGGTCGAGCACCCGGTCGACGTCGTCGGTGCGTCGGGTGAGCCGACCGACCAGACCGACGGACTCACGAACGGTGAGGTCCGGGGAGAATCCGCTCTCCTGGAGCATGACACCCATTCGGGGACGTACCGCTCGCCGGTCGTCGGGGCTGCGCCCGAAGACGCGAACGGTGCCCGAGGTTGGCCTCCGGTGTCCCTCGACAACCTCCAGGGTCGAGGTCTTGCCGGCTCCGTTGGTGCCCAGCAGGGCGTAGAGCTCTCCGGGTCGTACCTCGAAGGAGAGGTCCTTGACGGCGTGGAAGTCGCCGTAGGTGAGGTTCAGCCGGTCGACTTCGATGACGGGTGTGGTGGACATGCACCAATGACAGCGCGGACCCGGCCGACCCGTCAGTGGCACCACGTCATCACCGCATGTGACGTGGTGTCACTGGTCGTGGCCCCTGGCTGCCGGATACTGAGGTGGTGACCGGGAGATCGCCGCGCTTCACCGAGTCGACGCAGGGAAGGCTGCGCCGGCTCAACCTGGCCACGTCACTGCCGCCGGTGGTGTTCGCCGCGGTGGTCCTGCTCTGGACCGACGCGCGTACCTGGTGGCACATCGTCGTCCTGGCGCCGGGGGCCGTGGCGGCAGTGGTGGCCTTCGAACGGTGGACGGCGAACGACCTCGCCCGGGTCGCGCTGCCCTGCCTGGTCGTGGCGGCAGCGGTCTGGCCCCTCGGGGTCCTGGTGACCGGCAGCCCCAACGCCTACTGGGGTGTCTGCGCCGTAGGTTCGCTTGCCCTGCGCGAGGTGCGACGGCATCGGGCTCTGACGATGGCCGGGCTGTTCACCTACGTCGCCGCCGTCGGCGCGGCGCGGCTGCTGGTGCAGCGGGACGACATCGGTGGAGTGCTGGTCACCTACGTTCTCATCCCGACCGTTCTCACCGTCGTCGTGACGGTCTTCACGGTGGTGGGCGAGCGGTTCTACGACCTCATCCGGGAGCTCGAACAGACTCGGGAACGCGAGGCGGAGCTGGCGGTGGTCCGGGAGCGCGTACGGTTCGCCAGCGACCTGCACGACATCCAGGGCCACACCCTGCACGTGGTCAAGCTGAAGATCGCCCTGGCCCAGCGACTGCTGCTCCGCGACACCGCTCGGGCGGAGAAGGAGCTGCGGGAGACGTACACGTTGGTCAGCGACACCATCGCGCAGACCAAGGAACTGGCCTACGCGCAACGGCGGCTCAACCTCACCGCCGAGATCGAAAACGCGAAGAACCTGTTCGAGGCCGCCGGCATCCGGGTCCGGGTCACCCGGGAGGCCGAGGTCGATGCCCGCGCCAGCGAACTGCTCGGGCAGGTGCTGCGGGAGACGACCACCAACATCCTGCGGCACGCGCAGGCCACCCAGGTGCAGATCACGCTCGCCGCGTCGGGAATCACCATCGTCAACGACGGCGTGACCGCCAGCACGACGCCCGAGCTCAGGGGGCTGGCGACACTGAGGCAACGGGTGGCGGGCGACGGGGGTGAGCTGACCGTCGAACAGAAGGACGGGCGGTTCCTGACCGCCGCTGTCTTCCCACCCGCTCGGGCCGACGTGGCCCCGACGGTCACCGGGAAGGACGACTGATGACCACCATCGTGCTCGCCGACGACGAGGCGCTGCTGCGCACGGCCCTGGCCGCGCTGCTGCCGATGGAGGGCGACATCATCGTTCTCGCCGAGGCGCAGGACGGTCGGTCGGCGATCGATGCCACCCTGCGGCACCGGCCCGACGTGCTGGTCATCGACCTGGAGATGCCGGGCGTGGACGGCCTGGGCGCGGTCGCCGAGATCCGCCGTGAGCGGCCGGAGCAGGTGATCCTCATGCTGACCCGGCACGCCCGCCCCGGAGTGCTGCGCAAGGCGCTGAAGCTCGGCGTCCAGGGCTTCGTCAGCAAGTCCGCCGAGCCAGCCCACATCACCTCGGTCATCGCCACCCTGCACTCGGGGAAACGCTGGATCGATCCGGACGTGTCAGTGCTCGCCGTCACCGAGGACTCCCCCCTCACCGACCGTGAAGCCGACGTCCTGCGGGTCACCGGCGAGGGCTACTCGGTCGCCGACATCGCCGCTCGGCTCCACCTCGCTCCGGGCACCGTCCGCAACTACCTCTCCAACGCGATGCGCAAGACCCAGACCCGGACCCGCCACGAAGCGGCCCGCTACGCCCGCGAACACGACTGGCTGTAGACGGCCAAAGCGGCGATCGCGGCACCGGTTGCCTTCCACGTCGCCATGGTGGTGCTGGTCTGGCTGCACGAGCGGCGAGCCCGGTTGTCAAACGCGGGACGTCGTGTGCGGCATCGGCCATCTACGGTGGACGTACGCCCCCAGCGGGGAATGCCGAACGTTCGCTGCGGGACGAACGTGCGGACCGCGGGAGAGCCGTCTCCCAAAGACGGTCCTGACGTCACAACGGCATGCAGTACCAGAGCCTCCGATGTCCACAGCAAACATGGGTGAATATCACTGGATCAGTCGTATGACTCCGTCGCCGTCTGGCGGACCGCCGGCGAGCGCCATGCACTCGATGGCCGCCACCGGCGAACGGAGAATCATGCCGAGAGTGGCACCCCGGTAGCAGCATGTATCGCTCCCGCACCTCGCTCTCCTGAGGGAGTGAAACCGGCCCAGGGAGGGAGGCGCCAGGGTGTTGGCTTGGCGAGAGTGCTGGTATGCCCGCTTTCAGAAGTCGTCGCTGGGCGTACGGCGCCTTGGCTTGGTTGATCTTCTTTGTGGTGTCCCACGTGATCCTGGTGTTCTTCCCCGGGCCTGATCCAACCGGTGATGGACCGTGGGGCATGAGGGCCTACGTGATCTTCAACGTGGTGCTCATCTCGATGTCGACCATCGGAGCAGCCGTCGTTCTGGCCACAGTCCGCCCGCCGGCTCGACGTCGTCCCCGGTGGCTACTTCTGACGCCACTGTTGTTCGGCAGCATCCTGCTCGTCATCCGGGGTGCTCCAGGAATGGCCGAAAATCTTCTGATGGTCAGCGGTATCCGTCGCGGAGGTTTCGTGGGGGTGGCGGACATCTCCACGGGCGAGTTCTGGACCGGCATCGGAATCAACACCTACTTCTTCGCAGGAGCAGTGCTGCTGGTTGGGACGACCGTTTCCTACGGCCGACGATCAGGGAACCCGTCTCGGTGAGGCGTAGCCACGTCCGAGCGTTGGGGGAGCGGATGGCCGGCGGCGTCGACGGTTTCACCGCCGCTTGTGGACCGCGGCGGCGATCTCCTGCCGCAGCAGAGTCGCCTCGTCGTCGCGGTCACAGAGCAGCAGCACAGCGAACTCTGGCTGGCCGAACGGGCTTGCCCAGTGATGAACGGTCTGCGCCAGGATCTGGAACAGCGTGTGCCGATCCGCGGCACTACTCGAGAGCACCCGAGTCGGGTTCTCGACGAGGATGAGATACCCGTCCGCAGGCAACCAGTGCAGATCACGGAGACAATCGGACAACGCGTCCCAGTTCCAACCGAAGTAGCCGGGAAAGAGCAGCGCGTCGGAGAACTCGTAGAAGGTGTGGTCCGCGTCCGTCATCCTCTCTCCGTCGAGCCGGGCGACGACGAACCGGCCCGCTGCTGGTAACACCGCCGCCAACTCGACCTGCGCACTACGCGAACAGACCACGATCTGATCGGTGGCGCCGTTCCACCAGCTGCCCATCACACGATGACCAGGTTGGCCATGTCGACGACCGGCCGGTAGCCGAGGGCGGCGTAGATCTTGTTCGACGTCGGGTTGGCCTGGTCGGTGAACAGGCAGACCCGCGCGCCCTCGGCCCGGATTTGGCGGGAAATCTCGGCTACCGCGTTGCTGGCCCAACCGCGCCCCCGCTGGGCCGGCGGTGTGTACACCGGGCCCAACCGGGCCACCCCGAACGACTGTGGGTTGGCGCCGGTGAGGTGCACCGGCTCCCCGGCCTCGTCGACCCAGAACCACAGCCGTCCGGCTCCGATCCGACGCAGCACCTCCGCGTGGTCGGGCGCTTCGTGCGCACTCGTACCGCGCGGGCGGCCCGCCTGTTCGTCGGCGTCGCCCATGAACGCGGCTAGCCACTGCGTGACAAGTCCCGCGTCGTCCTCGGTCGCGGTCACCAAGCGGCCCGGCACCGGAGGCGGCCACGTCAGCTCGCCGAGCTCGTGCAGCCGTGTGTGCTGGTTGACCCGGACTTCACCCCCGCCGAGCCGGGCCAGCGCGGAGGCGCACAGCTCAGCGGCAGGCAGCGCCCCGTTGACCGCGAGGACCTCCTCTCCGCGCTCGTGCAGGGCGTGGGCCAGCGCAACGGCCGCCTCATCGGGCATGGGCAGCAGGAACGGCGGATAGGGGGCATACGGCGCCGAGCGCATCCCGGCACCGACCACGGTGCCGGAGTCGTCGCTGACCACCAACCACCAGTTGTGGTCGGGCTGCGGGATCCCCTCGGCCCGCTGCGACAACAGCCGGTGCGCGATGGTGGTCACGACAGTGCTGACGACCGGATCGGCACCCAGGTAGTCACCCGCAGCGGCCAGGAACTCGCCCGGATCGGTGTGAAACCGCAGCCGCAGTCCGGTCCTCGGGACAGTGCTCATCCGCGTACGCTAGCCACCGCCTACCAGATCGACACCGGAATTTTGTACGCCCGAGGACCTGCAAGCGCTGAGCCAACCGTGCGGCGGGCCCACGCTTGGTCTCGGCCGGGTGGGGTACACCGCCGCGAGTGGCGCGGGGGCTGGGTTAACCCGGTTTGGCCACCGAAGGTGCTTCGGAGGGGCCGATGTCGGGTGCATCAGCGCGGTCAGGTGGGCCCGGGATGTCCGATGAGGTGGTGGAGCTGCGGGTCCACGGGGCCGCCAGCGCAAGCGCCGCCCAGGTGTTGAACGTGGCGCAGGTCGAGCAGGTCGCGGGCGACCGCAGTGGGGGCTTCTACCGACCCCACCGCCCGTGTTCCTGCGGCAGCGGCGAACGGGTGACGGAGGCGTACCGCTGGGGTGACCTGCCCGCCGGAAGCGTGGTCCGAACGCTGACGCTGGTGTTCCTCCTGCCGTTCATGCTGGCCAACCTGGCGATCTGGATGCGGCCGGCGAGCCCCGGCTCCGACGCGACGGTCAGATCCCTGTGCCGGTTGCTGGCGCTCACTCTCACCGCGCTGTATGTGCTTGCCTTCGTCGGCGTCACGTTGGACCTGATCGGGTGGAAGTGCATGGGCTCGTCAGACTGCCTGGCCGGGCGCACCTGGTTGTCCTGGTTGGGTGGGCAACCGGTGGGCCTGCGCCTCGCGGTACTCGCTGTGGTCCCGGCCGGCGCCATCGGCCTGCTCTGGCGGGCCAGCACCCGGCCGGGAAAGATGTTCGACGCGTTCCGCGCTCCGGCGGACGAGGTCGCCGAACATCGACTCAGCGGGATCGGTCAGTGGGACGCGGGGCCGCTGGTGGGTCGGCTGCGCTCGATTCACGTCGCGGCGGCGTTCGCGACACTGGACGTCGCTCTAATCGCCGCCCGAGCCGCGAACGGCGCCTCGGCCAGCACGATCGCGTTGGCTGTGGCCACCGGGACGGTGCTGGCCAGCTGCGTGGTCCTGCTCTGCCTGCCCCCGCTGCTCGACCGGGCCGCCTCGGACCGGCGACTGGACCGAATCACCCGCACGGTGCGGACGGTGGCCGTGGTCCTGACCATCGTGGTGACGGTAAACGTCCTCGCCAGCCCGGCACCGTGGCATGAGGGGGAAGGCCTACCCGGCTACGGCGCAATTCTCACCTCGCTGTTCGTTGCCCAGACGACCCTGTTGACCGCCCTCGGCGGTGTGCTGCTCTGGCGCCGGGTTCGGCGGCGGGACGCCAGCCCGCTGCTCGGGCTGGGCGCGCTGGTGATGGCGGCCAGCGCGGTCAGTCTGGCGGTGGCAGTGTCCGCCGAGTTCGTCTACCGGGTGGCGGATTTCCTGGATCGCGACGCGCCGACCGGGGAGGGCCTGGCCTCCGGTCTGCCGCCGGCGTTCACCTGGGCGATCTTCGGCTTTCTCCGGACAGTGCTGTTCACGCTGGTGGTAGCGGTTCCGGTCATCCTCATCTCTCGACGCCGTCGACTTCGTGCCGCGGCGGCGATCGTCGCCTGCGACTACCCGGACCGCCCGCCCGCAGCCGCGACCCGACTGCGGCAGGTGCAGAAGGCGATAGCCAGGGCCCGCTTCACGGAAAGACTGATTCCGTTGGCGGTGGTCTACGCCTGCCTGGCCGGGATCGGCACGGCCACCACCACGCTCGGTCTGCTGGAGTTGCTGCCGAGCGAGTCTGTGCAGCGGTACGCACGGGTGCCCGCCGACCTGATCACCTTCTCCATCGCGTTCGGGAGCTGGGGGATCGCCGCGATCATCCTCGGCCTGACCATCGGCGGCATCTTCGCCTACCGGACGGCCGAATTCAGGCGCCACGTCGGTGTCCTGTGGGACCTGGGCACCTTCTGGCCACGGGCCGCCCACCCGTTCGCGCCACCCTGCTACGCCGAACGAGCGGTGCCGGAGTTGACCAGACGAATCACGTATCTGGTCGGACGCGGCAACCTCGTCCTGCTCACCGCACACAGCCACGGTGCGGTCCTGGCCGCCGCGACAGTGCTCCAGTTGCCGCCCCAGGTCAGCAGTCGAGTCGCTCTGCTCACCCACGGGTCGCCACTGAGCCGACTCTACGCGCGACTGTTTCCCGCCTTCGTCGACGACGAGGTGCTGCACGAGATCGGCGCTCGCGTCGACTGGCGGTGGGTGAACCTGTGGCGCGACACCGACTCGATCGGCGGCTGGATATTCGCCGCCCACCGGACAGCCGTTCCGGCAACCGTCGGCCAGACGGCGGCAACGGTGGACCGCCGGCTACGGGATCCCGCCGACGTGGTGCCGTTACCCGGCGACAGCGTCCCGCCGCCAATCCAGGGACACCGGCCCCGCGGATCGGAGCAGCGGTACGCCGAGGCGGCCCGCGAGTTGATTGAGCGCCTTCGCCAGCCGATGGACTCAGTGCCGCTTCCGGGCGACCCGCCGACCGGGCACTGACGGATCCGCGGCGGTGACGCGGGCGCGCCCGAAGTACATGAGCTCCCAGATCGCGTCCTCGGCGAACGCCTCGACCACCTGCCCGCCCTTGTGGTGCTCGATCGTGAGCAGGCCGGCGAAGCGGAGGTAGGCGCCGTCGAACCGGATCAACCGGGCCGCTGCCCGCTTGAGCCAGGGCAGGTCCTTGGTGAGGGGATTGCGGACCAGGTCGCGCTCGCGGTCGAAGGTCACCACGTACGTGTCGTCATCGTCCACGTAGGTGTAGCGGACGATGTCCGCCACCGGCTTGCCGGTCTTCGCGTCGGTGTAGACCCCGTCCCGCTCGAACGTCATCTTCGCTGGATCGTCGCCGATGATCCGGCCGTCGCGGGCCAGCATGAAGATGGGGATCTCGGCGGAGCCGTACTTCTCGGCGCCGGTGATGAACGACGCGATGACCGTGTACGGTCCGGCCTGCCCCCGTCCCCAGTACCAGTCATTGATGATTTTCGGCAGCCCGACGTTGCCCCAGTTGTGGTCGTGGTAGCCGACGCCGGTCGTCTCATGCCGCACCCCGTCGATCGTGTACGAGCCCCGCACGGCTCCTTGGGGCACCGAGGGCAGCCAATTGAACTCGAGGTCGCGCTCCGGGCCGAACAGCATGTGCCCGGTGGCCGGACGCCAGGCCGGGACCTCGGACGTCAGTGTGAAGTCGACCCTCAGCCTCCCGGCGGTCGCCTGGATCCGGTACTCGCGCAGGCTCTCGCCCTGAAAGCGGTTGCCCGGCCCCATCCGGACGTCAGTACGCCCGCTCGCCGCCGACCAGTCCGCTGCGGGGATCGCGATCGTGTTGTTCGACGTCGTCCCGTCAGGCAGTTCCAGGTTGACCCGAAGCTGCGGTGACAGCGGGCTACCCGCCGCGCCGAGGTCCTTGTTCATGAACACCACGACAACCTTCGCGCCGTCGTCCAGGTGGGCGTCGAAGTACCACCACTCGTACGACCCGGCGCGATTGTCGGTGCGGGCGCCGTCCTCCCATTCGCGTACGGCATCGCGCTCTAGGCCGAAGCGGGCATAGTCGTCACTGAGCGCGGCCAGTTCGGGGTGATCGGACATGACTCTTCGTCTCCGTTGCTTCTGCAAGATCAAGATGTGCGGACGGCTCACAGGGTGACGAATCCCTGCCGCCAGGACGGATAGGCCGGGCTCCAGCCAAGGTGCGTGCGGGCGTGGTGGTTGCTCGCTCCCCGCGCCCAGCCATGCCGCTCGCCCCCGGTCACCGCTGGTGCTGGCACATTGGCCGCCGCGCAGAAAGCGGGCACCCACTGCGAGGCGGCGGCTGGCTCGTCGTCGCAGACGTTGACGACGCCGACGGGCCACTCCAGAGCCGCTACCGCGGCGGCCACGGCGTCGTCGATGTGCAGCAGGCTACTCACGTCCGCGTCGGCGGGGACCTTGCCGGCGGCGGCGAACTGGGCCATCAGACCGTCGCGGGCGTACCAGGTGCCCGGGCCGTAGAGGGTGCCGTACCTCAGCACGACCCACTCGGGCGCTTCCTGGACGGCGGATTCGAGCGCGGCGGCACCAGCCACACTGGTCTGGCGTGGCTCTGGGGCGCCGAGGTCGAGCGGGGTCTCCTCGGTCGCGGGCTCGGCGCCCGGCTCGTACGCCCAGGCGATGCTCTGTGCCACGATCCGGCGTACCCCGGCGGCGAGCGCCGCGTCGACCAGGTTGCGGGTCCCGGTCCGGCGCAGCCGCGAATTGGCGGCGAAGTCGCCAGTGCTCAGGCTGGTGAGCTGGTGCATCACCACGTCGGGCCGGGCGTCGCGGACGGCGGCCGCGACCGCGTCCCGGTCGAGCACGTCGACGGCGACCGGGCCGTTGCGGGCCAACCCGATGACCTCATGCCCCTGGGCGGTCAGGATCGGCTCGAGCCGGCGGCCGATGACGCCGGTCGAACCGGCGAGAACGATACGCATGACGTGCCTCTCTCAGTTCGGCCGGGGTGAGCGGCGGTCCTTACGCTGTTCGAGCTCGTCGGGGCTCACCAGCACCAGCATTTCCTGGCCGGGCGCGCACACCATCACGACCAGGAATTTGGTCACCCGATCGGACAGGTTGTTGGCCGACCGGTAGTGGATGACATCGCCGCCTGGCTCCCAGAACGCCTCACCGGCCTTGATCACCCGTTCGGGCTCGCCCTCCAGCTCGAAGAGCATTTCGCCCTCGAGCAGGTAGCCGAAGACCGGGCCGGAGTGCCGGTGTGGCGGCGTGCCCGGGTCGCCCGGTGGCAGTTCGATCGTCGCTGTCATCACGTGGGAGCCGTCCGGCAACTCCGGTGGCATGGCCGTGCCCAGCAGCACGATCTCGTTGTTTCCGATCTTCATGGTCTGCATGAGTCGAACGTATCCCCGACCGGACCAGCAGGATGGACCAGTTGGTGACCGGTCTGATGGACCAGTTGGCAGAGCCCGGACAGTGCCTCCTGCCAGGCGTGAGCCGGCGGCGCCGCGTATCCGAGGACCAGGGCTGCTGCCTGCCGCTCATCCACGGGATCGTGCCAGTAGCCGTTGCTGTGCAGGCCGATCAGGTGCAGCCCCTCGCGGCGTCCGGCCTGGATCAGCCAGCGCTCCTGCGCCACTGAGGCCAGCGGTAGCAGCGCGTGGACGCCGGCGGCGATGCCCTCCAGCGCAGTGGTGGTCACCTCGGCCAGGCGGCCGGCCAGCTCCGTCCGGCGACGCCGGTAGGTCAGGCGCATGCGGCGGATGTGTCGGTCGTAGTCGCCGTGCGTGAGCAGGTCGGCCATGGTGAGCTGGTCGATCGCGGAGACTGCGGCGCCGGCCTCCATGATCGTCGTCGTCAGGTCACGACGCAGTCGTTCGGGGACGACGAACCAACCCAGGCGGACGCCCGGCGCCAGCGACTTGCTCGTGCTGCCGGCGTACACGATCCGCTCTGGTGCCAGCGCCTGCATGGCGCCCACCGGCCGCTGGTCGTAGCGGAACTCGCCGTCGTAGTCGTCCTCGATCAGGAACGCGTCGTGCTTCCGTGCCCACGCGATGAGCCGGTAGCGGTGCCGTGGGGCGAGCACCACCCCGGTCGGATGCTGGTGCGCCGGGGTGAGTAGCGCGGCCTGACCCGCCGCGTCATCCGGGTCGGCCCCGCCGGGACCGACGGTGAGCGGGGTGACTGTCAGACCCGCGGCACGCAGCACCATGCGGTGATGGGCCAGACCGGGGTTCTCGGTGGCGATGGCACGGACGCCGCGCCGGTGCAGCGTCCGCGCGAGAAGGGAGAGGCCCTGGGTGAAGCCCGCCGTGATCACCACCGCATCCGGCTCGCAGAGCACTCCACGAGTGCGCGCGAGATAGCCGGCCACCGCCGCCCGGAGTGCGGGTAGCCCGGTCGGTTCGGAGTAGTCCAGCGTGCCGCGTGAAGCCGTCGTCAGCGCCCGGCGGACGCTGTCCGCCCAGGCCGTTCGGGGGAAGGACGCGAGGTCGGGAATCCCCGGCCGCAACTCGATCAATGGCCCGGCCGGGGGCGACGGCCGCGGTCGCCCGCGCGAGCCGGGCGGATCATGAGCTACGTCCGCGACCCGGGTGCCCGAGCCGGGTGCCGCCAGCAGCCACCCTTCCGCCACCAACTGCGCGTACGCCTGCACCACGGTGCCCCGGGCCAAGCCCAGGTCGGCGGCCAGGCTCCGGCTCCCGGGTAGGCGCGACCCGGCCCGCAGCCGGCCGGTCCGAATGCTCTCCCGTAACGCGCTCTCCAGCGAGCGACCCGGGAAACCCGCACTCCGATCGAACTCCAGATGCAGGTCAAGCGACTTCGTCACTCAGCAACGATCCCATTCGTGAGAGCACCGCCGGCAGGTTAGGCGACGACTCAGGCGCCAGAGCATCGACCCCGACGTACGTGCCGTCGACGAACCACGCGTCGCCAGGCGTCGGTGCCGACGGTCACCGCTGGAACTGGGCTAGTTTCTGCGGGTTGAGGATGATCAACACTCGTTCGATCCCGGCGGGTGAGGCGTCGATGGTGACCAGAGCGACAGTTGTCCCGGGCCGCGAGACGAGGATCGCGGCCTGGCCGTTGGATTCGACGATCTCCGGTGAGAGGTCGCGGCCGAACTTCCGGATCAGTCCCAGGAGGTAACGCGCGACGTTGTCACGTCCGACGACGGGTAGCTGGGCGGCCCGGACGGTGCCGCCGCCGTCGGCGTAGGAGATGGCTGTTTCGGCGAGCAGTTCCTCGAGCTGGGTCAGCTCACCGGAGCGGGCTGCGGCGAGAAAGGCATGCAGCAGGCGGTCGCGGTCGGCGTGGCCGACCGGTTCGCGCCGCTGCCGGGCCAGGTGCGTGCGGGCGCGGTGGCCGAGCTGTCGTGCGTATGCCTCAGTGACGTCGAGTACCTCGCCGATCCGCCGGAATGGGTAGTCGAACGCCTCCCGCAGCACGTACACCGCTCGCTCGGCCGGGGTGAGCCGTTCCAACAGGAGTAGCACGGCGAGTTCGAGCGACTCGTTGCGTTCGGCCCGGAGTGTCGGGTCGGCGGAGGTGTCGACGGGCTCGGGTAGCCACGGTCCGGGATACAACTCGCGGCGGGCGCGAGCCGACGTCGCGGCGTTCAGAGCGAGCCGAGAAGTCGTCGTGACCAGGAACCCGATCGGGTCCCGTACCTGGCTGCGTTCGGTCTGCTGCCACCGGAGCCAGGATTCCTGCACGATGTCCTCCGCCTCGGCGACGCTGCCGAGCATCCGGTAGGCGATGCCGAAGAGCCGCGGACGGACCGCGTCGAACACCGCTAACGCGTCGACCATTGCCCCGTCTTTTCCTCGCCCTACCATGGCCGCCGCCTCGTCGCTTCTATCCCTGAATGTGCAGGCGAATTTGAACTGCCGCCGACATCGCTGCTGTCTGTTGAGCACCAACCACACAGGTACCCCTGTCGGGCCGTACTACAGCACCCGAGCGGCGTTATGGCCAGCGGCTTGGGTCGGCGGCGATTCGAGCAGACCGATACAGATCTGCACGAGCGTGCCGACGAGCCAGGTAAAGGGACTGTTGATGCCATCCTGTTTGTCGTCCGGCATGGTGTACCAGATGGTGTACGTCGCTTGTACCGCGTGTTCAGCGACGTCAACTGAACCGAGCAGGTGGTACGCGAGGTTCTTGAGGAGGCGTCGTTCGGCGACGACGACGCAGAACGCGCTGGGTAGCGCGTTCAGCCGAGGTGGCCGGAGGGGTTCGGGAACCATCGGTTCTCCCAGTGGTTGACGCAGCAGGTTCAGTGGGCGGCCCGAGCCGAGGCGAGACCGCGCCGAGCCGCCGAACGGTCGCGTAGCGCCGTCAGCAAGATGATCACCAGGCCGATGAGCGCCACGGTCGCGTTTGCGGTGGTGAGGAGGATCGCCTCACCCACGGTCGCCCCCTGCATGTTCGTGAGGTGATAGAAGAAATGGGGTAGCGCGAAGACCGAATAGGCAGCCGCGGCAGGGATGACGAAGTGGGCGGTGGGTTTGACCGCCGCGATGCCCAGCAGCAGGGCGATCGCTAGTGATGCCGTACCGAAGTCCCGCGCGTAGTGCTCGCTGAACGGCGGCGTGAGATCCACGGTCGGGAAGTTCGCGTAGAAGCTGGCCGGCCAGATCGCGTTCCAGGCTCCGACCACGAAATTGTCGAGAAACAAGATCGCCAGTGCGATGCGGATGATGGCGGTCATGATCGTCGCTCCTTGCGCTGTGCCGGTGGTGGGTGAGTGTCACCAGGTACGGACCGAGCAGGTCTCCGATTCGTGACACACCGCCCCGGCCGTGACCTCTGCTGTCACGAATCGGAGGGCCGCTCGGTCCTGTTCGCAGACGCCGCGGTCGTTCGCGGCGGAGGGGAGAACGCCATGAAGAGAAGCGTTGCGGCGCGCGTGACCGACAGGTCGGACACCGGTCGGGCGCCTCGCATTCGTCGTAGCGTCAGATTGATCGTCACGGTCGCGCTTGCGACCGGGTTCCCGCTGGCGGTCACACCCGCGCCCGCGTTCGCGCACGGCGCGACGCATTCGATCACGCCGACCGCCGGTGCCGCGCTCGCGAAGGCCCCGCAACGGGTCGAGGTGGTGTTCGCCGCCGAGATCACGTCCGACAGCAGTGTCACAGTGACGGACCACACGGGGACGGATTGGGCAGTCGGCCGGTCGGCTGTCCACGCAGCGACGCTGCGCCATCAGGTGAGAGCGGATATGCCTGACGGCTGGTACGAGATCAGTTGGCGGGCGACCTTCACCGACGGACACCCGGTAGCCGGCACGGCGGAGTTCACTGTGGGAGCGGAAGCCGCGGCGGCCGCCGCAGCGAATCCGTTTCGGGCCCGCCTCACGCGCGGCGGAGTCGTCGCGTTGTACGCCGCCTCGGGTGGAGCAGTACTGGCCCTCCTACTCGCGATCATGACGCTCTCACGCGGTGTCTACGCCGCCAGCAAGCGCACCGATACAGGCGAGGGTTCCACCCTTTAGGGCTATTTGCGCAGTCTGTGTCCTGGACGAGAAGTCTCGGAGAGGTAGAACCAACAGTGACATCACAGCGACTTATCTCCCTTTCACCCCGGCCCCCGGTCCGGGCTACGCGCCACAGCGGCGTTACGGCGAACGCAGATCGGGAGGTAGCTCAGTGCGTATCGCGGTAGCTGGCGGGACCGGCGGCGTCGGACGTCTCGTCGTCCACGCCGTGCGGGCTGCCGGACACGAGCCGGTCATCCTCGCCCGCTCCACGGGCGTCGACCTGATCCGCGGTTCCGGGCTGGTCGAGGCGCTGACCGGCGTGCCGGTCGTGATCGACGTCAGCAACGTGTCGACGATCAACCGGAAGAAGTCGGAGCGCTTCTTCGGCACGGCGACAACGAACCTGCTCGCCGCAGGCCAGCGCGTCGGGGTGCGGCACCACGTCGCGCTGTCGGTCGTCGGCGCCGACCGGGTGAATTGGGGTTACTACGCGGGCAAACGACGCCAGGAGAGGCTGGTCCTGGACGGTGCGGTACCGGCGACGTTGCTCCGCTCGACGCAGTTCTACGAGTTGGCCGCGCAGATGCTCGCCACCATTCCCGGCCCGATCGCAGTGGTGCCCCAGATGCTCATGCAGCCGATCGCGTCCCATGAAGTCGCCAACTGTCTCGTCGACCTCGCACTGGCAGACCCGGCCGGACGGGCGCCCGACATCGCCGGCCCGCAACAGTTGCGCATGTCTGACATGGCCCGCCGCCTGCTGCGTACCCGCGGGAGTCACCGCCTTGTCCTGCCCGTCCGCCTTCCGGGAGCGACCGGGCGAGCCATGGCCGAAAACGGCCTGCTGCCCACCGGCCCCGGTCCGAGGGGCAAACAGACCTTCGACCAGTGGCTGGCCAGCCCGGCAGCGCAGCACGACGCCGGGCGGACCCGATGAACGAAGGCCGGTCACCCACCCCCGCCGCACCGCCGGCAACGTCAACAGACGGGCGCGACACCGCGCTGACCGCGTTGATCCGGATCGCTCTGGCCGTCCTCTTCCTCGACGAACTCGTTGTCGGGTTCTGGAACCAGGTCTTCCCCGAAAGCTTCTACAACAACTTCCCGACCGTCAGCCTCACCCCGCCGTTCAGCGAGCACTACGCGCGAGACTTCGGCGGAGCTACCCTCGGCCTCGCTGTCGTCCTCGGCATAGCGCTCGTCGCACCTCGGGCGGTCTTCACCATCCCCGCCGCGGCGGCATTCTCCACCTTCGCCATACCCCACTTCTTCTTCCACCTGACCCATCTGCACCACGCCACCCTTGGCGAGAAGGTGTTCCTCACAACCGCCAATGCCGTCGTCGCCCTGCTCGGCCTTCTCGTCATCGCCCTGACGCTCGTCCGAGACGCCAGGCGTCGCCGCACTCCGGCCACGTGATGCGGGCGGACCCGGCGCGACGCCGGGTCCGCCCGTTTCAGGTGTGTTGGATCTCGCCCTGCCGTTGGTCCATCTGCACACAGTCGAACGGGTGCTGTGCGATCTTGGCTGTGATCAGCGGGCGAGGGCGGCGAGTCGGAACTGTTGGTTGGTTTGTCCGTGGCAGTCGTAGAGCTGGATTTGGGCTCCGTTGGTGGTGCTCCAGGCGTCGAGGCAGCGTCCGGATTGGACGTTGCTGATGGTGCCGTTGGAGTTGATGTTCCACTGTTGGTTGGTCTGGCTGTGGCAGCTGTAGATCTGTACTGCCGCGCCGTTGGCGGTGCCTGCGGCGTCGAGGCACATGGTGCCGTACACCTGGAGTTGTTTGGTTGTGGTGTAGGTCCATGCCTGGTTGGCTTGTTTGTTGCAGCCGTAGAGCTGGACCCGGGTGCCGTTGTTCCGTGAGGCGTTGGGTACGTCGACGCACCTGCCGGATTGGGTGCCGACGATTTCGCTGGCGGAGCCGGGCGGAACGGTCGGCGGATCGGTGGGGGTCGGCGGGTCGGTGGGGGTCGGCGGGTCGGTCGGGGTCGAGGGCAGCAACGGGCAGGTGCTGCGGTAGGTGACCACGCCGCTGGAGTCGAGCAGTGGGCAGAGGAACTGGCTGTACCGGGTGTCGTTGTCGATGAACATCTTGACGAACGGCAGCATGGTCCGGACCATCACCGGGTTCGACCGTCCGACCATGAAGCCATGATCCGCGCCGGCGACCTCCAGGTAGACGCTCTCCGTCGTGGCCGGGAGGCTGTTGTACAGGCCGGTGGCGTAGGACGGGGTGACCACCGTGTCCGCCTGCCCAGAGAAGATCATGGTGGGCACCCGGTCGTTGGCCAGGTTCGACGACGGCGAGTACGGCGCGATGCCGACCACTGCCTTCAACGACGGGCGTCGGGTGGCTGCGCTCAGCGCGCCGCCGCCACCCATGGAGTGGCCTGCGACGGCCAACCGGTTGGGGTCGACCCGGTCGCGTACGGGGCTCTGCTGTGTGAGGTAGTCCAGTGCGGCGAGCAGTTGGGTGCCTCGGGCGGTGTCGAAGTCGTTGCGGCTGTTGGTCTCGATGCCGATCACGACGAAGCCGTGGGACGCCAGCCACGGTCCCATCCAGGCCAGCTCGGCGGAGAACAACGCGGTGTAGCCCGGCGAGATCGCGATGGCCCCGAAGGTGCCCTGGCTGGTGTCGGTCGGGTAGTAGATCCGGCCGCCGTTGAAGCCGTACCCGGTCGGGACGCTGACCGACGTGTTGGCGAAGGGACCGTTCACGGCGGTGACGCTGGTCCGGGTGGGATCCGGGCCCCGCTGGTACGGGTTGTCGGCGGCCGACGCCGACCCGGTCGCGACGGTAATGGTGAACAGCCCGACTGCGGCGGCGATCCCAGCCGCGGCGAGCTTGAACAGCCGTCCCCGAAATCGGGCGGGCATTCGGTCGGTATGGGTTTCCCCCGCGGGCGGGGGGTGGTGCCCGTGTCCTCGCACTGTCGCTACCTCCTGGTGGTGGTGGGTGCGGGGCGGGCGGGCTCGGTGTGGTGCCGAGCCTGCCCGCCCCGGCGTTGTCCGGTCGTCAGCGTTGCAGCGTCAGCAGACCCGGCCGGTACGGCAGAAGGCCGTAGTCGCCGCCGGAGCTGGGGGAACGCCCCTGGTAGAGCAGTTGCAGGTTGCAGGCGTCAACGGTCATGGTCTGATCGGCGTTGCTGCGGATCAGTTCGCCATGGCTGATGTCGTTGGTCCAGGTGACGCCGCTGTTGGCCTTGCCGGCGAACGGGTTGCTCTCGGACGTGGCCTGCGGTGTCCACGTACCACCCAGGCTGGTGGCCGTGAACGATCGGAAGTAGCGCCCGTTCGCGCCGATCGCCTCGACGAGCATGAGGTACCGGTTCTGGCCCTGGAGTTTGTAGACCTGAACCCCTTCGAACAGGTTGTTGGTGGTGTCGGTCATGATCGTCGTGTAGTTCGACCCGAAGCTGCCCGGGAAGTTCCCGATGGGCATGCTGGCCCGGTAGATCCTGCCGTTGTCCCCGGCGAAGAACAGGTACATGTTCTGGTCGTCACCGATGATCGCCTGGTCGATCGGGCCCGTGCTGGAGTTGGAGATGCTTCCGGTGAACAGCGTCTGCGCCGCGGACCAACTGTTCACGTTGGTCGGGTCGGTCGACGTCCGGTAGGAGAAGGCCGGCCCGCCCCACTGGTAGGCGAGCACCCAGATGTTGCGCGGTGCGAAGTAGAACAACGACGGCGCCACCGCCGCGAACGGCATCTGATTCTGCGACGCCGACCCCATCTGGTTCCAGTTCGAGAAGAGACCGAAGTTCATCGAGCCCCAGGTCGTGCCCGTGTCGTGCGTGGTCGCGTAGACCAACTGCTGGCCGTTGTAGGGCGCGTGGGTGAAGTCCTTCAGCGACACCCACCCCGACCTCGGCTGCGCCAGCGCGCCCGTGGACGACCAGCGGTACGACGAGGGAAGGTCACACGAACCGCCGGGTGGCGGCGTCGTCGGCGTCGGCGTCGGCGTTTGGGTGGGACCGCCGACGGAGGCGAGCCTGAACTGCTGGTTGGTTTGTCCGTGGCAGTCGTAGAGCTGGATCTGGGCTCCGTTGGTGGTGCTCCAGGCATCGAGGCATCGTCCGGACTGGACGTTGCTGATGGTGCCGTTGGAGTTGACGTTCCACTGTTGGTTGGTCTGGCTGTGGCAGCTGTAGATCTGTACTGCCGCGCCGTTGGCGGTGCCTGCGGCGTCGAGGCACATGTTCCCGTACACCTGTAGCTGTTTGCCCGAGGTGTAGGTCCATGCCTGGTTGGTCTGCTTGTTGCAGTCGTAGAGCTGCACCCGGGTGCCGTTGCTGGTCGAGGCGTTGGGTACGTCGACGCACCTGCCGGACTGTGTGCCGACGATCTCAGAGGCGGAGCCTGGTGGGACGGTGGGGGTGGGCCCCGGCGTGGTGGGCGTGGGAGTGGGAGTGGGGCCCGCGCTGTTCAGCGCCTCCAGGGTGGCCGTGTAGGCGGCCTTCTTGTTGCCGTTGCACTCGAAGAGCAGCGGGGTGCCGCTGGAGCGCCACGAGTCGCAGTCCCGCACCCCCCACACGGTGAGCCCGTTGCAGCGCGCCACGGCAAGGCAGTCGTTGACCACACTGCGGTAGGTGTTGGCCTGCGTCGTGCCGGAGCCTTCGATGTCCAGCTCGGTGATCTGCACGTCCACCCCGAGGGCGGCGAAGCTGGACAGCGTGGTGCGGTAGTTGCTGTTGTACGGCGAGTTGGCGTTGAAGTGCGACTGGAAGCCGACGCAGTCGATCGGCACCCCACGAGACTTGAAGTCGCGAACCATGTTGTACACGGCCTGCGTCTTGGCCCAGGTCCAGTTGTCGGTGTTGTAGTCGTTGTAGCAGAGCTTCGCGTTCGGGTCCGCCGCGTCGGCGGCGCGGAACGCCGCCTCGATCCAGTCGTTGCCGGTGCGCTGGAGGTTCGAGTTGCGGCGGGCGCCGCTGTTGCCGTCCTCGAACGCCTCGTTCACCACATCCCAAGAGTCGATCTTGCCCCGGTAGTAGCTGGCCACTCGGGTGACGTGGTTCAGCATCGCATTGCGCAGGGCGGTGCCCTCCATGCTCTGCATCCAGCCCGGCTGCTGCGAGTACCAGGCCAGGGTGTGGCCCCGGACCTTCCAACCCCGGGAGATGGCGTGGTTCACGATCCGGTCCGCGTTGCTGAAGGTGAAGTTGTTCTGCTGCGGCTCGGTCGCGTCGATCTTCATTTCGTTCTCGGGAGTGACGCTGTTGAACTCACGATTCAGGATCGTCGTGTAGGCGCTGTCGTTGAGTTTGTTGGCGGCGACGGCGGCACCGAAGTACCGGCCGGACTGGGCTGCGGCGGCACCGAGGGTCGTCTCGGCGGCCTGGGCCAGATTGGGCAGCAGCGACACGGCCAGAGCCAGAATTATCGCGGCCGTTCCGGAAAAAGTTAGTGCTCGTAGTCGGGTGCGCCCGATGGGACGGGTCCGGGAAACCATGCCGGTCCTCCAGTGGTGGGATGGATGGAGCTCGGTCGCTGTTCGAGTGGGAAGCCCCGCTCGGATGGCGGCGGCCACGATGCTGAGTCGGCCTGAGCGGGCCGGACTCACGTCAGGCGCCCGTGCGGAGACGAGCCGTCTCGGGCTGCCTGATCAGCGGATGCAGGGGTTGCGGTGAGTGCGTCCGGTCGCCCGCCGGGAAGCGGTTGCGGGCGCTGGGGTCTGCCGGTGGTGGACGTGGTACCTGTTAGGTGGGTGGGCTGGTGGTCACCTGAGGCGCCTCCGGAAGTGAAGTGATCATGTTAACGTTCACACTCATCGATGGCTCCCAGGCTGGCAGAAAATTCCAGAGTTTTCAACCGGTAGTTTCGGGTGTGTTACGGATCAGGGCGACAGGTGTTCGACTCCCTTCGGCCGGGCAAGATCAAATCCTCTGGTCTCCCGGAGCGGCCGGCGCTGTCGGTTGTGACCCCGATCACGGTGAACCATCCACAAGTTGATGGCAGACCGCACCTCGGCCTTTCATCCAGTGAAAGCTCAGTCCCCGCCGCGCACACCTCACGCGATGATTTGGCCCCACCCGTGTTCGTCCAGGAGGGGGGTCGGTCGCATGGCCTTCGCGCGTAACCAGTGGTACGTGGCGGCCTACGCCAGCGAGGTCGGGCGGGCACTGCTCGCCCGTACGGTGCTCGGTGAGCCGCTGGTGCTGTACCGCACCGGTGCCGGGAAGCCGGTGGCGCTCGCTGACCGGTGCGTGCACCGGCGCTTCCCGCTCTCGGAGAGCCGGCTCGACGGTGACACCATCGTCTGCGGCTACCACGGCTTCACCTACGATCCGACCGGCGCCTGCGTCTTCGTGCCGGGTCAGCAGCGCATCCCGCGCACCGCGCGGGTTCCCTCGTTCCCGGTGGTGGAACAGGACTCCTTCATCTGGGTCTGGATCGGCGACCTGGACCGCGCCGACCCCGCCGCGATTCCCCGCGCACCGTGGCTCGCCGACCCCCGCTACGCGGTGGTACGCGGCATGGCGCCGTTGAACGCGCGGTACGGCCTGCTGGTGGACAACCTCCTCGACCTGTCCCACGAGACCTATCTGCACGGCGGTTACATCGGCACGCCGGAGGTAGCGAACACCCCGATCACCACCGAGGTGGACGAGGACCGGGGGATCGTCTATGTCAGTCGGCACATGGACGACGCCGAGTGCCCTCCGTTCTACGCCCGCTCGACCGGGATCCAGGGCCGGATCACCCGGTGGCAGGACATCGAATACCACCCGCCCTGCCTCTACCTGCTGCACAGCCGGATCGCGCCGCAGGGCGTGCATCCGCCCGCCGAGGGCGAGGACAGCGAAGCGTTCCACGCCGAGATCGTGTACGCCATCACCCCGTCGACCGAGAACACCACCTATGACTTCTGGGCCGTGGCGCGCGACTTCGCGATCGACGACGAGTCGGTCAGCGAGTACCTCCACCACAGCAACCACACAGTGGTCATGCAGGATGTGACCGCGCTCAACATCCTGGAGCAGGTGATCGCGACCGAGCCGGACAGGTATCAGGAGCTGAGCATCAACATCGACACCGGTGGCCTGGCCGCCCGGCGGCTGCTGGCCCGGATGGTCGGGTCGGGGACGGTGGGAGCGGCGCGGTGAGCTCCCTGGCAGGCACCCTCACGGGGGACCGGGTCTACCGGATCCACTGGGTGCCGGGCACCGACACCCTGCGTGGGATCTGCCACTGTGGGGCCGAGCGGATCGCCGAGGACCCGGTCGAGTTGTGGGAG
Organism: Micromonospora sp. NPDC047187; assembly: GCF_040643355.1. Taxonomy (NCBI): domain Bacteria; kingdom Bacillati; phylum Actinomycetota; class Actinomycetes; order Micromonosporales; family Micromonosporaceae; genus Micromonospora; species Micromonospora sp. NPDC047187. The sequence goes on from NZ_JBEYUF010000001.1 coordinate 675,504, forward strand.
TGGCTGCTCGCCCACCCGCAGGGCCACCAGGGTGTGGCGGTGCGGGCGGCCGGACCGCCGAGAACGATGGCGATGCGCGAGTGACAGTGGACGTTCTGACCGGTGTGGAGCTGGTGGTTGCCGGCCGGGATCGGGTGGCGGCCGAGGTCGTGGCGATTCGCCTGTGTCGCGCCGACGGCGGTGACCTGCCCGAGTGGGCGCCGGGCGCGCACATCGACCTGGAGTTGAGCACCGGCTGGGCCCGTCAGTACTCCCTCTGCGGCGACCCGGCGGACCGGTCCGCCCTGCGGATCGCGGTGCAGCGCGAACCGAACGGACGCGGCGGCTCCCGGCTGGTGCACGAGCGGCTCACCGTCGGGGCGACCGTCCGGGTGAGCGGACCGCGTAACACCTTCCCGCTGGTCGCGGCACGGCGCTACCTCTTCGTCGCCGGTGGCATCGGTATCACCCCCATCGCACCGATGGTCGCCGCCGCCGACGCCGCGGGCGCCGACTGGCGGCTGGTGTACGGGGGACGCAGCCGCACCACGATGGCCTTCGCCACCACCCTGTGGGAAAAGTACGGCGACCGGGTGAGCCTGCACCCGCAGGACGAGACCGGGTTGCTCGACCTGGCCGGATTGCTGGGCCGGCCCGGCGCCGGGCTCGTCTACTGCTGTGGCCCGGAAGCACTGATCACAGCAGTCGAGGAGCACTGCCGCGGCTGGCCAACCGGCTGCCTGCACGTCGAGCGCTTCACCGCCCCGGCCGGCACCGGGGAGCCGGAGACGACGATCGTGGTCGAACTCGCGCTCTCCGGGCGGACGGTGACGGTGCCCCCGGGTACGCCGATCCTGCAGGCGGTGGAGGAGGCTGGCGTGCAGGTCCTCTCGTCCTGCCGAGAGGGCACCTGCGGCACCTGCGAGACCCCGGTGCTCGCCGGCATGCCGGAGCATCGCGACAGCCTGCTCACCGAGGAGGAGCGGGCCGCCGGGGACACCATGATGATCTGTGTGTCCCGGGCCCGCACGCCGCGGCTCGTCCTTGAGCTGTGAGCGGCCGGCGCACGCGGGGATGATGGCGAGGTGCGCGCACAACCGGGACGGTCGGTGACCAGTAAGGTGCTGGCGCTGCTGGACGCGTTCAGCCAGGCCAGTCCGGTGTTGACCCTGAGCGAGTTGGCGCGTCGCACCGGACTGCCCCTGCCCACCGTGTACCGGCGGGCCGCGGAACTGGTCGCGTGGGGGGCACTGGAGCGCGGCGACGACGGGCGGTACCGGATCGGTCTGCGGCTGTGGGAGGTGGGCTCGCTCGCCCCGAGGGGCCTTGGGCTGCGGGAGCTGGCACTGCCGGTCATGGAGGACCTGTACGAGGTGACCCACGAGAACGTCCAGCTCGCCGTCCGGCAGGACCTTGAACTCGTCTTCATCGAACGGATCGCCGGGCGACACGCGGTGCCCGTGCTCACCCGGGTGGGGGGTCGCTTCGCGCTGCACGCCACCGGCGTCGGGCTGGTCCTGCTCGCCCACGCGCCCGCCGAGGTCCAGGAGCAGGTGCTGGCCGCGCCGTTGGAGCGGTACACCGAACTGACCATCACCGACCCGAAGCGGCTGCGTCGCTGCCTCGCCGAGGTGCGCCGGATCGGATACGCGGTCAGCGACCGTCAGGTCACCATGGACGCCCTCTCGGTGGCCGCGCCGATCCGCGTACCGGAGGGTGTGGTGGCAGCGATCTCGCTGGTGGTCGCCCACGACCGCGCGGACCCGGTGGCGTTGGCACCGTTGGTCCAGGCCGCGGGTCGGGTGGTCTCCCGGGCGCTGAACAGCTCCCACCAGCAACCACCGAGGTAGGGAAACCTCAGCGGTCGCGCCCTGCCGGCCAGACCCACAGCCCCGTCTGATGTAGACAGACTGCAAATCGTTGACGCCCGATCAAATTCTGCATTACGTTGCCCGTGCGACAGCTGACCCCCACCCTCGTGCGCAGATCGGCATCGACGAAAGAGAGCGCTCATGTCACTGGACGGCAAAGTCGCCATCGTCACCGGGGCTGGGCGGGGTCTGGGCCTCGCCTACGCGCAGGAGCTGGCGCGGCGGGGCGCCTCGGTTGTGGTAAACGACGTCGACGCCTCGGTCACGGCCGACGCCGTGGCGGCGATTGAGGCATTCGGCGGCCGGGCCGTCGCGGTGGTCGCACCGGTCGGCCCGACCGAGACCGCGAAGGAACTCGTCAGCACGGCGGTGGAGCACTTCGGGCGCCTGGACATCCTCGTCACCAACGCAGGCGTCCTGCGCGACACGGTGCTGTGGAAGATGAGCGACGACGACTTCGACACCGTCATAAACGTGCACCTGCGCGGCACGTTCACCACAGTGCGCGAGGCGGTGCAGCACATGCGGCAGGCCGGCGAGGGCGGGCGGATCATCTGCGTCGGGTCACCCACCGGACAGCGGGGAAACTTCGGCCAGACCAACTACGCAGCCGCCAAGGCGGGCATCGTCGGCATGGTCCGTACCTGGGCGCTCGAACTCAAGCGGGCCGGCATCACCGCCAACACCGTCGTCCCGGTCGCCGCGACCGCGATGACCGCCACCGTCCCCTACTTCGCCGCGGCGGTACGGGCCGAGGCGAACGGCGAGCCGATGCCCGCGTTCTTCCGACACGATCTGGGGTTCGGCACTGCGGACGACGTGGCCGGACTTGTCGCGTTCCTCGGCTCCGACGCGGCGGCCTCGGTGACCGGCCAGGTGATCGGTGTCGGCGGTGACCGCCTGCAGATCTGGACCCACCCCGAGGCGGCGCTGACCGCGCACCGCGAGGGCGGCTGGACGTACGACGCGCTCGTGGACGCCTGGCCGACGACGTTCGCCGGCGCCGCGCAGAGCGTCGGCGAACGCTTCCCGAAACTCCCCGAGGAGTTCGAGCCCACGACGTCCTGACCAGCCCGAGCAGACCCGCCTGCGCAGAACCGCCCGACGAAGGTTGGCCCCATGTACCAGCCCGCCATCGACCTTGACGACGTCACGGCGATCGACATGCACGTGCACATCGAGGTCGACGACCACGGTCACACCTCACTGCCCGAACCGCTCGTGGCAGCGGCGTCGGCGTACTTCAAGACGGACGGCCCACGGCCTGCGGTCGAGGCTGTGGCCCAGTACTACCGCGAACGGCACATGGCAGCCGTCGTCTTCACAGTGGACGCGCGTACGCAACTGAAGCACCGGCCACTGTCCAGCACCGACATCGCTCGCGCGGCGGCCGAGCACGCCGACGTGCTCGTTCCGTTCGGATCGGTCGACCCGCGCACCGGGGCAGCGGCCCTCGAACTCGCCGACCGGCTGATCCGGGAGGAGGGCGTACGCGGCTTCAAGTTCCACCCCACCGTGCAGGGCTTCGACCCCAGCCACGACGAGTACGCGCCGCTGTGGGGCCTGCTGGAGCGGGCGGGCGTCCCGGCGCTCTTCCACACCGGGCAGACCGGCATCGGCGCGGGTACGCCGGGCGGCTACGGTCTGCGGCTCGGCCTGTCGAACCCGATCCTGCTCGACCCGATCGCGGCCGACTTCCCCAACCTGCAGATCATCATGGCCCACCCGTCGGTGCCCTGGCAGGACGAGGCGTTGTCGGTGGCCACGCACAAGCACAACACCTGGATCGACCTGTCCGGCTGGAGCCCGAAGTACTTCCCGGCCGAGTTGGTGCGCTACGCCAACTCGGTGCTGAAGCGGCGGGTGCTGTTCGGCACCGACTACCCGATGCTGACCCCCGACCGGTGGCTGCGCGACGTGCAGGCGACCGACCTCAAGCCGGATGTGCTCCCGGGCATCCTGAAGGACAACGCGGTCCGACTGCTGGGCCTCGCCCGCTGACGACGAGAGGAAACGCATGACGACGACCATCACCTACGACCGGCTCGGCGACCTTGCCGGCACCGATCTCGGCCACACCGGGTACCGCACGGTCACCCAGGACCAGGTGGACCTGTTCGCGGATGCCACGGACGACCACCAGTGGATCCACGTCGACCCCGAACGGGCGAGGACCGGCCCGTTCGGCGCACCCATCGCGCACGGCTTCCTCACCCTCTCTCTGGCGGTTCCCTTCTGGACCGAACTGCTCGAGGTCAAGGGCGTGACCACGAAGGTGAACTACGGCCTCGACAAGGTCCGCTTCCCCGCACCGGTCGTGGTCGGGGCGCGGGTGCGCATGCAAGCCACAGTCGTCGAGGTCGTCGAGGTCCGCGGCGGCTACCAGCTCGCTGTCGACCAGACGATCGAGATCGAGGACGGGACCAAGCCGGCGGTCGTCGCGCGAGGGCTGTACCGCTTCTACGCCTGAGCCCGGGGGCATCCGTCGAGCCGGATGAGCACACCACCTCCACCCACAGGAGAAGATGATGCACCAGCAGGGAATCGGCGCCTGGGTGGCCAAGCGCCGGCTCAAGTCCCCGGACCAGGTCGCGATCATCCACGGCGAGCGGTCGCCCATGACGTACGGACAGTTTGCCGAAGCCACCGACCGGGTCTCAGCCGTGCTGCGGGATCGGGGCGTCGGCAAGGGCGACTCCGTCGCCTACCTGGGTGAGAACAGCCCAGAATTTCTCCAGGTGATGTTCGGGGCGGCGCAGGTCGGCGCCGTCTTCGTGCCGATCAACACCCGGCTCGCCGCGCCCGAGATCGCCCACGTCCTCGGCGACTGCGGCGCTCGGGTGCTGATCCACGACCTGGACTTCGCCGCGCCGGTGGCCTCCGCCGCGCCGGCCGCCCGGACCCCGTCCGTCATCGTCAACGGTGCGGGCACCGCGGACCGGCCCGGGCTGGCCGCCCTGGCACGGGCCGCCCGCACCCCGTTCACCGACCATGCCGACACCGCCCACGAGGACCCGGCGGCGATCGTCTACACCTCGGGCACGACCGGCCGGGCCAAGGGCGCCGTGCTGACGCACGGCAACCTCACCTGGGTGGCGCTCAACTGTGTGGTCGACTACGACGTCGTCTCCACGGACGTCGCGCTCATGATCTCGCCGCTGTTCCACGTCGCCTCGCTCGGGATGGGTGCCCTGCCCGTCATCCTCAAGGGCGCCACGATGGTCATCGAGAAGGGCTTCGAGCCGGGCCACGCGCTCGCGCAGATCGAGCGGCACGGGGTCACCATGCTCAGCGGCGTGCCGACCACCTACCAGCTGATGGCCGATCACCCCGCCTGGGCGTCGACCGACCTGTCGACGCTGACGAAGCTCACCTGCGGAGGTTCGGCGGTGCCGGCCCGCATCCTCAACGCGTACGAGGCGCGGGGGCTGTCGTTCTCGCAGGGTTACGGCATGACCGAGGCCGCGCCGGGCGCGACCGCGCTGCCCTCGACGATGACCCGCGTCAAGCAGGGCAGTGTCGGTCTGCCGCATTTCTTCACCGACGTGCGGATCACCGATGCGGCCGGTGTGGTGGTGCCCGCCGGCGCCGTCGGTGAGATCGAGGTGGCCGGGCCCAACGTCTTTCCCGGCTACCACGGGCTCCCGGAGGCGACCGTCGAGGCGTTCACACCCGACGGGTGGTTCCGCTCCGGCGACCTCGGTCACCTGGACGCCGACGGCTACCTCTACATCTCCGGTCGCCTCAAGGACATGATCATTTCAGGGGGCGAGAACATCTACCCGCTCGAACTCGAGCGGCTGCTCACCGAGGTCGACGGGGTGACCTCGGCGGCGGTCATCGGCGTACCGGACGAGCGGTGGGGGGAGGTGCCGTGGGCGATCGTGACCGTCCGGGAGGGGGTGTTCGTGGACACCGCCTCCGTCCGGGCGTGCCTCGACGGCAGGATCGCGCGCTACAAGCTCCCGAGGAACGTCATCGTCGTGGACGAGCTGCCGCGGACCGCGTCGGGGAAGGTGCGGAAGGCGGATCTGAGGACCCGATTCGGCGCCTAGTCGCGGGCCGGGCCGCGACGAGTGCATCGAACTCCGCCGCGGACGCCTCGGCCAGCTTCTCGTGCACCCGACGGTAGGTCTGAGCCGATTTCGTGGCGGGCCATTCCGCGTCCATGAACTCGGCCGGCAGCCGTGGGTCGGCGCGCAGCAGGGCGAGCCAGTCCGCCACGAGCATCGTGCGTACGGTGAGGGCAGTCGGTGCCATCCCCAGCGCGGAGGGGTCGTCCCAGGTGTCGATGAAGGCGAGGTGCGCGCGCCGGATTGCCTCGATGTCCCACGCCGCGCGTACGCTCTCGCCGATCGGGAACCCGGCGAGTTCGCGGGCGTGGAAGGCGACCACGGTGTTGGGCGCGAGGTCCTGCCGCAGCGGCTCCAGCGAGCCGGCGAGGTCGACCTCGCCGGGCGCGAGCCAGAGGCCGTCCCGGATCGGCGCGAAGCCCTCCCAGGTGAGGGTTGAGCGCAGTCGGTGCCGCAGCATCCGCTGGCCCTCGGGGATCGAGAAGGTGACCAGGGTCCAGCCGCTGCCCTGCGGGTCGAACGGCCGCGGCCCGCGGACGCGGTACGTCGCCTCGCGCAGCACCGCGACGCCGTGTTCGGTCAGCGAGAACAGCGTCTCCCGGCCACTCCTGCTTCGGGCGAGGATGCCGCTGTGCACGAGACGGTCGAGGGTCGCGCGGGTGGCCGGCGCGGCGACGTCCGCACCCTCCAGCACGTTTATCAGGACGCTCGCCCGGATCGGCCCAGTGGCGCCGTCGACGACATGCTCGCCAAAGAAGGCCAGCAACAACTGCTTCGGCTGACGACTACCCACAGCCCTTCCCTTCGGGGAACTCGTTGGCTTGGCCGCCGATCACCGCGCGGATCGCGGGGCCACAGCCTGCCCGCGCTTGGCCCGCTGGATCTGGTTGTAGACGTGCGTCCGCAGCTCGGTGAAACGGGGCAGGGCGCGGGTCGTGATCTGATCGCGCTCCGGCGGCAGGTCGATCGCGAGGTCCTCCTGGATCCAGGTCGGCGACGTGGACAATATTAGAACCCGCTGACCGAGATACACCGACTCGTCGATGTCGTGGGTGACGAAGACAACCGAGATGGTGCGGCTGGCGTGCAGCTCGCGAACCAGGTCCTCCAGGTCGGCCCGGGTCTGCGCGTCCACCGCGGCGAACGGTTCGTCCATGATCAGGACGTCGGGCTGGTAGGCGATCGCCCGCGCGATCGCCACGCGCTGTTGCATCCCCCCGGAGAGCTGCCACGGGTGGCTTCGTGCGGCGTGCGCGAGGCCAACCGCCTCAAGAGCGTCGACGACCAGCTTGGTCCGGGCTGCGCGCGAGAGTTTCTTGTGCCGCAGCGGAAGCTCGACGTTTCCGCGCACCGTCAGCCAGGGGTAGAGGCTGCGGCCGTACTCCTGGAACACGACGGCCATGGCCGGGCTGGGCCCGGTCACCGGTGAGCCGTCCATCTCGACCACGCCGCTGGTGGGGCGCAGCAGGCCGGCGAGGCACTTCAGGAGAGTGGTCTTGCCGCATCCGGACGGTCCGACGATGCAGACGAGCTCGCCGGCGTCCATCGTGAAGCTGATGTCCCCGATCGCCTCGACGTTGCCCGTCGCGGATTCGTAGACCTTGCGCAGGTGCTCCACCCGCAGCAGGGTGCGCCGATCAGGCACGGTTGACCTCCCTGATTCCGTGGTACCAGCGCAGGACGCGCCGTTCGACGAGACCGAAAGCGACGGCGAGGAAGACGCCGACGAGGCCGAGGAGGAGGATGCCGCTCCACATCTCGGCGATCAGGTAGTTGCGCTGAAAGTAGGCGATCCGGTAGCCGAGGCCGGAGGAGGAGGCGAACATCTCGGAGATGACCATCAGGATCAGCGCGACCGAGAGGGCTTGACGAACCCCGGCCATGATCCGTGGGCTGGCGGCCGGGAGCACGAGGAACCTGAGCCGCTCCCACCAGGAGACCCGGAACGACTCAGCGGTCTCCTTCATGACGCTGTCGGTTCCCCGGACACCCTCGATGGTGTTCAACAGGATGGGCCAGACCGCGCCGGAGACGATCACGACGACCTTCATGGTGTCGGTGATCCCGAGGAGGAGCATGACCACCGGAATCAGCACCGGGGGCGGGATGGCCCGGAGGAACTCCAGCAGCGGTTCGAGGAGTTCCCGCAACCAGTGGGTCAGGCCGATGACGGTGCCGGCGGCGACGCCGAGCACGATCGACGCGGCGACACCGAGGCCGAGGCGGGCGAGGCTCGGCAGCACGTCCTCGACGAACGCCGGGCCGATCCAGGTCTCCCGGAAGGCTTCGGCGATCGTCAACGGGTCGGGGAAGAACCGGCTCGTCGTCCTCGTCGCCACCAGACCCCAGACCACCAGAAGCAGCGTCGGCAGCCCCAACGGGTAGAGGAGGCTCGCCGCGATCCGGGATCCGATCGTCCGGCCGCGTGCCGTGGTGGCGACCCGCCCGGTGTACGCGGTCACAGCGGCTCCTCTCCTCGTACGGACTGGTGCCACGACAGCACCCGACGCTCGATGAACCGGAAGACGATGTTCACCATGAGCCCGAGCAGGCCGGTGACCACGACCAGCGCGTACAGGCCGGCGGCGTCACCGGCGGACCGGGACAACTCGATCATGCGCCCGAGGCCGAGGTTACCGATCACCATCTCCGCGGTGATGGCGAGGATGAGCGCGACCGCCGCCGCGAGCCGCAGGCCCGTCATGAGGTACGGCAGGGTGGTCGGCAGGACGAGGTGCGACAGCTGCTCCCGCCGGGTCAGACCGAAGCTGCGTGCGGTGTCGCGAGCTACCACGTCGACGTCGGCGACGCCGTAGATAACCTGCACGAACACCTGCCAGAACGACGCGTAGATGATGATGACGAGGGCGGCCTGCCGCTGGATGCCGAACATCAGCACGGCGAGCGGGATGAGGGCGACCGACGGGATCGGTCGCAGGAACTCGACCATCGTGTGGGTCGCGCGCCGCAGGAAGGGCACCAGCCCGACGACGGTGCCGACGGCGACGGCGGCGAGCGTCGCCACCGTCAGGCCGATCGCCCAGGACGTCATCGTGCTGCCCAGCCGCCGCCAGAAGGCGAGGTCGACGAGCTGCTCGAACAGCCGGGCCAGCACGTCCGTCACGTACGGCAGATACAGCGGGTTGATCAGGCCCAGCGTCGGGATCAGCTGCCAGAGGACGAGGAACCCGGTCAGGCCGACGACGCCGAGCATCGCTCTGCGTAACGCGCGCAGGCGTCGGGTGGGAAACACGCGCATGTCACTCCCGTCCTCAGGCGGGCGGCGAGGCCCCTCCCCGGTCCGGGGCCGGGGAGGGCGGATCGCGCCAGCTACTGCTGCTGGATGAGACGGTCGAAGTTGGGTTGCTTGTCGAGCACCTTGTACTTCTGCGCGAGTTCGGCGAGTGTCTGCAGGCTCGCCCGGTCGACCTCCCAACCGAAGGCCGGGAGCCGCACCGACTCGGCCACCGGCGGGGGGAGCTGCAGATTGTCCTTGATGGCCTGCCGGAGCGCCGCATCGTTGGCGGGGTCCTTGGCCCACTCCAACGTCTTCTTCATCGACGCCGTGAAGTCCTCGACCAGCTTGGCGTCCTTGTCCGTGCGTTCCTTGGTGGTGATGGTGGTGAGCGTCGTCAGGCCGGGCACCACCGCCTGGTAGGGCGCGACGATGAAGGTGTCGCCGCGGGTCTTCAGCTGCGTCACAAAGGGTTCCGGCACCCACGCGGCGTCGATGTTGCCCGATTCGAGTTGGGCCGGGGCATCCGGGAAGGCGACCTCGACGAACTTGATTTTCGACGGGTCGCCGCCGTCCTTCTCGACCGCTGCCATGATCGTCACGTCACCGGCGGCGCCCAGGCTGTTGACCGAGACCCGCTTGCCCGCGAGGTCGGCCGGCCGTTTGATGCCGGACTTCGCCGAGGCCACCACGGCGTTGATGTCGTCGCCGTCGGCGTACGAGGAGGCGTAGTTGCCGATGATGACGACTCCGAGGTCGCCCAGGTCGGCCCGGAACGGACCGAAGGGCTGGCCGATCGCGAAGTCGATGTCGCCGTTCATCAGTGCGGGAATGGCCTGTGCGCCGCCCTGGGCGGGCAGCACCTCGACCTGGAGCCCGCGTTCGGCGAAGATGCCCGCCTTGATGCCGCCCCACAGCGCGGCGGTCTCGGTGATGGGCAGCGCCGCGACCCGGACCTTGCGCAACTCGCCCGAGGTCTGTTCGGACGGGTTGGACGCGTCGGAGTCGGTACATCCGGTGAGGGCGATCGCGGTGGCGGCGATCAGCCCGAAAGCCATGACCTTCTTCATGGACGAGGCCCTTCCTGGGCGGGGGTGGTGGGTGCGTCGGAAGTCGGCGGATGCCTCGGATTTGCAGGTGGACTACCGCTGCGTGGGGGCGCACGCCGCTGTGGTGGCCATGGTCAGTCACCCAGGCATTGAAAGTCAATAATTTCTGACGCCCGTCATGAATTAGTTGAACGACGCTCTGCGGTGGCGACACCGCCACGCTCGCTTTCAGACCTCGGGCAGACCTACGTAGTTCTCGGCCAGGCTGGTGGCGTAGGCGTCGGAGGTGGCGACGTACCTCAGCGTGGCGGTCTGCAGCTTCGTCTCGTACGGGTCGTCGCGCTCCAGCCGGTGCAACATGGACGTCATCCACCAGGAGAAGTGCTGGGCCCGCCAGACCCGGCGCAACGCGGTGACCGAGTAGGACTCCAGCAGGTCTGTGCGCCCCCCGTCGTACCACCCGGTGAAGGCCTCCCCGAGCAGCGCGACGTCGGCCAGGGCCAGGTTCATGCCCTTCGCGCCGGTGGGCGGAACGATGTGCACGGCGTCCCCGGCCAGGAACAGTCGCTCCCACTGCATCGGCTCGACCACGAAGCTGCGCATCGGGGTGATGGACTTCTCCAGGATCGGCCCCTCGTTGAGTGACCACCCCGGCACCGTCTCCAACCGCGCCCGCAGCTCTGTCCAGATCCGCTCATCCGGCCACGCGCCGATGTCCTCGTCCGGCGCGACCTGTAGATACAACCGAGAGATCTCGGGGGAGCGCATGCTGTAGAGGGCGAAGCCCCGTTCGTGGTTGGCGTAGATGAGTTCGTCCACCGCCGGCGGCGCGGCGGCGAGGACGCCCAACCAGGCGAACGGGTACACCCGCTCGTAGGTGGTCAGCACACCCTCGGGCACCGCGCCGCGGCTCACCCCGTGGAACCCGTCGCAGCCGGCCACGAAGTCGCAGTGCAGCTCCTCGTCACGTCCGTCGCGTCGAAAGTGGACGATCGGCGAGTCCGAGTCGAGGCCGTCCAGGCGTACCGCGTCGGCCTCGAAGAGGATCGAGCCACCGGCCGCGAGCCGGGCGGCGATCAGGTCCTTGACCACCTCCTGCTGCCCGTAGACGGTGATCGCCCGCCCGGTCAGGTCTGCCATCGGCACTCGGTGCGACTCCCCGGCGAAGCGCAGCTCGATGCCCTCGTGGCGCAGCCCTTCCCGTTGCAGCCGCTCGCCGACGCCGCTGCGGCAGAGCAGGTCGACCGAACCCTGTTCGAGGACGCCGGCCCGGAGTCGGTGCTCGACGTAGTCGCGGCTGCGGCTCTCCAGCACCACCGAATCGATCCCACGCAGGTGCAGCAGGTGCGACAGCATGAGCCCCGCCGGCCCGGCGCCGACGATGCCGACCTGGGTGCGCATTCCCGGCATGCCCTCTCCTCCCGGTGTCAGAACGGGTACCGCGTGATGGCGCCCTGCACGGTGAGCCACTGGGTCTCGGTGAACGCCTCGACGTTCGCCGCGGGCCCACCGAACCGGGAGCCGGTGCCGGATGCTCCCACCCCACCGAACGGCGCTACCGCTTCGTCGCTCACCGTCTGGTCGTTGATGTGCACGATCCCGCTGGGGATCCGGTCGGCGAGGGCCATCGCCCTCATCACGTCGCGGCTCAGGATGCCCAGCGACAGGCCGTACTCGGTCTGCCGGGCCAACTCCACGGCCTCGTCCTGGTCGGCGAAGGTGATCACCGGCGCGACCGGGCCGAAGACCTCCTCGGCGTACGCCGGGGTCGTGGGGGTGACGTCGGTGAGCACCGTCGGCCGGTAGAACAGCCCTTCGTACGTGCCCCCGGCGGCCAGGCGGGCACCCGCGTCGACACTTGCGGTGACCAGCGCATGGATCTTGTCGCGCTGGCGCTCGTCGATGATCGGCCCCAGTGCCACCCGCTCCTTCGCCGGGTCGCCGACCGGCAGGTGGTCCGCCTTGTCGGCCAGCCGCTCGACGTACCGCTCGGACAGACTCTCGTGCACCAGGTGCCGGCCGGTGGTCATGCAGATCTGGCCCTGGTGCAGGAACGACCCCCAGGCGCCGGCGGAGACCGCCAGGTCGAGGTCGGCGTCGTCGAGCACGATCAGCGCCGAGTTGCCACCGAGTTCGAGGTGCGCCCGTTTGAGATGGCGTGCCGCCGCCTCGCCGACCTTGCGGCCGGCGGCGGTCGAGCCGGTGAAGCTGATCACCCGTACGTTCGGGTCGGCCACCAGCGCCTCGCCGACCTCGACCCCGCCGGGAAGGACGTGCAGCAACCCTTCGGGCAGGCCGGCCTCTTCGAAGACCCGGGCGATCGAGACGCCACCGCAGACCGCCGTGCGCGGGTCGGGCTTGAGCACCACCGCGTTGCCCAGGGCCAGGGCCGGGGCCACGGAACGGGTGGCCAGGATGAGCGGGAAGTTGAACGGCGCGATGACCCCGACGACGCCGACGGGCAACCGGCGCGCCAGGCTGAGCCGCGGTTGCGCGCTCGGGATGATCTCGCCGAGCGGGTGCGAGGCCAGCGCCGCCGCCTCGTAGCACTCCTGCGCCGCGGTGTCGGTCTCGACCCCAGCCTTGGGTGGGATGGACCCGGATTCCCGCACGATCCAGTCGCCGATCTCGGCGGCGTGCCGCTCGAACAGTTGCCCGGCCCGGCGCAGCACCGCGGCCCGATCGGCGTAGCCGGTGGCGGCCCAGGCGCGCTGGGCGGCGACGGCGCGGGCGCAGGCGCGCGTCACATCCTCGGCGTTCGCCGTGCCGACCTGGCCGATCTCCTCCCCGGTGGCGGGGGATCGTACCGCCGCTGTGCCGCCGGCCGGTTCCACCCAGCCGCCGCTGTGCAGGGTGCCCTGCCAGGTAGTGGGGTCCAGCAGTGTCATGGCGGTCCTCCTCGGAGCGTGGGGGTGGTCCCAGGGGTGACCGGGCCGACGTGCGCTCGCGAAAGGCCCGGAGGTGTTCGCTTACCGAACGGCCGTTCTCTGTATGAACGTTGGCACGTGGCCCGGCTCGCGTCAACGCATCGTCCGACGTGACTTCCAGACACTGTGGACGGCGCGCGCCGGGTCGGGCAAACCTGTCGTTGACGGATGTCATCCGCCGTCGTACGTTCGAGATGAGTACGGCAGTCCGCATAGCGAACGGCTGGCGGCAGCGCGGTTTTCGCGGAAGGCGGGAGGCCCATGGCGAAGCTCGTCTCGCTGGCCGACGGCGTGGCGCACCTGGTCCACGACGGTGACGTGGTGGCCCTGGAAGGTTTCACGCACCTCATTCCGTTCGCCGCCGGTCACGAGATCATCCGCCAGGGACGGCAGGACCTGACCCTCGTGCGGATGACCCCCGACGTCATCTACGACCAGCTCATCGGGGCGGGGTGCGCCCGCCGCCTGGTCTTCTCCTGGGGCGGCAACCCGGGAGTCGGGTCGCTGCACCGCTTCCGGGACGCCGTGCAGCACGCCTGGCCGCGTCCGCTCGAGCTGGAGGAGCACAGTCACGCCGGCATGGCGAACCGTTACGTCGCCGGGGCGTCCGGGCTGCCGTTCGCCGTCCTGCGCGGCTACACCGGCACCGACCTGCCCAGGCACACGCCAAACATCCGGCCCATCACCTGCCCCTTCACCGGCGAGACGCTCACCGCCGTCCCCGCGCTGCGTCCCGACGTGACGGTGGTGCACGCCCAGCGCGCCGACCGCAACGGCAACGTGCAGATGTGGGGCATCACCGGGGTGCAGAAGGAGGCGGTGCTGGCCGCCCACCGGTCACTTGTCACAGTCGAGGAGATCGTGGACGAGTTGGCACCCGTACCCGGGCAGGTCGTCCTGCCCGGCTGGGCGGTCACCGCGGTGGCCGAGGTACCCGGAGGCGCGCACCCCTCCTACGCCCACGGCTACTCGGTGCGCGACAACGACTTCTACCGGGACTGGGACGCCGTCAGCCGGCACCGCGACACCTTCCGCGCCTGGCTGGACGAGCACGTGCACAAGGCCGGGGCGACGACATGAGTCAGCGCAGCGAACGAGGGAACGCGGTGGCGGACTGGACCGCGGACGAGATGATGACCGTCGCCGCCGCGCGGCAACTACGCGACGACACCGCCTGCTTCGTCGGGATCGGGTTGCCCAGCACCGCGGCGAATCTCGCCCGGACGACCCACGCCCCGAACCTGGTCCTCATCTACGAATCCGGGTGCCTCGGCGCGAAACCGGACCGGCTTCCGCTCTCCATCGGCGACGGAGTCCTCGCCGACACCGCTGACGCGGTCGTCTCGGTGCCCGAGGTGTTCAACTACTGGCTCCAGCCCGGCCGGATCGACGTGGGCTTCCTCGGCGCCGCGCAGATCGACCGGTACGGCAACATCAACACCACGGTCGTCGGGGGCGACTACGACGCCCCGATGGTCCGACTGCCCGGCGCCGGTGGCGCCCCGGAGATAGCCGCGTCCTGCCGCGAGGTCGTGGTGATCGTCCGGCAGGACCTCCGGACGTTCACCGAACGGGTCGACTTCGTCACCTCGGTCGGGTACGGGGCCGGCCCGGGCGACCGGGAGCGACTCGGCCTGCGGGGCGGAGGCCCACGAGTCGTGATCACCGATCTCGGCGTCCTCGAACCCGACCCGCTCACCTGCGAACTCACACTGACCCGCCTGCACCCCGGCGTGACCCGGGAGCAGGCGCGGGCCGCCACCGGCTGGGACCTCGCCGTCGCGGAAGGGCTGACCACGGGCGAGCCACCGACGGCAGCCGAACTCACGGTGCTGCGGGCACTGGAGGCGACGAAGTCCGACGGGAGACTCCCATGACCACTCAGGACAACCGGGCCAGCAGCGGCCTGGTGCTACCGCGGTACCGGCGCGACGACGTCGACGCTCACCCACCCCTGCTCAGCCCCGGCTACAAGTCGACAGTGGCACGGGCGCCGCAACACCCACTGATCCACCTGCCGCAGCGGCTGACCGAGGTCACCGGGCCGTTGCTGGGGGAGGGGCGGCTCGGTGCGCTCGACCACGACCTGACCCGCCAGCACGACGGTGAGCCACAGGGACAGCGGATCATCGTGCACGGGCGGGTCCGCGACGGTGACGGCCGACCGGTACCCCGCACCCTGGTCGAGATCTGGCAGGCGAACGCCGCCGGCCGGTACCGCGACGCACGGGACACCTGGCCGGCGCCGCTCGACCCCCACTTCGAGGGGGTGGGCCGGGCGCTCACCGACGACCAGGGGCGCTACCGGTTCGTCACTGTGCAGCCCGGCGCCTACCCCTGGCGTAACCACGACAACGCCTGGCGGCCGGCGCACATCCACTTCTCCCTCTTCGGTCGGGCGTTCACCCAGCGGCTGGTCACCCAGATGTACTTCCCGGGCGACCCGCTCTTCTTCCAGGACCCGATCTTCAACTCGGTTCGCGACCCGAAGGCCCGGGAACGGATGATCGCCCGGTACGACCACGCCACCACCGCACCGGAGTGGGCGTTGGCATACGAGTTCGACATAGTGCTGCGCGGCCGGGAGAGCACCCCTTTCGAGGACGAGGACGACGATGAGTGAACGGTTGGGCGTGATGCCGGCGCAGACCGTCGGGCCGTACCTGCACATCGGCCTGCGCTGGCCCGACGGACCGTACGTCGTACCCGAGGGCACGCCGGGCGCGTTCTGGATCAGGGGTCGGATCGTCGACGGCACCGGGACGCCGGTGGTCGACGCGATGGTGGAGAGCTGGCAGGCGGACCCGGACGGGCGGTTCGACCACCCGGACGACCCTCGGGGTGCCCGGCCGCCCGCGCTCGCGGGCTTTCGCGGATTCGGGCGCAGCGAGACCGACGGGCAGGGGTGGTACCGGCTGTTGACCGTCAGGCCGGGTTCGTTGCCCGATCCGGACGGCGGCACCGAAGCCCCCCACCTGGCCCTGTCGGTCTTCGGGCGTGGGCTGCTGCACCGTCTCGTCACGCGGCTCTACTTCCCCGACGAGCCGGCGGCGAACGCCGCCGACCCCGTGCTGCGCAGCGTCGACGCCGACCGCCGTGACACCCTGCTGGCGAGACCCGCCTCGGACGGGTTCCGGTTCGACATCCACCTTCAGGGAGACCATGAGACCGTCTTCTTCGCCGTCTGACGGCCTGCTCGGCGGCCTCTCCGGCGCCACGGACGTCGACGCGGAACTCAGCGACCCGTCAGTGCTCCAGGCGATGCTCGACGTGGAGGCCGCGCTCGCCCGGGCCGCGGCGGACGCCGGCGTCATCCCCGCACCGGCGGCCGAGGCGATCGTCGAGCAGTGCCGCGCCGAGCGGTACGACCCGGGCGTGCTCGGCCGGGCGGCCGACGCCACGGGGAACCCGGTCGTCCCGCTGGTGAGCGAGCTGACCGCCGCCGTGCCGAACAATGCCCGAGCCTGGGTGCATCTCGGAGCGACCAGCCAGGATGTCCTGGACACCGCGCTGGCCCTGGTGGCCGTACGGGCGCTCGGGCCGCTGCTGCGTCACCTCGACGCCGCCGTGGACGCCGCCGCCCAACTGGCCGACGCCCACCGGGGCACGGTGATGGTCGCGCGGACGCTCGGGCAGCAGGCGGCACCGACCACGTTCGGGCTCAAGGCCGCCGGCTGGCTGACCGGTCTGGTCGAGGCCCGGGACCGCCTGCGTCAGGCCCGCGCCGTACAGCCGGCACAACTCGGTGGGGCGGTCGGCACCCTGGCCGCGTTCGGCCCGGCCGGCACCGAGGTCGCCGAGCGGTTCGCGGCGCACCTGGGCCTGTCGCCGAGCCCGCTGCCCTGGCACACCCGGCGTCAGCCCTGGCTCGATCTGGCCACCGCCCTCGGCGGGCTCCTCGTGGCCGCCGGCAAGGTCGCGCTCGACGTCGGGTTGCTCGCCCAGAACGAGGTAGGCGAGGTCGCCGAGGGGGGCGCCGGACGAGGCGGCTCCTCGGCCATGCCGCACAAGCGCAACCCGGTGGATTCGATCCTCGTCACCGCCGCGGCGCGCCGCGGTCCGGGTCTCGTCGCCACCCTGTTCGCCGCGGCGGTGCAGGAGCACGAGCGGGCCGCAGGCGCCTGGCACGCCGAGTGGGAGCCCCTGCTCGATCTGCTGCACCTGGCCGGTGGCACCGCCGCCCGGTGCGCCCGGGTGCTGGCCGGGCTGCAGGTCCGTCCGGAGCGGATGCGGGAGAACCTCGACGCGACCGGCGGCCTCCTGCTCGCCGAGGCCGTCGCCGCGCGGCTGGCGCCCGCTGTCGGTCGCGCCGTCGCACACGAACTGGTGACCCGCGCCGCCGCCGGACCCTCGTTCCGCGCCGCGTTGCTCGCCGACCCCGAGGTACGCGCCCACCTGTCCGAGACGGAGATAGCCGAGGCGCTCGACCCGTCCCGCTGGCTCGGCTCGGCCGGCCGGTTCGTCGACAGTGCCCTGACCGCTGCCCGGGGAGTGAGCGGATGACCTCTCGGTTGCACCTCACCGTCGACGGCCCGGCCGCCGCGCCGGTGCTGCTGCTCGGCAGCTCCCTCGGCACCGCCGCCGCGATGTGGGAACCCCAGGTCCCGGTGCTCGCCCAACGGTTCCGGGTTGTTCGGTACGACCACCTGGGCCACGGCCGCTCGGCGGTGCCGTCCGGGCCGTACACGTTGGACCTGCTGGGTCGGGAACTGCTGTTGACGTTGGACGACCTCGACGTGCAGTGGGTGCACTACGCGGGGCTGTCCCTCGGGGGCATGGTGGGCATGTGGCTCGCCACGCACGCGCCCGAGCGGGTGCGGCGGCTCGCGCTGCTCTGCACGTCGGCGTCGCTCGGCCCACCCGAACAGTGGCGCGAACGAGCCGCCACGGTACGCGCGGACGGTCTGCCGGCGATCGCCGACGCGGTGGTGGCCCGCTGGTTCACCCCGGCGTTCGCCGCGGCCCGGCCGGAGGCGATCGCCGCGCACCGCGCCATGCTGACCGCGACGTCGTCGGCCGGATACGCCGCCTGCTGCGAGGCGATAGCCGCGATGGACCTCCGACCCGACCTCGGGCGGGTCGCCGCGCCGACGCTGGTCATCGCGGGAGCCGACGACCGGGCCACCCCGGTGGAGCACGCCCGCGAGATCGTCGGGCGCATCCCGCGGGCCCGGCTGGCCGTGGTCGACGCGGCGGCGCACCTGGCCAACGTCGAGCAACCCGAGCAGGTGTGCCGGCTCCTGTTGGACCACTTCGACGAGGAACGCGGGGACAGATGAACGACCGCGAGCGGCACGAGGCGGGCATGGCGGTACGTCGACAGGTGCTCGGTGACGCGCACGTCGACCGCGCGGTCGCCGGCACGGACGAGTTCACCGCCGACTTCCAGGACTTCATCACCCGCTACGCCTGGGGGGAGGTGTGGAACCGGCCGGGCCTCGACCGGCGTACCCGTAGTTGCGTCACTCTCGCCGTACTCGCCACGCTGCACCACGAGGAGGAGTTGGCGATGCACGTCCGGGCCGCGCTGCGCAACGGGCTGAGCCCGGCCGAGGTGGCGGAGGTCCTGCTCCAGGTCGGCGTCTACGCTGGCGTACCGGCGGCGAACCGGGCGTTCAAGGTGGCCCGGGAGACTCTGCGGCAGGAGGCCGGGTGAGCGTGAGCGAGGACGCGGCGAGGTCGCCGGAGTTCGTCCAGTCGCTGGAGCGCGGCCTCGCGGTGATCCGGGCGTTCGACGGCGAACATCCGCAGCTCACGCTCAGCGAGGTGGCCAGACGGACCGGGCTGACCCGGGCCGCGGCACGCCGGTTCCTGCTCACCCTGGTCGAGCTCGGCTACGTGCACACCGACGGCCGGCTCTTCTCGCTGCGGGCACGGATCCTCGAACTCGGCTACGCGTACCTGTCCAGCCTGAGCCTGCCCGAGGTCGCGCAGCGGCACATGGAGGCACTGGTCGCGCGGGTGCACGAGTCCTGCTCGGTGTCGGTGCTCGACGGCGACGAGGTGGTCTACGTCGCCCGTGTGCCCACCAAGCGGATCATGACGGTGGGGATCAGCGTCGGTACCCGGTTCCCCGCGTACGCCACGTCAATGGGCCGGGTGCTGCTCGCCGCGCAACCGGTGGACTGGTTGGACGACTACCTCGCCACGGCTCAGCTGCGGCCGCTGACCCGGCGTACCGTCACCGACCCGGCCAAGCTGCGCACCGTCCTGACGAAGATCGCCACCCAGGGGTACGCCATCGTGGACCAGGAGTTGGAGGAGGGGCTGCGCTCCGTGGCCGCGCCGATCCACGGCGAGAACGGCTCGGTGATCGCAGCGGTGAACGTCTCCGCACACGCCACCCGAGGGTCGTTCGAGATGATCCGTCGCGAGCTGCTCCCGCCGCTGCTGGCTGCCGCGAAGCGGATCGAGGAGGATGTCCGGGGTGGCCTGGGCAAGACTTCGGCGGCAGGAGTCCTGCCCGCAGGCGGGGAGTAAGCGTCACGCAGCGCGGCCGGCAACTGACCGACGTCGATGGGGGCGGGCCCGGCGTGACGCCGAGCCCGCCCGTCTGCAGTCCGGTCTGTCTCAGGTGTGTTGATCTCGCCCTGCCGTTGGTCCATCTGCACGCAGTCGAACGTGCTGCGAACTTGGCTGTGATCAGCGGGCGAGGGCGGCGAGTCGGAACTGTTGGTTGGTTTGTCCGTGGCAGTCGTAGAGCTGGATTTGGGCTCCGTTGGTGGTGCTCCAGGCGTCGAGGCAGCGTCCGGATTGGACGTTGCTGATGGTGCCGTTGGAGTTGATGTTCCACTGTTGGTTGGTCTGGCTGTGGCAGCTGTAGATCTGTACTGCCGCGCCGTTGGCGGTGCCTGCGGCGTCGAGGCACATGGTGCCGTACACCTGGAGTTGTTTGGTCGTGGTGTAGGTCCATGCCTGGTTGGTTTGTTTGTTGCAGCCGTAGAGCTGGACCCGGGTGCCGTTGTTGCGTGAGGCGTTGGGTACGTCGACGCACCGGCCGGATTGGGTGCCGACGATTTCGCTGGCGGAGCCGGGCGGAACGGTGGGTGAAGGGGTGGGGGTCGGCGGGTCGGTGGGGGTCGGCGTCGGGGTGGGCGAGGTCGTGCGGTCCAGCCCGAAGAACTGGATGGCGACACGCGCCATGCCGCTGGAGGGCAGGCTGTGCCCTGCGCCCTGGATGGCGTACGCCTCGACCTGGGTGCCGAAGCGGCGGCGGTTCCAGTTGGGCTGCGGGGTGTCGGTGGACGTCGGAGTCTGGCTCAGCCCGTGCACGTTGGTCCACTGCTCGACCGACTCCTGCAGCAGTGAGTAGGGCACGAGGGTGTCGTTGGTGCCGTGCCAGAGCTGGATCGGCGGGCGCGGGCCGGTGTAGCCGGGATACGCCGCCCGGACCATGTCGCCCCATTGCTGCGGGGTCCGGTTCATGCTGCCGTTGGTGCACGGCCCGCCGGGTGGGTAGGCGGCCGCGTTCGCGAAGCAGTTGAAGGGCACGCCCATGAATGACGCGCCCGCTTTGAACAGGTCGGGGTAGACCGCGAGCATGTGCTGGGTCATCATCCCGCCAGACGAGCTGCCGGTGGCGTAGACCCGGTTGATGTCACCGCCATGCTGCTGCCGGGCGTAGTTCACCATCGACTCGATGGAGACCGGGTCGCTGCCACCACCACGGCGCTTGGACGCGTCCGACCAGGTGTCGAAGCACTTGCCGAACCCGGCCTCCTGCATGGCGCTCGGGTAGATGACGATGAAGCCGTACTGGTTCGCCAGCGAGGCGAACTCGCTGCCCGAGTAGAAGCCCGGGCCGGAGCCGCCGCAGCCGTGCATGGCGACCACGATCGCCGGGTTGGCCGGCCGGGCGTCGGGCACATAGATGTGCATCCGCATCCCGCCCGGGTTGTTGCCGAAATTGGTCACCTCGGTCAACGAGGCCGCAGAGGCTGGTTTCGTCAGTCCGGGTATCACCAGTGCCAGGCCAGCCGCCGCGAGGAACACGGCGAAGCCGACCAGCAGCCGTCGATAGGGTTTCACGCTTCACT
This sequence comes from Micromonospora sp. NPDC047187, assembly GCF_040643355.1. NCBI lineage: Bacteria > Bacillati > Actinomycetota > Actinomycetes > Micromonosporales > Micromonosporaceae > Micromonospora > Micromonospora sp. NPDC047187. Next base: position 696,674 of record NZ_JBEYUF010000001.1, read on the forward strand.
CCCTTGACGCTTGATTGGACACGGTGAATCGCGCCACCGGGCACCGGAGGCGGTACATCACTGTGGTTGGACAAGACGCGCCGGACCGGCCTCACCGTCAACCCGTCCATGGTGAAGTGGGTCGCGGCAGGTTTATGCCGGTCGGCTCGTCAGGTGACCTCCGCCCGGGGAGGTCGGTCAGCTGCCCGCTGGCTTTGCGCGCTCCCGCAGCGCCAGACGCATTACAAAAAGTGTCTCTCTGGTCGGTGAAACTGTCAATCGACGAATCGCTATGGATGCGGCGAGGTGAGCGGAAATCAGCTCCGGATGACGGGGGGCGGACGAACGTGGCCGGGCACCTGCCACAATCGGATCTACTAGCGGTCTTCCCCGATCTGCGCCGGAGCGTCGTGTGGTCAGCCCCTTCAACATCGACGAGATTTTTCCCGACAGCGCGGACGGCTCCACCCGACTGCCCCGCAGGCAGTCAGGCAGCTCACCCCAAGGCTTGGCCGTGACGCTGCTGGCCGACTACACACTTCAGGGCCGCACCTGGCTACCCTCCGCCGCCCTCGTGGCGTTGCTTGCCGAATCGGGCGTCAACACGGCCGGGGCGCGGACCGCCATCAGCCGCCTGGCGCGCCGCGGAGTGCTTGAAATCAACCGTCAGGGACGGAACAGCTTCTACCGGTTGACCCAGCCCGCCGCCCACAACCTCGCGCGCGGCGCACGCCGGATCGCTGTCTTTGATGCGCAGGCCGAGTCGTGGGACGGCTGGTGGACACTGGTTGCGTTCTCCCTGCCGCAGGAGGCGAGCGCCGAGCGACGCGTCCTCCGCGGACAGCTTCGATGGCTCGGGTACGCACCCCTGTACGACGGACTGTGGGTATCACCGCACAATCTCGGCCACACGCCCAGAGCGAAGCTCTCGGCCATCGCGCTCGGCGCCACGACCGTGTTCCGCGCTCGGCACGTGGAGATCGAGGCGCACACCAATCGGGTACCGATCGACGCCTGGGACACCGCCGCGCTCGTGCAGCAGTACGACTCATTCATCCGACGCTGGGATGCCCTGTTGCCAGGTGTCCGGTCGGGAGACATCACGGGGGCGGCTGCGGTACGGGCGCGTACCGAGGTGATGGATGCCTATCGGCGCTTCCCCATCCTGGATCCGCTGCTGCCGATCGAGCTGATGCCTGCGGGATGGCCCAGGAGGGACGCGCGGGCGGTGTTCGTCGCGGTGTACGACGGGCTCGCCGACCCCGCAGAGGAGCACGTGCGGGCCGTAGCTCACCGGTACGCCATCGGACCGCAACCCGACATCCGGGCCCACCGCGTCGACCAGCTTGGAGACCTCTGGGCCGATTGCGGCGACCCTCGCCCTGCTGCGATGTTCGAGGAAATGAATCAATAGGGGACCGGCTCGCGTGGAGTGTCCCGGCGGCGAGGCGAGCTGATGGGGCAGGCCCGGTGTTTCCGTGCGGCCGCCGGGACCGCCAGCAGCTTCAGCTGCTCGAACCGACGGCGTTCCGCCGACGCGGTGGCTGAAGATTCGCGCCGAAAGCCGGTAACCAAATCGGCTGGCCAACCCGTCAGGTCAGTGACGGATCGCCACTGGGGGCGGCCGGCCGAGGAGGAGCAAGGGACATGGGCGACGTGCGTGGGCGTTTCAGGGACGACCTGGCCCAACATCCCGCCCCGCCACTGGGTGACCTGGTCCAGCAGTCGGTGGTGCAGGGCCGCCGACTTCGTCGCCAACGCCGCCTGGCGCAGTTCGGCGTCGGCGGATCGGCGTTGGCGATGCTGCTCGTGATCGGCCTGGCCGCCGGGCCGTTCGGCGTCGGAGCGGATGACGCCGGTCAGCCCGGCGGAGCGAACGTGGGCTTGCCGGGCGGATCGGTCGACACCACCACGCCGTCCCCGGCTGGGTCCTCCGGTGGCGCCCCGGGCGGGCTGGAAGAGGGCGCCGAAGGAAACCTCTTCCGGTCAGCGCCGCCGACTCCCTCGACCACGGTGATCGACACCGTGAGGATCGGGGCGGGGCCGGACGGTGAACTGCTGACCACCACACCGCAGGGCGCCCTGGAACTGCTGACCCGGCTGCTGCCCAGGGGGAAGACCAGCGGTTACGCGAGTCTGGAGAGCAGCGGGTCAGGCCCCGGCATGCCGTACGTCCAGCTCTACCTGGACCGAGGCGATGGACCGGGCATGCTGCGGCTCTCCATCTACCGGGACCGCGTCGGCGGCGACCCCGCCCCGGGGACGGTGGAGCTGACCGAGGTACCCGACAACTGCGTGCAGAACCAGACGGTCACCGTGCACCACCGCGCTGGCCTCCAGGTCGATCTCATGATCGCCACCTGTCTGGTCTGGGACGCCAAGGGAACGTCGCCGGCGCCGCCCGTCCTCTCCGTGAAGGAGGCGATCGCGATCGCCGCGAACCCGAACTGGGGGACGACACTGCCGGCCGAGTACGTCGTCAACGGGACCAAGAGGTTCCCGAAGCTGGCCCGGGCGAATGGCTGACGAAGACTTCGTGGAGTTCGCGCAGGCGACCGTTGGTCGGCTGCGCGACGCGGCCTTCCTGATGTGCCGCGACTGGCATCTCGCCCAGGACCTCACCCAGACGACGCTGGCCAAGGTGTACGCCAACTGGAGGCGGGTCCGCCGGGCCGACGACCCCCACGCGTACGCCCGCAAGATACTGCTGCGCTGCATGATCGACCAGCAGCGACGTCGCTCCAGCCGCGAGTTGGCGATGTCGGCGCCGCCGGATCGGGGCGAGGAACATCCGGCCGAGCTGCGCATGACGTTGCTGGACGCGGTCGCCACATTGCCGTTGCGGGATCGGGCGATCATCGTCCTGCGTTACTGGGACGACCTGAGCGTGGAGACAACCGCCGAGGTTGTGGGCGTCTCCACCGCCGTTGTCAAGAGCCAGAGCATGCGCTCCCTCAACCGCCTGCGTGAGTTGCTCGGCGAGACCCGTGCCGAGCTGTTCGCCGAGGAACGCCATTGACGGGTCCTGTCTGCGGCCGGGGTGTGGCGGATCCCGATGGTGTCGGACCGTCGGCCGGTAACCGCCGCGTCGGTGCTGCGGCGGCGGCGAACGTGCCGCCCCGCGTCGTCGGCTGAGGCGCCACCTGCGGTGGCAAGTATCTGCGTCTGGGGAGGTTTCGGTGTTCGTATCGAGCAGCAGGACGAGCCGAGGCCGGATCCGCGGCAGCGGCCGAGGTTCGCTTGCGGTCGTGCCGGCGGTCCTGGCGGCGTCGATGGTGATGGCCGCGGGGTGCCATCGGGGGGAGTCCGGTATCGGCCCCGACGAGCGACACACCGCAAACGCGGAACGGGGCGATCCGAGCCCGCTGCTGGGGGCGGGCGATCTGGGAGCGGACTGGCGTGCGGACGACGCGCGAACCGGTCTGCCGCCCTGGCCGTGGGAGCAGGACAGTTGCCCTAGTTATCGGAGCAGCGACTACCCGGCCAAATCGCATCGGCGCGCTGCCGTGGAGCGCTACTACCGGCCGTCTGACGGCTCGTCGCCGGCCCATCACGTCGTGGAGACGTACGAACCTGGATGGGCCGAGCGGAACGTCGACGACGTCCGTCGGGTCCTCCTGCGGTGCGCGAGCTACCCGGTCCTCGGATCGCAGGTCTCGTTCGACGTCGTCGACCCGCAATATCTGGACGGCGCCGGCATGCTCGTTCGAGGTCGCATCGCGCATGCGGACACCTCGAACACCGTCACGTACTTCGTGATGGTGCAACGAGGCGAGACGGTCTCGACGGTCCGCCTGCCCGATCCGGGCAGCCAGGCCGCGGTGGACGAGATCGCGGCGAGGGCGGTGGCCCGCCTTGGCTGAGCGGAAAGGGCGGCAGCTGCCGCGACGCTGGGTCATCTCCGCTGTCACCACGTCGCTGGCCGGCGTCGCGACGGCCGCCCTGGGTGCCACGCGCGGCCGCGACGGCGACCGAGCCGGACCATCGCAGGGTTCCTCCCCTGCCACTCCGATCCCCACGACGCCGGCCGTCGACCGGATCGACCAGGCGAGAACGCGCATCAAGGCCTACGTGCAGCGGTACGACGGCCACCTGGCGGTCGCGGCACTGGATCGACAAGGAACGGCTGCGGTGACGGTCGGCGCCAAACGGTTCGAGACCGCCAGCATCGTCAAGGTCAACATCCTCGCGGCCCTTCTGCTGCGCCAGAACCCGCCGGGCAAGGCCCTGGGTTCCGACACCCGGCGGTTGGCCGAGGCCATGATCGTGTCCAGTGACAACGATGCGGCGGTCGCCCTCTGGCAGCGGATCGAGGGCTCGCGCGGCCTCACCGCCGCGAACCGCGCGCTCGGTCTGCGCGAGACGAAGCCCAATTCGCACTGGGGCCTCACCACGACCACGGTCGCCGACCAACTCCGTCTGCTGACCGCGCTGACGTCACCGACAGGACCGCTGACCCCGCAGGACCGTACCTTCGTCATGGGCCTCATGAAGAAGGTGATCCCCGAGCAGCGGTGGGGAGTCACCGCCGCGCGGGAGGCGGGCAGTCGTTCGGAGTACGTCAAGAACGGCTGGGACACCGCTGATGTCGACGGGGGCCGCTGGCTGGTCAACAGCATCGGGCGGATCGTCGAGGCCCGTCATGACTGGCTGATCGCCGTGCTCTCCGACCATCACGTGAGCCAGAAAGAGGGCATCCGCGTCGTCGAGAAGGCTGCCACGTACGTGCTCAAGGAGCTGCGTACCGCCACTGCGGGCGACGGCCCGTCGCAGGGGTAGCCCTCGGCGCCGCTCGCCCGCTCGGCCTGGGGCCGGGGCTGCGCTACCGAGGGGCCGCTGGCGGTCCTGGCCCACGGCTTCGACGATCCCACCGAACCCGACGGGGCACTGCGTCCGAACGTCCTGTTCGGCATTTCCCGCAGTGTGCGGATGTGACGGTCTCCGATTCGGCGCCCCGATTCGTCGAGCACCTGCCAGAGTGGTTCATGCCCTTGAGTACGTACCACCTCAGAGCCTCGGTCGCCGTGTCCGACATTCAGACGGCCGTGGCCTTCTACGAAGGCGCGCTGGGCCTGCGGGCGTTGCGGTCGGGCCCCAGCGCCACCATCGCCGACGGTAGCCGTGTCTATGGCTCCGGTGGCGGGCCGGCGCTGAACGTGTATCAGTCGGTCACTGCCGGGCAGACCTCGGCGACGGTGGCGACGTGGTACGTCGACGACATCGACCAGATCGTCGACGAGCTCACCTCGTCCGGCGTCGAGTTCGTTCGCTACGAGCAGTTCGAGCACGACGACAAGGGGATTACCGCGCGGGCCGGAGGTGGACGTATCGCCTGGTTCCAGGACCCGGACGGCAACACCTTCGCTCTCGAAGCCGACGCGTGACCTCCACCTGAGACAACCAATCCGGCTCAGGGCGTTGACGCCCTGAGCCGGAATAGTTCTGTAGCTGTTGGTACTGCCGATCAGGTGACGTTGATGTCGCTGCACCACATGTAGGTCTGGTCCAGGTGCGACGCCCTCCAGAGCACGAACAGGATGTGGTTCCCGCTGCGCGACGGGAGCGAGACGTTGAACGAGATGTTCTGCGCCGGCGCGTAGCGCCCCGTCGTCGTGATCAGGTCGAGGTTGCCCCATCCGAGCTTCTGGGTGGCCGGGTTGAACCCCTGCTTGGTGACGTAGACCTGGAAGTAGTCAGCGCCGTGACTGGCCTGGTCGTACAGCTGGACCGTGAGGTTGCGGCTGACGGTGGTCGTCTTCCACGCCCCGGGCTGGTTCACGCTGTCGTTCCTGGACAGGGCGTTGCTGCACAGTTGACCGTCCGGGGTGCGGGCCTGGTACTGGCCGCCGAGGCCGTCGCGCAGCTGGCTCATCCAGTTCCACATGGTGTCGGGATTGGCCTGGAACGCCCGCCAACACATGGGGTCTTGCTGCTGCATGGCGGGGTTCATGTGCTGGTTGCCCCACGCCTTCCAGCATTGGTAGGCGCGACTCATCGGGTTGATGATGGTGCCGTGGGCCTGGGCTGCCCCGGTGAAGGGCAGCATGCCGGCCACGATGGCGAACACCATGACGAACGCTCGAAGGGACCGACGGACTGGTGACCGGGATCGTCCGCCGGATCGATCGGACTTGAGTGAACGCACTGTTCATCCTCCGCTCTTCGGGACTACAGATCAGTATGGGAACGCTCCCAAACCAACTGTTGCATCTATCGACTCAAATATCAATCGTTATCTATCTATGGTCGGATGTGGATCGAGCTGACCGGGCTGTCCGCAGCCGCCCGGTTCGGATCCGGGTGCGGGTAACGACCGCGCCGCCTGCCGCCCGGCACTGTCACAGGCCGGCTGCGGCGTCGTACCGGCGGCGCTGGTCGACCATCTCCGACTCGGACAGCGCCTCCTTGAGCGCCAGCTCCGCGTACTTGGGCGGGAGCATCTGCCGCACCCGGTCGGTGAACATGACCTCGGCGGTCGCCTCGACCACCTGGATGCCCGGAGGCTGGGTGGACATGTCCATGATCACGGGTCCGGCCAGTTTGACCGCCACGTCCCAGGGGCGCTTCTGTTCGGCGACCCCGCAGAGGTGGAAGCCGTAAACCGTCTGCACGTCGGCGAGCGCGGTGGCCTCGGTCGGCTCGTAGCCGTAGACGCGGACCCCGCAGATCACTGCCGGCTTCGCCGTGGTGGCCGCCTGCTGGGCGCCGTGTCCGGCGTGGTTGTGCTGCCCCGGGTCTGCCTGTTCGAGCGTCGTACGCATTCGGGCGATGATCTGTGATTGCAGATCCGCCGGCTTCGCCTCCGGGCCGGCCCGGTTGACCAGTACGACCGCGCCGGCCGACACCACCAGCAGGATCACCGCCACCCACACGAAGCGGTTTCGGTACCAACCCGCGAAGTTCTCTCGGGAAATCATGATTGCTTCTCACCTCGTCGCCGGTTTCTGGTGCTGGCAGGCCGAATCGGACGCCCCCGGCGGGTCAGGCGTCGAGCGCGTCAGCCGTTGGGGGGACACGTGCCGGGGGTTACCTACGGCGGGCGAGAGTGGTTGCCCGGCAAGGCGCCCGTCGTCGTAGAGGTGACCCGGCGATTCGCCAGGCGAGCGTCCGCCAAGGCGGCGCGCTGCCGGCGCTGCGATGCTCCCGTGCTGGCCGTTCCCAGCGCGGTTGCCCCCGCGCTGCGGCGATATGAGCCATTCCAACACGTCTGGATCGACTTTGGCAACATCGACGGGCATCAGCGTGCTTTCGGGGCCGGTCCACCCGCGCCTTCCTCGCGCACGGGTGCTGTCGCCGCACCACCGCCGGTCCCCCCGGACCTCGACGTCGACAAGCCGATGGGCGCCGCCGTCTACGGTGTGCGGGCCTGACTAATGTCATGAGTACCTGTGCACCCCGCATCGAACGTCGTGACTAAGCGCACTGGAGCCCACTCGTCCCGTCGATGAGACTCGATTCATCGCCGGAACAACAGCCGGCCGAGTTCGAGGGGCGGCGGGACGGTGGACGAACGCTACGACAGCTACTGCGCCGCGGATCGGCTGTTCTACGACTCGCTCGGCAGCGCCGTCGCACAGCCGGTCTTTCCGGCCGCCGACCGGCCGACGCCGACCGGCTGGCGCCGCGAGCCGCTCGACGACTGGCTGATCTACGCGCCCGACGGCGGCTCCCTGCCGCAGCAGGGCTGGAAGATCCATGTGTCGGCGGGTCTGGCGAACGCCGAACGGGTGCTGGACGCGGTCTGGAACTACTGCGTCCCCCGCGGCCTGTCCTTCAAGTTCCTGCGCGGACCGCGCACGCTGCTGCTGCGCAATTCCAAGTACGCCGCCCGGGCCGCCAGCGGCAAGTTCATCACTGTCTATCCGTGCGACGACGCGGAGCTGGAGTTGGCCTGCAAGGAACTCGACGAACTGCTGACCGGCGAGACCGGGCCGTACATCCTCAGTGACCTCCGCTACGGCGTCGGCCCGGTCCACGTGCGCTACGGCGGCTTTGCCGCCCGCTACTGCCACTCGCCGGACGGCCAGGTGGTGCCGGCGATCGAGGACGACGGCGGCACGCTGGTGCCGGACCGGCGGGAGCCCGTCTTTCACGTACCGTCCTGGGTCACCCTGCCGGACTTCCTCGGCCCGCACCTGGCCGCCCGGAGCGGCACCAGCACCGACCAGGTGCCGTACCGGATCGAGCGGGTAATCCACTTCTCGAACGGCGGCGGGCTGTACGTGGGCAGGGACCTGCGTACCGACACCGAGGTGGTGCTGAAGGAGGCCCGACCGCACGCCGGCCTGGACGCCGACGGCACCGACGCCGTCGCCCGGCTGGCCCGCGAGGCGCAGGCCCTGCGGCAACTCGCCGACCTGCCGCAGGTGCCTCGGGTGCACGACGAGTTCGTCCTCGGCGAGCACCGGTTCCTCGCGCTCGAGTTCATCGAGGGCCGGCCGCTGAACAAGGTGCTGGTCGACCGGTACCCGCTGATCGACGCCGACGCGACCGACGACGACCGGGCGGCGTACGCCCGGTGGGCCCGCCAGACCTACGAGCAGGTCGAAGCCGTCGTGGCGGCGATCCACGAGCGCGGCCTGGTCTACGGGGACCTGCACCTGTTCAACATCATGATCCGGCCGGACGACCGGGTCGCCCTGGTCGACTTCGAGGTGGCCGCCCCGATCGCCGGGCACCGCCGACCCGGGCTGCGCAACCAGGGCTTCGCGGCACCGAGGGACCGCAGCGGGCCGGCGGTCGACCGGTACGCCCTGGCGTGCCTGCGGTTGGCGCTGTTCCTGCCACTGACCCAGCTGGTCCGGCTCGCCCCGGCGAAGGTGACTCACCTGGCCGACATCATCGCCGCCAACTTCCCGGTGCCGAGGTCCTTCCTCGATCCGGCGGTCGAGGAGATCACCGGTGAGCCGTGTGTCGCCGCGGAACCGCGAGGGAATCTCGGCACTGATGACTGGCGCACCATGCGGGACCGGCTGACGACGGCGATCGTGGCCAGCGCCACCCCCGAGCGCGACGATCGGCTCCTTCCCGGTGACATCGAGCAGTTCCGCAGCGGCGGCCTCAACCTCGCCCACGGGGCGGCGGGGGTGCTGTACGCGCTCGACAAGAGCGGTGCCGGGCGGTGGCCCGAGCACGAAGACTGGCTGGTGCGGCGGGCGACAACGCCCCCGTCCGGCACCCGCTGCGGCTTCTACGACGGGCTGCACGGCGTCGCATACGCGCTGGTCCACCTCGGACGCCGGCAGGACGCGCTGGACGTTCTCGACATCTGCCTGCGGGAACCCATGGACGGGCTCGACCACAGCCTGGCCAGCGGACTGTCCGGGATCGCGCTCAACCTGGCCGAGTTGGCCGCACGCACCGGGGAGGTGTCGTTGCGCGACGCCGCCTGGCGGGCCGCCGAGCGTGTGATCGGGCAGCTGGCCGACGACCCGGGCCCGGACGTCAGCGGCGGCCGTAACCCGTACGCCGGGCTGTTGCGGGGCCGGACCGGACCGGCGCTGATGCTGTTGCGCCTCTACGAGCTCAGCGGCGACGACGAGCTGTTGGGGCACGCCGCCACCGCGCTGCGTCAGGATCTGCGGCGGTGTGTGCTGCGCCCGGACGGTGCCCTGGAGGTCAATGAGGGCTGGCGCACCATGCCCTATCTGGCCCACGGCAGCGTCGGTATCGGGCTGGTCCTCGACCAGTACCTGCGCCACCGGGCCGACGACCGGTTCGCCGAGGCGAGCGCCGGGGTTCGGCGCGCGACGCGCTCACCGTTCTACGCACAGTCCGGGCTCTTCGCCGGCCGGGCCGGCATCATCGCCTACCTCGCCGCCTCGACCGACGAGGCCGACCGCGGCGAACTCCGCGCGCAGATGGATCGGCTGGACTGGCACGCGCTGCCGTACCGGGAGGGGATCGCATTCCCCGGCGAGCAGTTGCTGCGGCTCTCCATGGACTTCGGCACCGGCACCGCCGGCGTGCTGTACGCGCTGGCCAGCGCGGAGCACGACCAGCCGCCGACGCTGCCCTTCCTCGCGCCCCTGCCGGGCGCGAACAGACTCCCCCGCGACAGCGGGGGCGACCTGATCGGCGAACGGAAGGAAGGGAGGTGAACGACATGGCACTTCTGGACCTCCAAGGCCTGGAGATGGCTCCGGCCGACCGCACCGGTGGCGGTAGCCGGGCGAGCCTGCTGCTCTGCGGCGACAGCTCGCTCTCCGTCACGACCTGCAACTGATCCACGCACACGTGGGGCCCTGGGTGGGTAGACGTGCCCACCCAGGGCAACCGCGTACCAACGGGAGGACCGATGCCGACGTTCGCCGTGGGGGACAGGCTGCTGCGGCAGACGGTCCTGGCGGGCGGCGGCTGGACCGCTGGACTCGCGGCGGTCGCGCTGCTCGGCGCGGCCGCCGAACTGTTGCTACCCGCGGCCCTCGGCCGCGCCGTCGACGCCGCCCTCGACGGCGGCTCCGCCTGGTGGGCGGTGTCCGCCTGCGCCCTGGTCGTGGTCCTCATCTGCGTCGACACCCTGACGGACCTGGCCAGCGGCTTCGGTGCGGCGCGCGCCACCGCCGGGCTGCGCCGACGCCTACTGCGTCACCTGTTCGCCATGGACGTCCGCGTCACCCGCCGGCACCCGGTGGGTGATCTCGTCGGCCGGTTGGTCGGCCAGGCCGCCGACGCCGGACAGGCCGGCAACGCCGTGGTCCTGGCCATCGTGGCGGTGCTTCCGCCGCTGGGCAGCGTCGTCGCGCTCGCCATCATGGAACCGGTCCTCGGTCTCACCCTGCTCGTCGGTCTCACCCTGCTCGCCGTCCTCATGCGCGCCTTCGTGGCCGACGCCTCGGCGGCAACCGCCGGGTACCAGCGGGTGCTCGGCAACATCGCCGGCCGGCTGTTGGAGTCGCTGACCGGTGCCCGGACCATCGCCGCCGCCGGCACCACCCGTCGCGAGGAGGACCGGGTGCTGGCGGCCCTACCGGAGCTGGACCGGCACGGCCGGCACACCTGGGGACTGCTGGCCCGGGCGAGTGCGCGCACCTCGGCCGTGGCGCCGCTGCTGAACCTGAGCGTCATCGCGGTCGGCGGGTACGCCCTGACCGCAGGCTGGCTCACGCCGGGTGAACTGGTCGCCGCCGTCCGGTACGCGGCCATGGGCGCCGGGCTCGGTGCAGTGCTCGCCACCCTGAACCACCTGGTCCGCAGCCGCGCGGGAGCACACCGGGTCGCCGAGCTGCTGACGCAGCCCGCCACGCCGGCAGGCGATCGGCCTCTTCCACCCGGCGGCGGCGCCCTGCGACTGCGCGGGGTGTGCGTGCACGCCGACGACGGCCGGCCCATCCTGGACGGCGTCGACCTGGACGTGCCGGCCGGCGCGACAGTGGCAGTCGTCGGAGCGTCCGGTGCCGGCAAGTCGACCCTGGCGGCCGTGGCGGGACGGCTGTACGACCCCGACGGCGGTGAGGTGCGACTGGACGGGGTGCCGCTGCGGGACCTCGACGCGGCGGCGCTGCGCCGGGCCGTCGGCTACGCCTTCGACCGGCCCGTGCTGATCGGCGCGACAGTCCACGACGCGATCGGCTTGGCGCTGCCGGTCGACGCGGCGGCACCGCCGGCCGATCGGAGCCCGGCCACCCCGGAGGTTCTGCGAGCGGCCCGGATGGCGGCCGTCGCCGACGTGATCGAACGTCTGCCCAGCGGTTACCGCACCCCGCTGGTGGACACACCGCTGTCCGGGGGTGAGAACCAACGCCTCGGCCTGGCCCGCGCGTTCGCCGCCGAACGCCTGCTCATCCTTGACGACGCGACGTCCAGCCTCGACACCGCTACCGAACACCGGATCACCGAGGCGGTTCTCGGGAGCGCCGGGGGGCGTACCCGACTGGTGGTCACCCACCGGACCGCGGCGGCCGCGGCGGCCGACCTCGTCGCCTGGCTGGACGGCGGTCGGCTGCGTGGCCTGGCACCGCACCGGCAACTGTGGGCCGATCCGGACTACCGTGCCGTCTTCCAGCCTGCCGACGGTGGATCGTGAGCCGTCCCGGCGTACGTCGGGTGACCTGGCGGGCGCTGCGCGCCAGTCGGCGGGAGCTCGCCGGGCTCGGCGGCTGGTCGCTTGTCGAGTCGCTGCCCGCGCTACTCGCCGGCTACCTGGTCGCCCGCGCCGTCGACGAGGGTTTTCTGGCCGGACGTCTGCTCAACGGCCTGGCCTGGTTGGGGGTCCTCGCCGTGGCCGTACTGGTCGGCGCGGCGGCCACCGGTCGGACGTACCGGAGCCTCGGCGCCGTGGTCGAGCCGTTCCGCGACGAGGTGGCCGCCCAGGTGATCCGCGGCGCGCTACGCGACGCCACCCGGACGGGTGGCCGCCCGGACAGCGCCGCCGTGACCCGGCTGACCCACCAGATGGAGATCGTCCGCGACACCTTCGCCGGTCTGCTGATGGTGACCCGCGGTTTCCTCTTCTCCGCTGGCGCGGCCCTGCTCGGCCTGCTCGCCCTGGCGCCGGTGGTGGCGGCGCTGGCGGTCGCGCCGCTGGTCGCCGGTCTGGTCGTGTTTCTCGCCGCGCTGCCGGCGATGGTCACGCACCAGCGCGCCTACGTCCGGGCCGGTGAACAACTCGGCCAGTCGGCGGCGACCGCGCTGGCCGGTCACCGCGATGTGCTGGCCTGCGGCGCACAGACACGCGTGGCGGCGGAGGTGGCCCGCTGGGTGTCGGCGCAGGCCGCCGCCGAACGCGTGCTCGCCCGGATGGCGGCGATCCGCAGCCTCAGCCTCGGCATCGGCGGCTGGCTGCCACTGCTGGTGCTGATGGTGGCCGCCCCGTGGCTGGTCGAGCGTGGTCTCACCGCCGGCGCGGTGCTGGGCGCGCTGATCTACGTCTCCACCGGGCTGCAACCCGCCCTGCACACACTGGTGCAGGGTCTCGGCGGCGGCGGGCTCCGCTACGCGGTCACGCTGGAGAACATTCTGCGCACCTGTCCGGTCTCCGACGACCAGCGCCCGCCGGCCCTCGCCGCCCGGATGCCCCGCCGCCGACCACCCGCCGGTCCGGCCGGTCGCCCGCCAGCCCTCGAGGTCCGGGGACTGACCTTCGGCTACGGCCCGCACGCCCGGCCCGTCCTGCAGAACTTCTCGCTGACACTCGTCGACCGGGACCATCTCGCCGTGGTGGGCCCGAGCGGTGCGGGCAAGTCCACCCTGGCCGCCCTGATGGCCGGTCTGGTGCCGCCGCAGGCAGGCACCGTCCACCTGGCCGGCACGAGGGTCGCCGAGGTCGAGCCCGCCGCTCTCGCCCGGATGCGAGTGCTGGTGCCCCAGGAGGCGTACGTCTTCACCGGCAGCCTCGCCGACAACCTCCGCTACCTCCGGCCGGACGCCGACGATCACACGCTGGAGGTCGCCCTCGACACGCTCGGCGCGCGTCCCCTGGCGACCCGCCTGGGCGGCCTGGGCGCGCCGGTCGCGCCGGCCCTGCTCTCCGCCGGCGAGCGGCAGCTCATCGCGGCTGTCCGGGCCTGGCTGGCACCCGCCCCGCTGGTGGTCCTCGACGAGGCGACCTGCCACCTGGACCAGGTGCTGGAAGCGACGGTCGAGGCCGCCTTCGCCCGGCGGCCCGGCACCCTCGTGGTGATCGCGCACCGGATCAGTTCCGCGCTTCGGGCCGCACGGGTGCTGGTCCTCGACGGCGACGAGCCCGTGGTCGGGACGCACGAACAGCTGATGGCCCGCTCGGCCACCTACCGGGTGCTCGTCGGCTGCTGGGACGACCCGGTGGTGCCGTCCCCGGCGGTGTCGACGCGCCGAGGCTGAACCTCGCACATGCACGCCGACGGCGCCGGTCAGATCCAGCCCGCCTCGCCGGCCATCCGCACGGCCTCCACCCGGGTACGCGCACCCACCTTGCGCGCGATCCGCCCGAGATGGTTGCGCACGGTGCCACGGGTGAGCCCGAGCGACACCGCCACCTCGGCGACCGGCGCACCCGCGGCCGTCAGCCTCAACACCTCCGTCTCACGGCTGGTCAGTGGGCCGTCCGAGCGCAGCGCCGCGACGACGAGATCCGCGTCGAGCACGGGCTCCCGGCGGGCGAGCCGTCGGATCCCGTCGATGACCCGCTGGGGCGCGGCGTCACTGCGCAGGATGCCGACCGCCCTGGTCGGGCACAACATGCCCCGCAGTCGCCGGGCCCGATGCGGGTGGGCCAGCACCAGGACGGGACACCGGCCGAGACGGTCGGGATCGACTCCCTCGACGAAGTCGAGGTCGGCCACCACCACGTCGGGGCGTTGGGCCCGAACGGCCGCGGAGACCGCGTCACCGCGATCCACCTCCGCCACGACACGGATGTCCTCCTCAGCGGCGAGGACCAACGACAGCGCGCCCAGAACCAGGGCACCGTCCAAGGCGAGCAAGGTACGGATCACGATGAACCTTCCCGCACTCCGATGGTGATCACACAACGTCAACATTCAAACACGCATCCGATGGGACCGCACGGCGACGGGGCGGGTCCGGAAACTCCACCGGGCCCGCCCCCAACGGTCACAGCCAGCCGTTACGCCGCGCGCGCGACACCGCCTCCAACCGGTTGCGGGCCCCGGTCTTGCGCAGAATCACCGACAGGTGATTGCGCACCGTCCCGTGTGCCAGGTAGAGGCGTACGGCGATCTCCTTCAGGGGCAGGCCCTCGGCCGCCATCCGCAGCACGTCCATCTCCCGAGGCGTCAACGGCATCTCCGGGGGACTCAGCACCGCGATCGCCGCAGCCGGGTCGATCGCCCGTTCCCCGGCCGCGAGCGCGCGGATCGCCCGCACCAACTCGGCCAGCGAACTGTCCTTGCCGACCAGGCCGCGCGCGCCGGCTGCCAGCGCCGCCTCCACCAGCGCCGGGCTCCAGCGAGGGCTCATCGCCAGCACGGCGGCGTGCGGCGCCTCGACGTCGATCCGGGCGACCACCTCCACCGGGTCAGGCAGCTCCGGCGTCAGTGCCAGCACCACCACCTGCGGTCGGCACCGCCGGACCACAGTCAACAGTTCACCGACACCCTCGACGTCGGCGACCACCTCCATGTCCTCCTCGCGTGACAGCGCGGCGCAGAGCGCTCCGCGGAGCAAACCCATGTCCTCGGCGACGACAACGTGGATCACCACGTTTTCTCCGATCTCCGATACTCGTCACGACGGCCACCGATCCCGGAACATCCACGGGTTGGTCAGGGCGGTCGTGCGCTACAGACGGGTGGGCATCGGCCCGCGACACCGTCACGGTGGACGGGCACGGGCACTGATCGACCGACCAGCGGGTGGAACAGGCCGGCCGCTCGGGCCAGCCGCCGGGGTCGGTCGACCCGCCTCAGCCTGGGCGGGCGATCCCAGCAGGAGTTCGGCTCGCGACCAGAAGCCGCACGAGATCGCAGCGTTGCCCGGCACCGAGGTGGGACTGCCGGTCGAGTGGCCGGACCAGCCCCGGCCCGGGCGTCGATCCATTGTCGACGCAGCCGGCGTCCTGGTCGGCGGGCGCGACGGGCTGGCCAGGAAGGACAGCCCGCGCGCTCACCGGCACCAGGCGTGCGGCGAGGTGCGCCGTCGGGGCCGCGGCACGCGCGGGGCCGACGACGGACATTGGCGGTGGCGCGGCCGGGGCCGGCGGCGCGGCGACGCGTACGGGGGCCGGCGCCGGCCCCGCCGGTGGCGTCGGCACTGTCGGTACGGCAGCCGGCTCGGTCACCGACACGGCGGCTGGCCCGAGCGCTGGGGGAACGGGCAGTGCGGGTGTCGCCGCCGGAACGACCACCGGGCCGAGAACGGGCGGTAGAACGGCATCGGTGACCCGGAGGAGCGCCACGACGACGGGCCTGATCGGCACCGTGCTCACGATGTCGACGACGTACGGCAGGGGAGCGGTGACCAGGCCGACCACGGGCGGACCGGCCGGCGTACGCACCGCCGACCGGTCGGGGGCGGCGGTGGTCGGCTGTCGCGGTGGATCGGCGGCCGGCAGCGACAGGTCCACCCGGTGAGCCGCGCGGGCCACGGAGGCCGGTCGGAGCCTTTCGTGCTCCGCCGTGCCGGCTGAGACGGATGCGCCGAGCCTCGACGCACCCGCCGACCGTCGAGGCTCCGTCGAAGGGGAATCCTCGCGGGGGGCGGCCACCGCGCCGGTGGGCGCTACCAGCGGGGCACGGGGCATGTCGTGGCGGCGGTCGTCGGCAGCCGCCGCTCGTTGACGGTCCTGGTCGGGGCGCTCGGCGACCGAGAGCCGTACGACCGACTCGACCAGAACGCCGATCCTCCGATGAGGCTCGTCGCCGGACCCGCTGCGCATCCCGTCGGCGGCGGCCGGCCCCTGAAACAGGGCGGCCACGACGAAACCGGCCCCGACGGCGACCGCGATCAGCGCCATCCGCCGGGTGAGCCTGCGCAGCCGTCCGGCCGCAAGCGGCGCGGACCGGTCCGGCGCAGACGCCGACGCGGTTCCGCTGACGGGACTTCGCACGCGGGCACGACCCCTTCCCTCTGGGTTGCTGACCCATGGTAGCGATGTGCTCACGTAATCGCATCCCGGTGGGCGCGCGCTCGTCGGCAGGATGCGGGAAGACCGCCTACGCGGGTGGCGGCGCGGTCGACCCCCGGATCCGCAGCGACGGGCTGATGACGATCCGGTGGGTGGGGCGGTCGGGGTCGGCGAGCCGGTCGGCGACAAGACGCACGGCGGCTCGTCCGATCGAGCGTCGCGGCGGTCGGACCGCTGTCAGCGGCGGGCTGAAGAGCCCGGCTACCTCGTCGTCGTACGCCACTATGGAGAGATCGCCGGGTACGGTCAGGTGCCGCTCCTCGCAGTGCTGCACCAGCGCGATCGCTTCGGCGTCGGCGTGCACCAGCAGCGCCGTCGTCCCGGTCGCCTGGCACTGGTCGAGGATGCCGTTGAGCACGGTGTCTCGCTCGGGTGACCGTGCGTCGGGTACCACAGCCACCACCGTCGCGTCCGAGTCGAGGCCGCACTCGGACGTGGCGTCGAGCCAGCCGCGCCGTACGTGCTGGCTGGTGGGGCTGTTGGCGTCGAGCACCAAGCCGACCTTGCGGTGTCCCAGCGAGGTGAGGTGGCGCACCGCCATGGCCGCACCGAGCGCGTGGTCGGTGACCACCGATTCCATGACGGCGTGGTGGCTGCCTACCGTGGCGGTGCGTTCCAGCAGGACGACCGGGACGCCGACGTCGTCGAGCCACTCGATGGTGCGCTCGGCGGTCGGTGTGTCCATGCTCGGCGCGATGATCAGCGCGTCGACGCCCATCCGCCCCACCATGCGGGCCAGTTGGGGCTGGTCGTCCTCACTGTCGTAGGACGAGCCGCGCAAAACCACTCGCATGTCCAGCTCGCGGGCGGCCCCCTCGACGCCGCGAGCCACGTCCGGCCAGTAGTAGTCCAAGGAGGGCACGAGCATGCCGAGGGTGCGCCCGACCAGCGGGTCCCGACCAGCGGCGGGCGGCTCGTCGGCTGCCGGGACGTCGTCCGGCAGGATCAGGGCGACCCCACCGTGAACCCGGCGAACCAAGCCTTCGGCGGCGAGCTCCGCAATGTCGCGCCGGATGGTGACCGGCGCGGCGCCAAGCACGTGGGACAGGTCAGAGATGCGCATCGAGCCGTCGCGTTGCAGGGCTGCCAACAGTTGCTGGCGGCGGGCGACCTGAAGCGGCCCTCGGGGGGCCTCCGCCGTGACGACGACGGGGCTGTCCTTGGTCATGGGGACCTCCGAGGAACGCTTCGTGCGGTGAAAGCTCTTGCGTGGTGCGGACGACCTCGCCGGCCGGGCCGAACGCGGTGACGTCGATCGCGAGCCGGATCGGCTGATCTCCCCATCCGACGAAGAGCATAGGAGTCGTGCTCCGCCGGGTCGGTCATGACTTCTCTGACGGTAGAGCGGTTGTGAACGATTGTGATCGTATCAGAGCGCTTGGCGCGTCAAGGCGGTGTTGTGCACGCTCTTGATCGGCTGTGTCCACATCGGTTTGGGAACGGCATTGACTCGCTCCTTTGTGAGCGTTTTACTTCGGAAACCCTGCGGATGCCTGCTCGTCACATTCATGGGCAACGCCCCGCTCGCCACAGTCGACGGAGACGGATCGATGCGACAGGACCACGGATGACGTCCGGGACGACGGGCCAGGTGGCGCCGGCGACCGACTCGGATGTCGCTACCGCCGCGACCTGGAGCCGGGATGACTGGTTGGCCCTCGCCGACCGGATGCTCACCGCCGCCCGGCCGTTCGCGTCGCCCGGACACGCCCTCGTCACCTTCCCCGGGCCGGAGGGCGGTTACGGGCGGGCCGTCGACGGACTGGAGGGTTTCGCCCGCACCTTCCTGCTGGCTGGTTTCCGCGTCGCGGGTGCCAGAGGAGTGGGCTTGGACGAACTCGTGGACTGGTACACGGCAGGCATCACCGCTGGCACCGACCCGAGCTCTCCAGACCGTTGGGTGCGCTTGGACGAGCACCCCCAGGCGAAGGTGGAGGCCGCCTCCATCGCGCTGGTCCTGGACATGACCCGCCCGTGGATCTGGGACCGACTGCCGTCAGTGGTGCGTGAGCGGGTGGTGGACTACCTGCGCCCGGCGGTCGGCGACGACACGTACCCACGGATCAACTGGGTCTGGTTCCGGCTGGTCGTACAGACGTTCCTGCGTTCGGTGGGCGGGCCGCACTCGCTCGACGAGATGAACGAGGACCTGACCACGCACGACGGCTTCGTCCGCGAGGACGGCTGGATGTCCGACGGGCCGCACCGTGCCTACGACCACTACGTGGGCTGGGCCCTGCACCTCTACCCGACTCTGTGGGCCCGGATGGCCGGCGCGGCGGACCTGGCCGAGCAGCGCCGCGATCGGGACCTGGCCGGCCTGGACCGCTTCCTGAGCGACGCGGTCGCGCTCGTGGGCGCCGACGGATCACCGTTGATCCAAGGGCGAAGCCTGACCTACCGCTTCGCCGCCGCGGCACCCTTCTGGGTTGGCGCCATCGCCGGCGTGCCCTCGGTCAGCCTCGGCCGGTTGCGCGGCGCGGCCACCCGCATCGTGCGTCACTTCGTCGCCAACGGCGCCCTGGACGAACGCGGCCTGCTCAGCCTCGGCTGGCACGGGCCGTGGCCGCGACTGGCGCAGTCGTACTCCGGGCCGGGCTCGCCGTACTGGGCCAGCAAGGGCCTGCTCGGCATCGCGCTACCCGCCGACCATCCGATCTGGACGACTCCCGAGGAGTCGTTGCCGGTGGACGAGCGCGATGCGGTGCGGGCGATACACGCGCCAGGCTGGCTGGTCTCCAGCACCCGTGCCGACGGCATCGTCCGCGTCGTCAACCACGGCACCGACCACGCCGTCGAGGGTGCCACCGTCTCAGATTCCCCGCTCTACGCCCGGCTGGGCTACTCCACCGCCACCACTCCGGTCCTCGACGACAGCGGCTGGGCCAGTCCGCTCGACCAGTCCGTCACTCTCGTCGACGACGCGGGCCGGGTCACCCACCGCGCCGGCATGCGCCTGCTGACCGTTCACGTCGACGTCGACGCCGACGGCGTGGGCGTGGCCGGGTCACGTGCCCTCGCCCACTGGGTCGACCCGGATCCGGGTCGGCGCGATCACGGCGGCGGCCGGGTGGGCCGGTTTCGACCGGCCGGGCACCTGACTGTGTATTCGCTGGTCCGCGGCCCCTGGGAGCTACGTCTGACCCGCGTCGACGACCTCGCCGACGGCATGGAGGCGGCTGCGCTGAGGCTACGGATCGGCGGCTGGGCCATTGCCGGGGATGCGACGGCCACCGCCGGCGGCGGTGTGGCGGTCGTGACCGCGGCCGACCTGACCAGCCGGCTCGAAAGCCTTCAGGGTGGCGGCACGGCCGGCGTCACCGCCGTTCCGCACGGCGGGCCCCTGGCGGGCGGGCTGGTCGTGCCTTGGCTGGACCACCCCGTCCGGCTGGGCGCATGGGCTGCCACCTTAACCGACCTGTCCAGGGTGCCGGTGGCCACGGCCGGGCAGGCATGCCAGGCCGTGGTCGACGAGGACGGCCGGGGCCTCCACCTGGCTGTCGACTGGCCCGACGGGATCAGTACGTCGACCCGCCTGGACACGGAGCATGCCAGGCCCACCCAGGCGTCCTGGTAGCAGTGCGGGCCCGTCCGGGCCCCTTGACCTGAAGGAGAAAGGGATGAAGCGTGCGATACCGGCCGTCATCAGCGCTGCGACGGCCCTGACGCTTGTTCTCGCCGGTTGCGGCGGCGGAGACGAGCCGGTCGACCCCAATGCCCCGGTGACCCTCACCCTGGCCGGCTGGAGCCTGTCGTCCACGCCCGAGTTCAAGACGCTCGCCGACGGCTTCAAGGCGACCCACCCGAACGTGACGGTGGAGCTCAAGGAGTACGCCCCGGGCAACGACTACGACACCCAGATGATCACGGACCTGGCCGCCGGCACCGCCCCGGACGTCTACGTCATGAAGAACCTCAAGAACTTCTACACGTACCAGAGCGGTGGTCAGCTGCTCGACGTCTCCGACGCCACCTCCGGTCTCGGCTCGAGCCCGGCGCTCGCGTCGTACCAGGTGGACGGCAAGGCGTACGCGGTGCCGTACCGGCAGGACTCGTGGGTGTTGTTCTACAACAAGGACCTGTTCGCGAAGGCGAAGGTGGCACCGCCGGACGGCAGTTGGACCTGGGACGACTACACCGACGCGACGAAGCGACTGCACACCGGGCTGAAGGGGGCCGGTTCGAACGCGACCGGGGCGTACCAGCACACCTTCCAGTCGACAGTCCAGGGATTCGCGCTCGCCCAGACCCCCAACGCGGACCTGCTCTCCGGGGACTTCGGCTACCTGAAGCCGTACTACGAGCGGTCACTGGACCTGCAGGCGGCCGGCGCGCAGCCGACCTTCGGCACCGCGAAGACCAACAAACTCACCTACCAGGCGCAGTTCGGCAAGCAGCAGTCGGCGATGCTGCTGATGGGCACCTGGTACGTGGCCACGCTGCTCAACCAGCGACAGAGCGGTGACGCCGACAAGTTCCAGTGGGGGATCGCCCCGGCGCCGCAGTTCGACAAGTCCACCACCGGCACCTCCGCCACACCTGTCACCTTCGGTGACCCGACCGGCTTGGGAATCAATCCGAAGATCAGCAAGTCCAAGACCGCCGCGGCGAAGGCATTCCTCCAGTACGCGGCCGGCCCGGATGCCGGCAAGGCGCTTTCCGGGATCGGCATCACCCCGGCCCAGGTCACCGACGCGGTCACCGCGACGCTGTTCGGGCTGGACGGCGTACCGCAGGACGACCTGTCGAAGTTCGCCTACGCCAAGCACACCATCAAGCCGGAGAATCCGGTGTCGAAGCACACCGCCGGCCTGCAGAACCTCCTCAACGAGACGCACTCGGCGATCCTCTCCGACAGCAAGGGCGTCGACGCGGAGCTGAGCAAGGCGCAGGCCCGCGCCAAGAACGAGGTCCTCAACCAGTGAGCTGATGGCGGGTCCGGCGCGCCTGAACCGCACGCCGGTCCCGCCACCATGCCGAACGCTCCCGGAGACTCCCTATGGCAACATTGCCGCGCACGAGACCCAGGAACCGGCGGCTGGTGTCGCGCAACACGGTCGCCGGCTGGTCGTTCATCCTGCCCAACTTCGTCGGCTTCGCCGTGCTCACCCTGCTACCCGTGGTCGTGCTGTTCTACGTGGCCTTCACAAACTGGAACGTCTTCGGGGTGGCCGAGTGGACCGGCACCGCCAACTTCCGGCGAATGTGGGGCGACGCGAGCTTCTGGACCGCACTGCGCAACACCGTCTACTACACCGTCTTCCACATCCCGCTGACCCTCGCGGCCTCACTCGGGCTGGCGCTGCTGCTCAACCGCAAACTGCGCGGAGTGCGGTTCTTCCGCACCGTCGCGTTCTTCCCCTACATCACCTCGATCGTGGCGATCGCGATCGTCTGGAACCAGCTGTTCAGCCCGGAGTACGGCCCGATCAACGCTCTCCTCGGCGCCGTCGGGGTGGCCGACGCGCCGGGCTGGACCACATCGTCGACCTGGTCGATGCCGGCCGTCATCATCGTCGGCACCTGGCGGTACATGGGTTACTACATGCTGCTGTTCCTGGCCGGCCTGCAGACCATCCCGGCCCAGCTCTACGAGGCGGCCGAGACCGACGGCGCCACACCGTGGCAGCGGTTCGTGCACGTGACCCTCCCCGGGTTACGGCACACCACCTTCTTCGTCACAGTGCTGCTCACCATCGAAAGCTTCAAGGTCTTCGACCTCATCCTCGTGATGACCGGCGGCGGACCGGGCCAGTCGACACTGGTGCTCTCGCAGTACATCTACCAGAAGGGCTTCGAGGAGAACCAGTTCGGCTATGCCTCGGCGGTCTCCGTCGTCCTGTTCGCCATCTGCTTCAGCATCACGGTCATCCAGTTCATGGTCAACAAGCGGAGGAACAGCTGATGACCGCTACCGACCTCTCCCTGCCCGCCCCGGCCGTCGCCGCGCCCGGCAACCGCAGCGCGCCCGGCCGACCGGTCCGGTCCCGGGGTTGGCGACTTGTCGGGTACGCCGCCCTCGTGCTCGCGGCGGCGGGGCTGCTGCTGCCGTTCTACTGGATGGTGGTGGCGTCGTTGAAGACCAACAGCGACGTCTTCACCATCCCGATCACCTGGCTCCCCGATCCCGTGGTGTGGCGAAACTACCTCGACATCTGGCAGCGCTCGGACATGACGACGTGGTTGGGGAACACACTGCTGCTGTCGGTGGTCGTCAGCCTCCTCCAGGTGGTGACCGGCAGCTTCGCCGCCTACGGCTTCGCCCGGGTCCGCTTTCCCGGCCGCAACGCGCTCTTCCTGGCGTACGTCGGGACGATCGCGGTGCCGTGGCAGTCGTACATGATTCCGCAGTTCATCCTCATGTCGAAGCTGCAGTTGTCGAACACGCTGTGGTCGATCGTCGCGCTGCAGGCGTTCGGCGCGTTCGGCGTGTTCCTGATGAAGCAGTTCTACGAGACGATTCCCGAGGAGCTCAGCGAGGCAGCTCGGGTGGACGGGCTCAGCGAGTTCGGCATCTACCGACGGATCATGCTGCCGCTGTCCCGGCCGGCGCTGGCCAGCCTGGCCCTGCTGACGTTCGTGACCACCTGGAACGACTACCTCGGCCCGCTTGTCTACCTGCGGAGTCCGGAGCTGCGCACCATCCAGTTGGGGCTGAACACCTTCGTCTCCCAGTACAACGCCGAGTACGCGCTGATCATGACGGGCTCGGTGCTGTCAGTGCTGCCGGTCGCCGTCATCTTCCTGCTCGGCCAGCGCTACTTCATCGAGGGCATCGCCTCGACCGGACTGAAGGGTTGAGGCCCATGCGTTCGCGCCACAACACCATCACCGCCGTCTTCGACGGGTTCTACGTCGCGCTCGTCACCAACCTGCTGCTGGTGCTCGGCTGCCTGCCTCTGGTGACGCTCGCGTTCACCACCGAGGCGGCCCGCTCGTGGCCGCTGTACGCGCTGACCGCTCCGCTCTGCGCGCCAGGGCTCTGTGCGGTCTTCGCGGTCATGTCCGCCTACTCGGCCGGCGACTCCGGCGGCGTGCTGCGCACCTACTGCCGCGCCTGGCGAGCCACCGCCCGGCCGGCGACGCTCTGGACGGCGGCGGCCATGGCCGCCCTGGTGGTGCTCGCCGTCGACGCCCGCGCCGCCTGGGGCCACCGCGTCGGGGCACTCGCCCTGCCGGTGCTGGCGACCCTGATCGTCCTCACCGTCGCCACCACGCTGCTCGGGCTGGTGACCCTCGCCGACCGACCCACCGCGCGGTTGCGTGAGGTGGCCCGTGCCTGCGTGTATCTGGCGGTGCGCCGCTGGTACCTCACCGCCGTGTCTCTGCTCGTCCTCGTGCTGCTCGCCCAGATCCTGGCGGCCCGCCCCGCGATAGCGCTCGGCCTCGCCGCCGCGCCACTGCTCTACGTCGTATGGGCCAACAGCCGCTTCACCCTGCGCGCCGCCCTCGACCCACCGACGACAGCACCCCAGACCACCTGAGCGCCACGTTCCGGCCACCGAGCCGGGACGCCGACGACACACCTGCCCGGCACCGGACCGGACCCACGAGGGAGAACAGCATCCATGACGGCGACCGACGTCCGTCCCAACTCCGACGCAGAAGCCACGGCGGCCGCGGTGGCAGCCGCGATACGTACCGTCGACGCGAACATCGCCACCTTCGGCGACCGGTACCCCGCGGACACCACCGACGCCAACCGCTACCCGCTCCGGCCACCGAGCGGAGACCAGCCGGAGGGCGCCAACGTCGGCTGGACCACCAGCTTCTGGCCCGGCATGCTCTGGTTGGCACATGACCTGACCGGCGACGAGCGCCACCTGCGGGCAGCGCTCTCCCACGTGGACAGCTTCGCGGCCCGGATGACCCAGGGCATCGACCTGGACACCCACGACCTCGGGTTCCTCTACACCCTCGCCTGCGTCACCCCGGCCCGCCGTACCGGCGACCCAAAGGCCCGAGACGCGGCTCTCGCCGCCGCCGACCACCTGATGACGCGCGTCCTCGAACCCGCCGGAATCATCCAGGCCTGGGGCGACCTGAACGACCCCCGCCAACGCGGGCGCACGATCATCGACAGCCTCATGAACACGCCGCTGCTCTTCTGGGCCAGCCAGAGCACCGGCGACGACCGCTACGCCGCCGCGGCCCGCCGGCACACCGCTCAGCTGCGCCAGCACATCCTGCGTCCCGACGGCACCACTTTCCACACCTTCTACTGGGACCCGGCCAGCGGCGCGCCGCTACGCGGCGAAACCGAACAGGGCCACTCCGACCACTCCTGCTGGGCGCGCGGGCAGGCGTGGGGCATCTACGGGTTCAGCCTCAACCACCGGCACCTCGGCGACCCGGCGTTGCTCGCCGCCGCGAGGACCTGCGCCGACCGCTTCCTCGCCCACCTGCCCGACGACCACGTCGCGTACTGGGATCTGGAGTTCGGCGACGGCAGCGGCCAGGAGCGGGACAGCTCGGCGGCGGCCATCGCCGCCTGCGGCCTGGTGGAACTGGCAGACGGCCTTACCGACGACACGGTCAGCGCCGACCGGTACCGGAAAGCCGCCGCCGAGATCCTGCGCTCGCTCATCGGCCACTACTCCACCGGCGGCCATCCGGTCTCGAACGCGCTGATCCTGCACGGCGTCTACGACAAACCCAAGAGCGTCGGCGTCGACGAGGGAACCCTGTGGGGCGACTACTTCTACCTGGAAGCCCTCACCCGCGCCACCATTGCGGGCTGGACCAGCCCCTGGTGACCGCCACGCACCGACCCGCTCCGCCCCGCATCCCGAAAGGTGACCATGGACTACCGCTACCACTGCTCTGTTCCCGCCGTCGACGGCCGCAACACGCTGCCCTTCAATCCCTGCCGGCTGCTGGACTTCACCCTGCTGCGGCTGTCGGCCGGCGAATCCTGGACCGGCGAGTCCGGTGACCGGGAGATCCTGGCCGTCATCCTCGGTGGTACGGCCAGCTTCACCGTTGCCGGCCGCCACTTCCCGCAGGTCGGCCAGCGTCCGGACGTCTTCTCCGGCAAGCCGCACTCCGTCTACATCCCGGCCGGCTCCTCGGTGACCGTCGAGGCCGTCACCGCCGTGGAGATTGCCCTACCCAGCGCACCCAGCGAGTTGGCCACAGACCCCTATGTCATCGCACCGGAGCAGGTCGTGGGCGGCCGCTGGGGAGCGGCAAACTTTGGCCGCACCTACCACCAGATCCTCACCGAAGTCTCCCAGCCGGACCTGCCGGCCCGCCGGCTCATCGTCGGCGAGACCTACACGCCGTCGGGCAACTGGAGCACCTACCCGCCGCACCGGCACAAGGTCGACGACCTGCCCGCCGAGGCCGCACACGAGGAGATGTACTACTACCGCGTTAACCCGGCGAACGGGTTCGGCATCAGCCGGGTCTACACCGACGACGGGTACGAGGAGAACGTCACCATCCGTGACCACGTGATGCAGATGATGCCCGAGGGGTACCACACAGTGGTCAGCGCACCCGGCTACACCACCTATTTCCTGTGGTTCCTGGCCGGCACGCAACGCACCCAGGGTGCTCGCGAGGACGCCGATCTCGCCTGGGTGGGCCAGACCGTACCGACCCTGCGGAGCCTCGGCCTGTAGTCACGCCGGTGGGACCCATCGCAACGAGCTAGCGGACAGACCCTCCATGGCCCTATTGTGCTAGGCAACTAGTGGAATGGGGTGGCGAGGTGATCGAGTTTCACCTGGACGCACGGTCCGGGGTAGCGCCGTACATGCAGCTCATCCGACAGGTACGGCACGCGCTCCGGCTCGGCGTTCTGAACGAGGGCGACAAGCTGCCCACAGTGAAGGAGGTGGTGGCCCGGGTCGCTATCAACCCGAACACGGTGTCCAAGGCGTACCGCGAGTTGGAGTACGAGGGCCTGGTCACCGCCCGGCCCGGGCTGGGCACGTTCGTCACCCGCACGCTGGTCGGCGACTCGCTGAGCAAGCACGAGCCACTGCGGCAGGGCCTGGCCCGCTGGCTGACCGAGGCACGGGAGGCGGGCCTGGACGACGAGAGCATCGAGGCGCTCTTCCTCAGCAGCTTTCGGACATTTTCGGAGGCCCGAGGATGACTAGCGCCCTGATTGCGGACGGTCTGACCAAGCGGTACGGGCGGCGCTCCGCACTGAATGACTGCACTCTGGACATTCCGGCCGGCCATGTCGTGGGTCTGGTCGGGCCGAACGGCGCCGGTAAGTCCACGCTGCTGCAACTGGCCTGTGGGCTGCTCGATCCGACCGCAGGGCGGATCGAGGTGCTCGGCGCGCGGCCGGTCAGCGGGTCGCCGCAGGTCGGGTTCGTCGCGCAGGACACCCCGGTCTATGCCGGCCTGACCGTCGCCGACCACCTGCGGATGGGCGCGCACCTCAACCCGTCCTGGGACGCTGCGCTCGCCGAGCGGCGCATCGCCCAGGTCGGCCTGGACCCGAAACAGAAGGCGGGCAAGCTCTCCGGTGGCCAGCGCGCCCAACTGGCCCTGACCGTCGCCGCGGCGAAGCGGCCCAATCTGCTGCTGCTCGACGAGCCGGTGGCGGCACTCGACCCGCTCGCCCGGCGCAACTTCCTGCAGGGGCTGATGGAGCTGACCGCAGAGCAGGGCATGAGCATCGTGATGTCCTCGCACCTGGTCGCCGACCTGGAACGGGTCTGCGACCACCTGATCGTGCTTGTCGCCTCCCGGGTGCGGGTGGCCGGCGACGTGGACGACCTGCTCGCCACCCACCACCGCCTGGTCGGCCGGCGGCGCGACACCACAGAGCTGGGCGTCGGGCGAGCCTTGGTCGAGCAGAGTCACACCGAGGTGCAGTCGACCCTTGTGGTGCGCAGCACCGCGCCGATCGTCGACCCGTCCTGGCAGGTCGACCGGCTGGACCTGGAGGACATCGTGCTGGCGTACATGAGCGGTGCCACCGGCGACGGTACGGGCCGGGTTCTGGAGGGGCAGCGATGATCTGGATGACGTGGCGGCAGTTCCGCACCCCGGCCCTGGCCACCGGCACCCTGTTGCTGGCGCTGCTGGGCGGTCTGGCGCTGACCTGGTCGGAGGTGACCGAGTTGGCCACGCAGACCGGATACACCGGCTGCCAGGGCGATGCCTGTCGTGCCGCCGCCGAGACGTTCCTCCAGGCGCTGCAACCGGGATGGGCGAGTGAGTTCCACATCGCCGCCATCGGGGCGCTCTACCTGCTGCCTGCCCTGGTGGGCATCTTCTGGGGCGCGCCGCTGGTGGCCCGGGAGCTGGAGTCCGGCACGTACCGCATGGTTTTCAGCCAGTCCGTCAGCCGCGGCCGCTGGCTGGTGGTCAAGCTGGCGGTCGGGGGCGGCGCCGCCGCGCTCGGTGCCGGCCTGCTCAGCCTGGTGCTGACCGAGTGGGCGCAGCCGATCGACGGGGCCTCGGCGGACCGGATGAACCCGCTGGTGTTCGCGGCCCGAGGGGTCGTCCCGGTTGGCTACGCGACGCTGGCCTTCGTTGTGGGTGTCGCCACCGGGCTGCTGCTGCGGCGGACCCTGGGCGCGATGGCGGTGACCCTGCTGGTGGTGGTCAGCCTCCAGATCGCCGCGCCGTTCGTGGTACGCCCCTGGCTGGCCCAGCCGATCACCACTGTCACCCCTCTGACGTTCGACGGCGACTTCGGGATCTCGATGAGCCCCGACACCGGGCGGATGACGGTCCACGTCGAGCCCGACCGCAGGGGTGACTGGGTGGTGTCGAGCACCACGATCACCTCGACCGGAGCGGAGTTCACTGGTCCGGCCGATTTGACCCGGTGCGGACCGAGGGCGCTCGGCGGGCGCGAGGCGTGCCAGAGATGGCTGGGCGAGCAGAACCTCAGCCTGAAGGTGAGCTACGTGCCCGGCTCGAAGTTCTGGGGCCTGCAATGGCGGGAGTTCGGCGTGCTGATCGCGTTGACCGTCGTGCTGTCCCTGTTCTGTCTCTGGTGGGTTCGCCGCCGACTCGTCTGACAGCAGAGCCGGTGGGGGCAGGCGGAGCGCCTGGCCCCACCTGCCTGTCGGCCCGTAGCTACCGGCCAGCGGGCTCGGGGGAGGGTCAGAAGCTGCTGACCAGCTTCACGAACGCCTCGTCGATCTTGGTGGGGTCGGTGGCGTCGAAGGCCTTGCCCGACGATGCCTTGGCGATCCGGTCCAGGGTGGCGAAGTCCGACTCCCGGTCGAGGGCGATGCAGAACACCTTCACCGGACGCTGCGGGTCCAGGGCGACCTCGGCGAGCAACCGGGCCAGGTCGTTGTCCTTGCTGTACTCGTTCTTGC
The DNA here is from genome assembly GCF_040643355.1 of Micromonospora sp. NPDC047187. Lineage (NCBI taxonomy): Bacteria > Bacillati > Actinomycetota > Actinomycetes > Micromonosporales > Micromonosporaceae > Micromonospora > Micromonospora sp. NPDC047187. The sequence goes on from NZ_JBEYUF010000001.1 coordinate 725,519, forward strand.
CGTCGGTCAGCACGACGATCGCGTTGATCCGCTGCGGGTCGTACCGGTCGAGCAGTTCCCGGTGTGCGGCCCGGACCGTCGCGTAGAGCGCGGTATCGCCAGCGACCTGCAGGCCGGCGATCTTGCTGTTGATCCGCTTCTGGTCGAACCCGCCGAGCGGGACCTCCTCCCGCCAGGGGCTCTTCGGCCGCTGCTGCGTCTCCGAGGAGAACGACCAGAGACCCACCCGGTCTTCGGTGTTGAGCAGGGCGAGGCCCTTGCCCGCCGCCGCCGCGGCCACCTGGAAACGGGTACGGGTGCCGACCATCGCCTCCATCGACCCCGAGGTGTCCAGGGCGATCAGGATGTTGGCCTTCTTGCGCAGGGTGCGCCAGCCGTCCAGCATCGCGCTGACCACCTGCGGGTCTGGTGGCTCGAAGTAGTTCAGCCCGCCGGTGGGCTCGGCGCCGACGCTGGCGAGCAACTCCGCCGAGGCGCGGCGCTCATGGTCGCGGAAGCCGAGGCGGGCGAAGCTCGCCTGCTGGTCATTCTCGGTCAGGAACTTCTGGAAGTCGGCCGCCGCCGCGCGTTGCCGCTCATCGGCGGAGGGCAGCACCACGAACGGGTGGTCCAGGTTGAACGTGCCCTCCTTGGGATGGACGGCGACCAGCGGGACGTTCGGCCGGCGGCCTCGCTCCTGCCCTTCCTGCCGAGGACTGAGCGCACCCGTGTTGTAGAGGTCCACCAGCTCCTCCTGGAGGACGATGGCGCTCATGTCGTCGGTACTGCCCGCCCCGCCGGCCAGGTCCGCCTCGGCGAGGCTGCGCAGCAGGTCCACCGAGTCGTCGCTGTAGTGCGACACGTTGGCCTCGATCCGGCGGACGAACTGGGTGACCGTCGGGTCGGCCAGGTCGGACCGGGTCAGGTCGCTGGCCCGTCGCACCGCCGCGTAGTAGGTGGCGATGGTCGCCGCCAGCCCGGATGTGGACAGGTTCGGGTTGTCCTTGCCGAAGGTGAAACGGCCCCACTCCGGCTTGCCGAAGTCCGCCCACCCGTCCCGCCCGGACAGGCCCAGGATCTCTCCCCAGCCCAACGATCCGCGCTTGCGTACCAGTTCGGCCTTGGGCTGCGGCATCGCGATCACCAGCGGGCTGTTGGCGATCGACGGGTAGCGGTCCGGAGTCTGCAACTCCCGCCCGGCGGCTTTATCGAGCAGCCGGAGTTGGCCGGTCCAGAGGCTCGACGTCGGCAGCCAGACCTGTGGTTGCGGCAGGCCGGTGTGGGTCCAGCCGGAAGCCAGCGCCTCGGTGGCCTTGCCCGAGTTCAACGCGCTGACGTGCACCTGGGCGCAGCCACCGTCCTTGATCGACCGGTCGCTGCGGTTGTAACGCTCGGCCAGGTCAACCAGCAGAGCCGCCTTCTCCGTCGAGGAGTTGACCTGGAGGATCGTGGCGCAGTCGGTGCCCGCTTCGCGCTGTCGGACGAACACGAACGCCCCGGCGATGACCACCAGCCCGGCGGTGACGGCGGCGGTGTACGGCAACCACTGCCGCGTACGCGTAGCGGGTGGGGCCATCGGGACGTCCTCCTCGGCGGGCGGCTGGTGGCAGTCAACCTATCGATGCGGCGCCAGTCGGCGAACCCGACCCCAGCGCGCCGGTCACCTGCGGTCGGGCCGTCTCCCGAGGGCCGTCGCGACCAGCAGTCGAACCAGGTAGACCACGACGAAGGCGACCGCCCCGACCGCGGCGGCCGGGCCGACAGCGCTCGACGCGACGTAGCCGGCGGCGGCCCCAACCGAACCGAGGAAGAGCGCTGTCGAGATGCCCCAGGCGTCGAGGGCCTCACGACGCAGCCGCCGCAACGTGCCACCGCCCTCAGCACCCATGCCGGGCCCCGTCGCCGGCAGGTGTGCCGGCTGGGTCTGCACCGGCGGGTGTGCCGGCTGGGCCGGTCGGGCCTGGGTCGGCACCGTCGGCCGGGCCGGTACCTGCGGCTGCGTCGCGCCCGGTTGCGACGCCGTCGGCGTGAGCTGGGGGAGCGGTTGGTTCGGAGTCGGCGCGCCCGCGGTCTCGTTGCCGGCTTCGAGCAGGCTCTCCCGACGTAGCGGCTCGGTGACCCTGCCATCCTGCCGAAGCAGCCGCACCAACACGCGCTCGGCAGCCGGCCGGTCCGCCGGGTCCTTGGCCAGGCACTCCCGGATCAGCTCGTCCAGTACGGGAGGCATCGCCGGCAGGTCGGGCGGATCGTTCAGCACCCGGTGCATCACGGCGAAGAGCGAGTCGTTGCCGAACGGCGGCCGACCACCGGCGGCGAAGGCGATAGTGGCCGCCCAGGCGAAGACGTCGCACTGTGGACCGATCACGTCGTTGCGGAACCGCTCCGGTGCCATGTAGGCGGTGGTCCCCATGACCCGGCTGGAGGCGGTCTCGGTGTTGCCCAACGCCCGGGCGATACCGAAGTCGATCACCCGAGGACCGTCCACGCCCAGCACCACGTTGTCCGGCTTCAGATCGCAGTGCACCACCCCGGCACTGTGAATCGCCGCGAGCGCCGTGACGGTGCCGACCGCGAGCCGGTGCAGGGCGTTACCGGTCACCGGACCACGCTCGCGGACGTGCCGGTGCAGGGTCAGGCCCTCGATGAACTCACTGACCACGTAGGGTCGCTCGCCGTCCACCTCCGCGAAGAGCACCTGCGCGGTGCAGAACGGAGCGACCCGGCGGGCTGCGGCGATCTCCTTGACGAACTGCGACCGCGCCCGTGGATCACTCAGGTCGACGTTGACCATCTTGACCGCGACCCGGTCACCGGCGTCGTCCTCGCCGAGATAGACGACCCCCTGCCCACCCGCACCCAATCGCCCGACCAGGCGATACGGGCCGGCGGTGACCGGGTCGTGCGTCCACAGTTTCGCCAACCCCGGCACCGGCGGGCCGGCCAGCTCTGACATCCCGACTCCATCAGTGTCGTGCCCGGCCACCGGCGGCGCAGGACACGGCCATCGTGCCATGTCGGCCGCCGGCGACCGAGGACGTTCGACAATGGGTCGAGGTCGAAGAAGACCCATTCGCCAAGGGCCATCCGGTACGACGACGCAACCGGTGCGACAGCGCCGGCCCCGGTTTGTCGCAGGGTGCGCTGAACAGGTCTTCCATGGCCCGCGTGAGATCACCGCCGGCTCCTTGTCAGCTCTGTTGGCCGGGCTCGGGCCGGCACGGCTGCTGAGTGGCAGAACCCTGCCGACCGTTCTAGGCTCTTCTCTGGGTCAAGCCACGTGCCCGACACGATCCCGAGTCTCGGGAGGTCCGCACGTGACCGACGAGCCAGCAACCGCATCGGCCGTGAAGGCCCACCTGATATCCATTGATGCAGGTTTGCGGGCGGCTGGCGACCCGCCCGGTCTGAGCACGACGCGGCCTCCCCACGCGGGGTCGCGACGACGCCCAGACCGGACAGCGGAGGAACCCATGACCACCACTTCGACGGGTCGGCCCGCACAGACGAACAGCCCGGCCGACCGCGGCACCACGCCTGAGTCGCCGGCCAGCCAACTCCTCGCCGTGATGGTCGCGCTGCCGGCTGGCCATCCGTCCAGGCCCGCCGCCCGCGCCCAGGCCATCGAGGCATGGCTCCCGTTGGCCCATCACCTCGCCCGGCGCTACAGCGGCCGCGGCGAGCCGAACGAGGACCTGACCCAGACGGCAGCACTGGGCCTGATCAACGCGATCGACAGGTTCGACGCTTCGCGTGGGATCGAATTCGTCAGCTACGCGGTCCCCACAATCGTGGGAGAGATCAAGCGTCACTTCCGTGACCGCACCTGGGACGTGCGGGTTCCCCGGCGGTTGCAGGAGCGGCGGATGGCCATCGGCGAGGCCAACAACAGCCTCACCCAGTTGCTGGGCCGCTCGCCGACCGTCGCCGACATCGCCCGACATCTCGACCTCACGGAGGAGGAGATCCTCGAAGGGTTGGAAGGCGCCCGCGCGTACAACGCGGTCTCACTGTCCACCCCGTTCGGCGATGGCACCACCTCCAGGGAACTGGGCGACACTCTCGGCGGCGACGACAACGAACTCGCCCTCGCCGAGCTGAGGGTGGCTCTCACGTCGGCGGCGGCGGTCCTTGACGACCGGGAACGGAGGGTCATCGCACTGCGCTTTCACGGCAACCTGACCCAGCAGGGCATCGCCGAGCAGATCGGGGTGTCACAGATGCACGTCTCCCGGCTGCTGACCCGCGCGCTGGCCAAGCTGAGGGTGCAGCTCACTGCCACCCCTTGAGGGGCGGGCCGGTGACCTGCGGCGATCGGTGGATCCGGCCGCCGCCGGGCCGACGGGCAGGAGTCGCCGGACGGAGATTCCTGACATCTTCGTCAGGACAGCCACTAGCGAGCCGGTTTTCGCTGCAATCGGCGCAGCAAGGTGCGGGTGACCAGCTAGCGTGGGCTATCGCTAGCGGCGTTGCCAGCTCTGTGACGGTGGTCTTGACGTCATAACCTCGGGCAACCTGGGGCGCGGTTCGCGACAAGTGCCCCGGTCAGGCCCCGGCCGGTAAGAAGGTTCCGTCCGGGGCCGCCCGCCTAGGTGAGGGAGCAGCGGGATGGCTGGCAGTGACAGCGGTGCGGGCACCGACGAGCCACGGCCCGCAGCGGTGGACGATCTCGCGGCGAAGCTGAGTGACCTGGCTCGGAGGTTGCAGCACGAGGACAGCGTGGAGGCGACCCTGCAGGCGATTGCCGGCGCAGCGGTGGGGACGGTTCCGGGCGCGGAGCAGGCCGCCCTGTCCGTGGTAGAACACCGCCGGGAGATCCACACTCGGGCCGGTACCTCCGACCTGGTGTACGCGGTGGATCGGGTGCAGTACGAGGTCGGTGAGGGCCCGTGCCTGAGCGCGGTGTATGAGCAGCAGACCGTGCACGTGCCGGACATGAGGGTCGAGGGGCGGTGGCCCCGGTTCACCCAGCGCGCCGCCGAGTTGGGCGTGTCGAGCATGTTGTCGTTTCAGCTGTACGTGCAGGACGACAACCTCGGCGCGCTCAACCTGTACTCGTCGCGCACGCACGCCTTCGATGACGACTCGGCGCACGTGGGGCTGCTGTTCGCCGCGCACGCCGCAGTGGCGATGTCCGGCGCGCAGCACCTCGAACAGCTCAATCAGGCGATCTCGGTGCGGGACGTCATCGGGCAGGCGAAGGGCATCCTGATGGAGCGTCACAAGCTGACCGCCGATCAGGCATTCGCTGTCCTGGCACGGGCCAGTCAGAACACCAACCGGAAACTCGTCGACGTCGCAAGGTACCTGACGGCGACGGGCCAACTGACCCACCGCACACCCCGGTGAACGGCGCCTCCGTGTCCCTCATGCTTCGGATCGAGAAGGCGGGGACAGGCGGTCGGGCACGCCGAAAACACCCAGTAGCCCGGTGATGGCCAAAACCCTGTGCACGGTCGGAGTCAGGTTGCTCAGACGCAGCCGGCACCCTGTCCCGTAGGCGTGTTCTCGGCAGGTGAGTAGGCACCTGATGCCGGCAGAGTCGATGAACGTCACGCCGGCGAGGTCTACCTCTATGTCTCGGAAGTCGCGCTCGCGCAGAATGCCCTGCACAACCTGTTCGAAATGATCAGTGACGCACCCGTCCAGCTCACCGACGGCAGCGACTCGCGCCCGCGTCTAGGTTTCGACGTGTACGTCGACCCGCAGGAGGCCTTGCTCGGTCGGACATTGACCGGGTGTGTAAGGGTGCACGAGGTACCTCCCGCAAGAGCGGCGGTCATGGTCCCTCGCTGCTGAAGGTAGAACTTGTTCGACGGCAACTATAACCGTTGTCGCTCTGCCGTCCACCATCGATGCGGACGTCTCCGGGGCGATGACGTGCCGGCTCAGGGCCTCCGGATCGTCGCGGCGCGGGCGACGAGCGCCGCGGCGACGTCGCGAAGTTTGCGGTTGGAGTTTTGGGAGATCTTCGCGAGGATCGTGAAGGCTTCGTCGGCGGTGCAGCGTCGCTCGCCCATGATGATTCCCTTGGCCTGCTCGATCACCGCGCGGCTCTTCATCGCGGCCTGCATGTGCTGCGCCAGGGTCACCTGGGTGTCGTACAGGTGGGCGTTGGTCATGGCCACGGCGGCGTAGTCGCCGAAGGTCTCCGCGAGGGTCACCGCCTCGGCGCGGAAGGCGTCGGGTCGGGTGGCGTAGAGGTTGAGCGCACCGGTGACGGACTCGTGCATCGGCAGGCCGATCGACAGGGAACTGTGCGCGCCGGCGGCGACGGCCTGGTCGGCCCAGTCCGGCCAGCGGCTCTCAGCCGTCATGTCGACCACGTGGATGGTGACGTTGGCCGCCGCCGCCACGAGACATGGACCCTGGCCCTGTTCGTACTGCGCTTCGTCCAGCGCGAGGGCAAGTTCGCCGGTGAAGGCCGCGGTGTGCGCGCCGCCGGCCCCGACCAGGGTGACCGAGACCTGGTCGGCGCCAGGAACGGTCCGGGTGGCCAAGCCGGCTACCCGGGACAGGACACCGCTGAAATCGGTTTCGGTGAACTTGATCCGACCCAACTCCGCGAAGGCAACGGCAGGCAGCAGTGGGTCTACGTCACTCATGTCTGTGTCCCTCTGAAGGGCACGTCACAGACGCTCCAGCGGGCGCCCGGGCATGCGGATCACTGCAGGGCACCCAAAGAGAAACCCAGGAACCGCGCCGCTTCATGACGCCGGATCGCCGACACCCGGAGAGGCATCGGCCACAGATGAGCCAGCATAGCGGCTAGATCCAGCTTCGCCACATGCCTGCCTCGGCGGCCTAATCCGATGGTGGTTGGCGGCGGATGACGAGCAGGGCGATGTCGTCGGTGGGATGCTCCTCCGCCGTGGTGGCCATGATGTGGTCGCACAACGCCTCGGCGGGCCCGGACCGCACGGCGTCAGCGAGGCGCTCGATGCCGGTGTCGATCAGTTCGCTGCGGCGTTCGACCAGTCCGTCGGTGTAGAAGACGAGCGCCGCGCCTGGCGGTAGGTCCAGAACGGTGGTGCGGCGACTGGTTGATGGTCGGCCCACGCCGAGTGGCCGGTCCACCGTCAGGTTGACGAGCTGGGTGGGATGGCCGGGGACAGCCAGCAGTGGTGGCAGATGGCCTGCGGAGGAGAGGTGGACCGTTGTGCGGTCGGGCGCGATCAGGGCGTAGACGGCGGTGGTGAGGGTGCCCGCCTCAAAGTGGTGGATCTTGCGATCGAGGGAGGTCAGCGCCACGGCGGGATCGTCGGAATCGAGGGCGTAGGCGCGTAGCGCGCTGCGGATGCGTCCCATGACGACGGCGGATGGCAGCCCGTGGCCGGAGACATCACCGATGACGGCGCCCAGCCAGCCCGAGGGCAACGTGAACACGTCGTACCAGTCGCCGCCGATGCCCAGGTCGTGGCCGGGCACGTACCGGGCGGCCAGGTCCAGGCCGGGAATGTCGGGTAGCCGGCCGGGCAGCAGGCTGTGTTGTAGGGCCAGCGCTGCCTGCCGGTCGAGGACCTGTGCTCGGGCCTGACCTGCGAGGCTGGCACGATCGGCTACAAGCTGCAACAGCTTCACGTCTTCGGGGCCGAACCGCCGCAGGGCGAGGGAGCCGACGTGCAGCACGCCGACGAGGATGCCGTTGGCGAGCATGGGCACACCCAGCAGGGCACGTATGCCCGTGGCGAGCAGGACCGGATTGACCACGTCGTCGGGAGTAACGTCATGGATCGTGACCGGCGCGCGTGTCGCCGCCACCCGCCCGGCGAAGCCGCGTCCGACCCGGATGCGGAATCCGCGGCGTACCTCCTCCTCCAGGCCCTTGGCCGCGGTCGCGACGAGCTCGCCGGTGTGGTCGTCCAGCAGGAGGATGGTGGCGGTATCGACCTTGAGCAGATCCCGGACCCGTTCAAGGAGCTCGTCGAGCAGGTCGGCGATGTTCAGCCCCGACAGAGCGGCATCGGTGATCGCCTCGATACGTCGCAGGCGCTCCTCATTCGTCACCACCTCGGCATCAGCCACCCAGGCAGCCTAGACGCGGGCACCCGGCCGGTGGCACGTCAGGAGCAAGATCAACAGTGTCGCGCCGTCGACGCGGGGTACCTTCCGACGTCACATCGATGCACTGCCCGACTGGTGAACCCGTTCCGGAGAGCTATCCTCCCTCGTGCCACCGGTAAGGTCACCGGCTCCACGTCCGACAGGGAGGGGAAGCAGTGGTGAACCCGCCGCTCGATCACCACGCTCCCACCGTCAGGAAGCCCCTGCTCTCGACGTCGTTCACCCTCGCCGACCTCAACCGCGTCCGACACGAGGTCGAGGCCGTCAGTCGCCGGTGCGGCCTCGACCACGACGAGATCGAAAAATGGGTCATCGCAGTCAACGAACTGATGATCAACGTGATTCGGCACGGGGGCGGCGCCGGCGGGCTACGTCTGCTTCTGGACGGCCAGCTCGTCTGTGAAGTCACTGACCAGGGGCGCGGGTTCAACACCGCTCGCTACGTTCCGCGCACCGAGCGACCGCCCCTGTCCGATACAGGAGGAATGGGCCTGTGGGTGGTCGGGCGCATGGCCGTCTACCTCCTTGTCGACAGCGGACCCGCAGGCACCACCATCCGCATCGCGGCACGCACCCGCGGCACTCTCGGATAGCCGGGGTCGCTCGGCCGGATCGTCAGATCACTGGTTCCCGTGGTTGCCCTCCCAGTGGCCACCTCCGGGCGGAGTGTCGGTCTGGATGGCGAACCGGTTGCCGTCGAGGTCGTTCTCCACGACGCGGCAGTTGACGCAGTTACCCCGATCGGTGATCAGGATTCCGTGGGTCTGCGTGTGGGACTTGGTGTCGCGGATCAGGTTGCCCCGGATGGTGACCGAGTCGGCGGCGGCATTGATCATGATGCCGGCTCGTCTGGTGGGAGCGGCCGGCAGTTCGTACGGTGTGCCGGGCGGCGGTGTGTCGGCGCTCCAACTGTTGGCGCTGCCGGGGCGGATCGGGGTGAGGGTGAGGGTGGTGGCGTCGTTGGCGGCCACGACGGCGTACCGGTGGCTGACACGGAGCACCTTGCCGCGGTGGCCGTCGGCAGGCCAGCTCGCATGCTGGTCAACCAGCGTGTTCTGGCTGTAGCGAACCGATTCGCCGCCCCCCTCGGCGGCGTCGGCACACTGGCGGCCGTTGTTACGGATCCGGTTGTTGATGATGACGGCGTCGGTCAGTGGGCGGTCGAAGCGGATACCGTCGAGACTGTTGCCCCAGATGTCGTTGCTCTCGATGACGATCTCCTCGGCGGCGGCCTGGTCGCCGTCGCCGAGGTCCTGGTGGTGGTAGCCGTAGCGGCCGTTTCCAGTGATCCGGTTGCCCCGCACCGTGTAGGGGCCGGCGGTGTTACCGATGCTGACACCGTCGCGAAGGTTACCGTCCAGGACGCAGTCGGTGAGCAGGCCGCCCTTGCCCGGGATGCCGGTGGTGCCCTTCGCCGAGACCTGGAAGCCAGCCTCGAGATTTCCGGTCATCGTGCATCCGGTGACGATGAGACCGTCGGCGCCCCAGTCGGAGATGCCGAACCGGTTGGCCTCGGCGTGGCAGGCGACGATCCTGATCCCCCGGGGCTGGGGTCGATCGGGGTGCTGCATCTCCAGGAAGATGCCGTTGGTCGCGTTGCCGACCGTGACGCAGTTGGCGATGGTCAGCCGCTCCATCGCCCCCCATCCGCCGATGCCGACACCGATGCCCGCGCCGCCCATCTCCATGCCGTTGTCGATCCGGCCGCATTCGAGCACCCGGACCGCCTGGATCAGGGTGTCCTGGAGGAAGTCGCAGCCGAAGCCGGTGGCTGCCGTGTGGTGGATGAACAGGTTTCGGAACAGGCCGCCGGTCACGTACTGCAACCCGAGCCCCTTGGAAAGGGGGTCGTACGCCGGCTGCGCCACCCCCGACCCGTCGATCTCGAAGTCCGCGAAGGTGCAGTAGGCAAGGTGACGGTCCGGACTCGCCCCGTGCAACTGCGCGGTGTAGAACGCCAGGGGTGCCGCCTGGGACCGGTTGCCCTCGTTGCTCAGGACGAACCGGGTGGCGCCGGGCCCGGCGCCCATCAGCGACACGCCGCTGCGCCAAACGGTGGCGGCGTCGCGGATGGCGTACACCCCGGGCGGGCAGTAGATCACCCGCGCTCGCCCGTCCGCGGCGAACGCGTCGCCCAGTTGATCGACGAGCGCGGCGAGCGCGGGCTGGTCGTTGGTCGTACCGTTGCCGGTCAGGCCGTGATCCTGAGCGTTGCAGAGCAGCGGGGCCCCGGCCACGGGGTACTGACGTACTCCCGGGCTGGCCGGGGTCATCTGGCTCGGCACCGAAAAATCTCCCCTCGTGACCCCCGGCGGGCGACCGGTCCCTCAGCCTCGATCCGGCCTGGGATGCGCGAGTTGGCCTGCTCCGACGGTACGGCGATCCACGCCGCCCGACGGGCCAATCGCCGTGAACACCCACAGATCATCACCCACGGCCTGTGGACCTAACCGACATCCCGCTTGCTGACATGGTGCTCCCGCTGTCCACCGACCGCCTCCCTGCCGTACGAGACGCGCACGTCGGTCACGGCGAACCGGCTGCGGGGCAGCGTGGGGATTCGGCGCAGCGAGATCGTCAGGTCCTGCTCGGGCACCGTGTAGTCCAGCCGTGCCAACCAGCCGGCGAAGGCCGCGAGCAGGGCCACCGTGACGTCCTCACCCGGGCAGCGGTGCCCGGTGCTCGGATCGGCCCCGCCCTGGGGGATGAGTTCGTACGGATCGGGAGTGCGCCCGACGAATCGCTGGGGGTCGAAGCGGTACGGGTCGGGCCACAGCCCCGGGTCGTGGTTCTGACCGTATATGTCGAGCAGGACGAGCGACCCGACGGGAACGTGCTGGCCCTGCCAGGTCAGGTCGGTCACCGCTCGGCCACCGACGAACGGGGCGAACGGATAGAAGCGGCGCACCTCGTGGGCGAAGGCGACCGCATAGCCGGTGTCGTCGGCGCGCAACTGGTCGCGGTGTTCGGGCCAGCGGTGCAGCGCGTGTGCCGTGAACGCCACGAACCAGGACACCGCGACGGTGGGACGGATGATGTTGAGCAACTCGACAGCGGCGAGCTTGGCGTCCGCCAGTTGACCGTCTCGGTGGCGGTGCCCGGCGACCGCTTCCAGTGCCGATCCGGCAGGTGCGGTGATCGCGTTAACGCGGACCTGCTGGACGAGCCCGGCCAGCCAGTTCTCCCGCCGCCCACGGGCGCGCCGTGCCCGCCAGTGTCGCGGGCCGAGCGTGGCGAAGCCGTCGACCAGGGCGGTCAGGTCGCGGGCCACGGGCCCGACAGCGGCGTCGCCGAGTGGGATTCCGGCCCAGCGGCAGACGCCCTTGGTGATCGCGTGGCTCGCCTCGTCGAAGAGCACCACCGGTCGCCCGTCACCGCTCGTCGCGATCGCCTCGTTCCAGGCCGCGCCCACCTGGTCGACCAGGGCGGCAACGCCACTCGGATCGGTGAGCAGGGACAGGAACATCGCCTTGCGGTGACGATGGTCCGCACCGTCGAGGGTGTGCACAGCCTGGTGACCGAACAACGTCCCCTGTACCGGCTCCGGGATGGCCGCGTGCCGGCACACGTGCCGTTCGTCGTAGAAGAACCGCACCGCCTCGGGTCCGCGGAGCGCCAGTGCGCGCTGACCCAGCACCCGGATCCGCGCGCTGGATGCGCCTTCACGTCTCAACAACCCGGGCAGCCAGGCGTAGCCGTTGAGGATCGCCCCGAGGGTGTCGTCCAGATGTGGTCCGCGCTGGTCGGTCATGAGCGGGCAGTGCCCACAACGCCCGGCGCGAAACCCGCCTGGCCGACCCGAACGACAGTGTGAGCAGGAACCCGCGACGTCGGCGGCGGGCGAGGTTCGGGGCAGCGGTGTCCATCGCGGCAAGTGGCTCGTCCCAGGTCCATCGTGGAGGTTGAGCGGGTGTAGCGTCGCCGCATGACGGTGCTGCAGGAGTTTGTCGCCGCTCTCGCCAGCGGCCGGATCCAGGTTGTCGACCTCACCGCTCCGCTCTCGGACCAGACCCCGATCCTCGGTCTGCCCGAGCAGTTCGGCCAGACCTGGCCGTTTCAGCTCAGCGAGATCAGCCGGTACGACGACCGTGGCCCGGCCTGGTACTGGAACAACTTCTCCACCGGCGAGCACACCGGCACCCACTTCGACGCGCCGGTGCACTGGGTCACCGGTCAGCAGGGTGCCGACGTGTCGCAGGTTCCGGTGAGCCAGTTGATCGCGCCGGCGGTGGTGATCGACCACGCTGCCGACGCCGCCGACAACAGTGACTTCCTGCTCGAGGTCGAGCACGTCAAGGCGTGGGAGGCGGAACACGGCGCCCTGCCCAGCGGTGGCTGGCTGCTCTACCGCACCGGCTGGGACGCGTACGGCGACGACCCGGAGCGGTACGCCAACGCCGGCCGCACCCCGGGCATCTCGGCGGAGTGCGCCCGCTGGCTGGCGGAGGAGTCGCCGATCCAGGGCGTCGGAGTGGAGACGGTCGGGACCGACGCTGGTGCCGCGCACTCGTTCGACCCGCCGTTCCCGTGCCACTCGTACCTGCTCGGCCAGGACAAGTACGGCCTGACCCAGCTCCGTAACCTGGCGCAGTTGCCGGCGACCGGCGCGGTGGTGATCGCCGGGCCGCTGCCTATCGTCTCCGGGTCCGGCAGCCCGTGTCGGGTCCTCGCCCTGGTCGAACGGTAGGCCGAGCCACCGATGCGGGTAGCCGAGGTGGTCGGGCGGGTCCTGTACGGACACGGCGCGCGGCACGTCTTCGGGGTGGTCGGCAGTGGCAACTTCCATGTCACGAACGCGCTCGTCGCGGCCGGCGCCCGGTTCGTGGCGGCAGCCCACGAGGGCGGCGCGGCGAGCATGGCCGACGGGTACGCCCGTACCGCCGGGACGGTGGGGCTGCTCTCGGTGCACCAGGGCCCAGGTATCACCAACGCGTTGACCGGGCTCACCGAGGCGGCGAAGAGCCGTACCCCGATGGTGGTACTGGCCCCGGAGGCGACCGCGCCGGTGTCGAACTTCTTCATCGACCTGCCGGCGCTCGCCGCCGCGGTCGGGGCCGACTTCCACCGGGTACGCGCGACGCACGCGGCTGAGGACACCGGCGCGGCGTACCGGGCCGCCGCCCGGGGCGCGACTGTGCTGCTGGGCCTGCCGTTGGACGTGCAGCAAGCCGTGACCGAACCGTGGTCCGGCCCGGTCCCTGCGGCCGAGCCGACCCCCGTCACCGCCCCGCAGGTCGAGCCGTTGCTGGCCGCGCTCCAGGCCGCCCGTCGACCGGTCTTCATCGGCGGTCGGGGCGCCCGGTCGGCCCGGGAACCGCTGACCCGGCTCGCCGACGCGTGCGGCGCGCTGCTCGCGGTCTCGGCCGCGGCGAAGGGGCTGTTCGCCGGCAACCCGTGGAACCTCGACGTGGCCGGTGGCTTCGCCACCCCGCTCGCCGCCGAGCTGATCGGCAGGGCGGACCTGGTCGTGGCGTGGGGCAGCACGCTGAACATGTGGACCACCCGGCACGGCGAACTGATCCCGCCCTCCGCCGTCGTCGTCCAGGTCGACAGCGACCCGGCCGCGTTCGGGGTGAACCGCCCGGTCGACCTGACCGTGGCCGGCGAGGTGACGGCGGTCGCCGAGGCGGTGCTCGCGCGGCTGGGCGTCGGCTCCACCGGGGCCGGGGACGCCACCACCGGCGGGTGGCGTACGCCGGAACTGGCCCGACACATTCGCGACCACGGTCGGTGGCGGACCGTTCCCTACCAGGATGAGGGCGGCGGCGCCCCGGCGACGATCGACCCGAGGACGCTCTCGGCTGCCCTGGACGACCTGCTGCCGGCCGACCGGACGGTGGTGGTCGACTCCGGCAACTTCATGGGCTACCCGTCGATGTGGCTCGACGTTCCGGACGTGGCTGGATTCTGCTTCACCCAGGCGTTCCAGTCGGTCGGGCTCGGTCTGGCCAGTGCGCTCGGCGCGGCGGTCGCCCGGCCGGACCGGCTCACCGTCGCCGCGGTCGGCGACGGTGGCTTCGTCATGTCCGCGACCGAACTGGTCACCGCCGTCCGGCTGGCGCTACCCCTGCTCGTGGTGATCTACGACGACGCGGCGTACGGGGCCGAGGTGCACCACTTCGGCCCGGACGGGCATCCGTTGGAGACCGTCACCTTCCCCGAGACCGACCTGGCCGCGATCGCCAGTGGTTACGGCTGCGACGGATTGACCGTCCGGACCGTCGACGATCTTGGACCGGTACGCCGCTGGCTCGCTGGTCCCCGTACCCGGACGTTGGTGATCGACGCCAAGGTCTGCGCCGCGCGCGGCTCGTGGTGGTTGGAGGAGGCGTTCCGTGGTCACTGAGCCAACGCCGCCGTGCCCAAGGCCAGGCCAGACCCGGCGCTCCCGGGCGTCAGCCGGGGCAACGCCCGGTCAGGTCGGTGACAGGGTGTCATAGCTGACGTACGTTGGCGCGGTGGCCACTCTTTGGACCTTGGGATGCGATGCCGACGATCCCCAGCGGATCGCTGCCTTCTGGGCGTTGGCCCTCGGCTATGTCAAGGAGCCCGGTTTCGACGAGCCCGACAACGCGTCCATCGTCGATCCGGACGGCATGGGCCCTGCCATCAGTTTCCTCAAGGTCCCCGAGGGCAAATCCGCCAAGAACCGTATGCACATCGACATCCGGGTGGCCGATCCAGGCTCCGGGGACATGGCCGAGCGCGCCCGGTTGATCCGGCAGAAGGTGCCCGATCTGGTTGCCGCCGGCGCGACTGTGGTCCGCGAGGAGTGGTACGGCGATGTCCTCGGCCACGTCGTCATGCTCGACCCCGAGGGAAACGAGTTCTGCGTCGCTTGAGGCCAGGATCAGGGCCGCACCCGCATGTGGCCGCCGGCCGGCTTCTCGACCGGCGGCCGCGGGATGCCCGCCGCTGCAGCGGCTGTGGCATCGTCGCCATTTTTCCCCGTGCCGGGCGAATTAAGCGCGGGCGAGCCGCCGTCGACTACTGACCGGCGGTTTCAGCGGTGCGCTCCACCGATGCTTGGGCGACCTCGCGGACGGTGCGGTTGGTGTCGTGCGCCATCCTCGTCAGGTCGGCGAAGGCCCGCTCGGGGGTGCAGCGCCGGTCGCCCATGACGATCCCCTTGGCCTGTTCGATGATGGCTTCGCTGTCCATGGCGGCGCTCACGTGTTGCGAGAGGGTCGCCTGGGCGTCGTTGAGGTGGTCGTTGGCCATGGCGAGAGTGCCCCGCACCTTAGAAAGGGCACTTCACCGGTGCCCTCGACAGGGCCGGCGTGCGTAGGTCGCTGCAGGCCCCCACTCAGGGGAGTCCTAGACCTACGCCGCTTCTTGACGATGGTTCGGTCGACGTTGAAGGCGTCGACCACAGACCCCGAGCGTACGCGCCCTCGGCAGCCGCCACCGATCGTCGCGAGGGGCGCCACGCCACCACTGCGGGACGTGGATGACAGCCGACGCTCCGCTACGGGTAGGCTGGAGACCTGTGGCACGGCGCCTTCGATGGGCGTCGTCGAGACCAGCGTCAAGAAGCGGCGCGGATCCCGGACTCCGCCCGCGGAGTCCTGCAGCGATCCGCGCCCCCACCCCAGATACCTGCTGGTGGTACGCGCCCTCGTTAAGGACGCTTTGATGACGCACGTCGAACCCATGGACCCGCACGAGGCGTTCGCCGAGCTCGGCCGCATCCGACTCGCCGACGTTGACATCGACACCCTGCTGGACAAGATCGCGCAGCTGGCCAAGCGCACGATCCCCGGGGCCAGCGAGGTCAGTGTCACCCTGCTGCACGACAACAAGCCGCAGACCGCCGCGTTCACCGGCGCCCTCGCCCTGGACGAGAAGCAGTACGAACGTGGCTACGGCCCGTGTCTGCAGGCCGCTGAGAGCAGCTCCAGCCTGATGGTGCCGGACACCGGCAGCGAGCAGCGGTGGCCCGGCTGGGCCGAGACCGCCGCCAAGGCCGGCGCGCACAGCTCCCTGTCGGTCGGGCTGCCGGTGCACGAGCACGTCACCGGTGCGCTGAACATCTACGCCACCACACCGAACGCCTTCGACGACGACGCGATCGCTATCGCTCAGACGTTCGCCGGGTTCGCCGCAGTCGGCCTGGCCAACGCCCACCTGTACGAGACCCAGGCCACCCTGGCCGGGCACATGCAGAAGGCGATGGAGAACCGCGCCGTCATCGAGCAGGCCAAAGGCATCATCATGGGCGAGCGTCGTTGCACCCCCGAGCAGGCCTTCGCCATCCTGAGCAAGCTGTCGCAGGACAGCAACCGCAAGGTGCGCGACGTCGCCTCGGCGGTGGTCGAGAACGCACGCCGCCCACAGCGGTAGCACCGGCGAGATCGTTTGCTGGTGGACCCGGAGGGTAGGGGGAATCCATGACTACGCCCGAGCAGAGTCAGCAGGAAAGAGCCCTCGAGACCGGCGCGGTGTACCAGGACGCCGAGGGGCGCCGGACGACGGATCCCGGGTCCGGGGCTGCGCACGCCGACAGCGAGGCCGACCGCAACGCGGAGCACCTGAGGCGGGGAGAGGTCGGGCCGCGCATCCCGGAGGAGTAGCGGGCCGGGGTGTGTGGGAACCACCTCGGGGTAGCGGTAGGGGGAGAGCGAAACCCCCGAGGAGGACGAGATGACCGATCCCAGGTACGTACCGGTCGGACTGGCCGACGCCGGACGGCTGATCGACGACGAGGGCGCGGGCGCCGGTCCCGCCGGGGAGATCGTCGGCGCGGACGACGCGAAGGCGGACGCCGCCCGGACGGGTGCCGACGTGGACCTGTCCCACGCGGCCCGCGACGGCGACGGCACCCCGACCGGCGCGGCGGACGCCGAAGCCGACCGTGACAGAGCCGCCGGCGGCGAGTGACCCGACGAGGCGCCAGTTGGCCCGCCCCGCCGCCTCTCGGCGGCGGGGCGGCTCGCGTTCCAGACCTGTCACCGGCCCGCACCGGCCCCCGGCGACAGGTCAGCGGCGGGCGAGTTCCGGGGCGGCGGTGTCCAGGGGAACGGCGGCGTCGGGCACCAGGCCGAGTTGCACGCTCGGCCGAGATCCGATCGCGGCGAAGAGCCAGTCGGCGGCGGTGCGGGCGCGGTTGGCGGGCAGGGACAGCAGGTGGTAGCCGCGCGCCACGGCGCGGGCCGGCAGCCCGGACAGGGGTACGTGCAGCGGGTTCGCGGTGGCCTGCCACCCGCCGAGGTCCACCACGAAACCCAGGTCGCGATGCCGGTACGGGCGGCGTCGGCCGACGCCGTAGGAGGCGGCGATGTTGTCGGCGGCCAGCCGGCCCTGCCGCACGGCGTGCTGGGCGGTCATCGGGGTGATCTCACCGGGTCGGGCCGGGTCGGGTACGGCGGCGGCGTCGCCACAGGCCAGGATCTCCGGGTGGCCGGGCACCGTCAGGTACTCGTCGACGGTGACCCGTCCGCGGGTCGTCGGCAGCCCGGTGGCCTCGACGAGTGGGTCGGGCCGTACCCCGACGCACCACACGAGGGTCCGGGACGGCAGGAAACGGCCGTCGGAGAGTTGAACCCCGTCGGCGGTGGCCTCGGTGACCGATGTGCCCAGGCACACCTCGATCCCGCGCTCGCGCAGCACCCGCTCGGCTGCCCGCGACATCCGGGCGGCGAGGCCGGGTAGGACCCGGTCGGCGGTGTCCAGCAGTAACCAGTGTGGACGGATCCCGTCCAGCCGCGGGTGGTGGCGGACGATCTCGTCGGTGAACAGTTGCCCCTGAGCGGCGACCTCGGTGCCGGTGTAGCCGGCGCCGACCACGACGAAGGTGCAGCGTGCCGCCCGTTCGGTCGGGTCGTCGGTGGCGTCGGCCAGTTCGATCTGCTGGATCAGCCGCTCCCGCAGGTACACCGCTTCGGGGATGCCGCGGAAGCCGTGCGCGTGGTCGGCGACTCCGGGGATCGGTAGCAGTTTGTTGACGCTGCCGGCGGCCAGGACGAGGCGGTGGTACGACAACCGGCTGGTGCGTCCTTCCGGGTCCACGTAGGAGAGGGTCCGCCCGTCGACGTCGATGCCGTCGACCTCGCCGAGGACCACTCGTACCCCGGGCAGGGTGTCGGCCAGCGAAACGGTGACCCGGCGCGGGTCGAGCACGCCGCCGGAGACCTCCGGCAGCAGCGGCAGATACAGGAAGTAGTCGGTCGGGTTGACAAGCACCACGTCGGCGGCGCCGCGCGAGACGCGGGCCAGCCGACGCGCGGCGTGGAACCCGGCGAATCCCGCGCCGACGATGACGATCCTGGGTCGGGCCATGGCGGTTCCCCTCAACGGTCGACTGTCGTTCCTCGTCTCGTTCAGGTGGTAACCCCACGCTGGAGGCGGAAACGTCCGAATCCTGGAACCGGGTGCCGGCTGGCGCCGTTTGCGCCTCCCGTCGTCGGGAAGGCGGCTCTCGCTTGCCGGCACCCCCTTGCCTGTCGCTCAGCTCATGGTGGCCAACAGGTCCCGGCAGGCCCGCTCGCACGCCCGGCACGCCTCGGCGCAGACCCGGCAGTGTTCGTGCTTGTCGGCGTGAGCGGCACACTCGTCCCCACACGACTTGCAGGCGGTGGCGCACGCCTCCAGCAGGCTGCGGCTGATGTTGGCGTCGTAGCCGGTGTGTCGGGACAGCACCCGAGCGGTCGTGGTGCAGATGTCGGCGCAGTCCAGGTCCGTGCGGATGCACTTGGTCAGCTCGGCGACCATGTCCTCGCTCAGGCAGGCGTCCGCGCACGCGGTGCAGGCCTGGGCGCAGTCGTTGAGCGTGTCGATCGCCGCCGCCAGCTTCGCGCGGTCCAGGTTGATCGATTTGGGGTACGTCTCCAGCATCTTCATTGTGGTGCTCGGCATCAGGAATTCCTCTCTCTCGGTTCCTGATGCCCTACCCCAAAAGCCCCGGGACACACCGGGTGGACGTCGGCGGCCGACCGGAGGACCAGCGGACCGAAGCGGCCGCCTGCCCCGGTCGGCGCCGTCAGTCGGCGACGACGAGCGCCTGGGGCGCGGCGGCCTTCATCCGGGTACGCAGCCACTTGAGCTGGATCGCCGTTTCTCCCTCGCAGCGTCGTACGACAGCGAGCAGTTCTTCGTCGCGGGCACCGTAGGCGGCCTGGCCGACGACCGTCCAGGTGATGTCGCACTCGGCGGCCATCAGGTAGAGGTCCTGGAGGTCCCGCAGGAGGCCGATGCCGCCGGTGCGGGTGCCGGTGAACAGTTGCGAGTGCAGCCGGTCGGGCTCGTCGGGGGCGTCCTCGGAGTAGCGGACCACGAACGGGTGCAGCTGTTCGGCGTGCGCGTCGCAGCGCTTCGCCTGCTGCTGGCAGAGGTGCTCGACGTCGGGTTCCTCGGCGTGCGCGTCGGCGACCTGCCGGAACGCGTCGGCAAGGTTGACCTGCGCGCGGTGCAGGAGACCGAGGTAGTGGGCGAGGTGCACGGCTCACTCCTTCCCGCTGGTGGCCTCGGCCGCCGGCCCACCAACGGTGGGCGGCACGTCAGCGTCCGCTGGTGGTGCGCTGCCGCCGACGGTCGGCGCCGGCGAGGGTACGCCCCGCCCGTCGGCGAGTTTCGTCACCGCGACGGCGGCGACCTTGAACAGGGGCTGCTTGGACACCGGGTCCCAGGCGGTGATGGTCAGCTCGTTCGCCGCCCGCGGGGTGCGGTCGGCGGGGTCCTGGTCGAAGTAGCCGTAGTGGAACGGCAGGAAGACCACGCCGGGGCGGATGCCGCAGAGCCGGGCGCGGGCCTGGATGGCGCCGCGCGTCGAGGAGACGCCGACCAGGTCGCCCTCGACGATGCCGAACCGGGCCGCGTCGGCGGGGTTGAGCTCGACCCACACGTCCGGTGCCGCCTGGTTGAGTTGCGGGGCCCGGCCGGTCTTGGTGCGGGTGTGGAACTGGTAGACGGTGCGACCGGTGGTCAGGAGCAGCGGATGCTCGTCGTCGGGCACCTCAGGTGAGGGTTGGTAGTCGACGGTGTGCAGGAACGCCCGCCCGTGCGGTTCCTTGGCCCGGTATTCCGCCTCGGTGAACTCCGCGCCGGTGGCCAGGTCATGACCGTACGTCTCGCAGTAGTCGGGGTCGGTGTGGAAATGTCCGTCGGTGTAGAGGCGCTCCGTGCCGTCGGGATGCTCGTCGGTGCAGGGCCACTGGATGCCCGAGCCGCCGCGCAGCTTCTCGTAGGTGATGCCGGTGTAGTCGCACGGCCGGCCCCGCGAACACTCCTTCCACGCCTCGAACACCTCCTCCGGCCTGCTCCAGTCGATCAGCGGCTGGCCGTCGCGGTCGCGGAAGTCCATCCGGCGGGCGTAGTCGAGGAAGATGTCCAGGTCCGGGCGGGCCTCCCCGGGCGGGTCGACGGCCTTGTCGGAGATGTGCACGGTCCGGTCGACGCTGGTGAACGTGCCGGTCTTCTCGCCCCAGGTGGCGGCGGGCAGCACGACATCGGCCAGCTCAGCGGTCTCGGTGAGGAAGAGGTCCTGGACCACCACGAACAGCTCCGGCCGGGTCAGGATCTGCCGGATCCGGTGCAGCTCCGGCAGTGAGACGGCCGGGTTGGTGGCGGAGATCCAGAGCAGTTTGATCGAGCCCTGCTCGGCGTACCGGAAGATCTGCATGGCGTGCGTCGGCGGCGCCCAGTGCGGAATGGTGTCCACGTCCACGTTCCACAGCCGGGCCAACTCCTCGACGTGCCGCTCGTTGTCCCAGTTGCGCAGGCCGGGCAGGTCGCCGTCGGCGCCGGTCTCCCGGTTGTTCTGGGCGGTGGGCTGGCCGTTCATCTGGTAGATCCCGGCGCCGGGCCGGCCGATCATGGCGCGGATCAGGTGCAGGTTGTTGACGGCGCAGGCGGCGGCGGTGGCCTGGTTCGACTGGTAGAAGCCCTGCAACACGGTCGACAGCAACCGCTGCGAGGTGCCGAGCAGTTCGGCGGCGCGCTCCACGTCGGCGGCCGGCACGTCGCAGATGTCGGCTACCCGCGACGGCGGGTAGCCGTCGACAATCCGGCACAACTCCTCGAAACCCAGTGTGTGTGCGTCGACGTAGTCGTTGTCGTACCAGCCCTGCCGGATGATCTCCCGGAGCAGGCCGTTCATCAGGGCAACGTTCGTGCCGTTACGCACCGCCAGGTGCAGATCGGCCTCCCGGGCGACCGGGGTGGCGCGCGGGTCCACCGCCAGCATCGCCGGGGGGTTGGGGCCACGGCGTCGGTCCAGCATCCGCATCCACAGCACCGTCTGCGTCTCGGCGACGTTGTGACCCCACAGCGCGATGGCGTCGCAGTGGTCGACGTCGGTGTACGAGCCGGGCTGCCCGTCGGTGCCGAAGCTCGCCTTCATCGACGCCGCCGCGGTGGCCGTGCAGAGCCGGGTGTTGCCGTCCATGTGCGGCGTGCCCAGACCGGCCTTACCGATCACACCGAGCGTGTAGTACTCCTCCAGGAACAGTTGCCCGCTGGTGTAGAAGCCGAAGTGCCCCCACCCACCGGGCCCGTCGAGGAGGTCCTTCGACCGGGCCACGATCCGGCCCATCGCCGTGTCCCAGTCCGTCTCCACCAGGCGGCCGCCGTCGCGGACCAGCGGTCGGGTCAACCGGTCCGGGCTGTGGTTGGCCTGCCAGCCGTACAGGTCCTTCGGGTCGACCCGACCCCGGTTGATCCGGTCCACAACCCGCCCGCGCACCCCGACGATCCGCCCGTCGGCGACCGCGATGTCCAGCGCGTCGCCGTTGGAGTGCAGCACCGACGCCGACTGCACCCACCGGTCCACGTCGGCATCGGTCCGGCCGTCGGCCAGGTACCGGTCCACCCGCACCGGCCACTGCTGTCCCGGCCCGTACGGGGTCCGCTCACCCCACGGGTCGGCGATCCGGTCCACCACGATGTCCTCCTTCCGGTGACGGCGCGGACGCCGCCCACAGCGGCATCGGCCGGCCCGACACCCGTCCGTACAGCCAGTCGACGACCGTGACCGGCACCACAGCGCCGGCCGCGACGAGTAACTGGGTCGGGGTACGGAGCAGGCCCAGGCTCACGATCAGTGTCGTCGCGCCCGCCGGGGCGTGCGACGCCTTCAACAACACCAGCACCGACGCGGTGACCGCCAGCGACCCGGCCACCGCCACGATCCTCAACCAGGTCACCCCCTCCTGGAGCGCCGAGGGTTCGTCGGCAAGCCCGCAGACCACCAGGAACAGGTACCCGGCCAACAGGGCCACCCCGTGCCCGATGAACGTGTTGCGCGGCGAGGACTCCGGCGACGCCGGCTTCTCCACGTGCAACATCACCGCCGGTCCCAGACTGGGGAACAGCCACGGCTGGTGGGTGACGAGGGCGACCAGCCCGGCGAGCAACACCGCCAGTGCGCCGCCGGCGAAGGCGTGCGCGGAGCGCCCCGCTCGGCCCATCACCTTCCCCCTGTCGCTCGTGCCGCTCCGCGCTTGCTCGGGAACACTTCTCCCGAACCTTGTTCGTCATGGCTGCCCGGCGTCACAGCGGATCGTCGAAGCCTTCGGTGGCCCGTTCGCGGCGCAGGTGCGCCAGCGCCCGCCGGCCCAGGTCGGTGTCCTCCCGACCGAGCGCCTCGTACATGGTGGCGACCTTCTCGTAGGGCTGCGCGGGCGGAAGCAGCGGGATCGCCGGGTCCACGATCGCCTCGATCAGCGTGGGCCGGTCCGCCGACAGGGCCTCGTCCCAGGCCTTGTCGACCTCGGTCGGGCTGGTGACCCGGACGCCGCGCAGGCCCAACAACTCGGCCCACCGGGCGTACGGCGCGTCGGGCAGGCGCTGGGAGTCGACGAAGCGGGGATCGCCCTCCATCTCCCGCTGTTCCCAGCTCACCTCGGCCAGGTCGCGGTTGTGCAGCACCAGCACCACGAACCGGGGGTCCGCCCAGTCGCGCCAGCGGTGCGCGACGGTCAGCAACTCGGCCAGCCCGTTCATCTGCATCGCCCCGTCCCCGGCGAGTGCCACCACGGGTCGGTGCGGGGTGGCGAGTTTCGCGGCCAGCCCGTACGGCAGCGCCGAGCCCATCGACGCCAGGGTGCTGGACAGGTGCGCGTCCACACCGACGGGCAGCCGCAGGTGCCGGGCGTACCAGTAGGTCACCGACCCGACATCCACCGCCACCTGTGCGTCTGCGGGTAGCCGGTCGGTGAGGGCGTGCAGGACGTACTGCGGGTTCACCGGCTCGGCGGTGGCGGTCGCCCGTTGCCGGGCGATGTCCCGCCAGCGGGTCACCTCGCCCTCGACGCGCTGACGCCAACTCCGATCTGGCCGGGCGGTGAGCAGCGGCAGCAGCGCCCGGATGGTCTCGGCGGCGTCGCCGAGCAGCGGCACCTCCACTGGGTAGCGCATCCCCAGGCGTCGACCGTCGATGTCGATCTGCACCGCCCGCGCCTGCCCCGGTGTCGGGTAGAACTCCGACCAGGGATCGTTGCTGCCGACGATCAGCAGGGTGTCGCACCCGTTCATCAGCATGCTGCTGGCGGTGCTGCCCAGGTGGCCCATCACGCCGGTGTGAAAGGGCAGCGCCTCGTCCAGCACCGGCTTGCCCAGCAGCGACGCCGTCACGCCGGCGCCGAGGGCCTCGGCCAGCTCGACCACCTCGCCGGCGGCGGCTCGGGCACCCTGCCCCACCAGGATCGCCACCCGCTCGCCGGCGTCGAGCACGTCCGCGGCTGCCCGCAGATCACCGGCGCGGGGTCGCAGCTCGGGCACCGGCAACCCGGGGTTGGTCACCATGATCCCGTGCTCGTGCGCGCCGAGGTCCGGGGCCGGGGCGGTCTGCACGTCGTGCGGCAGGATCACACAGGTCGGGCTGCGGGTCGCCAGGGCGGCGCGGATCGCCCGGTCGAGCAGCATGGGCAGCTGCTCCGGGGTGTACGCGGTCTGCACGAACTGTGCGCACACATCGCCGTAGAGGCGTACCAGGTCGATCTCCTGCTGGTAGCCGCTACCGAGAACGGACGTCACCTGCTGGCCGACCAGGGCGAGCACCGGCTGGGAGTCCAGCCGGGCGTCGTAGAGGCCGTTGAGCAGATGTACCGCGCCCGGTCCCTGGGTCGACAGGCACACCCCCAGCCCGCCGGTGTACTTGGCGTGCCCGCAGGCCATGAACGCCGCCGTCTCCTCGTGCCGGGCCTGCACGAACTCCGGCCGACCGGCCCGACGCAGCGCCCCCATCACCCCATCGATACCGTCCCCGGAGTAGCCGAAGACCCGGTCCACGCCCCAGCCGGCCAACCGGGCCACCACCAGGTCCGCCACCGTCGCGTCCGCCACCGTCGCCTCCTCGCCTGGACCGCCCTCCAGCATGTGGCCCTACCCTCAGCCCGGCAGACCGAACCGGACGAGGGGCACCTCTTCGGGGATTCTCGCCAGCACTGCCGGATCGATGCTTGCCCACGGCTCGAATGGTGTGGGCGGCGAAATCGTGGGTAGGGTGGTCCGCGGGTCAAGACATGCGCCCAGGTCCGCCTCCCGCGCCTCGTCGCCGCGGCAGGGTCCGACTCACCGATGCAGCAGATCGGGAGGCGTCATGTCCATCCTCGAACAACCCACCCGGCAGCACGCTCAGCCCACCAAACCGATCATGACGCTCGACCTGCGCAATGATCGGCATGCGCCACTGATCGCCGTTTCCGGCGAGGTCGACATGAGCACCGCTCATCTCATCAGTGAGCTGGCCGAACACGTGATCACCAGGCGACCCGCACGTCTGGTGCTCGACCTCTCCGAGGTGACGTTCTTCAGCGCCCACGGCATCAGCGCCCTGCTGCGTATACAGCGCGCGGCGGAGTCTGCCGAGGTCACGTTGGCTCTGCGCGCCGCCGCCTCATGCGTCAGCTACCTGCTGGCAGTGACCAGCGCCGGGATAAACCTGGATATCCCGGCGGCCAACGCGAGTCGGTTATCCCATTCTCGCTTGGGGAGCGTCGATCGGGGGGAGTAGCCCTACATGAGGGGTGCAGGCGCTGCGGTGGGCGCGGCTCTGGTTCTGGTGACCGGGGCGGGTTGCAGCTCGGTACCGGTCGGCGCGGCCCACTCCGCGACCGGGGTCGAGGGCTGAACAGGAAAACCGCGCTCTGGGCGATCGGCTGCGCGCCGCCTTTGCGGACCATCGACTGGCGCTGGCCGCACCGCGCTGGCTCGCCCCGATGCTCGACCTGATCGGCGCAGTCGACCAGCTCATCGATGTCGACGGGCTGGGGCCGTACCGGTGGCCACCGCTGTCGCCGGACTGGGCGGTGAACCTGCATGGGCGGGGGCCGCAGTCGCGCCGATTGCTGCACATCGCCCAACCCCGGCGCCTGATGGCCTTCGCCTGGCCGGAGGCGGGACACCACACTGCACCGGAGTGGCGGCAAGACGAGCACGAGGTCCGCCGGTGGTGCCGGCTACTGGCCTGGTACGGCATCGTGGCCGACCCGGACGACCTCGCGCTGCGCCGACCACCGGCGCAGAACCTGCCGATCGGGGTGACGATCGTGCACCGGGAGGAGGCCGAGCGGATCGGACACGAATTGTCCGCCGCGGTGACGGCCATCGCCACCAGGGAGCGGTTCACCTGCCGATCCTGGTGATCATCGCCCATCGGGTCTGCCAGGGTCGTTCGTGCGGCGACGTTCGCCCAGGTGAGCCGGCGCTTGGTCCAAAGATGCGGGTGGTGGAAAATAGGCGAATGCGCGTACGCAACCGCAACAACGTGGTGGTGACCGGTCGTCAGGGCGGCCCTACCGTTGTGCTCGCGCACGGCTTCGGCTGCGATCAGCAGATGTGGCGTCATGTGGTAGCCGAAATCGGACAATGGGCCCAGCTGGTGTTGTTTGATCACGTCGGATCGGGCAAAGCCGATCCGGCGGCCTGGGACGCTGACCGGTACGCCTCCCTGGACGGCTACGCCGACGACGTGCTGAGCATCTGCCAGGACCTCGACCTCCAGCAGCCGGTCTTCGTGGGGCATTCGGTCAGTTCGAGCATCGGGGTCCTCGCGGCGAACCGCGAACCGGACCGCTTCTCCGCGCTTGTCCTGGTCACCCCCTCACCGTGTTACATCGACGACGAAAACTACCGGGGCGGTTTCACCCGCGACGACATCGACGACCTGCTCGGTTCACTCGAGAGCAACTACCTCGGCTGGTCGTCGAGCATGGCACCTTTGATCATGGGCAACCC
This sequence comes from Micromonospora sp. NPDC047187, assembly GCF_040643355.1. Classification (NCBI taxonomy): domain Bacteria; kingdom Bacillati; phylum Actinomycetota; class Actinomycetes; order Micromonosporales; family Micromonosporaceae; genus Micromonospora; species Micromonospora sp. NPDC047187. The sequence goes on from NZ_JBEYUF010000001.1 coordinate 751,730, forward strand.
GGAGCGGCCGGAGCTGGGTGAAGAGCTGACGGCGAGCTTCTGCCGGACGGATCCCGCGATGGCGCAGGTGTTCGCCCGTGCGACGTTCCTGTCTGACAACCGCGCGGATCTCGCCGCGGTGAGCGTTCCCACGTTGATCCTGCAATGTGCTCAGGACGCCATCGCGCCGCCCGAAGTCGGCGCGTTCGTGCATGCGCAGATAGCCGGAAGTCGGCTCGTGACCTTGGATGCGACAGGGCATTGCCCCCAGTTGAGCGCGCCGGAGGCCACCGCCGCAGCGATCACGTCGTTTTGCAGGGCCGCCTACCGATGACCGCAACTTCGGGGCACGACCCTCGCGGCCAAGGTTCCGGCGACGACAGGAGTGCCCAGCCGAGTGAAGCCGGGTTCCCGGCCCTGCTGGAGGACGACCTCGAAGACCTGTACGAGAACGCGCCCTGCGGGCACCTGTCCACCCTCCTGGACGGCACCATCGCCAAAATCAACGGCACCCTGCTGACGTGGCTCGGCTACCGCCGCGAGGAACTCGTCGGTCAGCGCCGCTTCAGCGATCTCCTCACCGGTGGCGGCAGGATCTACCACGAGACCCACTTCGCGCCGATTCTGGCCATGCAGGGCGAGATCGGCGGTGTGTCCCTCGAACTCCGTACCAAGGACGGCACCCGGATGCCGGTCCTCGTCACGTCGATCGTCAAGGCCGGCAGCGAGGGTCAACCCCAACTCATCCGGACGGCGATTTTCGACGCCAAGATGCGCCGTGCCTACGAACGAGAGCTCCTCGATGCCCGTAAGGCCGCCGAACGCGAGGACGAACGGCTGCGGCACCTCGTCGGCAAGCTCCAACGCAGTCTCCTCCCCGCTGTGCTGCAGACTCCGCCCGGACTGGACAGCGCCGCGTACTACCGGGCGGCCTCCACCGACCATGTCGGCGGCGACTTCTATGACCTGTTCCCCCTCGTCGACGGCCGCTGGGGGTTCTTCCTGGGCGATGTCAGCGGCAAGGGGGTCGAAGCGGCTGCCGTCACCGCCCTGGCCCGCTACACGTTGCGGGCCGCAACCGTCTACGACCCCGACCCCGCCGCCGCGCTGCACAACCTCAACACGGTGCTCTGGCAGGAATACCGGGAGGACGCCCGCTACTGCACCGTCGTGTTCGGCATCCTCACACCCACGACGGCCGTCGGCGGCTTCACCGCGATCATCGCCAGCGGTGGGCACCCGGAGCCCCTGCTACTGCGGGCCGATGGCTCGATCCACTACCACCCCACGAAGGGCCGCATCGTGGGGGCCTTCCCGGACTCCCGATACACCAACACCACGGTGGTGGTGAACCCTGGCGACACGTTCCTCCTCTACAGCGACGGACTCACCGAGGCTCGTCCCGTCGGCAGTGAGACCGCCGACGGCCGCTACGGAGCGCCGGCCCTCGCCCGATTTGCCCGCTCTCTCGCGCCCACCACCGCCGCCGCAGCCGTCACCGCCGTCACCGCTCTACTCGATACGTTCGGCGCCGGACTCACCGACGACACCGCTGTCCTGGCCATCGGTGCCCCACCGCACCGAGCCTGACCGGCCGGACTCCGACACCCGGCTGTGCAGCCGGCGAATCGGCAATGTTCTGGCCGGCCGGCCCACGCTCCGACGCCCTTGCGACGCACCGACGCGGCCTGCCGAGGGGGTGCGCTCAGGCCGGTCGTCCGGGGGCAGGTGGCAGACTCATCGGCGTGGACGACGTGGCCGCATCGACGGTGGATGGTGAGCTGGAGAGCGTCAGCCTGGTGGACCTCGCCGTCTCTCGGCTGACCCGGGAAATCCTCAGCGGCAAGAGCGACCCGGGCGAGCGCCTGGTGGAGGAGCAGTTGACCCGGCGGCTGGGGATCAGCCGGGCTCCGTTGCGGGAGGCGCTGCGGTTGCTGGCCCAGCAGGGGCTGGTCGAGCACGTGCCCAGGCGTGGAGTCCGGGTAGCCACCCTGTCGGACCGCGACGTGCAGGAGCTGTACGAGCTGCGTGACATGCTGGAACGCTTCTCGGTGCGGGCGGGGATCCCGGTCGCTCGGGAGGGTGACCTCGCCGGATTGCGTGCGACGCTCGATCAGTTGAGGGAGGCGACCCGGGCCGGTGACCGGATGGCGGTCGCCGAGTCGCACCGGGAGTTCCACGTCGCGCTGGTGGCGCTCGCCGGCAACCGGCAACTCTCCGCCGTGTACGGCTCGATCCTGGTGAAGCTCCAGCTCTACATGGCGATCAACCTGCGCCGGGAGGCGGAGCTGGCGCAGCCGCTGGACGGGGTCCACCGGCACGAGCGTTTGTTCGAGGCGGTCGCCGGAGGAGACCCGGAGGAGGTGCTCGCCGTGCTCTCCGGGCACGGCGCGCGTTCGTACCTCGGCTAGCTGACGTCAGCCAGGGCCGGCGGGCTGCGGCCACGCGCCGTCATGTCGTCGTTACGTGCCGCGCGGTTTCCTGAAACAGAACAGTCGACAATCGACTGTATGCCAGAGCGAACGAGGTCCATTGCGGAGCTTCGGTCGGCGTACCGCGAGGGCGGCCTGACCCCGGCGGACCACGCCGAACGCGTCCTGGACGGGCTTGCCGGGCGCGACGACGGGCCGGTCTGGATCAGCGCGGTCCCGGCCGAGCTCCTACGTGAGCGCGCCGGATCGCTGACCCGCCACGGTGATCCCGCGCTGCCGCTGTACGGGATCCCGTTCGCGGTCAAGGACAACATCGACGTGGCCGGCATGGTCACCACCGCGGGCTGCCCCGACTTCGGTTACCTGGCCGCTGAGGACGCTCCGGTGGTGCGCCGGCTCCTCGACGCCGGGGCGCTGCTGGTCGGCAAGACCAACCTCGACCAGTTCGCCACCGGCCTGACCGGCGCCCGCTCGCCGTACGGCAGTTGCCAGAGCGTGTTCGGCGGCGGCCTCATCTCCGGGGGCTCCAGCTCCGGCTCGGCGGTCGCGGTGGCCGCGGGCCAGGTCAGCTTCGCCCTGGGTACGGACACCGCCGGCTCCGGCCGGGTGCCGGCGGCACTCAACGGGATAGTCGGCCTCAAGCCCACCCGAGGTCTACTCAGCACGGCCGGCGTGGTGCCCGCCTGCCGCTCACTGGACTGCGTGTCGGTCTTCGCCCCCGACGTGGCCGGCGCCCTCGACGTGCTGCACGCCGCCCGTGCCGTCACCCCCGCCGACCCCTGGGGGCGTCCGTTCCCGGCCGAGCGGGTCGTGCCCCGCCCGCCGGGGACGCTCCGCCTCGGGGTGCCCCGGACAGAAGACCTGGAGTTCTTCGGCGACACCGGGCAGGAGACCCGCTTCGCTGCGGGCGTGGAGCGGCTGCGCACCTTCGTCGGGTCCCCCCGGTCGGTGCCGCTCGGCGCCTTCTTCGAGGCGGGCGACCTGCTCTACCGGGGACCCTGGGTGGCCGAGCGACTCGTCGCCCTGGACGGCTTCCTGCGCTCGCACCCCGAGTCGGTCCTCGCTGTCACCCGGGCCGTACTGGAGACCGGGCGGCGCTACGACGCGATCGCCGCCTTCCGGGGTCAGCACCGCCTGCGCGAACTGCGAGCGCAGGTCGACCAGCTCTGGCAGGACATCGACGTGCTGGTGGTGCCCACCGTCGGCACCACCTTCACACTCGACGAGATCGCCGAGGACCCGATCGGGCGCAACGCCATGCTCGGCCGCTACACCCAGTTCGCGAACCTGCTCGACCTGGCCGCGGTGACCGTACCCAACGGGTTCACCAGCTCCGGCCGCCCGGCGAGCCTGACCCTCGTCGGCCCGGCGTTCAGCGACACCACACTGGCCCGGCTGGCCGCCACCCTGACCGAGGGTGGTGCGCCGCCCGGCGCGGTCGAGGCCGTCTCACCGCCGTCGCAGCGCTCGGCGGAACTGCTGGTCGCCGTGGTCGGCCGGCACCTCACCGGTGAGTCCCGCAACGGCGAGTTGCTCGGGCACGGCGCGGTCCTCGCCGGCACCGCCCGCACCGCACCGCTCTACCGGCTGTACCGGATGGACACCCCCGACGGCGAGGGACTGCCCGGCCTCGTCCGGATCGGCCCGGACAGCTCGACGGGCCATCCGATCGAGGTCGAGCTGTGGCGGCTGCCCAGCGCCGCGGTCGGTGGCCTGCTGGCCGGCGTGCCGGCACCCCTCTCGCTCGGTTGGGTCCGGCTGCACGACGGGCGGGACGTGCTCGGTTTTCTCTGCGAAGCGTATGCGGCGGGCCCACCGGCCGAGGACATCAGCTCCAGCGGTGGGTGGCGGGCGTACCGGCGTTCCGCGGCCCGGCGCTGACGCGGCAGCACCAGCGATCACGACAGGAGGCGAGAGGATGGGCAGCATCGGGCCGGTAACGGCCAACCCCTACCCGTGGCCCTACGACGGCGCGGCGGACACCGCGCGTACCGCACTGCTCTGCATCGACTGGCAGACCGACTTCTGTGGACCGGGCGGCTACGTCGACGCGATGGGTTACGACATCGGCCTCACCCGGGCCGGCCTGCCGGCCACTGCCCGGCTACTGGAGCACGCACGATCGCTCGGGATGCTTGTCGTACACACCCGGGAGGGACACGACCCGCAGCTGTCGGATCTGCCGGCGAACAAGCGGTGGCGTTCGGCGCGTATCGGCGCCGAGATCGGCGCCGCCGGACCGGCCGGCCGGATCCTGGTCAGAGGTGAGCCGGGCTGGGAGATCGTGCCCGAGGTGGCCCCGGTGTCCGGTGAGGTGATCATCGACAAGCCGGGCAAGGGCGCCTTCTACGCCACCAACCTCGACCTGGTGCTCCGCACCCGGGGCATCACCCACCTGATCCTCACCGGCATCACCACCGACGTCTGCGTGCACACCACAATGCGCGAGGCGAACGACCGTGGGTACGAGTGCCTGATCCTCTCCGACTGCACCGGCGCCACCGACAAGGCCAACCACGACGCGGCACTGCACATGGTCACCATGCAGGGCGGTGTCTTCGGCTGCGTCACCACCTCCGACGACGTCATCGCCGCCACGGCCAGGTGAGGTGCGCCCATGTTGACCATCGCCGCCGCACGGCCCGGACCGTACTTCTTCGACCTCTCGACCACGGCGCTGCTCGTCATCGACATGCAGCGCGACTTCCTGGAACCTGGCGGTTTCGGTGAGAGCCTGGGCAACGACGTCGGTCAGTTGCGCCGGACCATCGCGCCGCTCGCGGCGCTGCTGGCCGACGCCCGAGCCGTCGGCCTGAGCATCCTGCACACCCGCGAGGGGCACCTGCCCGACCTGTCCGACTGCCCGCCGGCCAAGCTCAGCCGCGGCGCGCCGAGCAAACGGATCGGTGACCCCGGACCCAAGGGCCGCATCCTGGTCCGTGGCGAGTACGGCCACGACATCGTCGACGAGCTGACGCCGCTGCCCGACGAGCCGGTCATCGACAAGCCCGGCAAGGGCGCCTTCCACGCCACCAACCTGGACGTCCTGCTCACCGAGCGGGGCATCCGCAGCCTCCTGGTCGCCGGGGTCACCACCGAAGTGTGCGTGCACACCACCGTCCGGGAGGCCAACGACCGCGGGTACGAGTGCCTCGTGCTCGCCGACTGCGTCGGGTCCTACTTCCCCGAGTTCCACCGGGTCGGACTCGACATGATCGCCGCCCAGGGCGGCATCTTCGGCTGGGTCGCCGACTCGGCGCAGGTACGCGCCGCGCTACCCACCACCGGAGTGTTGCAGCCCTCCTCCTGACCGGGAGCAGCCATGACCTCGACCAAACCCACAGTCGTCCCGCTCCCGTACTGGGTCCGCGGCGACACCAACGCGTTCTTCGGTTTCGGCGTCAACGTCCTGGTCAACGTGCTCACCCTGACCGGGCTCTGCCTCGCCGTGGTGAACCTTCCCGAGGGGGAGGTGTTCGGCACCATCCTGCCGGCGCTCGGCATCGCCCTGGTCGCCGGGAACATCTACTACACCTACCTGGCCCGCCGGCTGGCTCGACGGGAGAACCGCACCGACGTGACGGCACTGCCGTACGGGCCGAGCGTGCCGCACATGTTCATCGTCATCTTCGTCATCATGCTCCCCATCTACCTGCGCACCCAGGATCCCGTACGGGCCTGGGAAGCCGGTCTGGCGTGGGCCTTCATCATCGGCGTGATCGTGTTGATCGGCGCGTTCGTCGGGCCGTACATCCGCCGGTACGCGCCCCGGGCCGCGCTGCTCGGCACCCTCGCCGGAATCTCCATCACGTTCATCTCGATGAACCCGGCCGGGCAGATGTGGCGGATGGCCTGGGTCGCACTACCGGTCTTCGCGTTGCTGCTGATCGGTCTGCTGACCGATGTGAAGTTGCCGTTCAACTTCCCGATCGGGCTCGCCGCGCTGCTGCTCGGCACCGCTATCGGTTGGGTCGGTGGGGCGATGTCGGTGCCGGACGTGACGGCCGCGGCCCGGGACATCGCGGTCGCCGTCCCCTCGTTCAAGCTGGACCTGCTCTTCACCGGGCTCGCCGACATGGCGCCCCTGCTGGCGACGGCGATCCCGCTCGGCGTCTACAACTTCACCGAGGGCATGACGAACGTGGAGAGCGCGGCCACCGCCGGGGACAACTACAACCTGCGCAGCGTGCTGCTCGCCGACGGTGCGGGCGCGGTGATCGGGGCAGCGCTCGGCTCGCCGTTCCCACCGGCCGTCTACGTCGGGCACCCGGGCTGGAAGGCCGCCGGTGGACGCAGCGGTTACTCGATGGCGACCGGTGTGGTGATCGCGCTGCTCTGCTTCCTCGGCATGTTCGGGCTGCTCGGCGCGATCTTCCCGACGGCGGCGATCGTGCCGATTCTGCTCTACATCGGATTGCTGATCGGTGCACAGGCGTTCCAGGCGACCCCCAGGGCGCACGCCGCGGCAGTGGTCGCCGCGCTGATCCCGAACATCGCGGCCTGGGCCACCGGGCAGATCGACAACACCCTGGCGGCGGCCGGCACCACCGCCGCGGCGGTCGGTGACGATGCGCTCAACGGCGCCGGAGTGATCTACGACGGGCTGATGGTGCTGGGTCAGGGCGCGATCCTCGCCGGCCTGGTGCTCGGCGCGGTGGTGGTCTTCATCATCGACAAGCGGTTCGGTCGGGCCGCGATCTTCGCCGGCTCCGGTGCGCTGCTGTCATTCATCGGGTTGATCCACGGCGAGCGGATCGAGTGGAACGCCAACGGTCAGGTGGCCCTCGGCTACCTTTTCGTCGCGGTGATCTGTGTGGTCTTCGCGCTGGGCCGCCCCACGCCCCGCGAACCCGGACCGGAGGAGGTCGAACTGGACGGAGAGCCCGACCGGGCCGACCCTGCCACCGATCGGTCAGCCGGCGAGCAGCGGACCTCGGCGCTGAGAGGCTGACCCGGCGGGCCCGGTCGGGGGCGTCACGGCTCCCGACCGGGCCGGCAAGTTCCCGGACCGAACGGACCGAAGGGACGTACCGCATGGAGATCGACCGGACGGACGTGGTCGCCGAGGTGGCGGCGGCCTTCGCCGACTACGAACGGGCGCTGGCCGACGGGGACGCCGACCGGATCTGCGGGTACTTCTGGGATTCCGAGCGGACAGTGCGGTTCGGCCTCGCCGACCATCAGTACGGGCTTGACGAGCAGCGCAAGTGGCGTGCCGCGCAGCCACCGCTGCCGGCCGGTCGCCGGCTGGTCGACCCGATCGTCACCACGTTCGGCCCGGACCTGGCGGTCGTGACAACCCGATTCGGGTACGACGGCACCGCCGCCACCGGGCGGCAGACCCAGACCTGGGTACGCCTGCCCGTCGGCTGGCGGATCGTCACCGCGCACGTCTCAGTCTCCGCCGCTCCCACCGCCTGACGGCAACGCGCCGCCCGGGAAAGGAACCGAGCGGCGCATCTACGACATGAGGGGCGTTGCCTGGTGCGGTACTAGGCGCGCCTGGCCCACTGCTGGTTGGCGCCGCCGTGGCAGGCCCAGAGGTGAAGTTGCGTCCCATTGGCCGTGCCGGATGCGACGGCGTCGAGGCACAGCCCCGATTGGGCGCTGGTGATGGTGCCGTTGGAGTTCAGGTTCCACTGTTGGTTGGCTTGGCCGTTGCAGTCCCAGATGAGGACCGCGGTGCCGTTGCTGGTGCCCGCGCCGCTGGCGTCGAGGCACTTGTTGCCGTAGACGGTCAGGGTGCGGTTGGCGGTGTGGGTCCAGCGCTGGTTGGTGCCACCGTGACAGTCCCACAGCTGCGGGCGGGCGCCGTTGGCGGTACTGGAGTTGGGGATGTCGATGCACCGGCCGGACTGGCTCCCCGCGATCAGCACGTTCTGCTGGCCGGGCGGCGGGGTGGTCGGCGGGGGAGTGGTGGGCGGCACGTCCGACCCGAACTGGGTGAAGAACCGCCACACTTCCTGCTTGACCCAGCTCCGCGCGCCGCTCTCACAGCCGGCGCACCCGTCCACCGGGCCCTGCTGGTGGCCGCCGTCGAACGCGGCCCAGAGCACCGGGTATCCGGGCTGGCAGGAGTACGCGGTGGTGATGTGGGTCAGGCTGCCAGCCCTCGGCTCGGGCGGGCTCTGTGCGGCGCATCCGTTGTTGCGGACGAACCTGTCGCGCAGCGACCGTCCGCTGGGGATGTTGTCGTTGATGCCGTGAATCCCCAGGTACGCCACTGGCTGGGTGCCGCCGCTGCATCCGCTGATCGCCCCCGGGGCCGCGATCGCCGCGACCGCCCGGAACACCGTCGGCCGGGAACACGCCAACGAGTAGCTCATCGCGCCGCCGTAGCTGAACCCGACCGAGAAGCGTTGTGTGGTGTCGACGCAGAGAGCGTTGTCGATCATGCGGATCATGTCGTCGGTGAAGGTGACGTCCTCACCGTTGGAGTTGCCCCAGCCGTTGTTGAGGCCCTGCGGGGCGACGAAGATGGTGGTGTTGTTCGACTGGGAGAGCATGCCGTAGTAGGCCCACGCGGCCCCGTCGGAGCCGCCGCCCGCGACCTGGCTGGCGGTGCCGCCCAACCAGTGGAACCCGAAGGCCAACCGGTGGGCGTAGGTGTTGTTGTAGTTGTCCGGCAGCCGAAGGATGAAGCTGCGGCTCTTTCCGCTGCTCTGGATGGTGTGGGTGCCGCTGTTCAGTCCGGGCGCCTTGCCGCAGCCGGCGGTGGTGGCCGCTGCCGCCGGTGAGACTGTCGTGAGGACGTACATTCCTACGGCGATCAGGACCATCACCGCCATGGCTGCCCCCAGCCAGGGGGCGGAGAGTTTGCGAATTGGCACGGCCGATCCTCCTTGTGGGTGGTTGAACATCCGTTGGGCCGGTCCCCGTCCCGGGAACCTCGCCGGGCTCAGCTCCGGCTCCAGCGTTGGTTGGCCGCGCCGGTGCAGTCCCAGATCTGGACGCGCGTGCCGTTGGCAGTGCCGTTGCCGACCATGTCCAGGCACCGGCCCGAACCAACTCCGGTGATCGAGCCGTCGGTGTTGAGCCGCCACTTCTGGTTGGACTGGCCGTTGCAGTCCCAGATGATCACCGTGCTGCCGTTCGCGGTGCCGGCGCCGTTGACGTCGAGGCACTTGCCGCCGAAGACGCGCAGCTCCTGGGCGGCGGTCGAGGTCCAGCTCTGGTTGCTCTGGCCGTGGCAGTCCCAGATGATCGCCGCCGCGCCGTTGGTCTGCGAGGCGCCGTTGACGTCGAGGCACCGTCCGGAGGACGTGCTGCGCAGGGGCGACGTGCCGCTCGGTGGCGGGGTGGTGGTCGGTGGCGGTGTCGTGGGGTCGGTGCTACCGAACTGGGTGAAGAACCTCCACACCTCGCCCTTGGTCCAGGTCCGGGCGCCGCTGTCCCCGCCGCCGTCCACCGGGCCGGGGGTGTGCCCGCCGTCGAAGGCGGCCCAGACCACCGGATAGCCGGACTGGCATCCCGAGTAGGTGGTGGTGATGTGGGTCAGGCTGCCCGCCCTCGGCTCCGGCGGGTTCTGCGCGGTGCACCCGTTGTTCCGCACGAACCTGTCACGCAGGGACCGTCCGGCGGAGATGTTGAGCACTGAGTCTCCGATGCCGTGGATCCCCATGTATGCGATCGGCTGGGTGCCGCCGCTGCACCCGCTGAGCTGCCCGCCGGCGTAGACCGCGACAGCGCGGAATACCCCTGCCCGGGAACAGGCCAGTGAGTAGCTCATGCCGCCGCCGTAGCTGAAGCCGAGCGCGAAGCGTTGCGTGGTCTCGACGCAGAGGTCTGCCTCGATCACCCTGATCATGTCGTCGACGAAGGTGACGTCCTGGCCGCCGGGGTTGGCCCAGCCGTTGCCGTTGCCCTGGGGGGCGACGAAAATGGTGCTGTTGTTCGCCTGCTGCCGCAGCCCGTAGTAGGACCAGGCGGCCCCGTCGGACCCACCGCCGTCGACGTCGTTCGCGGTGCCGCCGTTCCAGTGGAATCCGAAGATCAATCGGTAGGGATGGTTCCTGTCGTAGTTGTCAGGAATCCTCAGGATGAAACTACGGTTCTGGCCGCTGCTCTGGATGGACCGTTGGCCGCTGGTCAACGTGGGCGCCTTGCCGCACCCGGCGGTCGCTGCGGCCGCTCCGATGTTCGCGGCCGACGCGGTGGTGCTCAAACCACCGGCCAGTGCCCCCGCGCTCACTGTCATGACGACGGCCGCCGCCGTCGCAAGCAGTCCAAGGATGGGTCTACGTCTTGTCATGAAAGGGCTCCCGCCACTCGGCACGAACTGGTTGAAAGAGGTCCACGGCAACCCGCACGCCGCCACGACGCGCCGCTGCGGGTCACCCCATCGACCACGTTCGCCGCGGACGAACCCCAGAGGACGCGATGTGCCGGCGGCGCCCGGCCGGCTCGTCGACGCAGGTTTCCGCCACTGGTCTCGCTGCCCACGCAGGACCAGTCGGTCGTCGAATCGACTGTGGCCACACCGTGCGCCCGAACACCACGCGACCGTTCGCCCGACGGTGTCGGAAGACCCGGCTCGGCGTCGAATCGATTCGCTCCGACGCTAGATCGCGTAGTGAAAGATGTCAATGCCGTGTCCGGCAGGTTGCGACCCGGCTGGACCGGTCAGGCGCTCGTGAGATCTGCCGCGCCGAAGGAGACCGCGAACCGCTTGCACCAGATGGAGACGCTGCGGAAGTCGGCCGGGTCCACCGACGCCGGCAGCTCGTACACCTGGTTGCCCTTGTTGCCCTTGAGCTTGGCGAGCTCGACCCATTCGCCGTCGTCGAACACCCGCCAGCCGGCCGTGCCCCGGATGACCGGTTGGTCGGTCAGCCACACCCGAAGGTCCGGACCGTTCGACGTGTTCAGGTCTCGGATGATGAGCTGGTGGCGCCCGTCGGCGAGCCGGTGGATCTCGGCACTGCCGGTCGTCCGGTGCTCATGGGTGACGAACTCGCCGGTGGTCAGGATCTCGTTCGCCGCTGGGGTGGCCGCCGAGGTCGCGGGGGCCGGCGTCGAGGACTCCGGGGTCGCGGACGCCGGGACTGGGGCGGCCGATGTCGTCGCTACGCGGGGAATCGCCTCGTCGACGTAGGTGTCGGTGAACAGCTTCCACGGCTGGAACCAGTAGAGGCCCAGCATCGCCACGACGACAGCGACTGCGAGACCGGCTCGGACCACCGGCGACCGGAACATCCGTTTTCTCACCCCCGCAGCGTACGGCCGCAGCCGCCGTCGAACTGTTCGCGAACCCTTTCGGAACTCTTACGACGCTCACCGCTCCGTATCTGCCAGGGCCAGTCCGCACGGGCAGGCTCCCTGGTCCTCCGGCAACGTCTTCACCGCGTCACCGAGCAGGAGGCGCAGGCGATCGATGTTCCGGGCGAAGACAGTGAACACCTCCTGCTGGGTCACGCCCTGGCCAACCTCGACGCCCGAGTCGAGGTCGGTCACCACTGACAGCGCTGTGTAACACAGTGCCAGTTCGCGGGCCAACACCGCTTCCGGATGGCCGGTCATGCCGACGACCGACCAGCCCTCCCGGCCGTACCAGCGCGATTCGGCGCGGGTGGAGAATCGGGGCCCTTCGATGACGACCATCGTCCCGCCGTCGACCGGCTGCCAACCGGCGGATCGGGCGGCGTCGAGGACAGTGGCCCGTCCGACCGGACAGTAGGGGTCGGCGAAGGGCACGTGAACGACCTGGGAGGGCTTCCCGTCCGCGCGGGGCTGCCCGTCGTAGTAGGTCTGCTCCCGGCCGCTGGTCCGGTCGACCAGTTGGTCCGGTACGACGAGCGTCCCCGGGCCCAGATCCGGTCGCAGGCCGCCCACGGCGCCCGGTGCGAGCACCTGGCGGACGCCGAGTGCGCGCAGCGCCCACAGGTTGGCCCGGTAGTTGATGCGGTGTGGGGGGAGGGTGTGCCGGCGTCCGTGGCGGGGCAGGAACACCACCGGCCGCCCGGCGACACTCCCGACGGACAGCGCGTCGCTCGGCGGTCCGTACGGTGTGTCGACGGTGACCTCTGCGACGTCGTCGAGGAACTCGTAGAACCCCGATCCGCCGATCACGGCGACCGGCGGGCGATCGGTCGTGCTGGTGTCTCCTGCTGACATGTGTGCCCCTCCTGGGCGAACAGTGAAAACGGGTGGGGGTCGACTCAGCGACGGTCTGCCCGTCGGTGCGCGACGCGTCGGTCGACGGTGGTGGCGACGACCAGGACGACCACGATCACGGCCCACACGACAGCCAGCCCGACAGCGAGCCCCAGCGGGTAGTCGCGGTCCGGTAGGCCCGGGTTCGGAGGCGCCGAGGGTGGTCGCCACAGCAGGGGCACCGCGATCAGCAGCAATGTGGCGCTGGCCAGCAGACCCGCGGCGATCCAGGCCCGGCGCAACCGATTCGTCACCAGTCGACCCAGCGCCAACCCGGCCAGTCCGACCAGCGGTGCCACCAGGACGTCGTGCAGCACCGGGCCGCCGATCAGCCATGGCAGGGCGGTGCCGAACTGGGGAAGCAGCAACCAACCGCCGTACGCGGTGGCCGCGGCACCGACCACGAACAGGAGCAGCCGGACGGTTCTCACCGCAACACCTCCAGCCGGGCCACCCACTTGGTCTGCAGGACGCCGGGCCGACTCGGCGCGATGAGTCGACACGGGTAACCGTGGTCGGGCGAGAGTTGCTCGCCATTGATTCGCAGCGCGAGCAGGGTCAGCGGGTCGCGGGCATGGGCCGCAGGGAGCGTGCTGGCCGCGTACAGGCCGTCGGTCTCCAGCGAGGTGACCCGAACCGGTCGGCCGGCCGGTGCGCCGGCCCGGCGGAGCAACTGAACGACGGGCACGCCGGTCCAGTGGGCCGAGGCGCTCCAGCCCTCGACGCAGGCGATCGGCAGTTCCGCCGTCCGTTGCGGCAGGGCCGCCAGGTCGGCCAGGGACAGGCTGTCTCGCCCGCCCGGCCAGACGATCTCCAGTCGCCAGTCCGGGGGAACGACGATGCGCGCGGCAGCCGCCGTACGGTTGATCGGTACGCCCTGCGGCCCGGACGCGGAACGCCACGCCAGCGGTGACACCCGACGTAGCCACGGCACTGTGACCCCGGCGGTGGCCAGCACGGCGACGCCGGCGACGCCCACCGAGGTACGCAGGAACGCGCGTCGCGCGGACGAGTCCCGATCGTCAGGCCCTGGTGTCGCGGCCGGTAGCGCTCCGCTGCGCCGCAGTGGCGTGCTCAGCGCCGTGCGGGCCACCGGGAGCTTCACCGCGACGTGCAGCAGCATCGCCCCGACCACCAGCCAGGCGACCGCGTAGTGCGCCGTCGGGAAGAAGAACCCCCACGGGTACGACTGGGCGACGTTGAACAGGCCCGTGACCAGTTCGAAGAACGCGCCGCAGACCAGCACCAGGACGGAGATCCGTTCGAGGGTGTGGGCGGACAACCGGATCGGCTGACGGAGGGGCGGACGGACGAACAGCCGGGGGTAGACGCTCCACAGTTTGGCCAGCAGCAACGGGATCGCCGCGACACCGGAGAGCACGTGAACGCCCTGGGTGACCCGGTACAGGTTGACCGGTCGGGTCGGCCAGGTGAACCAGCCCGGCGGGTGCTGGATGTAGTGGCTGAGCAACCCGGTGCCGAAACACAGCCCGAACGCCACCCCGAGCCAGAGGCCGAGCCGGGCGGTGACCAGCGGTGAGTGCGAGGGCCCGGTGAAGTCCTCGGGGGCGGGGACGCGTGGCCGGCGGATCATGAGCGTGCCAACTCGACGAACCAGCGTGGACCGAACCGGAAACGGTCGACGACGCGAAGGCCGGCAGCGGCGGCGGCACGGGCCACCGCCTCCGCCCCGACCCGCGCCCAGCGAAACGCCGGCCCGCGCAGTTCCCGATCGCCGGACGATCCGGACAGGACGTACGCCTGCCCCTGCCACAGCCCGGCCCCCGGGGGTTCCACCTCGACCACCAGCGTTCCGTCGGCCGCGACCAGGGTGCCGCACCGGCGCAGCAGGCGGACCGGGTCGCCGCCGATGCCGATGTTGCCGTCGATGAGCAGGGCGTGCGCCCACCTCCCCTCGCCGGGAAGGGGTTCGAAGACGTCGCGTCGCAGGGCCACCACACCTCGGCCCTGGGTCAGACGTACCGCCTCGGCGGAGATGTCCACACCCAGTGCGACGAGGCCGCGCTGGGCGAGTGCCCTGGTCAGCCGGCCGGGGCCGCAGCCGAGATCGATCGTGGGCCCGGTGCAGCGTGCGGCGACGGACTCGATTGCCGGTTCGGGCGGGCCGTGCCAGCGCCGTACCGGCAACAGGTCACGTCGCCCGTCGGTGTGCACCAGCCAATGGTCGGGTTGGGTCGCCGGCCTCGGGCCGACCGGCGTGCCGTGGGCGTCCTGGTCGGCGGACCAACCGCCGAGTCTGCCCAGCACCACGTCGAAACCGTCGAGACTGATCGTCGGATTCACCGGGGGTGTCCGCTCAGCAGATGGCCGCCCACCGACGCGACGGCGTCCGCGAACCGGGTGCCGGGTAGGCCGGCCGCGACCGCCAGCGCCGTCGACCAGTCGTCGACATCGCGCAGCACTGGCAGGATCGCCGGTTGTACGCCGTGCCCGCGCAGCGCGGCGAGGGTGCGGCGCCCGGTGTCGTCGGTCGACATGGGTACGTCGCGTAACGCGCTCGCGTACCTCGGATCGCGTAACCCGAGTGCCCACCAGCCACCGTCCAGCGCCGGCCCGAACACCGCCTCGTGTTCGGCGAGCCGGTCCAGCGCGGCGGTGAGCACTGCCGGCCCGATCTGCGGGGTGTCCATGCCGATCTGCAGCACCGGTCGGCCGGGAAATGCCGCAGCGGTGTCGGCGTGGGCGTTCGCGAGGCGGTCGGCGAACGTGCCGCCGCGCTGCGGAAGCAGGTGCCAGCCCGCCAACGCTGCGGTCAACTCCGCGCCGAACTCGGCATCGGCGAACCGACCGGTGTGGGCCAGCACGGGAATGGTCGAGGCGGTGGCACGCACCGCCGCGAGGGTGTCCAGCAGCGACGCCGCCGCGATCCGGGCCGCCTGGGTGGGATCGGCTGGCGGGCAGAGGCGCGTCTTCGCCTGCCCGGGGACCGGCGCCTTCGCGACCAGGAGCAGGACGTTCACCGGCCACCACCGGCGTCGGCGCGCAGCACTCCGGCGAAGTCCCGGGTCGCCCGCAGCGTGCCCCGGACCGACCCGGAGACCTTCGAGCGGGTGCCGGCGGCCCGGGGCGCGTACGCGACGTCCAGTTCGAGGATCCGCCAGCCCGCTCCGGCGGCGCGCAGCAGCAACTCCAGGGGGTAGCCGAACGCCCGGTCGTCGACCCCGAGGCCCAGCAGCGCCGCCCTGCGGGCCACCCGGATCGGGCTGATGTCGTACACCGGCACGCCACGACGCCGCAGCAGGGCCGCGACCAGCGCGTTCCCGGCGCGGGCATGCCACGGCCAGGCATCCGCCGAGACCGGCCGACGCCGCCCCACGGCGAGATCGGCTCGCCCGTCGAGCACCGCCGAGGAGAGCCTGGGCAACTCGGCCGGGTCGAACGAGCCGTCCGCGTCGAGCACGCAGACCAGATCCGCCTCCGCCGCCAGCAGGCCGGCGTGCACGGCAGCGCCGTACCCGCGTCGCGGCTCGTGGACGACCCGGGCTCCGTGCTCGGCCGCGACGCCCGGCGAACCGTCGGTGGAGCCGTTGTCGACCACGATGGCGCGGTAGCCGGGCGGTAGCCCGCTCAGTACGGCAGGCAGTGCGGCCGCCTCGTCCAGACACGGCAGCACCACGTCGATCGTTGTGTGCATACCGGCGACGCTAGGCCCGCCACCGGCCGCCCGGACCGCGGTTTCTCCTTACGAATCGCTTACACGGCAACGGATCTTACGACTCGCTGACGTCTCACCGTCTGGCCGACGAATGCCTGGTGGGAGGTCGTATCGTCGGCCGTCACCATGACCATGATGACCCGGCCGGGACGAACCCGGTCCGCCGACCTGATCGTCCTCGGCGCCGAGGTGGCTCTGCTCGCCGTCGCCGTCGCCGTCGGCGCCCTGCTCAACCACCAGGGCGTACGGCTGCACGCCGACGCGGCGCCGCTCTACGCGAGTTGGCAGCCCCACCTGGGGCCCGGCACCCCCGCCGCGCTTCTCGTCGCCGCGCTGTTCGTCTGGCGGGGCGTGCGCTGGGCAACCGACACGCCGTGGCCGCGACTGCTGGCGGTCGGCTACCTCGCCTCGCTGCTCTGGACGCTGTCACTGGCCCTGGTGGACGGCTGGTCCGCGGGGTTGACCGAGCGGCTCACAGTGCAGGCCGAGTACCTGCACGAGGTGCCCCGGGTGACTGACGTCGGCATCATGCTGTCCGGCTTCGCCGACCGGATTCTCGACTTCCAGCCCGACTCGTGGTCCACCCACGCTGCCGCTCACCCACCGGGAGCGTTGCTGTTCTTCGTCTGGCTGGAGCGGATCGGCCTGGGCGGCGGGACCGCCGCCGGGCTCGCCTGCGTGCTGCTCGGCGCCACGGTGTCGGTGTCGGTTCCGGTGACGTTGCGGGCACTCGGCGCCGAGGACGCGGCCAGAGCGGTGTGGCCGTTCCTGGTGCTCCTCCCGGGGGCGGTCTGGGTGGGCGCGTCCGCGGACGGGATCTTCGCAGCGGTGGTCGCGGCCGGGCTGGCGTTGCTGGCGGTGGGTGGCCGACCAGGGGCTGTACTGGGCGGCTTGCTACTCGGCTTCGCGCTCTACCTGTCGTACGGGTTCGTCCTGGTCGGGTTGCTCGCGTTGACAGTGGTGTTGCTCCGGGCGCGGGACCGCCTCGGCGTGCTCCTGGTCGCGGCGACGGCGGTCGCGGGCGTCGTCGCCGTGTTCACCCTCGCCGGCTTCTGGTGGCTGGACGGCTACCACCTGGTGGCACGTCGTTACTACCAGGGCTGGGCGGCGGAACGTCCGTACGGTTACTGGGTCTGGGCGAATCTCGCCGCCCTGCTGCTCTCGGCCGGCCCGGTGGTCGGGCCGGCGCTGCGGCGGGCGGTGGCCGCCGTGTCGATCCGAGCACCGCACCCGCCGCTCGCGACGGCCCTCCGGCAGCGGATCGCCAGCGCCGGGCCCACTGTGTGGCTGCCCATCGCGGCGACGGCGGCGGTGCTCGCGGCGGACCTGTCCGGGCTCAGCAAGGCCGAGGTCGAGCGGATCTGGCTACCGTTCGCCGTCTGGCTGCTGGTCGCCACCGCGCACCTGCCCCACTCTCACCGACGGTGGTGGTTGGCCGCCCAGGCCGCCACGGCTCTCGCCGTCAACCACCTACTGTGGACGGTGTCGTGACCGATGCCGGGTCCCGCATCACCGCCGTGGTGAAGTCGGCGATGCCAGCGGCGAAGCCGACTCGGGCGGTGAAACCGAGCACCCGGGCGGCGCGCGCCGGATCCGCCACGACGTGCCGTACGTCCGCCGCCCGTCCGCCCCCGACCGTGACCGGCGGTGGCCCGCCCATCGCCGCCGCCAGCTCGTGGGCCAACTCGCCGACGGTGTGTGGTTCGCCCGAGCAGACGTTGATCGGGGTCAGGGGATCCGGTGCCGGTGTCGTGAGGGCCAGCAGGTTGGCAGTGGCCACGTCGGTCACGTGCACGAAGTCGCGCCGTTGCCGGCCGTCCTCGAGCACCCGGGGCGGTCGTCCGGCGGCCAGGGCCGACCGGAAGATCGACGCGACCCCCGAATACGGAGTGTCACGGGGCATTCGCGGACCGTAGACGTTGTGGTAGCGCAGGGCCCAGACCGATCCGCCGGTCTGCCGGGCCCAGGCACCGGCGAGGTGTTCCTGGGCCAGCTTGGTGGCGGCGTACGTGCTGTGCGGCTCCAGCGGCGCGTCCTCGGGCACGAGACCGGGGGAGAGCGCCTGGTCGCAGCGAGGGCAGGTCGGCTCGTACTGGCCCTCGGCCAGGTCGACGACCCGGCGGTTGGCCGGCCGGACGATCCCGTGGGTGGGGCAGTGGTAGCGGCCCTCGCCGTAGACCACCATCGAGCTGGCCAGCACCAACCGGCGTACGCCGGTGGCGTGCATCGCCGCGAGGAGGGTGGCGGTGCCGAGGTCGTTGTGCGCGGCGTACCGGGGGGCGTCGGCCGGGTCGATGCCATGGCCGACCATGGCCGCCTGATGGCAGACCGCGTCGACCCCGGCCAGTAGCCGGGTCAGCAGCTCGCCGTCGCGTACGTCACCGACCACCACGTCGTGCCGCTCGGTCCACGGCGGCGCCGTCGCAGCGTGCGCCTCGGGCAGGAGCGCGTCCACTGCCACCACCTCGTGCCCGTCGTCGGTGAGCAGGTCGGCGACGTGTGAGCCGATGAACCCGGCCGCACCGGTGACAAGGATCCGCATTCCGGTCACCGTATGACCTCGCGTACGCCCGCTCGGGTTTTCGCGCGCAGCCGTAAGAACCTCGCAAGGTTTGCCGGTGCGGGCGGAGTCTGGTACGTGGCTACGCTGGGCCGATGGACATCTGGGGGAGACGTTGACGGGGCGGAACGGGGAAGGTCCGTGACACAGCGGGTGCTGGTGGTCGACGACGATCAGACAGTGAGCGACGTCATCCGTCGTTACCTCGAGAACGACGGCTTCCAGGTCAGCCTCGCGGCGGACGGTGCGGCGGCACTGGCTGCCGTGGAGCGGGAGGCACCACACCTGGTCGTGCTCGACCTGATGCTGCCGCTGCTCAACGGGCTGGAGGTGTGCCGGGCACTGCGGGTACGCCCGGACGGCGTACCGATCGTCATGCTCACCGCCCGCGGTGACGAGGCCGACCGGATCCTCGGGCTGCAACTCGGCGCGGACGACTACCTGACCAAGCCCTTCTCACCCCGGGAACTGGTGCTGCGGGTCCGTTCGGTGCTCCGTCGCGCCGGCGGTGCGACGCCACCCGAGCGGCCGGAGGCACTCACCGACGGCAACCTGGTGGTGCACACGGCCTCCCGAACCGCCCGCCTCGCCGGTGCGGATCTGGCCCTGACACTGCGCGAATTCGACCTGCTCGTCCACCTCATGCGGCATCCGTCCCGGGTGTTCGGCCGGGCCGAACTCCTTGAACAGGTCTGGGGCTGGAACTTCGGGGACCACTCGACAGTGACAGTGCACGTACGCCGGCTGCGGGAGAAGATCGAGGCAAACCCGGCCGATCCGCAGCGGATCGTGACCGTCTGGGGCGTCGGCTACCGCTACGAGCCGGCCCATGCGTGACGTACTCCTGATCTTCGCGCTCGCCCTCGGCGCGGCGCTCGGCATCGGGCTCGCCGGCGCGGTGCTGCTGCGCGCGCTTCGACGCAGCTCGATCACCGTGCACCTCAACGTGCTGCTCACCACCACCGTGGTCGCCGTCGCCGTCGGGGTGATGGCGGTCGCGGAGGCGATGTTCCTCTCCGCGCACGACCTTGAGGTGGTCCTGATCACCGTCGCGGCGGCAGCGGTGGTCAGCCTCGCCGTCGGCGGGCACTTCGGTCGGCGACTGGCCCGCGCCGCGGTGTGGCGCGACCAGGCCCGGGAGCGGGAACGGCAACTGGAGAAGGGCCGGCGCGACCTGGTCGCCTGGGTCTCCCACGACCTGCGGACCCCGCTCGCCGGGCTGAGAGCCATGGCCGAGGCGCTGGAGGACCGGGTGGTTCGTGATCCGGACACTGTCGACGAGTACCACCGACGCATCCGACTGGAGACGGACCGGATGACCCGACTCGTCGACGACCTGTTCGAGCTGTCCCGGATCAACGCGGGAGCGTTGCGGTTGTCGCTGACGGCGGTGCCGCTCGGAGAGGTGGTCTCGGACGCGCTGGCCAGCACCATCCCGTTGGCCGACGCTCGCCGGATCAAGTTGATCGCCAGCGAGTCGGGGTGGCCGACGGTCGCCGCGAGCGAACCGGAGCTGGCCCGGGTCGTGGCCAACCTGCTGCTCAACGCGGTCCGCTACACCCCTGAGGACGGCACCGTACGCATCGAAGCCGGCCGGGAGGACGACCATGCCTGGCTGTCGGTAGCCGACACCTGTGGCGGCATCCCCCCGGCCGACCTTCCCCGGCTGTTCGACATCGCCTTCCGTGGTGAACCGGCCCGCACGCCCGGCCCCGGCGACGGCGGGGCGTCCGGAGGGCTCGGCCTGGCCATCGTGCATGGCCTGGTGGAGGCGCACGGCGGTCGGGTCGAGGTGCGCAACACCCCCGACGGCTGCCAGTTCATGGTCCGCCTGGCGACCGCCTGAGGCAACGAACGGTGGCGCCGCCGGCCAGCGTCTCCCACAGCGCGCGCAGGGCGTACCCGTCGCCTCTCCAGGTCCGTCGACGGCTCGTGCCATTCGACAACCCTCGATAGGACGTGCACCTCCCGGGACGACGCGATTTGCCGGATCTGACTACGCTTTCCACTGTCTCGGAGGCGATCGATGGAGGGCGCATGTCGGTGAATGAGCCGGCGAGCGGGGAGTTCGCTCGCATGCTGGACGCGACGGTCGGCGCGCTGCGCGCCGCCGGCACCGCGCCGGAGGACGAGGAGGCCGCGCGCCTACGTCGGGTCGGTGAGTCCGCCGAGGGGCAGGTCCGCGCCGAGTTTGGCGCTGACGGCCGGTTGGAGTCGCTGACGCTGGATCCACGGATGATGCGGCTCGGCGCGGCCGAGGTCTGCGACCACGTGATCGCGGCCGTGAACGCGGCGATCGACTCGATGCGCGGCGGTGGCCCGGCGGTGGCCTCCGGCGACCTCTCGCAGCTCACCGAGCAGCTGGAGCAGGTTCGTGACACGGCCGTGCCGCGGCTCGGTGCGTTCCTGCAGGCGCTCACTGACGCGCAGGAGCGGATGGCCCGAGGAGGTTCCCGATGAACGGCTTCGAGGTCGAGCCCGCGCTGCTGCGTTCCGGCGGCGATGAGGTCATCGGCGCCGCCGAACGCTTCATCGGGCAGTTGGAGAGCTTCGAGGCGCAGATGCAGGGGTACGGCGAGCCGTGGGGCGCCGACGACATCGGCTCGCTGATCGGTATCGCGTACACGGAGGCGTCCACCTGGGTTCTGGACTGCATCGGCGTTGCCGCCGAGGAGATCGGCTCGGCCGGCAGCGATCTGACGAAGATGGCCGACAACTTCGAGCTGGTCGAGGACGCCGCCGCGGGCGCGCTGCGGGACATCCAGGGAATGCTGGGGTGACGGTGTGGGACTCCAACTGCCGGGTGAACTGATCACGGCACTCGGCTGGATCGGCTACAGCTGGCCCGAGGCCGACGAGGAGAAGCTTTTCGAGATGGGCCAGGCCTGGCTGGACTTCTCCGGCACGGTCGCCGACGCCTCCGGGGAGGCCGGTTCGGCTGCTGCGGCGATCTGGTCGCAGCACCGGGGCGAGTCGATGCAGGCGTTCCAGAAGTGGTGGTCCAACCCGGAGACCGGTCCCGGAACACTGCCGGACTACGCCGAGGCCGCGATGCTGATCGGCACCGGGCTGATCATCGCCGCCGCGATCGTGCTCGCACTGAAGATCCAAGTGATCGTGCAGCTGGCGATCCTCGCCTTCGCGGTGGCTCAGGCGATCGCCACCGCCGTCGTCACGTTCGGCGCGTCGCTGGCCGAGGTCCCGATCTTCCAGATGATCACGCGAGAGATCGTCGGTCTGCTGATCGACCAGGTGATTCAGGAGCTCCTCGATGCCTAGCAGGGCGCCGAAAAGCTCGAAGAAGCGCGGCGGCGCGGGCAAGCCGAAGGTTGGCAAGGGCGTCCGCGCGGCGGTGAAGAAGGCCGCCGCCAAGCCGGTGGTGCGCAACAACGACCTGCCCGAGGTCACGATCAAGGTGCAGCGCAGGCCGTTCCACGCGCGCGGCCAGTTCGACCGCAAGATGAACGCGCTGAAGAAGCTCAGCGACGAGGGCAAGTTGTTCAAGCAGGCGAACCCGGTCGGCCGGGACAAGACGATCACGGCCGACTACAAGAAGCGCATCCGGCAGAAGATCTTCGACAAGTACTGGCCCCACGACAAGAAGATGGCGAACGCCCTCGCCGCCCGGCTCCGCAAGCAGCAGCCCGACCATGTGTGGGAGCTGCAACTCGGCGGCGCCGACGACGTTAGTAATCTGAAGCTCCTGGACGGTAGAACAAACTGGGATGTCGGCGGGCAAATCTGGCGTCAGATCATGAACCTGCCTGACGGCACACCGATCCGAATAGAGGTAGTGGATTGAATCTCGAGTTGCGGGAGCTCATCGCGGAGCTGCGTACCGACCTGGAGGCGGGCCAGCCGACGACGCTGGCGTGGGCCCAGATCAACGAGGGTGCCCCGGCCGACCAGATTCCCGCCGAGCTGCCGCAGCCGGTCCGGGAGCTGCTGGCGACCGCCAACGGCATCCTGGCCGGAGCGTTCGACCTGCCCGCGCTCGCGGACCTCGACGACGTCCAGTACTACATCGAGCAGATGCCCGAGTTCACCGGTGTCGCCGACGAACCCGCCGAATGGCTGGTCATCGGCACACTGAACGACGAGCCGCTGCTGATCCGACGCGACACCGGCGCGGTCTGGTACTTCCCGGCGGAGACCACCGACGAGTGGTTCATGCGTGAGATGTTCCTCGACGTCGCGCCGGACCTCGACTCGTTCCTCGCCTACTACGTCTTCGGCGCCGGGTACGGGGAGGTCGCCTTCGACGACGACGAGTGGTGGAGCTTCCTCGACGAGCACGGTCTGACGACGCCCGGTGACGATGACGAGGAGGCGGACGATTGACCGCGACGCATGAGGAGCTCACGGCGCTCTGGGGCGCCGATGGGATGATCTACTTTCCGCTCGACCGGTTCGACGACGTGCTCGGTCCGCTGACGCCAGAGGTCTTCCCGCCGTTCGGGGCCATCCCGGTCGACGTGCCGATCCTGTTCACTGTCGACGTCGACGTTCCCGGCATGGAGTTGTTCTCCAAGCTGAAGATCGAGATCGGCGAGGCCAGCCCGCGCATCCACATCGTCCTCGGCAGCTCACCCGAGGACCCGCAGCTGCTCTTCTGCCTCGACGCGCTGACCGGTGCCGTCGTGTTGCTGGATCTGGAAACCCCCAACTTCGAGACGGTCAACGCGACCTTCGCCGCGTTCGTCGAGTTCCTCTACCGGCTCGGAGGGCTCATCGCCACGGATCCGGGCGGTCGGGCCCGCGCCGCCCGCGCCGCCGCGATCCGCGAGGAACTGACGGGCGTCGACTCGTCAGCGTTCGCCGACCCGAAGTCCTGGTGGAGCACGGCCTTCGATCAGCTGGAGTCCACCAGCGGCTAGCCTCGCCGCTGCCGGCCGTGAACGCCGTAGGTTCACCGCGCTCGCGGCACCGGTATGGACACGGCCGGCTGCTCCGACGGTGCTGCCTCTCGATGCCATGCCTCGGCGAGGAGGGCGTAGGTGTAGCCGTCCACCCAGCCCAGTTCGGCGTGCCAGGAATCGCCGACGCCGTGCTGCTCCCGACGCATGCCGACCTTCTCGAGGATTCGCACCGAGGCGAGGTTGTCCGCGAAGCAGCCGGCGGTGATTCTCCGAACGCCGAGCCGGTCGAATGCGTGCGCCACCACAGCGGTCACCGCCTCGGTCGCGTACCCACGTCCGCCGAAGGCGGGATCGAAGATGTAGCCAAGCTGGGCCTCGGTCCGTGGTGGCATGCCGGGTTGACCCATGCCGTCGACGACGTCGAGCGAGACGGTTCCGATCACCACGCCGTCGAGCGTGGCCGCCATGCTGTGGTCGTCGGGGTCTGCGGCCGCGCGTCGCCACGCCGCGCGGAAGGACGCGGGGTCGACCTGCGTGCGGAGTAGCCAGCGCGTGACCTGCGGCAGATTGCGGTACTCCAGCATCCGGTCGACGTCCTCGTCCCGCACCGGGCGAAGCTCGAGGCGTTCAGTGCGTACTGTGGTGTTCTCCATGAGGCGGGACGCTAGTGGACGCACCCCGGCGAGACGCCCGAATATCGGCCCGATGGCCCCTGCCCCGTCCTCGGTGGGAGGGGGCGCACGGCTCAATCGACCCGCTGGGCCAGCACCTGCCCCGGCCAGGATCCGGCCAGGAACGTCTCGGTGGGAGTGAACCCGTTGCGCTCGTAGTACGCCACCAACTCGCCGCCACCGCCCGCCCAGCAGTCGACCCGTAGCAACCGCACGCCGGCTCGCCGGGTTTCCTCCACCGCGTGTGCCAACAGGGCCGACCCGAGCTTCCGCCCGGCGAATCGTCGATCGGAGACCAGGAGGCGGACGAATCGCTCTGGTTCTTCCGCAGGCGCGATCGGTGCCCGCGGGTCGGGCCCGGAATCCAACACGAGGGCTGCGGCCGGCGTCCCGTCCACCTCCGCGATGAACGGGAGGTTCTCGGTCAGGTACCGATCGACCTGTGCGGCCCTTTCGGGTTTCTCCGAGAACGGCGTCGTGCCCCACTGCTCGGTGTTGCCGCGGTCGTTCATCCACACCACCGCGGAATCGAGCATGGTCAGTACGGCGGGCGCGTCGGCCGGGCCACCGCGTCTGATGCGTACGCCGGCGGTGGTGTCCATGACCGAATGGTAATCCGAGGAATGGCCGATCACGATCGAGGGCGTCACCCGTCCTGACCCCCACCCCCAGGTCCGAAGTCCCCGGAGGTCAGGGTCCGACTCATCGCCGTCAGTAGGCGCTCGAGGGTTCGGCGGTCGTTGTCGGTCAGGCCGCGGAGGATTGCCGCCTCGTTGGCCAGATGTTCCTCGATGAGCCGGTCGGTCAACGCCACGCCGGTCGGCGTCAGCCCGACCACTCTGCCGCGCGCGTCGGCTGCGGAGACCGAGCGCGACACGAGGCCGCGGGCGATCAGCCGGTCCACCCGCTTGGTCACGGCTCCGGTGGTCACGAGCATCCGTTGGCTCAGCTGGCCTGCCGTGAGCGTGTAGGGCTCGCCCTCGCGGCGCAGCGCCGCGAGCACGTCGAAGTCACCGTTGCCGAGGTCCGCCGCGGCGAACGGCGGCCGCAGGGCCTCATCGAGTACGGCAGCCAACTGTTGGATGCGACCGATGATCAGCAACGGGGTGGGGTCGAGGTCCGGTCGCTCGCGACCCCACTGCCCAACGATGTCGGCGATCCGGTCGTCATTCACCGTTGCATCTTACCTTCCAGGGAAGATAAGTTGCCTTCCGTGGAAGACAACTCGCCTCGAACGTCAACTCCGGTGGTCACGGCGTACGTGGATCCGTCCTGTCCGTTCGCCTGGATCACCTCCCGTTGGCTGATGGAGGTCGCGAAGATGCGGCCGCTCACTCTGCGGTTCGAGGTGATGAGCCTCGCGGTGATCAACGAGCACCGTGACCTGGAGCCCTGGTACCGCGAATTCAACGATCGGGCGTGGGGGCCGGCCAGGGTGTGTGTGGCGGCAGCCACGCATCACGGCCCCGCCGCCCTCGCACGGCTGTACCCGGCGCTCGGCCGCCGGATCCACGACGCCGGCGACAAGGACTTCGACACCGTCGTCCCGCTGGCCCTGACCGAGGCCGGCCTCCCCGCCGACCTGGCCGACGCCGCCCACCGCAGCGACCTCGACCCGCAGA
Source organism: Micromonospora sp. NPDC047187 (assembly GCF_040643355.1). Taxonomy (NCBI): domain Bacteria; kingdom Bacillati; phylum Actinomycetota; class Actinomycetes; order Micromonosporales; family Micromonosporaceae; genus Micromonospora; species Micromonospora sp. NPDC047187. The sequence continues at coordinate 777,681 of NZ_JBEYUF010000001.1, forward strand.
TGCGGGCGAGCACCGCCCACGCACAGCAACTGGTGGGCGAGGACCTCGGCACCCCGACTGTCGTCGTCGACGACGTGGCCTTCTTCGGCCCCGTGCTGACCTCGATCCCTCGTGGCGAGGAGGCCGTCCGCGTCTTCGACGGCGCTCGCCTGCTGGCCGGCTGCCCGGCCTTCTCCGAACTCAAACGCGCCCGGTCCGACGGCCTCACCTTCGCGTAGCTCCACCGCTGCCGACGGGGGAGTCGGGTACCCCCGCACTGGTCGACCCAGGTCTGTCGATGCTTCGTCACCGGAGGTTCGGCGTCGCGTCGGCTCGAATCGATAGTGTCCGTTGGTCGGCCAGCGCCGGCGGCCCATGCGGAGGGAGTTCGATGCGCACGACAACGGACTGGTCGGCCCGCGCCCTGGGCGCTCTCGCGGGCGCGGTCGCGCTGGTGGCGGCCCTGCTGCCGGCGGCGCCGGCCGCTGCCGCGAGCGTGGGCTTCAAGGCGGCCACGCTGAACATCTACTACGGGCTGAGCCAGGCCGACTTCGTGCACGACCTGAACCTGATCGCGTCCAAGGCCGACCTCGTCGGACTCAACGAGGTCGACGCCCGCAAGGCTTTCCTGGCGAACTGGGCCGCCGACAACGGCTGGTGGCTGTACGCGCCGGGCGGCACCAACCAGGCCGGCGAGGCGTTGATCGCCAAGAAGAGCATGTTCGACGTACTCGACAAGGGCTCGATTTTCGTTTGTGACACCAACGGTCCGGGCGAGGTGCCGCCAGCGCGGTACAACAACTGGGTCAAGTACCGGCACAAGGCCAGCGGCCGCAACGTGACCCACGTCAACGCCCATGCGGTGGCCGGCATCGAAACCGCCGGCCGGCCGGCGGACCTGCCGCGCACCAGGTGCGCCGAGGCGCAGTTCCAGGGGCTGAAGGAACTGGCGGTCGACAAGCAGGACGAGGGCCAGGTCATCGTGAGCGGAGACCTCAACGTCGACTTCAGCGCCGACCGGAGCTTCGGGTACGCGAAGTTCCCGTGGCAGGTCTTCGAGGCCAACGAGCTGCCGAATCTGCGCTCCAACTACAACCTGTACGGCGAGAAGGGCACCGGGACGCACGGCAACCGGCACATCGACTACGTCTACTTCTGGAAGCGGCTGCCCGAACACCAGCTCATGTGGATGACCGACTACGACATCGTCGGTGGCACCAGGTCCGACCACAACGGTGTCGTCGCGACGTTCTCCATCCAGAGCTGACGCGCCCGCCCTCCGCCGGGTCCTGCGCCCGCTCCCGGCCGAGGCGTTCCGTGCTGCCGGGCAGATGCGACGCGGCTGGCACGGCAGACGACAATGCGAGCGTGACCGACACCGTGCCGGCTTCGCTGCCTGCTGTGATCGAACTCGTCGATGAGTACATGTACCGCGTGCTGAAGGGCGCAGAGGATTCGGTGCTGGTGATCGGGGAGCTGATGGGCGCACTGACCGAGCCGAATGTCGAGGTCAGCGAGGTCAGCGAGGGGAGTGTCGGCAAGCTCTACCCCCTCTTCGGGGGCCTGTCGGACATCGTCGACGGCTTCCCGTTCGACTACGGCGACGGTACTGAGATGATCGCCCAACGGGAGATCCGCGACGCTGCATGGGACTGGCTGATCACGGCGCGTAACGCCGACGGGTTGAAGGCCTACGTCGACCGCTGGATCGCGAGAAGCGCAGCCTTACCGACCATCGAGGACGGGCGGCCGTTCCGCGACATCGCAAGATAGTGGAGTGGCGGCGGGTTCGCATCGAGGGTGTGCGGGCTGACGCCCATCATCGGCGCTCGGGATGTCCCCGGTGCTCCGCCCACTCGGGCGCGAGGATCGACATCACAGTGGCGTCAACCCAGTCGTCGCCGTCGCGCAGGACCTGCCGCAGCGCACCCTCGGCAACGAAGCCGACCTTCTCGTACACCCGCCGCGCCCGGGGGTTGAAGGCGAACACCTCCAGGGAGATGCGGTGCAGGCCGAGCCTCTCGAAACCGTGGCCGACGATCAGGCGTACCGCCTCTGTGCCCAAGCCGCGGTCGCGGCCGGCGGCGGTGAGCAGGGTGCGGAAGTTGCAGTTCCGGTTGGCGGGGTCCCAGTCGTTGAGAACGACCTCGCCGACGCAGGCCCCGGTGGCGCGGTCCACGACCGCCAGGTCGAGTCGGTCGGTCTGCGCGTTGCGGCTGCCGTACCAGGAACGCATCCGCTCCTCGTCGGGAGCGTCGTCGGCCGGGCTGCCGGTCAGCCTGGCCACCTCGGGGTCGGCCACCGCCGCCCGGAAGGTGTCCAGGTCGTCGTCGACGAAGGGCCGCAGGATCACTCGCTCACCGGTGAGGGTGGGCTTGATCGAGAAGTCGGGGGTCTCCTGGTCACTGGGCATCGAGTGATCGTCGGCGCGACCCCCGCGACAGGCAACCAGTTTCCGGGGGCAGGATACGGGGGTGATCCTGATCGTTCCCGCGAACCCGCTGCGTCCACGCCGCCCGGACGAGCACTTCGTGGCCGAGGCTGAAGCGGCCCGTGCTGCGGGATTCGAGGTGGCGATGGTCGACCACGACGCGTTGGCGCGGGGCGGTGACGTACGTCCGGCGATGGCCTCAGTCTCGGGGACCGGTGCGGCGGTCTACCGCGGTTGGATGCTGCGCAGCGAGCGGTACGCGGCGTTCGCCGAGGCTCTCGCCGAGCGCGGTGTGGTGTTGAGAACCACTGCTGAGCAGTATCGGCGGGCACATGAGCTGCCCGGCTGGTACGCGGCGCTGGCGGCGGTCACTCCCGCATCGGTGTGGACCCGGGGCTCGGATCAGGCGGATCTTGACCAGGCGCGCGTCGCGCTCGGGGCGGGACCCGCGGTACTACGTGACTACACCAAGTCGATGAAGCACTACTGGGACGACGCGGCCTTCATCCCCGAGCTCGACGACGCGGTGGCCGTCTGGAGAGTGGCGAGCCGCTTTTTGGAATTGCGTGAGGACGACTTCGTGGGCGGGCTCGTGCTGCGCCGCTTCGAGCGGTTCACCTCCGCCGAGGTACGCACCTGGTGGGTCAACGGCGACTGCGTCCTGATCGGCCCTCATCCGGACAGCCCGAACGACCGCCCTTCGGTCGAGGTCGACCTGGAGTCGCTCGCGCCGATGATCGCCGGGCTCGGTCTGCCCTTCGTCACCGTGGACCTCGCCCTACGCGCCGACGGCGTGTGGCGGGTCATCGAACTCGGCGACGGGCAGGTCAGCGATCGACCAACCACCATCGAGCCCGAAACGATGGTTGCCGCCCTACTCGGGCCCGCCACGCCCGTAGCGCGCGCACGTCGATGAGAGCGCGTGCCCGGCTGACCACATTCACGTGCCCCGGAGCAAAGGGATCGAAGCTGCCGGGCTAGACGGCTCGCACCCGTACGCGGCCGAAGGTCCGTGCTGTCGGACGCGACGATTCGGGTGTCACTGCCGCAGGACCCGCTGCGCATCGCTGATGACCTGCTCCGAGGCGATCGGGGCCCACGACGCGAACAGCTCCCGGAAGTAGGCCCCGTGCCGGTCCGCCACCGCAGGATCGTGCTCGATGACGTCCAGCTCGTTGACGATGCTCAGGTCCACGAGCGACCGAAGTTGAGTCTCATCGGGCGTCCGCACCTGACGTGCGAAGCGGTCGAACACCTCGCCGGTCCTCGCCAGCTCCTGCCAGCTGCGTCCACGGTCGCAGGCGCCGTACAGATAGACGAGCTTCTCGGCGTCGGCGCCAACGAGATCCCGCAGCACCGCACGATCGGCCCGATCAACCAGGGTGACGTCGAACCCGTCGGTCCCGTAGGCGGCGTGGGTGAGGCCCGCTGCTTGCCCGTCACGGGCGCAGCCGAGCACGGCGAGTCGTTCGCTGACTCGACACAGGTGGACGTACAGGTTGCCTCCGGGATGGGCGATCTGTTCAGCTCCCTGCCGGCGGAGCCAGACCCGCCGCCGTCGTCGATGGTCATGGTCCGACTGTAGGTATCGGCCGTCGGGTTCGATGGCCGCCGGACGTGGGCAATATGTCACAGCGCTGTGGGCATGCCTGGCGTCGCGGCGGCCGCGAGCAGTCGTCGCGGTCGAAAAATGCGGGGTACGCGGAGCGCTGGTGCCGCACACTTACCCATCATGCTGGCATCGGTTCGGAGCGTCGCGAATCTGGCCGCTGCGCAGGCGCAGGGTCGTCAGGTCAAATTCCTGTTCTTCTGGGGGCACCAGCCCGAACGTGACGGTGGTGTCGGCGCAGGTTGCCTGAGTCAGTGGTGGCCGGCGCCGTTCACCGCCGGCGACATGCGGTTCGCCACGTCGGAGCACTACATGATGTGGCGCAAGGCCATCCTGTTCGGCGACCGCGCGATGGCGGAACAGATCCTCGCCGCGCCGCATCCCCACGCCGCGAAGGTGCTGGGCGGACGCGTCGCGGGTTTCGATCAGCAGACCTGGAGTAGACACCGCATCGCGATCGTGGTGGCCGGCAACCTCGCGAAATTCGATCAACACCCCGCGCTCCGGGCGTTTCTGCTGGCCACCGGGCAGCGAGTCCTGGTGGAGGCCAGCCCGGTCGACCGGATCTGGGGCATCGGCCTGAACCGCGACGATCCGGCTGCTGTCGACCCCGCCTGTTGGCGAGGCCTCAACCTGCTGGGCTTCGCGCTCATGCAGGTGCGTGAGGTGCTTGAGGATCACGGTCGGCAGGGGACGGTTCCGGCGTGACTCCCGGCTTCGCCGGACGTCCGGTCATCGTCCCCGATGTGGACGGACCGCTGATCACTTTCAAGGCCCGACCGGTTGGCCAGCCGACCGCCGATGGGTGAGGGCTCACCACCCGGCGCGGGCGCTGCTGCACCGCGTTGACTCGTACACGGGCCTGACCGAAGCGGACTTCGCCGTCGTCCATCGATGGCTTCAGGAGGGTGGCGGCACGGTCTGACCGGGACTGTGGATGACGGGTGGCGTGACCGGGGTCCCGGGAGAGTGGCCGCGGTCGATCCCTTGACACTCGTAGATGCGATCGCTAACACTTGTCCGCAACGCGAACTTAACGAGCCGAACACATTGCGTCTGTGGTCGTGTGACGCGCCAGAGGCACCGCATGCGAACACTCCACCCCGTCGCCAGGCCGCTCAAGCCTGAGCCCGGATACCGGCTGCTCTTGTTAACGCTAACATAGACGATCTTGCGAGAGGGGGCCGGATGGCGTTTCTGTCGGGAGCATCGACCATGCGTCCACGTGCCCTGCTCGTGCTGTCCGCCATGGCCGCCGCGGCTGTCGTGGTGGTGGCCGACGGGCCGGCGCAAGCCGCCAGCCTGCCGACCGGCGTGGTCTCGCTGGAGGCGGTCAACCAGTCCGGACGGTACGTGCGGCACATCGACTATCTCGGTCAGCTCGACCCGGTCACCTCCAGCAGCGCCAACCAGACCAAGCTCGATGCCACCTTCACCGTGGTCAACGGTCTGGCGTCGCCGACCTGCTACTCGTTCCAGACCAGGACGGGCATGTTCCTGCGGCACCGCGACTACCGGCTCCGGGTCGATGCGAACACCGGCGACGCGGCGTTCCGGGCCGACGCCACCTTCTGCGCCGTGGAGGGCTCGGTCAGCGGATCGGTGGCGCTCGTCTCGTACAACTACCCGAGCCGGCGGATCCGGCACCGCGACTTCGCACTCTGGCTCGACGCCTACCAGGACACGGCCGCGTTCCGGGCGGACAGCGCCTTCCGCCTCGTCGCGCCCTGGGCACCCAGGACCACCAAGGGGCCGGTGATTCCGGGTCTCTTCGCCGACCCGCACCTCACCGCGTTCAACGGCCGCTACTACCTGTACCCGACCACTGACGGCTACGCGAGCTGGGCCGGCACCTACTACAAGGCGTTCTCCTCGACCGACCTGGTCAACTGGACCGACCACGGCGTGATCCTCGACCACGGTCCGGACGTGTCCTGGGCGGACAACTCGGCCTGGGCGCCGGCGGTGGCCAGCGCCAACGGCCGCTACTACCTGTACTTCAGCGGTGGCGCGGCCAGCGGCAACACGGCCAAACAGCTAGGCGTGGCCGTGGCTGACCACCCCACCGGACCGTTCCGTGACGCGCTGGGCCGGCCGCTGATCCGCAGCGACCAGTTCTCCGGCGGGCAGACGATCGACCCCATGGTGTTCACCGACGACGACGGGCAGTCCTACCTGTACTGGGGGCAGGGCGTCGCGCGGGCGGTGGAGTTGAACGCCGACATGGTCTCCTTCGACGCGGCGCAGGCACGGGTCATCACCCCGTCGGGCTACAACGAGGCACCGTTCGTGTTCAAACGCAACGGTCTCTACTACTTCATGTGGTCGGAGAACGACACGCGCAGCGAGGACTACCGGGTCGCCTACGCCACCGGCCCCTCACCCCTCGGGCCGTGGACAAGGCGCGGCGTGGTGCTGCAGAAGCGCCTCGACGTCGGCATCAAGGGCACCGGTCACCACTCTGTGGTCCGCGCCCCCGGCAGCGACACCTGGTACATCGCCTACCACCGCTTCGCCGTGCCGACCGGCAACGGCACCAATCGCGAGACCGCCATCGACCGGATGGAGTTCAGCACCGACGGCACCATCCGGCCTGTCGCACCGACGCTCTAGCTGACCGGTAAGCCCCTGCGCGAAGGAGAGAGACACATGTCGAGAGTCCTCGCCCGGCTCTGCGCGGTTGCGGTGGCCGCGAGCCTGCTGTTCACCACCTGGTCGGCGGCGACACCCAAGGAGGCGGCCGCGCTCGACCCGACCGTCGGCTACCTGATGGCGCACTTCACCGGTGAGTCGTCGACCGACCAGCAGATCTACCTCGCCCACAGCACCGACGGCCTACGCTGGACCGACCTCAACAACGGTGGGCTCGTGCTGCGGTCCACGGTCGGCACCCGCGGCGTCCGCGATCCCGCCCTGGTCCGCTCGCCGGCCGGCGACCGGTACTGGATCATTGCCACGGACCTGTGCATCGGCTGCGGTCAGGACTGGTCGACCGCAATCAACAACGGCAGCCGCAACCTCGTCGTGTGGGAGTCCACCGACCTGGTCAACTGGTCGGCGCCGTGGCTGCTGAACGTCGCCGGCGCAATCCCGGACGGACGCAACGCCTGGGCACCGGAGGCGATCTGGAACCCGGCCACCGGCGACTACGTCCTCTACTGGGCGACGAACGTCCCGCTCAACGGCGCGACCAAGCACCGCATCTACTACGCGCGCACGGCGAACTTCCGCAGCGTCACCACGCCGCAGGTCTACGTCAACCGGCCGGGAAACCAGGAAATCATCGACACGCAGATCGTCGAGGTGCCGGCCGGAGTCGGCGCCTACCGCTACGTCCGGGCCTCCCGGGACGGCCAGATCGCCATCGAGGGCAGCAACTCCATCCTCGGCACCTGGACCAGCCTCGGAAACCTCTCCGGCATCGGGCTGACCGGTGCGCAGGTCGAAGGCCCGATGTGGATGAAGATGAACACGCGCAACGAGTGGGTCCTCTACCTCGACCAGTACTCCAGCGGGCGCGGCTACCTGCCGGTCCTGACCACCGATCCGTCGAGCCCGGGCAGCTACCGACTGCCGGCGTCCGGCTCGTACGCGATGGGCGGCACCAAGAAACGGCACGGTTCGATCCTCAACCTGACCGCTGCCGAACAGAACCGGGTGCTCGCCCGCTGGCCCGCCACAGCGGTCAACCGGATCCAGTCGTACAACTTCCAGGACCGGTACGTGCGGCACTACGACTACGACGTCCGCATCGACCCGAACGTGAGCCCTGCGCAGGACGGCCAGTGGCGGGTGGTGCCCGGCCTGGTCGGCTCCGGCACCGTCTCCATCCAGTCGGTCAACTACCCGGGCCACTACCTGCGCCACTACGGATACGACTTCCGGTTGGAAGCCAACGACGGCACCGCCACCTTCGCCGCCGACGCCACCTTCCGGCAGGTCGCCGGCCTGGCCAACTCGTCGTGGACGTCGTTCCAGTCCTACAGCCACCCGGACCGCTACCTCCGGCACTACGCCTACCTGCTCCGGCTCGACCCGGTGTCCGACGCGCAGAGCCGTGCCGACGCCACCTTCCGCGTGACCAGCTGAACCTGGTCCCTCTCCAAGGAGTTCCGACTGTGGCACTACATCGACGGGTGCTCTGCGCCCTGGTGGCCGCGTTGACGGCGATGGTTGGCATCGTCGCCGTCGCGTCGTCGCCGGCGACCGCCGCCACCAACCAGTTCCGAGGCATGAACTGGGCCATGCTGGGTGACAACTTCAAGACCAGCCCGCTCGTCGTGCAGGGCCTGAGCATGTCCGACAGCAACGCGACCGTGCGGGCCAAGGCCAATGCCCTCTACGACGACATGGCCTCCACCATGGGGGTCAACACCATCCGACTGCCCATCAACACCCACACGGTGGGGACGGCCTGGTGGGAGGCATATCGAGGCGCCATCGACGCGGCCACCGCCCGCGGCTTCAAGGTCATCCTCGCCTACTGGGAGGACGGCGCCGCCTCCGGCGGCAGGATCACGAACCTCGCCGCGTGGAACGCGATGTGGTCCACAGTGACCAACACGTACGGCACGAACACCAACGTCTACTTCGAGCCGATGAACGAGCCGCACGGCTACAGCTCGGCGGAGTGGCGCAACGTCGCGGCGAACTGGCTCAGCTACCACTACTCGGCGGTGCCCGGCCGGGTGCTGATCGGCGGCACCGGCTTCAGCCAGGACCTGCGCGACATCTGCAACGACAGCCGATTCAACTCGACGCTGCTGTCCTTCCACTACTACGCCTTCTTCTACGGCGCGATGACATACGACGCCTTCCGCAGCCACATCCAGGCCCGCCTCGGCAACTGCGCCTCCCGCGCGGTCGCGACCGAGTTCGGCGCGCCCATGAACGACGGCCGCAACTACGCCGACGCGGGCAGCACCGACAACTTCGTGCGCTACATCCGCGCCATGGCCCAGGTCATGCGCGACAATCAGATGGGCGGCACCTACTGGCCCGCCCTCGGTGGCAAGACCGGCACCATCGGCTACGACTGGTACTCGATGTTCGCGCTGAACGGTACCGGCACCGACCTCAACCTGACCGTCCGCAACACCTCGGGCGCGGACCGGATCCGGTACGCGTGGGGCGACACCGTCGGCGGCGACCCGACGACGCCTCCGCCGTCGACGGGGACGTACTACCGGATCAACGTGCGGCACAGCGGCAAGGCCATGGACGTCCAGTCACCGAACACCGACAACGGCGCGCGCGTCGGCCAGTACACGTACGGTGGTGGTGCGTGGCAGCAGTGGCAGTTCCAGGACGCCGGCAGCGGCTACTGGCGCATCATCAGCCGTAACAGCGGAAAGTGCCTCGACGTGGTGAGCGCGTCGACCGCCGACGGCGCCGAGCTCGTCCAGTACACCTGCGGCACCGGCACCAACCAGCAGTTCCAGATGGTCACCAACGGCGGCTACTTCCAGCTCCGGGCACGACACAGCAACAAGTGCGTGGACGTGCCGGCAGCCGCGACCGCGGACGGAGTGGTCCTCAAGCAGTACTCGTGCAACTCCGGCACCAACCAGCAGTGGTCACGCACCGCAGTCTGAATTGTCGTCCCGACCGAGTCACTGATCCACGCTCCGGCCCGCACAACCCGGTACCCGGGATGTGCGGGCCGGAGCGACGCCGTCTGACGCCGGTCTTTCGGCGTAGGCGTCGGCCACCTGGAATGAGTCCTCGTGGAGGCGCACCTCGCGCCGACCTCGTCCACCTGCCGGAGGAGCCCACCATCGTCTGAGCGCTGAAGACGCTGCCTGCGCCGGCAGCCAGCAGGTAACGACTGTCCCGTCGGAGTGGGGGAGCACTCAGCTGGGCCTGGCGTTGCGCTACCGTCAAGGCGCGCACCTCGGCGTCGATCAGTCCACGTCCGCCGGCCGTCGATGGTCCGCAGGACCCCACCAAATCAAGGAGAACCCGATGCCGGAGCCTGAACCCGCCCAAGACGACCCCGCGGTGGCTGCCGACACCTCAACGGCCGAGACCGAGACCGAACAGCCGGCCGTTCCCGCGAATCGGGCTGCCCGACGGGCGAAGGGCAAGGTGGCCTCACCTCAACCGCATGGAAAGGGTCAGCACCTCGGTGGCCGCGGCTCGGTCCAGAGCCCTCGCCAGTACGGCAACCGCCGTAGCGGTTGATCAGCGGGTCCCGCCACGACGCTCGCGATTGCGACCCGACCTGCCCGGAGTCTCTCGGCGGTCCAGCACCGGTGCGTTCGTGGTGCGGCGTATGCCGACCGGGCAAAGTGGCACCCGCAAGCCGGCGTAGGTCGGCTTTGTCGGCGACCACGGGTACGGTTTCGGTGCTCGGCACGTACGGGCGTCGGCGGCACGTCGTCGGGGCCGGAGCGGCCAGCCCGGTGGTGACGGACCGTGGGAGGGAGCGACGGTGGCGCAGCGGAGAGCACTGGTGGTTCGGGGCGGTTGGGAGGGGCACCAGCCGGTCAAGGCGACGGAGTTGTTCCTCCCCTTCCTCGAACGTAGCGGCTATGCCGTACGGGTCGAGGAGTCGACTGAGATCTACGCCGACCCCGCCGAAATGGCCGCGACCGACCTCGTCGTGCAGTGCATGACGATGTCGCAGATCACCGCGGACCAGGTGGCGGGCCTCAGCGCGGCGGTCATCGCCGGCACGGGCTTCACCGGCTGGCACGGCGGCATCGTTGACTCGTTCCGCGCGTCTTCCGAATACCTGCACCTGGTGGGCGGCCAGTTCGCGACCCATCCGGGCCGGGAGCCGTGTGAGCGTCACGGTGGCCCGGAGGACAACTTCCTGCCGCACACCGTGCGCGTCACCGACCTCGGCCGGGAGCACCCGATCACTGCGGGCATCGAGGGCTTCGACCTGGTCACCGAACAGTACTGGGTGCTGCACGATGATCTGATCGACGTGCTGGCCGTGACCACCCACCCGACGCAGGCGTGGCATCCGTGGCGTCGCCCGGTCACCTCACCGGCGATCTGGACCCGCGAGTGGGGTGCCGGGCGCATCGTCGTGACGACCCCGGGACACAGCCTCGACGTGCTGGAGCACGCGGATGTCCGTACCGTGATCGAGAGGGGGATGGTGTGGGCGACCCGCACCGCGTCGGCGTCATAGGTCTCGGGGTCATCTCCCGCGCATACCTGGACACACTCGCGGGCCACCCTGAGGTCGACATCGTCGCGGTGGCCGACCTCGACGTCTCCCGATCGGCCGAGGTCGCTGCCACGATTCCTGGAGCCGAGGCGATGAGTGTCGAGCGTCTGCTCGCCCGCCCGGACGTGCAGACCGTGCTCAACCTCACCATCCCCGCGGCCCATGCCGACATCTCGCTGGGCACGATCGACGCCGGCAAGAACGTGTATGTGGAAAAGCCGCTCGCCGTGACGTTTCCGGACGGCCGCTCGATCATCGATCGGGCCGTGTCGGCCGGCGTCCGCGTCGGGTGCGCGCCGGACACCGTCCTGGGTACGGGTACGCAGACGGCGCGGGCGGCGATCGACGGCGGGCTCATCGGCCGCCCGATGTCCGCATCGGCTGTCATGGTCACTCCGGGACACGAGCGCTGGCATCCCAATCCCGACTTCTACTACGCCCCGGGCGGCGGCCCGATGCTGGACATGGGGCCGTACTACATCTCGGCGCTCATCCACCTGCTCGGGCCGGTCCGGGCGGTGACCGGAGCCGCCAGCCGCCTGCGCGCCGAGCGCGTCATCGGCTCGGGCCCGCGCACCGGCCAGCGGATCCCGGTGGGGGTGGACACCCACCTCACCGGCGTACTCGAGCACACCAACGGTGCGCTCTCCACCATCACGACGAGCTTCGACGGCGTCAGGACGACGGCCGCACCGATCGAGGTGCACGGCGAGGCCGGCACGCTCGCCGTACCCGATCCGAACTACTTCGACGGTGAAGTCCGCCTCTTCGCGCTCGGCGACACCGAATGGCGCGCTCTCGAACCGCGGGCCGGTTACGCCGGGGCTTCCCGGGGCATCGGTCTGATCGACCTGGTCAGGGCCGACGATCAGCGTCCCCCGCGCGCCGACGGTGACGTCGCACTGCACGTACTCGAGACCATGACCAGCCTGCTCCGGTCGGCGACCGAAGGCCAGCGGATCGAGCTGACGACGGTGGTGGAGCGGCCGGTGCCGGTTCCGCTCACTCCGATCGAGGACTGGACGGCCTACCAGGCGTCGTGAGCTGGTCGCGTTGACGGGCGGAAGGGCCGGCCGGCGCCGACAATGGGGGAGTGGCACCCGCCTTTGTCCTACATCACCACCGCAAACCACGACCGCACTTCGACCTGCGGCTCGAAGAAGACGGTGTGCTGCGCTCATGGGCGGTGCCTCGCGGTCTGCCGGACAGCTCCAGCGACAACCGGCTCGCGATCGCCGTGCCCGACCACGATCTCGATCACCTCACCTACGAGGACGTCGACAAGTCGATCGCCGACATCGGCACCTGGGAAGAGCATGATCGCACCGACCGCCGGATGCTGTTCACGTTGCACGGCCGCACCGGTCGCCGGCGATACGCGCTCATTCGCACCGGCGAGGGATGGCTGCTGCACCTGACGAGGGAGCAGCCTCCGGACCAGCACGGATAGCTGGCCACAGGCTCCAATTGTGCTCGCGTGGCTGTGCCGGCGGTCGGTGTGAGCCCGTCCCGTCACGTCAGGTCGGGTGCCACCGTCGACTCGATAGGTCCTAGCATCACGGCATGGCGACACGGCTTGTTCAGATCAACATGAAGGCTCGGGACGACTCCGCGCTGGGCGGTTTCTGGGCGCAGGCGCTGGGTTGGGGAGTCTCCAGTGAGGGCCCCGGCGTGACCAACCTCGAACCCGAGGGATTCGTCTACCCTGACCCCGTCGCTGTCTGCGTCGACCTCGTCGTCTCCTCGGAGCCCAAATCGGTGAAGAACCGCGTGCACGTGGACCTCGCCACCACCTCGACGGCCCACCAGGCGCAGGTGGTCGCACGCCTGACGGATCTCGGCGCAACCGTTGCCGACGTGGGCCAGGGTGACGTGCCGTGGACGGTCATGACCGACCCGGAGGGCAACGAGTTCTGCGTCCTGGAGCCCAGGGCGCTCTACCGGGACACCGGACCGATCGCCGCCGTAGTGGTCGACTGCGCTGATCCGCGAGCCATGGCCCGATTCTGGAGCGAGGCCACGGATTGGACCCTGCACGAGGTCACCGATCAGGGTGCGAGACTGCGCTCCGCCAAGGGCGTCGGGCCCTACCTGGAGTTCGTCCGTACCCCTGACGTGAAGAGCGGGTGGAACCGCGTCCACCTCGACGTCCGTCCGTACCCCGGTGACGACCCGGAGGTCGAGGCGGCCAGGCTGCGGAGTCTCGGCGCGAGCCCCATCGACCTGGGGCAAGACGTTCCGTGGCGGGTGCTCGCCGACCCGGAGGGCAACGAGTTCTGTCTCCTCACCCCGGGCTGATTCAAGCTTGAGCGCCGCGGTTCAGGCCGAGGAACCGGGTGGCGACGGGGACGCCTCAACCGTCTGTCGCCCACCGTGGACGGCGACCCCGGTCAGCCGGATGTTCCCCAGCGCCTCGGGAACGTGCGGATCGGTGGCGAGGATCCCGTCGTTGACGTCGAGCCCGAGCATCGTCCGCAGGAACAGCAGGGGTGCGCCGCTGGCCCAGGCCTGGGGATTGCAGGCGGTGGGGTACGGCACGGGTCGTCGGCCGAGCGAGCGGTCGTACCCGGAGATCGCCTCGGGCAGGCGGTGCTCGAAGTGGGCGGCGGCCTCCAGCATCGCCACAGCGATGCGGTTCGCGGCGTCGCGGTGGCCATACCGAGCGAGCCCGGCGGCGATGATCGAGTTGTCGTGTGGCCACACGGTCCCGAGGTGGTAGCCGATGGGGTTGTAACCCACGTCCTCGGTGGAAAGGGTCCGGACACCCCAGCCGGAGAACATCTGGTCGGACATCAACTGCCGGGCCACCGTGGCGGCACGGTCCGGCGGGACGATGCCGCTCCACAGCAGGTGACCCATGTTGGAGGTCATCGAGTCGATGGGGCGCTTGTCGGCGTCGAGGCCGATCGCGTAGTAGCCGCCGCGCGCGGGCAGCCAGTAGTCGCGGTTGAAGCGTTCGCGCAGCTCGGCGGCCTCGGTACGCAACCGTCGCGCCAATGCGCGGTCGGCCCACGGGCCGTCGGCGAGTTGCGCCGCGCGAAGCTTCGCGTCATAGGTGTAGCCCTGGATCTCACAGGTCGCGACCGGCAGGGAGGGAAGGCTGCTGTCGGCGAACTGGACCCCGTCCGGTGAGTCGCGCCAGCAGTGGTTGCGCATACCTTCGGGGGAGCGGGTGGCGTACTCGACGTAGCCGTCGCCGTCGCGGTCCCCGAAGGTGTCGATCCACCGCAGAGCCGCGTCGGCGTTCGGCCGCAACCGCTGGACCAGTGCGTCGTCGCCCGTCCACCGCCAGTACTCGGAGAGCAGGATGAGCCACAGTTGGGTGGTGTCGGCCGCACCGAAGCATGGGCCGTACGGCATGATGCCGAGCTGCGTCAGCTCGCCGGAGCGGAACTCGTGAAGGATCTTTCCCGGTTCCTCGTCGCTGAAGTCGTCGATGGCGCCGCCCTGATGCGCGGCGAGAGTGACCAGCGCGCCCCGCGCGACGTCGGGTCCGCAGCTGACGCTCTGGTAGGCGGTGATCAAAGTGTCTCGTCCGAAGACCGCCAGGAACCAGGGCATGCCGGCGGCCAGCAGAACGACCTGCTCACCCCGAATCTCCTTGGCGATCCGCATCGACACCAGATCGCTGGCCGACTTGTGGTACACGTCGCGCAACAGGTCTGATTCGGCGCTCAGGTGCGGCTTGTTCGCCCTCCACCGCCAGGCTGCGTCGTCGGCGCCGGGGTCCTGCTCTTCGCCGAAGGTGCGGCTGACGGGCTGGTAGTCCCTGCCCCGACAGTTCAGCAGCACCCGCAGCTCACAACCCCAGGTCTGACCTCGCCCCAGGTGCACGTCCCAGACCAGTGCGTCGCCCTCGACCCGATCGGCACGCGGCTCGGCCTCGATGGTGGTGACGGCCGACCAGTGCGAATTCTGGTAGGAGAAAGACAGCGCTGAGCCGTCCGACCGGTGGGTCCGCCGGATGTCGGCCAGCCTGCTCCGTCCCGTTCCCTTTATCTCGAACAAATCAGCGAAGTCCGCGCCGACATCCAACCGCAGACGCACGGAGACCGGCTCGGCACCGAAATATTGCACAGTGATCCGCTCGTGCATGCCGTCGCCGACGAAACGCTCCCGTCGCACGCCGACCCGGTTCGCCGCCAGGCCCTCGATCTCAGGGTTCGCCAGAAAGAAGGCCGCTGAGTAGGGATCGACAGGGTTTGCGCTGAGGACGAGTGGAGCGTTCCCGTCGAGGGTCAGCTCCCAGCGGCTGAGGTAGCGGGTGTCGTCGTGTACCAGGCCAGCGATGGAGTCGCTCGGCACGTTCCCGGCCGGATCGGACAACATGAAGGTGCGGCCTTCGAATATGCCGACAGCGTCCGATCCCAACTCCGGCGGCATGTCCCGGTTGGCTCCACCGTGAGCCTTGTCGGATTGTTGCGTTGTCGACGGGGACCCGGACGGTGTCGACTGAGATTGCATGCCATTCTCTCCCCCCGGTTGGCAGGGTAAAGACCCCGCCACGCACCGCAGTCTAGGACTCGAGAAGATGACCTCGCTGCGATATCGAAAGGCGCGAACCGGGTTCGGGCAACGGCGCTATTGCGGCGAAAAGCGGCAGTTCGTGGCCCGAACGAGGCTCCACCGCGAACGTTGGCATTAGGGCAACCCCGCTCTATGGTGGGGGCATGCCGCCGGTGACGTTCCGCTCGCCCGCCGCCACCGAGGTGGCGGTGAGCGATGCTGTGCGCGTGCCGACGACGACACGCCCCAAGGCCGACATGCGGGTGCCGGTTGTCCGCCCGCCGCACACCGCGCCCACGTGCACAACGTCGAGCCCGATGCGAACCGGCCGAGGCCCACCTGCGGAGTCGTTGCATACCCAGAACGACCGCCAGGGCGAAGCTATCCAAGCTTCGGCCCTTTTTGTTTTTCCCACCCATTCCCCTTGAAAGGCAGATCATGAGCGTCGATCATCGTCGTACTCTCGACCAGAGTTGGCTGGCTGACCTGCGAGTGTCCCTGGCGGACGACTTCGCCACCCAGACGGCTCGGCTGCGGGAACTGACCGAGCTCAACGCGGACACCGGCGACCCCGGCGAGGCCCACAACCAGGCCGCCCTGCTGCTGGCGACCCGTCAGAACATCGAGCAGATCACCGGTGCGTTGAACCGGATCAGCGACGGCACCTACGGTGCCTGCCAGAGATGTGGCCAGAGCATCCCGACCGAGCGGCTCGAAATTCTCCCGCACGCTCGCTTCTGCGTGCCGTGCCAGGAGAAGCAGAACAGGTGACGCCGGGGTGTGGCTGCCGTACCGCCGGCGCGGCAGCCACACCGTCAGGTGCGAGAGGGGAGACAACAGCCCCTCAGCCTCTCTGCGGCGCGGGCTCAGCTCGGCGCAGGGCCACCGCGGCGACGGCCCGAGTCGGACGCCGCAGGTACCACTCGGCCACCGCAAGGTTGATCAACCAGCCGGCGACCACCAGGCCGGCCCGGACGTTACCGTCGGGCTGTTCACCGGTCGCGATGAAATACGGCGCGTGGGTGAACGCCTGGGTACCGGCGCCGAGGCCGATCGCGTAACCGCGCGCCATCCACCTGCGGTGCTGGGCGATGTCCCGGCGTAACACGGCGGCGAGGCCGAGCAGGATCGCGCCGGCCATGGCCGAGCCGAAGACGAGTCGCATGCCGGCGAGCACGTCGTTGTCATGGGCCGGCAGGTCGTACGCGACGGCCATCCACAGGCCGGTGAAGGCGACCGTCAGCCCGCAGGGGACGAGCACGCGGCCGGTACGGCGGTGCCAGGAGTGGCGGCGCAGACGGGGCACGAACTGGAACGCGCCGAGGATCGTGTAGACCGCCGCGCCGACGATGTGCAGCACCACCGGCAGCGGATCGGCGACGAAGCGCGCGTTGGCCGGGGTGACCTCCGGTCCGCTGCCCAGCTCGGTGAGGCGTCCGGCGCCGGCGAGCATCGGTATCAGGCCCAGCAGGATCAACGCGGCCGGTAGCCGCCACTCGCGCATCGTCATGCCATCGATGGTGTACGCCGCACCCGCCCTCGCTCATCGGCACATGGGCCGCAGTCGGGTCGGCCCATGGTCGGACGCCGTCGTCGTACTTCCGCCGGTCACCACTGCCGTCGGCGGCGGTTGGTCTCGTACGCCCACATCGCCAACTCGACCCGGTTACGCACCCCCAGCTTGGTCATCAGGCTGGTGACGTGCGACTTGACCGTGCTCAACGTGATGTAGAGCTCGTCGGCGATCTCCTGGTTGGTGCGTCCCCGCGCAACGGCGACCAGGACCTGCTCCTCCCGGTCGGTGAGCGCCTCGATGGGCTGCCTGCGCGGTGCGGCCGGATCGGCGTCGGCGAACGCCTTCAGCAGCCGCGTGGTGACGCTCGGCGCGATCAGCGCGTCCCCGTTGGCGGCGGCGTGCACGGCCTGGCTGAGCAGGTCGGGGCCGGCCTCCTTGAGCAGGAAGCCGCGGGCGCCCGCCCGCAGCGCCGCGTACACGTACTCGTCGAGGTCGAAGGTCGTGATGACGACCACCGCTAGCGGATCAGGGACCGTTGGCCCGGCGAGCGCCCGGGTGGCCTCGATGCCGTCCATGCCCGGCATCCGGATGTCGAACAGGCACACGTCGGGGCGGAGCCGACGGGCGAGTTCGACCGCCTGGCGGCCGTCGCCCGCCCCACCGACGACCTCGATGCCGGGCTGCGTGTTCAGGATGATGGTGAGGCCGGTACGGACGATCTCCTGGTCGTCCGCCACGAGGACGCGAACCGTCACGCGCCGACCCCCTCGCGCGGAAGCACGGCCGTGACGGTCCATCCACGGTCGGGATCGGGGCCGGCCTCGCAGGTGCCGCCGAGCAGGTCGGCGCGCTCCATCATGCCCACCAGGCCGAAACCGGGCGAGCCGGTCGGACGAGCGGCGCCGGCCTCGCCGTCGTCGCTGACCCGCAGTCGCACGGACGTGTCGTCGGCAGCGACGCTGACCTCGATGCGGGTGGCGTGGCGCGCGTGGCGACGGGCATTGGTGACCGACTCCTGGGCCAGGCGGTAGAGCGCGGAGCCGACAGTTGGCGGAAGCTCGCCGAGGTCGCCGCGCAGCTCCACGTCGACGGTCGGACCGGTGCGGAACTGGCCGGCGAGCCGCCCGATGTCGGCGACCTGCGGGTTGGGCGCCAGGTCGGCGGGCTCGTTGCGGCGCAGGACGCGGACCATCGCGCGCATCTCGGCAAGCGCACGGGACGCTTCGGCCTCGATGGTGCGCAGCGCCTCGACGGCGGCATCCGGCTGGGTCGCCGACGCGGCGATGCCGGCCTGGGCTCGGATCGCCATCGCCGACACGTGGTGGGCAACCGTGTCGTGCAGGTCGCGGGCGAGCCGTTCACGCTCCAACAGCTTCACCCGATCCAGCTCGCGCAGCCGGGCGGCGGCGCGGAAGCGGATGGCGACACCCAGCGTGGCGGCGGCGAACATCACCGCGAAGCCGGCGACCAGCTCACCGCCGTCGGCCGAGCCGACCAGGCCGGCGGCGGTCACCTTGGTCACCACGAAGAACGAACCGAGCACGGCTTCCCGGCCGGAGCCCCAGCGGAACAGCGCGTAGACCAGGAGGACCAGGAAGCTCGCCGTGAACAGCTGGCAGGGATCGCCGGGCAGCACGAACGGGGCGACCGTCGTGCAGCCGAACGCGATCACCACCATCGCGAGCGGTGCGGTACGCCGCCACAGGAGCGTGGGCAGCAGCGCGAGCGCGACGACGACGCAGCCCACCCGCCAGGGCAGATCGGGTCGGAGGATTCCTTCCACCACGATCGCCGGCGCGAGGGCGGCGACCATCGCCCAATCGCGCCACGTCCGCGACGGGGCGGGGGAGACACGCGGCTCGGTCAACACCGCGTGCAGGCGAGGATGCATGGGACTCATCGTACGAACGGTGGTGCGACTCCAGATCGTTCCAAAGTACGACCCGGGTGGCCGGTCGCTGGGCGATGGTCTCGATTACGTGAGCTGAAGTTTGGCGCGGACGGCGGCGGCGTCCGGATGGTCGAGGGCGGTGAAGATGTCCAGTGCCCGCTGCCAGTCTGCCCGACCGGAGGTGGGGTCGCCAAGGGCGTGGCGGGTGTCACCGAGCCGGCTGAGGGTGTCCGCCTCGCCCCAGCGGTCCCCGAGGTCGCGTGTCAGCTCGAGCGTGCGCTCGTAGCACTCCACGGCCCGGCCGTACTGGCCGAGGTGATGGTGTGCGAAGCCGAGGCTGTCCCAGGTGGCGGCCTCACCGGCCCGGTCGTCGAGCTGCTGGAGGAGTTCGAGTGCCTGCTCGCAGTACGCCAACGCCCCGAGGTGCTCGCCGAGCTGGGCGAGGCACCAGCCGACCGCGTTGAGCGCGTCGGCCTGGGCCCTGCGGTGGCCGGCGGCCTCGGCCAGCACAAGGGTCCGCTTCGAGTGCTCAAGGGCCTTCCGGGGCTCGCCCTGCCGGTCCCACAACGAGGCGAGGTTCTGGTGCGTACGCGCCTCGCCCTCGGTGTCCCCAGCGCGGACGTACAGGTCGAGGGCCTGTTCGAGGTGGCCCAGCGCGTCGGCGTACTGGCTGACCACCGTGTGGGCGCCGGCCAGGAAGCGGTGCGCGACCGCCTGTGCGACCGGGTCGCCGAGGCGCTCGGCGGCGAGCAGGGCCGCCCGGCAGGTCTCGACACGGTCGTGCCAGTGCCCCTGCCGGTCAAGGAACGTGTCGAGGGCCCGCCCCAACCGCCAGGTGTGCGCGTCGAACCCGGCACCGGCGGCCTGCCGGAGCGCGGCGAGCAGGACCGGATGTTCCGCGGTCAACCAGGCCATCGCCTCCGCGTGGGTGGTGGGTCGCTCAGGATGCACGCCGTCAGCGGGCGGCGTCACGAGGTGGTCGACCGGGTCGCTGTACGGGCGCAGCAGGGCGTCGGCGGTGTGGGTGGTGTGGGTGTAGTGGTCGAGAAGCCGAGTGGTGGCGGCCCGACGGTCCGGCTCGGGATCGGTGCCGTCGCTGAGTTCAGCGGCGTACGCCCGCAACAGGTCGTGCGCCGTGAACCGGCCGGGCCGGTACTCGGCGAGCAGGTTCGCTCGGGTCAGCTCGGTCAGCGACCGGCGGGTGCCTTCCGCCGGAAGACCGGCCAGGCTCGCCGCCGCGGGCACAGTGGTGTCCGGGCCGGGATGCAGGCCCAGCAGCCGGAACAGGTCGGCCGCCGGCGGGGTGAGCGCGGTGTACGACCAGGAGAACACCGCCCGTACCTCACCGACCGCGTCACCTGCGTCCAGTACGCCGAACCGCCGACCGACCGTCCCCAGCTCGGTCGCGAGGACGGCCAGCGGGAAGCCGGACTGCTGGGCTCTGGCGGCGGCGATGCTCAACGCGAGCGGTAGCCGGGCGCAGGCGGCGATGATCGCCTCGGCGGCCTCCGGCTCGGCGGCCACCCGTTCGGCGCCGAGCCGGTTGGTGAGCAGGTGACTGGCCGCGGCGCGGCTGAGCAGGCCGAGCGGTAGTGGGTGCGCGCTGTCGAGGCTGACCAGAGAGGTGAGCTGGTTGCGGCTCGTCACCAGCACCACGGTGGTGGGTGTGCCGGGCAGCAACGGACGGACCTGTTCGGCGTCCCGGGCGTTGTCGAGCACGATCAGGACCCGTTTGCCGGCCAGCGCGCTGCGGTACAGGGCGGCCTGGGCGTCGAGGTCGGCGGGCACCCGGGCGGCCGGCACTCCGAGCGCGTCCAGGAAGCCGTGCAGCGCCTTCGCCGCGCTCAGCGCCTGCCCGCGCGGGTCGAAGCCGCGCAGGTTCACGTAGAGCTGACCGTCGTCGAACCGGTCGGCGACGCGATGCGCCCAGTGCACGGCCAGGGCGGTCTTACCCACCCCGGCGGTGCCCGAGATGGCGGCGACCACGACGGCGGTGGGCGCGGCGACCAGCTTGTCGAGAAGGGCCAACTCGTCCTCACGACCGGCGAGGCTGGCCACGTCGGCGGGCAACTGCCGGGGCACCATCCGGGCGGGTGCGCGGGGCGCGCGACGGCGGCTCTCCTCGATCCGGTCCCGGGCGGTGGCCAACGCGCCCTGCTCGGCCGGCGTGGCACCGAGGAGCCGGACCAGGGCGTCGAGCCGGTCGGTCGGTGGCAGCGTTTTCCCGGTGAGGTACTCCGCGATCGCCGTGTGCGACCAGCCGGTGCGGGCGGCCAGCTCGCGATAGGTCAGCTCGCTGTCGCCCTGTTGGCGTGCGTGCCTGCGTCGCAACGCCCGCAACAACCCGGCAAGGTCGTCAGACGTTCGCGCCGTCGCAGCATCCAGCGTCCTGCCCCCCACAGTCAAAATAGACGTTCGTCAGTGTACGGCGGTGTACGGAATCCCGGCCAGAGGGCCGGCCCGCTCGGCGATTCTGCTCGGGTGCAGAGCGCACTGATCGAACCATTGGAGGTTACGTGTCCGTACATCTCAAGCCTCTGGTCCTGGCCCTGACCGTGCTCGCGGCAACGCTCACCGTCCCGGCGGCGGCCGCGTCGGCGGCGCCCGACGCGGCCATCTGCAAGACGAAGGCGGCCTGCTCCGACGGCGGCCTGCGCGCGACGTCGTCGGGCAGCTCGACCCGCACCACCGGTGACATCACGACCAACGCGATCCCGGTGCCCACGCCACCCGCGTTCCCGCCGGGCACCCCGTGCTACCGCGAGGAGGTCTCCGAGGAGGTGTACGAGACCGCCACCTACACCACCATCTACGAGTTGTACTTCCAGGCGAGCGTCTGCCTGTTCGCCAACGAGATCGTGCTCTACGGCCTGGACACGTCCCTCGCCTTCCCCAACGACGTGCAGGACCCCCGACTGACCTCGCTGCAGTTCGTGGTGCGGGACCAGATCGTCAGCTACAGCCCGACCGAGAAGGACGGCTACTCCGAGCTGTGGGTGACGTTCTGCCCCGACCCGGCGCAGCCGAGCACCTGCCAGCGGTACCTGCACCGGCTGGGCCTCATCTTCAACCCCGCCTGGGTCTACCCGTTCTCCGTGTTCGAGCGCCTGAGCTGACCGTGCCGGTGGCCTTCCTCCCGTGACTGATCAGGGCGTCTTCCGCGTAGCTCCACGTTGTGGGGCGCCCTGATCACTCGTGCCGGCACCGGTTGCCAGCGGATCTCCGCGGCGTTACGTTGAGGTGCCATCGATGAGCTTCTACATCGCAAGCTACGGGGGCCCGCATGTCCACGTCTGTCACTCGCCGCACCGTCCTGGCCGGTGGGGCCGGTGCCGCCATCGGCCTGGCCCTGCCCGGCGCCGCCGCTCACGCCGGTGGACACCATCCCACCAACGTGAGCTTCACCCTCGGCGCGAGAACGCTCGACGGCGGTGAGCAGGTCACCTCGGTCACCCTCGACACCCGCCGGCTCGGATCGATCGACCCGGCCGCGCTGACCCCCGGCACGTTCACAGTGCACGCCAAGGCCACCAGCCCGATCCCGATCGCTCCCGGCGACCAGATCTTCAGCGAGTACGACCTGGACCGCACGGTGACCGCGGCCCGACTCGACCGGCACGGCAACATCGTGCTGGAGTTGAGCCACGCCGAGGGCCAACCCGGCGGTGGCACCCTCGGCTACATCCTGAGCAGGGGCCGCAACGTCCGGCTGGACCTCGTCTACACCATCACCCAGAACACCCCGATCGTCCGGCGGCACGGCTCGCCGGTGACCATCAGCCGCTTCGTGCAGGCAGGGCTGTCAAACCCCGAGGTGGACGCCTTCAGCCACCACGTCTCGGGCTCGGGTATGAAGTACCGGCTGTACTCGCCCGACCACTCGCCCCGGCATGGCCGGCGACCACTGATCGTCTGGCTGCACGGTGGCGGCGAGGGCGCCTCGCTGCCGGACGACTACTACGACAACGAGACCACGCTGCGCGCCAACCGGGGAGCGCTCGGCTTCGCCACCCCGCAGGCCCAGCGGATCTTCTCCGGCGCGTACGTCGTCGCGCCGCAGAGCACCTCCTACTGGATGGAGGACGGCCCCCGGTTCGCCCCGCTGATCCGCGAGATCATTCAGGACCTCGTACGCCGCAAGCGTGTCGACCCGGACCGGATCTACGTGGTCGGTTGCAGCAACGGCGGCTACATGTCCCTGGAGATGACCTCGACCTACCCCGACCTGTTCGCCGCCTCGGTGCCGATCTGCGGTGTCGTCGAGCCGCTCAGCGGGGAGGGCCCGCCGCTGATCACCGACGCGGAGCTGGCGAAGATTCGGACCCCGACCTGGCTGGTCACCTCGCGCGACGACGACACCGTGCCACCCGAGACCAACACGATCCACGCCCACGACCTCATCCCGGGATCACTGATCAGCCTGTACGACCACGTCGTCTGGAACGGCTACCAGTTCCCCGGTCACTGGTCCTGGATCTACGTGGCCCGCAACGACCCGAGGCTCAACGGCACCCACATCTGGCAGTGGATGGCCCGCCGCCGTCGGTGATCTGCCCTCCGAGGGCAGGCCGACGAGTGCCGACCGGCCGGCCGGCACGGCCTACTTGCGGCGTAGCTCGCGCAACACCCCGTGCCGGCGCAGGGCCCAGGCGAGGCGCCGGACGCTCGGGTGCCGCACGAACAGCACCGCCGCCCGGCGGATCAGGCCGAACCGGTCGTCGCTCAACTGGTTCTCGATCGCCTGCCAGATCAGCTCGCGCACCTTGGCGCTGGCCAACACCGCCCTCACCTCACGCCGCACCACAGGATCCTCGGCCGCCGACGCGATGGCGGCAGCCCGACCCGGCCGGTCAGCCAGCGGCTCCACCGCGGCCGCGACGAGCGGTCTGCGCACCTCGTCCTGCTCCAGCAGCAGCAACACCGCTTCCCGAATCTCGACAGTGTCCAGGGCGGACCGCAGCAGGCTCAGCAGGCTGCGCTCCACCTCGTGGTCATGGTCCGGAACGGACAGCGTGGCCAGCAGCACCGCGACCTCATCGAGATCGACGACGTGTCGCACCCCGGTGCGGAACTCCGGCAGCTCCCACGCGACCTGTAGAGCCTTGACGAGATTGCGGTTCATGGGCCATCGGCTACCCGCAAGCGACAGCCGACGAAACCCCGCGACCGGCCCGGGCCGGAGCACACCAACCTCGATCCGACTGAGAGCGGCCGCCCCTACCGGGGCGGCCGCTCTTCACCGGGTCAACACCACGTCAGGGTCGAGTTGACCCGGGTGACGTTGCTGATCGTGTTGTTCGCCCCACCGCAGGGGCTCTGGGTGATGTTGGTGCCGCTGACGGTCAGATTCTGGAACCGGATGCCGGAGGAGATCGGGAACTCGCTCCGGGCCGCGATCCGCACCTCGCCGCCGCCCGTCACCGTCCCGGACACCCCGGCGATGACGACGTTGTAGCAGTTCTCCACAAGGATCGCGTTGTTGCCCGTGTTCGAGATCGTCACCCGGTCGATGACCGCGCCACCGGACTCCGACACGCAGAAGATCCCCCGGCCACCGCCGGACGCGAGCACGGTTCCCACCCGGATATTGGTCGGGTACGAGTTGCCCACCCGGCCGTTGCGGTTGGCCATCCGGAACGCCGCGTACCCGGTTCCGGCCCCGGCGCCCTGCGCGTCGACAGTGCCCACCGTGGCGTTGATCGTGTCGTTGAGCAGCAGGCCGGAGTCCCGGGTGTTCCGGGCCGTGACCGTGCCGATCGTCAGACCGTCCACGCCGTACGTCTCCACCCCGTGGGTGCCGCTCCCCGACACGTACACGTTGTCGATGCGGACGTTGCGAACCTTCACCGCCCGATCTCCACCGTGGTTGTCGATGCGTACGCCCAGCCCGGCGGAGAGCCGCATGTCGATCTGCCCGAGAGTCAGGTTGTTCACGTTGCGCATGAAGATCCCGTACAACGGTGAACCGGTCAGCGTGAGGTTCTGCACCTCGACGTCAGTGGTCCCCCGCGAGTACACCGGCGCCTGGTCACCCGAGCCCGACCCGGTCACGTTGATCGTGCCGCACACCGCCAGAGTCGTGTACGACGGCAGCGACAACCGCGAGCCCGCGCTCATCGAGCCGGAGCCGCGAACCACCACCCGCTGCTTCGACGTACGACCCGTCGAGAGCGAGTTGACCGCCGCCTGCATCGCCGACAGCATGTCCGAACCCGAGTAGACCGTCGACGAGCCGTTGCGGGCCGTCCAGGTGCTCCCGCTCAGTACGGCCTCGGCGTTGCTCGACCCGCTGCCACAGCCGGTGGTCGGTGGCGTGCCGCCGCCTACCGCGACCAGCTGCCACTGCTGGTTCGGGCCGTTGAGGTCGGCGTACTGACTGATCCGGCCCCCGTCGGCGGTGGACCGCTCCCAGACCTCAAGTGCCTTGGCCGAGTGGCGGTTGATCAGCCGGACGTAACCGCTGTCGGAGTCGAGGACCTGGAACTGCTGGTTGATGCCGTTGACATCGGACCACTGGCGGTACTCGGCGCCGTCAGCGGTGTTCCACTCCCAGAGGTCGACGACCTTGCCGCTGTGCCGGGCCTTGAGGCGGTAGTAGCCGCTGCCGGAGGAGACGAACTGGAACTGTTGCCACGCGCCGTCGTTACGGGACCACTGCTGGATCACCGCGCCGTCCGCCGTCGAGGTGTCCCGGACGTCGAGGACCTTGCCGCTGTTCCGGTTGACCAGGACGTAGTAGGCGTTGGTGTCGATGCTCGCCGCCGCTGCCGGCGGTGCGCCGACCAGAACGGCACCAACCGCGCCGACCAGCATGGTGATCATGGCGAGCACCAGGCCCGTACGCCGGCCGCGACGCATCGTCCCACTGCCGGACGGTCTTCTCGTGCTGGTAGCGGACATCGCTCCTCCTGGCTGGAATGGGCTCCGGGCGAAACTGGACGGGTGTCGACGACCGCGGGCGCCTACTCCAGGTGGAAGGTGGCCGAGGCGCGTTCGGCGCTCGAACTGACCGCCTCGATGTAGAGCAGTCCGTCGCGGTGGCGCACGTGGCGGCCCGGGAAGTTCTGCGACTCCAGGGAGATCCCGGCGCTGTCGGCGAGGCCGCCTTGACGACGGAAGCTCGCGTCGCCGCCGAACAGCGCCGAGCCGTCGTTCTTCTCCACGTACAGGGCGTAGCCCCGGTGACGTAGGTAGTAACCGGGGAAGTTGGTCGACTCCAGCGACACCGAACCGCCGCCGGCGAGGCCGGTGACGATGCGGAACTGGGAGTCGGCCAGGTTGGTCACGTTCGGCTCGATCCGGGCCCGATAGTCGTAGTGCCGGATGTAGCTGCTGGCCTGATCATGTGACCGCAGCCGCACCGGTGTGGCCCCGTCGGGCACCGGGATGCCGAAGTTCGGGGTGCCGTCGGCGTTCCAGTACATCTTCTGCAGCCGGGTGCGTCGGTTCGGGTCGTTGAGCGGGTCGCCGGTGATGTCGCGGTAGTTCCGGTCGTGGTAGACGAGGATGTCGCTCTGCCCGTCCTCGGAGACGGTGAACGAGTTGTGGCCGGGGCCGTACTGGCTGGTGGCCGCGTTGCTGGCGAACACCGGGCTGGGGCTCTTGCTCCAGGAGGCGGCGTCGAGCAGGTTCGCGCTGGCGGAGGCGCTCAGCATCCCGAGGCAGTAGTTGGCGTCCGTGGCGCTGGCGGAGTAGGTCAGGAAGATCCGGCCGTTTCGTTGGATCACCGCCGGTCCCTCGGCAACCCGGTAGCCGCGGGTCTCCCAGTCGTACGTCGGCACGACGAGCCGAGTCACGGTGCCGGTGATCTGCCACGGGTTGGCACCCATCCGGGCGAGGTAGACGTTGGAGTTGTTTCCGATCGCCGGTTCCTGCTGGGCCCAGGTCAGATAGCGCACCCCGTTGGCGACGAAGGTCGAGGCGTCCAGGCTGAAGGTGTCCCAGGGCGTGGTGATGCGGCCGCGTTCCGTCCACGAACCGGTCAGCGGATTCGCGTTGGCGTTCTCCAGCACGTACATCCGGATCCGCCACACGTCGTCGGTGCGGCCGGCAGCGAAGTAGATGTACCACCGATTGTTTATGAAGTGGATCTCTGGCGCCCAGATGTGGGCGCCCATCTCTCCGCTGGTGTGGCGGCTCCAGATCGTCGTCTCCGCGGCCGTCGCCAATCCTTGCAGTGTGGTCGCTCGGCGCAGGACGATCCGGTCGTACTGCGGCACCGTCGCGGTCAGGTAGTAGTAGCCGTCGGTGTGCCGGAAGATGTGCGGGTCGGCCCGCTGGTTCACCAGCGGGTTGGTGTAGTTGACGGCCGGCGCGGCCTGCGCCGGCGCCGCCACGGGCAGGCCGGCCGACACGGCGAGGACCACCAACACCGCGGCCAGCATCGACCGCAGACGCCAAGTGACGCCGTGGCCGGCAGGCCCCCGACGGGTGTTCGGGTCGGTTCGAGGGGATGGCAGCGGCATCTGTCCTCCGCGAGCTTGGGAACGGCCATGACCAGCACCTGTAGCACCGCGACAATCCCGTGGCCGGTCCGGTCGACGCCGGGCGGCGACGTCGGGCAGGACCGGGGGAGAGGCGCGAAGGGCTGGGAATGTGACGGTGGCGTTGCTATCAGGTGGCGGAGTTCATGTTGGCGTTAACATCGATGGCTGTCAAGGTATGGTGGCCGCCCTCCTGGCCGGAGCAGCCGCCGTCGCGCACCTGGAGGTAGTGTCCTCGGCGTGCTGCGACGGTGGGCTCTGGCGATCCTGATGGCGGCGTTCGGCGTGCTGGTGGCGGTGACGCAACTGGCCGATGGTCTGCCCGTCGTCGGCGGCGTCGAGTTGGTGGTCTTCCTGGCGTTGGCGTTGCTGCTGTCACCGTGGGCCTTTCCCCGCTCGATGGGCGCCGCCGAGGCGCAACGGGCCAGCGCGGTCGACGGCCGGCCGATCGTGTACTGGCGTCCCGGCTGTCACTACTGCCTCCGGCTCCGGTTCTCCCTCGGCCGGCTCGCGCGGCGGGCGCACTGGGTGGACATCTGGCGTGACCCGGCCGCTGCCGCCGCCGTCCGGGCGGTAGCCGGCGGCAATGAGACAGTGCCCACCGTCGTGCTCGGCGACCAAGCCGTCGTGAACCCCGACCGGGCCTGGTTCCGCCAGCAGCTCGGCTCGTCCTGACCCGACGGCACCCTCATCTCAGGAGGTCACCGGCGAGGTACACCGCGAGCGGGCGGCGCAGCACAGTGATGTCGCTCGTCGGGTCGCCGTCCACGATCAGCAGATCAGCGTCGAACCCCGGGCGGACCCGGCCCTTGCGTCGCCCCAGACCACACACCTCGGCACCGACCGAGGTCGCCGCGGCGAGAGCGACCGTGGCGGGAATGCCGCAGACCACGTACTCGACCAGCGTCTCGGGCAGGATCCCGTGCGGCTTCGCGGGGCCGAGACCCGCGTCCGAACCCGCCACCAGGCGGACCCCGGCCCGGTGCAGCGTGGCAACGCCGTCGCGCAGCGCGGCCTCGCTGAGCCCGGCCCGCGCCGCCATCTCCACCACCTCGAGTGGCGTGACCACGGCCGGGTCGGTGCCAAGCGTGGCACAGACCGCCACCCCGGACGCGGTCAGTCGGTCCGCGAGCTCAGCGGGGACACGGGCGCCGGCCGAGGTGACGCAGGTGCAGTGTTCGATACCGTCCACACCGACGCGCAGCGACTGCTCGACCGCGCCGAGCGCGTGCGCGTGAGCGGTCACCGGCAGGCCCAGATCGTGGGCCTGCGTCAGCGCGGCGGTCAGCTCCTCGTCGGTGAACTGCGGCCTCGTGGTGTCGGTGCCCGGGGTGAACACCCCGCCGCTGGCCATGACCTTCACCAGATCGGCCCCGGCCGCCGCCCGCAGACGTACGGCCTCGCGGACCCCGTCGACACCGCTCGCCTCACCCCCCAACGACCAGCAGTGCCCGCCGACGCTGGTGAGCGGTGCGCCCGACCCCACCACTGTCGGAAGGTCGTCCCGCACCCGCCGATCCCGCCAACGCAGCACCGCGTCACGCCGGTCGCCCAGGTCCCGGACCGCCGTGACGCCTGCCGCCAGGTGCCTACGTAGTGACGCCTCGACGACCGCGTCGAGGTCTGACTCGGGACGATCGGCGAGCCGGCCGAGCGCGTCGGGCCCGGCGTCGGCGCACAGGTGCACGTGCGCGTCGACCAAGCCGGGCAGCAGCGTGCCGTTCGGCTCCTCGCGCACCGGCCAGCCTTCCGGCGCCTCGACGCTACCCCGGCGCACGTCGGCGATGCGCCCGCCGTCGACCAGGACCAGCACCCCGCCGTCCACGAGCCGTTCGCCGTCGAACATCCGGGCCACCCGGACCGCATGTTTCGTCATCGTCACCCCATCCCACACCGCTCGGCGCAGCTGCCACCGGTCATGGTCTGACCATCGCACCGCCGAGTGCGCGCAGCCTCCCTCGCCAGAGCGATGTCTCGTCCCCCAGCCGAGTTAGCGATCCGCCCGTACGGTGTCCGTGCGGAATCCGCCCTTTGCTCTGCACCCGCCCACGCACCACGCACGGTCCGTAACTGGCGCATGGGCGGGTGCAGAGCAAAGGTGGGGTGCCTCTGGTGTAGTCGGTGGGGTCGGCGCCCCGCGCCACCTGCGGGACCCGGACGGATGTCTGGTCGAGGTCGGACAGGGTCTTTGGCCCACCCGTTCGCCGGGGTCGTCGTCCCGTCGTATCTCCATGGCATCATGCTGGGCCATGGATCATCAGGGGCAGTTTCGTCGTGCAGCGCTCGAGGTGGGCATTCCGGATGACGAGCTCAGCAGGTTCACCGACCACCTGCGTCTGTCGATCCGGTTGAGCGGCGGTTCCGGCGGTGCCCCGGTCGGGCAGTTCGGTGGGTTGCCCCGACTACCGGTGGGCACCGACTGGCCGACCGCCGGAACCAGTCCGTTGCCATTCATCTTCTCCGTGGACTGTGCGGCGCTGCCGAGAATCGACGGCTTCGGCCTGCCGGCAGACGGCTCGCTGCTCTTCTTCCTGGCCCACCAGGAGGACCACCTGGCCGGTGGCACCGGAGACCGGAGGTACGCGCGGGTCGTGTACGTGCCGGCCGACACCGATACCGAGGTGGCGGAAGAACCGAGCATCCCCAACTTCGTCGGCGAGCAGTACGACGTCCGCGCCACGCTGGTCGCGGAGCTGCCCCCTTGGATCGCGACGCACGACGACGACGAGGACGACGAGGACGACCTGTCGCCCTTCCAGCAGCAGTTGGTCCGTGACCTGGAGCGTGACCTGCCGCACCTGGAGGAGCTCCGTGCGCTGGCCGACGACCTCTGGTCGCCCGATGAAGGGCTTGCCAGCGCCGATATCGGCGGGTACGCCGACGACGAGGTGATCAGGAGCATCGCGGAGCAGACCCTCGCCGGACGGGAGAAGGCCGGCGAGATTGTCGTCCCGGTGGCGCAGTGGTATTCCCAGGTGGAGAAGGAGAAGCACCGGCTGACGAGCGAATGGGTGTCGCTCGCCCGTTTTTCCCTGGCCGACGAGTTCTACTACGGCAGCTTCGTCATCCGCCACGACGACCTGGCCGCCGGTCGGCTGGACGAGGCGCTCTCCGTGACCGATTTCAGTGAGTAGAACAGCGCCAGGCAGCGCACCTGCGCTGCCTGCGGTCGTCCGTCGATCAAGCGGCCGGCTACCCTGACCTGCGGTGCCTCGACACCGCGTGACACGAGGAGTCGATGCTGACATGACGGCAGGGCGACCGATGCCGACCCAGGACGAGGTGCTCGGGTACTTCGACACGCTGTCCAACTGGGGACGGTGGGGCGACGACGACGAACTCGGCACGCTGAACCACATCACCGACGACGTCCGGCTCGCGGCGGCGCGGGCGGTGCGGCACGGCAGGAGCGTGTCCTGCGCGTGGGAGGTCGTCGCACCGGGAGACATGGAGCGGTCGACGACGACGTGCCCGTGCACCGCCGACATGCCGGGTGCCGAGAACATGCCGCCCGCGTTCCACGCCGACCGGCGTTGGGGCTTCTCGTCCGAGCGGCTGGGCATCTCTTTCCACGGCAACACCCTCACCCACCTCGACTCGCCGTGCCACATCTACTGGGACGGCACGATGTACAACGGGCGGTCGCACTCGTTCGTCGACGCCGCGACGGGCTCGGCGTGGGCGGCCGTCACGGCGGCCGCGAACGGGATCGTCACGCGTGGTGTCCTGCTGGACGTCGCGGCGGCCCGCGGTGTGCCGTGGCTGGAGCCGGGGGAGGGCGTGTCTCCCGACGATCTCGAGGAGGCCGAGCGTCGCCAGGGGGTGCGGGTGCGCCCCGGCGACGCGATACTCCTGCGGACCGGCTATGGCCGTTTCCGGCACGAGAACGGTGCGGCCAGCGGCTTCACGCAGGCCGGCTGGCACGCGTCCTGCCTGCCGTGGCTGCATGAACGGGGGGTGGCGTTGATCGGCGCCGACACACCACAGGACGTTCAGCCGTCGGGGTACGACGACGTGTTGATGCCGGTCCACGCCGTGAGCCTCGTCGCGATGGGCCTGTGGATGCTCGACAACTGCGACCTGGAGGCGTGCGCGACGACGGCCGCCGAGCTTGGCCAGTGGGACTTCCACCTGGCAGTCGCACCGGTCCGCTTCGCCGGCACGTCCGGCAGCCCGGTCAACCCGATCGCCACCTTCTGACCGTCGCGGCGCACTCCCAGCGCCAGCCTCACAGTGGTAGCCACCGCACCGCGGTACGGACCCCCGGGTCCGACGTGGTGCGGCATAATGCGATGAGTTATCGAAGTGCGTAAATCTCTGGCAGGGGTGTCCGCCGTGGTGCGATGCGGTCGGAGCAACCAGGCCGGGCCGGTAGCCGCAGGCCGGCACCGGGTCAGGTTCCGAGAGGGCTACCACCATGACCATGCCACGTTGGCGAGGCGTACCCGCCCGGGTTCGAGCGGTCCTCGCCGCCGCCGTGTCCGTCCTCGTCGTGGTGCTGCTCGGCGCCGCCGGTCCGGCCAACGCCGCCGATCCGCCGCACCGGGTGGCCAACCCCTACGTCGGAGCCCAGCTCTACGTCAATCCCGAGTGGGTCGACCGCGCCATCGCGGAGCCCGGCGGCGACGCGGTCGCCGGCCAGCCGACAGCGGTCTGGCTGGACCGGATCGCCAGGATCGAGGGAGACGACGGAAGGATGGGCCTGCGCGAGCACCTGGACGCCGCCGTGGCACAGCACGCCGACCTCGTCCAGTTGACCCTGTACAACCTGCCGGCCCGCGACTGCGGCCGGCGGGCCCCGCAGGGTGAGCTGTCGATCGGGGACCTTGCCCGGTACCGGGCACAGTTCATTGATCCGATTGTCGAGATCCTCGCTGCGCCCGACTACGCCGACCTGCGGATCGTCGTCTTCGTCGAACCGAATTCGCTGCCCGACCTTGTCGTCAACACCGGCAACCGGTACGCGGCCACACCGGCCTGTGACGACGCGCTGGCGCGCGGCACCTACCAGCACGGGGTCGGGTACGCCCTGGCCCGGCTCGGTTCCCTGTCCAACGTCTACTCGTACCTCGACATCAGTCACCACGCCGAAGTCGGCTGGCCGGAGGACTCCGGTCCGCTGACGGCGCTGCTGTCGCAGGCCGCGACCACCGCAGGCAGCACGGTGGCCGACGTCCATGGCTTCGTGGCCAACACCGCCAACTACTCGGTCCTGCACGAGGAGTACTTCCGCGCCGACGATGTCATCAACGGCCAACCGGTGTACCAGTCGAAGTGGGTCGACTGGAACCCGTTCATCGACGAGGTGCCCTACGCGCGACACCTGCGGGGACTGTTGACGGAGGCGGGCTTCTCCCCGGACGCGGGCGTGATCGTCGATACCTCACGCAACGGCTGGGGCGGCCCGAACAGACCCACCGGCCCGGGCCCCTTTGTCGATCTGAACAGTTACGTCGACGGCAGCCGGATCGACCGGCGGGCGGTGACCGGGAACTGGTGCAATCAGAGGGGTGCCGGCCTCGGGCAGCGTCCAGTCGCCACGCCGGAACCAGGCATCGACGCTTATGTCTGGGTCAAGCCGCCCGGCGAGTCCGATGGCACCAGCGGCAGCCCGAACGCCGGCCAGCCGTACGAGCCGTTGTGCGACCCGAACTACCTGCCACCTCGCGGATCCGCGTACGACACCGGTGCGATGCCCGGCGCCCCGCCGCTCGGAGAGTGGTTCCCCGCGCACTTCCGTCAGTTGCTGGCCAATGCCTGGCCGCCCCTGTGACCGTGGTTCCACACTGACACACTGAGACGGCGACACCGACCCGGTTCGGCGCTGCTCAGCTCAGCTCAAGGACGGGCCAGGTCAGGATCTCGTCGGCGTACCCACGCATCCGCAGCCGTCGTCCTCAGGCCGGGTACACCGTGTCCTGAAGGCCGACCGGCACGGTCAGACCGTGCCGGTCGGCGATCTCCTCGGCGAGGCGGCGCGCGGCACCATCGGAGAGGTTGTTCCACTGCGCGAAAGTGAGATCGGCGTACGACACCGCGCAAGGATAGGACCGGACTCCCCGCTCCCGCAGGCGTGATATCGCTGTGGAACGTCACGACCCGAACGCGTAGCCGCCGGGTCGGACCGGGTAGCGGGAAAGGTTGAACGGCGCGGTGTCGATGCAGTACCGCTTGGCGGGTCTGGTCGGATCGCCGCCGGCCTGGAGCGTCTCGATCTGGTCGGCTCGACCCGGACCGCCCTCAATGATCTTGATAGCGAAGACGTGGTTGACCATTGGGCTGCCGCCCTCCGGGACGACAGCGGTTACCAGTGCGGTGTCGCCCACCACGCTGACGCACGTCACCTCGGCCTGTCCCTCGCTCGCCACACTCCCGTCGGGCCTCGCGTGCCGGAAGTGGAACACGCCGTGGCCTGTCCCGTGGCGGTCGACCCAGCCCAGGACGCCGAACCGGATCTGATGATCGACCAACCCGGGCTCGTTGTAGACGAACCCGCCGAGGCCGGCGATCCACGCACCCGGCGTGGCGGGCACCTCGGGTGGGTCCTGGTCGTCGGCCTGCGCCGACACCGGGGCACCGACTACTGTCACGACCCCGGCGAGCAGGGCGACAAGCAACCTGCGGATTTTCATGGCTTCTCCATTCTTCGAACCCTGGCTGGGCGTCGGCCGTAGTTGACGGCCACGGCGATGACGAGCGGCCCCCACGCGAGCAGGGGGGTGTAGTAGCGGAGCACCTCCCATCCGGGGGTCGGGTGCACCGGTTCGTCCTCTCCGATGCCCACCCAGCCGCTCTGCACGAGATGGAACCTGTGGTTCAGGAGGAAGTACACGCAGATGGCGACGAGCAACCAGCCGCCGGTCAATGCGATGCGCACGACCGGACGCGCCGGGATGCAACGGCCTCCGATGCGGGGCACCCAGTGCGGAACTCGCTGTCCCCACCGGTGCACCAGCCCGAGTGTCAACAGGGCCAGTCCCATCGACAACGCGGACAGGAAGACCATGTACCGGTGCGTGGTGCCATCGTCGGCGAACACCAACGACAGTCGCCAGAGCGCGGACGGCAGGACGCAGAGCGGGACGGCGTAGGCGGCCCAGATCGCCCAGGCCGGCGGGGCGGCGGTTTCGACGCGGGCGGAGTCGGTGGGGCTCATGGGTGCTCCGATCCTGGGAGGTCGGTCATGGCGGCGTCGGCCCACCCGTCCCACACGTCGGACCAGCGGGTGTCACCTGTGAGCAGTTCGCCGACGAGCACCGCGATGCTCAGCACGCCGTAGGTGACCAGCGTGAGTGCCACCACGCCGGCCGGGATCACCGCCAGCCGTCGGGGGACCTGTCGACCGTGCAGTCCCGGCACCCAGCGCGGAAACTGCTGCCCCCACCGCCGCACCAGCCCGAGCACGAGCAGGCCGGCGAGCGGCGGGACGAGCGTGATCGCGACACCGGTCGGCGTGGAGAGGTTCTGCTCGATGTCGTTCAGTTCCCGCTCGGAGATGCCGACCGGGACGCCGAGCACCCACAGCGCGTGGGGCACGGCCCAGCCGACCACCGGCAGCGCGACGGCGACGTACGCCCAGCGGCGTGTCCACCGCGGCACCGGCCGGTAGCCGACGGCGACCGGTCCACGCCGGGGCCCGGAGGTGTTCGCGAGCCCGGCGAACAGGACGCCACCGGCCACCAGCGCCAGCCGGGCTCCGAGGTCACGCCAGTCCGAGGGCCGCCCCGCCAGCGCCGCCGGGATCTCGAAAAGCAGGTGCAGGGGGAACGCGACCACCAGGAGCAGCGCGGCCGCAGCCCAGCCGCCGGTGGTCGTCCAGCTGCCGGGCATCCGGACCGTGCACGCGAGCACCACCGCGAGGGCGACGCCGACTCCCACCGCTCCCCACCCTGACCAGAACGGCAACGCCACGACCTGGTCCGCACCGCACCCGCCCGCCGGATCTACCAGATCGGTGCGATCGCAGGCGGTGTACCCCCACCGGCCACCTGCGATCCAGTAGAGCCGCTGAGCCACCGCAGTGACGACGAACACGGCACACGCCAGCGCCCACTGTCTGGTGCCGGCGACGCCTCCTCCAGGTAGGGCCAGAGCGCGTCACCGCCGTTGTACAGGCTGCGGTCCTGCCTGCGCGCGTCGAACAGCGCCGTGAAGCCGGGGTGGCGTTCTTGGCGAAGAAGTCGTTCGCCAGGGTCGCGATCCGGTACGTCGACGTGAGGAGGACTTCCTCGGTGGCAAACCGGTAGCTGGCGTGCCGCGCGGCTGACACTGTGTCCCGGCCGCGATGATCGCGGCACGATCGTCGTCGCGCCGGTCAGCTGCGTCGGTCGGCCCACAACGGGCTGTCCACGTAGTGGTTGTCGTAGCGGTCCTGGGTTTCGCCGACGTCCTGCCAGGTGGCTTCGCCCTGGTGCACCTTGTCGAGCAGCCGGTAGTAGTCGAACCGGTGCTTGCCGGGGGTGATCACGACGAGGAAGTCGGCGTCCTGGCCGTCGGCGGGGGCGAAGGCGTGCGGGGTGTTCGGCGGGACGAAGAGCGCGTCTCCCTTGTGCAGGGTGTGCAACTCGTCGTCGACCAGCATCTCGAGGGCGCCGTCGAGAATGAAGAACAGCTCACCGGAGTGGGTGTGCAGGTGCGGCGGCGCACCGTCGGTGCCGTGCCTGAGCAGGGTGCGGTTGCTGGTCAGGGCGCCGCCGGTGTGCTCGGGGTCGAGGAGCAGCCTGATCACGCTGGCCGGATCGCTGTCGAGGACCTCGGCCTGGGCTGCGCGTACCAAAGTCATTGTCGGCTCCTTCGTCGTCCGTCGATTCCTGGACACTAGATGTCCAGAACCGGTCGACGCCAGCGATCATGGTCTGCGTCACAAATCCTGGACATGTAAAGTCCAGGATCATGAGGATGAGTCAGGGTGTCGAATGGGCCCTCCACACGTGCCTGAACCTGAGCTGGCTGGACGCCCCGGTGCCGACCAGCACCCTCGCCGCCTACTACGAGCTGCCGCCGGCGTACCTGAACAAGCAGCTCCAGGCCCTGGCCCGGGCCGGGATCCTCACGTCGACCTCGGGGCCACGCGGCGGCTTCCAGCTGGCCCGGACCCCGGCGGCGATCTCTCTGCTGGACATCGTGGCCGCGATCGAGGGCCCGGAGGAGCTGTTCCAGTGCGACCAGATCCTCCGCAAGGGCCCGGGCGAACACGCGGGCGTCGACTATCGACAGTCCTGCGCGTTCGCCCAGGCGATGCGGGGCGCCGACCTGGCCTGGCGGCGGGAGTTGGCCGGCAAGACCGTCGCTGACGTCCGGGCCGACGTCGAGCGCGGGCACCCCGAAGCGCCGGCCAACACCCGCGCCAGGATCTCGGAACTGCGCTAGGTAGCGTGTTCCGGCCCGCGGTCAGCGGCCGTGCACCTCCAGCTCCCACAGCGAGTAGCCGTACGCGGGCAGGGCCCGCTGGGTGCCCTGCACGCGCAGATAGCGGCCGGTGGCCGAGATGGCGATGTCGTCCACACCGCCGTCGCCGGTGGCCGTGGTGTGCACCGGCGACCAGGTGACGTTGTCCGGGGAGACCTGGATCTGGTACGCCCGCGCGTACGCCGCCTCCCAGGTCAGCCGGACCCGGTCGAGGGTGCGGGACGCTCCGAGGTCCACCGAGATCCACTGCGGGTCGGCGTACGCGCTGCCCCAGCGGGTGGTCGTGTTGCCGTCCACGGCGTTGGCCGCCGCGTGCGCGCTGCCCGGCTCGACACTGGAAGCGGTGACCGGCTTGCCCCGGGAGAGCAGTGTGCCACCGGCCGCGGTGCCGTAGACGTTGAGGTCCCACAGCGAGTAGCCCCACTGGGTGGCGCGTTGGGTGCCGTACACCCGCAGGTAACGGCCGGTGCCGTTGACAGTGAGGTCGTCGACGCCGCCGTCTCCGGCGGTCGTGGTGTGCACGGGCGACCAGGTGACGTTGTCCGGCGACACCTGCACCTGGTATGCCCGCGCGTGGGCCGTCTCCCAGGCCAGCCGAACCCGGTTGATCGCGTACGGGGCTCCCAGGTCGACGGTGATCCACTGCGGGTCGGCGTACGCGCTGCCCCAGCGGGTGGTCGTGTTGCCGTCCACCGCGTTGGCTGCCGCGTGCGCGCTGCCCGGCTCCACGCTGGACGCCGCCACCGGCCGGCCCTGGGCCAGGTCGGTGGCGGGCGGCTCACTCGGACCGTCGGTCTTGATCCGTACGTTGCGGTAGTTGATGTCCATCCCGGCGCCGTCGTTCTGCAACCCGATGTAGCGGTTGGCGATGGCCCGGCTGCTGACGTAATCGTTGATCTTGAGGCCGTTGAGCCAGATCTCGACCCGCTGGCCGTGCACGCCGATCTCGTAGGTGTTCCAGGAGCCGGGCGGGTTGAGCGCCGCCGCGCGGGTGGCCTGGTCGGGTGCCTGGAAGCTGTAGACGCTGCCGGTGGTGCGCGTCGGGTCGCCGTCGGTGGCGTCGATCTGGATCTCGTGACCGGCGGCGACCGGGCCCCACGGGTCGCCCTGCGGATCGGGGAACCCGATGAAGACCCCACCGTTGTCGTCGCCCGGCATCATCCAGTCGACCTTGAGTGAGTAGTTGGCGAAGGTGCGCACCGGGTACCAGAGCAACCCCATGCCACCGTTCGACGTGAGGGTGCCGTCGGCCACAGTGAAGCCGCCCGGCCCCGCCTGCCGCCACTGCCCGAGGCTGGCCTGGGTGCCGTCGAACAGCGGGGTGTAGCCGGGCTCCGGCCGGCAGTCGGCCGCCACCGCCCCGGCCGCCACCTGGATGCCGCCCAGCAGCATCCGGGTGAAGTTGGGGTCGGCGTAGCTCTGCTCGGTGTGGCCGAGGCCGGTGTACCAGGAGCGTCCGCCGCCGTAGCTGTGGCACCAGGTGATCGGGTGGTCACCACCCATCGACCCACCGGTGTACGACGACTCGTCGAGGCTGGCCAGCACCTTGACCGCCGAGCGGGGGTTGGTCCGGTAGTTGTACCACTCGTCGGTGCGGGTCCAGGTCGACGGCAGGTGCGCGGTCGAGGCGTTGGAGCGGTCCTCGACTCGCACGGTCGCCTGTTGGGTGGCCGGGTGCGAGGCGAAGTACCCGCCGACCAGCCCGCCGTACCACTGCCAGTCGTACTCGGTGTCGGCGGCGGCGTGCACACCGACGAAACCGCCGCCGGCGGCGACGTACGCCTCGAACGCACCCTGCTGACCGGCGTTGAGCACGTCGCCGGTGGTGCTGAGGAAGACCACCGCCTGGTACTGGGCGAGATTGGCAGTGGTGAAGGTCGCCGCGTCCTCGGTGGCGGTGACGGTGAAGCCGTTGGCCGCGCCGAGCTGCTGGATGGCGGCGATGCCGTTGGGGATGGAGGAGTGGCGGAAGCCGGCGGTCTTGGAGAACACCAGGACCTTGGCCAACGGTGCGGCCTCGGCCGGGCTCGAGGCCACCGTCACCGCCCCGGCGGCGAGCGTGAGTCCGGCGACGACGGCGGCGGCGAGCGTGCTGATGGCGCGTCTGCGCATGCAGGGCTCCTTGTGAGGAAGTGCCCGATGTGCCCGCGTCCGCCGAAACGAGGGCGATGTCGAGACGACGCGGAGCGGTGCCACCAGGCCGGCTTGGCGCCAACCGGATGAACATCGATCCACATCGTTGATATGCAGTTAACATCGGCCCGCCGGTAAGGGTCAATCCCTCGGGATTGTCCGGATCGCCTCAGGAACGGTGCGCCGCCACGTTGATGACGTTGCCGTCCGGGTCGCGGACGAAGAACCGTCGCACGCCCCACGGCTCGGTGGTGAGCGGGTGCACGATCTCATGGCCGAGCCGCTGCGCCTCGGCATAGGCGCCGTCCACGTCGTCCACCTGCACGCTGATGACCGAGTCCTCGGGTGCGGTCGCGTCGCCGGAGACGAGCTGCACGGCCACGTCGGGGTCGGGCGAGGTGTAACGGGCTACCCAACCCAGGTTGAACGCCTCCGTGCTCAAACCGAGAAAGTCGGTGTAGAAGCCCTTGGCGGCGCTGACGTCAGCCACCGGAAGGTTGGGCAGAATGCGGATGACGCGCATGTGGGCCTCCAGCTCACTCGATTGGGACCTGTGATTATCCGCCTGACACCGCACCTGCCGTGGTGAGTCGTGGCGGCGTGATCACCACCGACGACCTGAGCGGTGCCGAGAACTGATCCGACGGGGCCGTCTCCCGGCCCCAGCATCCCCACGTCGAACGAGCGGCCCACGGATCGACACGGGCCCCGGAACATCTTTCCCTTGTCGCGGCGTGGTCACTGTCGCTCGTCCTCCGGCGGCGCAGTCAGTTCGGCGTGCCGCACTGTGAAGTTGCCGCGAGTCACCGTGGCGAACGCCGCCGGTGCGAGGCACGTACCGATTCGGGCTGGGCCCCACTGGCCTTCCTCGTCCTGGTCCATGCTGGCTGACCAGGTGAAGCCGACCCGGTCGCCGCCGCGCCCGCCGTCCTGCACGCTGAATCCGACCCGCTTACCGACGAGATCATTGGCCATCTGGTCGGCGCGGGTGACGATGCCGGTCAGGGTCGCGTGACCCGGGCTGGTGATCATGCAGTCCACCGACGCTTCCCACCGTACGGTGATGTCGGCTGCGGCCAGCCAGTGTGAGACTCGCACCGTCCCCGCCGCGTCCGCCGGGGTGCCGTTCTCCCCTCTCGGAATCGGGAGCGGGCGGCTGTACGGCGCCGACCGGGCGTCGAAGGTGAACGCTTGCACGTCGCCGTCCTGCCCGTACGGCAGGACGAACTCCGCCGATCCGGTCACCCGCGCCGGTCGATGGTCCGCCGCCCCGGCCGGCGTCGCCGCCGCGACTGCCATCGCCGCTGCGGCCATGCCCCATCCGAGTGTTCTGCGCATCGTCGTCCTCCCAATCTGGCCGCGGCACCGCGGCCCTGCGATGCCTTTACGGTCGACCAACTGGGAGCAGGAGTGATCCCCTTCACGGGGGGAACCACTCCCTCGCGCCTGGGACACCGGACCTCGCTTGCGGGAGAGCGCGCAGGCGCGGGGCCGTCCGGGCGAAACCCGGAATTCCGAAGCTTGATTCAATAGGCGATCGTCAATAGATTGAGGGTGGGCGCCGCCGGGGTCCGGGGGACCGGGCCGTCGGCGGCTGACAGGTCCACCCCGAGCCGGGCATTTCGGTCGTACGCACGACCGGTCGCTGTGGCGCACCGCCGCGCCGCATCCAGGGCACGTTGTCGCGCCGCGTCCGTCCAGGACGCGCCGCCGTGCCGTCTCCGCTCAGCTCGATGGCAGAAGGACCGTTCATGACGATTTTCCGTGCCCGCCCCGCCGCGACCCTGGTGGTCGCCGCCGCGCTGGCCGCCGCCACGACCACCACCGGAGCGGCCGTGCTCAGCGGCCCGGCCGCAGCCGCCCAGGGTTGCCGGGTCGACTACACGCCCAACCAGTGGCCCGGCGGATTCACCGCCACCGTCAAGGTCTCCCCGGGGGACGCGGCCGTCTCCAGTTGGACCGTCGCCTGGACGTACGCCGGGGACGAGCGGGTCACCAGTGGCTGGAACGCCACGGTCAGCCAGTCCGGATCGGCGGTGACCGCCCGCAACGCGTCGTACAACGGCAGCATCCCGGCGGGCGGCTCCACCGAGTTCGGGTTGCAGGGCACGTACGGCTCCAGTGGTGGTGCGCCGACCGGGTTCAGCCTGAACGGCGTAGCGTGCAACGGCGCCACGCCGCCGCCGACCACCCCGCCGCCGACGACGCCGCCACCCACCACGCCTCCGCCGACGACGCCTCCGCCGACCACCCCGCCGCCCACCACCGAGCCGCCGAACGGGTGTGCTGGCGCGGTGCTCTGCGACGGCTTCGAGGGCCAGACCGGTTCGACGCCCTCCGGTGACTGGGCC
Organism: Micromonospora sp. NPDC047187; assembly: GCF_040643355.1. Lineage (NCBI taxonomy): Bacteria > Bacillati > Actinomycetota > Actinomycetes > Micromonosporales > Micromonosporaceae > Micromonospora > Micromonospora sp. NPDC047187. Next base: position 819,171 of record NZ_JBEYUF010000001.1, read on the forward strand.
GTGGTGAGCCCGGACTGTTCCGGCGCCGGTGCCGCCACCATCGACACGGCGATCACGCACAGCGGCAGTCGGTCGGTCCGGATCAACGGCGCCGCCGGGTACTGCAACCACGTCTTCGTCAGATCCACGAAGAACCTCGGCAGCGTGGGCAACCTCCGGTACGGCCGGATCTGGGTCCGGCACACCACCGCCCAACCCACCGAACACACCACGATGATCGCCATGGCCGACGCCGCCGACGGCAACAAGGACCTGCGGTTGGGTGGCCAGAACGGCGCGTTGCAGTGGAACCGCGCCTCCGACGACGCGACCCTGCCCGAGCAGAGCCCGGCCGGGGTGGCGCAGAGCCTGCCATTGCCCACCAACCGGTGGACCTGCGTCGAGTTCATGGTGGACGGTGTGGCCGGTCAGCTGCGTACCTGGGTGGACGGCACCGCCATCCCCGGGCTGACCGCTGACGGCGCACCCACGCACGACATCGACGGCCAGTGGTACAACCGCACCTGGCGGCCGCAGCTCACCGACCTGAAGCTGGGCTGGGAGAGCTACGGCGGCGGAGCCGACACCCTCTGGTACGACGACGTCGCTCTGGGGTCCAGCCGGATCGGCTGCTGACCCGTCGGGGTCGTGGGCGGGGGCCGTCAGCGGTGCCCCCCAGATCCGTGAATGTGCCAAGGGTGTGACCCGGAAGCCGGGTCACACCCCTGGTCGTCATTGTTCTCATTCACGACACGGCGGGCACCCAGTTGCTCACCTCACCCGGGAGGATGTCTGGACACTGTTTGGTCCGCGCGGTGGCAAGGGGCGGGAGCGCATTGCCCACGTCCGCCCTCGACAGCCGTGCGGTCGGGGACCGAGGAGAGGCGACAATGGACCGCACGTTGGCCGACATCCTGGACGCGGCGGCGCAGGGCCGTCTCCCGCCGTCGGACGGCGGGACCACAGTGGTGCCGCAGCCGAGCCGCCGCGACGCCGGAGTCATCGCGTTCACCGGACACTCGGTGGTGTTCACCGACGAAGATCCCCAGTGGGTACGTCGTACGCTGGCCACCGTCGACTGCGACCCCCTGGCTGCCACGATGAATCCGCGTTTCCTGGGTGCGCTGCTCGACCGCACCCGGCGCTCGATGGACACGATCGACCTGCTGACCGTCGCGAGTTGCCTTGACGGGCCGCCTCCGTTGCAACTGACTGAGCTGGTGGACGCGGATCATCCTCGCGAGGTCAGGTCGCGTCGGCGTCGTGACGACATCCGTGTCTGGGCCGCCGAGGGTGGGGTGGTCGTGCTCGGCCGCGGGGTGGCCGGCCGTTGGGAGGCGGCGATCGAGGTCGACGACGAGCGGCGTCACCGGGGCCTGGGGCGGGCGCTGGCGACCGCCGCCCGACATCTGGTGCCCCACGGTCAGCCGGTCTGGGCCCAGCAGGCCGCCGGCAACGCGCGAAGTGTGCGCGCCTTCCAAGCGGCGGGCTTTCGACCGGTGGGTGCCGAAGCGCTTCTTCTCCCGACGTAGGCGCCGCACCGGACGATCCGCACGTACCACTGTGGGCCAAACCGTGATCGGAAGGAGGGTTTCCGAGATCACCCCTGGGGGCATCCCGGCGGATGAAGTCAGCCGCTCGTTTCCCCTGATCGAGGAGAGCACCATGTCGGTCCAGGCATTTCTCTACGTTGTCGCCGTCATCCTGATCGTGCTCGCTGCTCTGCCGCTGCCCACGAGGGGTGTCTCGCTCGCGCTTCTGGGCGCCGCCTGCGCCCTGCTCGCCTACGCCTGGCCGGTGATCACCGACTGATCTTCCGTCAGTCGTCGTCGATGCGGCCGGTGGCCGGCAGCCAGAGCGTGATCGGGCTGCCCGGCCACCGGCCGCGAGTTTGTTCGCTTGCTGAGTCTCTTTCATACGCGTAGGAAGAACACCACCCGTCGATCCGCCGTCCAGCGTCGAAGGAGATGCGTGTGACCACCTCCAGAGGGCTCCGTCTCGCCGTGTCCGTGCTGGTGGCAGCAGGCACCGTCCTGCTCGGCACGGCGGCCCCTGCCGCACCGCCAACGACTCCCGCCCCGGCCGGGCATCCGTCCTGCGACCCGATCGACCCGACCGCCTGCCTGCTGCCGTTTCCGAACGACTACTTCACAGTGCCGGACCGGAGCAGCGCCACCGGCAAGCGGGTGCGGTTCGCCGCCGCCGCGATGCCCGCCAACGTGCAGGGCACCCCGATCGACCCGACGGAGTGGAACCGGCAGGACGGGTTCAGTCCGGGCTCACCGATCCTGGTGCGCGTACCCGGTCTCGACGCCGCGGCGAGCGGGATCGCGCCGGTCACCGACATCGGCCGCTCGCTGGCGCCGAACGCGCCGATCGTGCTGCTCAACACCCGCACCGGTGAGCGCACGCCGTACTGGGCCGAGCTGGACGCGCACGCCGCCGGCCAGCCCGACCGGCAGCTGCTGATCATCCGGCCTGCGGTGGCGCTGACCGAGGGCACCCGCTACGTCGTCGGGTTGCGCGGTCTGCGGGACGGCAACGGGGCGTTGATTCCGGCGCCGAAGGCGTTCACGGCGTACGTGACGAGTGCCGGCCTCAGGCAGCGGGACGCTCGGGGAACGCAACTGAGGCGGATCGTCGCCGAGCTGAGCCGGACCGGCGTCAAGCGGCACAGCCTCTACCTGGCCTGGGACTTCACGGTGGCCAGCCGGCACGGGTTGACCGGGCGGATGCTGGCGGTCCGGGACGACGCGTTCGCCGACCTCGGCCGAGCCGCGCCGTCGGTCACCGTCAACATGGTCACCGACTATTCGCCGGAGCAGGATCCGCTGATCGCCCGGCAGGTGACCGGCACCATCGGCGTACCGTCCTATCTGACCGGCGACGGCGGGCCGGGCTCCCGCCTGCACTACGGGCCGGCCGGCGGCGCCGGGACGCCACCCACACCGAACGCAGTGCCCACGCCGTCCGGCGCGACGGTGGCGGCGGACTTCGTCTGCAACATTCCGCGCAGCGCCTCGGCCGCGCGGCCGGCTCATCTCTCGCTCTACGGCCACGGACTGCTCGGCCGACCGACCGAGATCAACGCCGGCAACGTCAGGACGATGTCGAACACCCACAACTTCACCTTCTGCGCGACCAGTTGGATCGGCATGGCCGCCGCCGACGTTCCCTTCGTGGCCAACGCTTTCACCGACCTCAGCGTCTTTCCCGCGGTGGCGGACCGGTTGCAGCAGAGTCTCCTGAACTTCCTCTTCCTGGGTCGCGCGATGATCCACCCGGCTGGGTTCGCCGCGCATCCGGCGTTTCGGGACGACACCGCCCGGCCGCTGATCAATCGCGTCGGTGGGCTGCACTACGACGGCAACAGCCAGGGCGGCATCAACGGAGGTGCCCTCACCGCCATCGCCCAGGACTGGACCCGGTCGGTGCTCGGCGTACCGGCGATGAACTACTCCACGCTGCTGCAACGCAGCGTGGACTTCGCGCCGTTCCAGACGGTGCTCGACGGCTACTACCCGGACACTGCCGACCAACAGCTGGTCCTCGCGCTGCTGCAGATGTTGTGGGACCGGTCCGAGGCCAACGGGTACGCCCAGCACATGACCGACCGGCCACTCCCGCGCACCCCGGCGCACCAGGTGCTGATGCACGTGGCCTTCGGCGACCAGCAGGTCTCGCCCGCCGCGGCGGAGGTGCAGGCGCGCACCATCGGCGCGCGCCTGCACACTCCCGCTCTCGCCGACGGCTGGTCGCTGGACGTGCGGCCGTACTGGGGCATCACGCCGATCCGCCGCTACCCGTACACCGGCTCGGCGATCGTGATCTGGAACAGCGGCGCGGCGTACGCGCCGCCCCCGACCAACCTCGCCCCGGCCGGACCGGAGTACGGCGACGATCCGCACGAGTTCCCCCGCGCCCAGGCCGGAGCCCAGAAACAGAAGGCGGTCTTCCTGCTCACCGGCAAGGTCGTCGACGTCTGCGGACGGACACCCTGCCCGTGACGCGAGACTCGGGACGAAGCGGGGCGCTGGCCGTGCCAGCGCCCCGCCGGGGAAACGCCGAGCCGGGTCAGCAGCGCACCTCGTGAGCAGGGACCGCCGGCTACGCCGGCGGCTCGACCGCCTCGACGAGCACCTCGAGCACATGCCGGTACGGCTGGCCGGTGGCCCGGCTCATGCCCATCTCGCAGGTGCGGTTGCAGGAGGCGTACGCGTCGTGGTCGCGCTCGTTGATCTCGGCGGCCTGCGCCGCGGTGGCGCCGGCGGTGACCTCGGGGTGCAGCAGCCCCCGGTCACCGGCGAAGGCGCAGCACCCCCAACTGTCCGGCACGGTGACGGTGTCGGCGACCGCCCCGGCCACCGCGCGCAGGTCGTCGATGCCGCCCAGGTGCACCGTGGAGCAGGTGGGGTGCAGGGCCAGCGAGCCCAGTCGCCGGGGCTGCGGCAGCGCCGGCAGGAGGTGCTCGGCGGTGAAGGTCACGCTGTCGACGAAGCGCAGCGCGCCGTACCGTGCCTGCTCCTCCACGGCCAGCGCGGCGGTCAGCTGTGTCAGCCCGTGCGTGCACGACGACGCGTCGCACACGACGGGCAGCCGGCCCTCGTCGCTGGCCGCCCAGAGCGCGGCCAGCGTCCGCTCGGCCATCTCACGGTGACCGGCGGGGTAACCCTTGGACTGCCACGGGGTTCCGCAGCACAGACCCGCCGTGCCGGTCGGTACGACGAGCGGCACCCCGGCCAGTTCGCAGAGGCGCAGGAACGCCGCCGCCGAACCGCCGGACGAGCCGTCCTCGGGTGCGAAGAGGCTGCCGACGCAGGCCGCGAAGAACACCGCCTGGGCGTCCGGCGTGCTGCGCGGGGTGGGGCGGGGCGCGCCGGCGCGCGGCATGTCCTCGCTCCACATTGGCACGAGTTCGGTGGCGCCGAGCCCACGGATCATCCCGGTGGCGGCCCGGGTCACCGGCGTCGGCACGGCGTGCGCGGCGGTCAGCCCCACCCGGACGCCAGTCACGGCAGCCTGCCAGTGCCGCGCGGCGGTGCGGGCGGTGCGCTGGGCGCGAGGGCTGTGCCGCTCGGCGCGCAGCCGTTTCATCGCCGCCCCGGTGTCGATGCCGACCGGGCAGGCGGTGACGCAGAGGCTGTCCGCGGCGCAGCTGTCCACCGCGGCGTACTCGTAGTCGGCGGTCAGCTCCCGGCGGCGCTCCTCGTCGCCGGCGGCGGTGGCGAGGGCGATCTGCCGTTGCAGGACGATGCGCTGCCGGGGCGTGGTGGTGACGTCGGCGGTGGGGCAGACCGGCTCGCAGTAGCCACACTCGACGCAGGCGTCCAGCTCGGGGTCGACCGTCGGGACGGCCTTGAGCTGCCGCAGGTGCACTGTCGGGTCGTCGTTGAGCAGCACACCGGGGTTGAGCAGACCGCTCGGGTCGCACAACCGCTTGAGTTCGCGCATCACGTCGTACAGCTCGTCGCCGTACTGCCGGCGGACGAAGGGCGCCATGGCCCGACCGGTGCCGTGCTCCGCCTTGAGTGTTCCCCCCTCGGCGAGCACCAGGTCGACCATGTCGTCGGTGAACCGGGCGTAGCGATCGATCTCGGCCGCGGTGTCGAAGGACTGGGTCAGCATGAAGTGCAGGTTGCCGTCCCGGGCGTGTCCGAAGATCACCGCGTCCGGGTAGCCGTGCCGGTCGAACAGGCGGATCAGCCCGTCGCAGGTGCCGGTCAGGCGTGGCATCGGCACCGCGACGTCCTCCAGCAGGGCCGTGGTGCCGGGCGGGCGGGCCCCCGCGACGGCGGTGTAGAGGCCCTTGCGCAGGTGCCAGAGGTTGGCCCGTTCGCGCGGGTCGCGGGTCAGCTCGGTGCCGGTGACGGCCGGCAGCCGGTCGAGCACGGGCCGGGCGTCGGCCAGCGTCGCGGCCAACTGCTCCGCGCTGTCCTCGGCGAACTCCACCAGCAGCGCGGCGTGCCCGACGACAGTCAACCCACGAAGGGCCGGGCTCACGCCCGGGTCGCGCTGGCTGACCCGCAGCGCGGCCGCGTCGAGCAGCTCGGCGGTACGGGCGCCGGCGGCGAGCAGGGCCGGCAGCGCGTCGGTGGCGTCGGTGAGACCGGGCAGGATCAGCAGGCCGGTGGCGGCGTGGTCGTGGATCTCGACGGTACGGAAGACGGCCTCGGCCACGAAGCCGAGCGTGCCCTCGCTGCCGATCATCAGGTGGGCGAGCATCTCGACCGGGGTGCTGTGGTCGAGCAGCGAGTTCAGCCCGTACCCCATGGTGTTCTTCATCGCGAACAGCCGCTCGATGATGGCGCGCGACCCCGGCGTCGATCGCACCCGGTCGCGCAGGCGCAGCAGCCCGGCGTGCAGCTCGGGCTCGTCGGCCCGCAGCCGGTCGTCGGCGTCGCGGGCGCCGGAGTCGACGACGGTGCCGGACGGCAGCACGAAGCGCAGCGACTCCATGGTGCGGTACGCGTTGTCGGTGGTGCCGCAGGTCATCCCGCTGGAATTGTTTGCCACCATGCCGCCCACCGTGCAGGCGGCCTCGCTGGCCGGGTCCGGGCCGAGTCGGCGTCGGTAGCGGGCCAGCCGGGCGTTGGCCTGCCGGATCGTCAGGCCCGGCTGGAGCCGGATGCGGCGGCCGTCGTCGAGGACCTCGGCGTGGCGCCAGTCGGTGCGGACGTCGACCAGCACGCCTGCGCCGCCGGCCTGCCCGGCGAGGCTGGTGCCGCCGCCGCGCAGGGTCAGCGGCACGCCGGCCTCCCGGGCGCCGGCCATCAACGCCCCCACCTCGGCGGCCGAGGCGGCGCGCACCACGGCCTGCGGCTCGAACAGGTACGGCGAGGCGTCGTGTGCCGCCGCCAGCCGCCGGGGCAGCTCGGCGCTGGCCCGGCTCGGATCATCGAGGCGCGCGCGTAGCAGCTCGGCGACCGCGCGGGCGCGAGCACCGGCCGCGGTCGGCGGTGGCACTGGTACGACGGGTCTCATCGGCGGATCCTCCCGGGAGCGTGGTCAGCCGGCCACCGGCGGCACGGCGGGGCGGCCGGCGATAAGCAGTCGGCGGGGAGCGGTGTTGGCCGGAGCCGGCAGCCGCAGCGGCTGCCGGCCGGGGGTGATGTTGCCGAGCACTGAGGCGTGCCGCGCACCGGTGCCCGAGCGCAGGGTGCCCGGCAGCCCGTGCACTGTCAGGTAGCCCAGCAGCGCGAAGGCCAGCGCCTCCTTGGCGTCCGACGCGACGCCCAGGTCGTCGCTGGAGGACAGCTCGACGCCGGGCAGCTCGTCGGTGATCATGCGCATCAGCGTCGGGTTGTGTGCGCCGCCGCCGGAGACGACGAGCCGGGTGACGCCGTGCTCACGGCAGGCGCCGGCCACAGTGACCGCCGTCAGCCGGGTGAGCGTGGCCAACACGTCCTGCGGGTCCGGTGTGGGCGCGTCGGCGAGGGCGGCGAGCAGGTAGGGCAGATGGAACAGCTCTTTCCCGGTGCTCTTCGGGCCGGGCAGCCGGTAGTACGGCTCATCGAGCAGCCGCCGAAGCAGGTCCGGGTTCACCTGCCCGGCGGCCGCCCCGCGCCCGTCCCGGTCGTACTCCTCGGTGCCCCCGCTGAAGTGGCGGGCGGCGGCGTCGAGGAGCGCGTTCGCCGGACCGGTGTCGAAGGCGAGCGGGTCGGCGTCCGGCGCGACGACGGTGATGTTGGCGATGCCGCCCAGGTTCAGCGCGGCCGGGACGCCGGGCAGGCCACCCAGCAGCAGTGCGTCGAAGAGGGCGACCAGGGGAGCGCCCTGGCCGCCGGCGGCCACGTCGCGGCTGCGCAGGTCGGCCACGACCGGAAGGCCGGTGGCCTCCGCCATCCAGGCCGGCTGACCCAGCTGGAGAGTGCCCCGGACCGTGCCCTCCTCGACCCAGTGGTGCATGGTCTGCCCGTGCGAGACGAGCAGGTCGGCATTGCCGTCGCACAGCTGGGCGAGGGCCTGCACGCCGGCCTCGGCGAAGGCCTGGCCGATGCCGGTGTCCAGCACGCAGATCGCCTCGGTGGTGGTCGCCACGGGCGGCAGGGCCGCGGCGATCTGCGTGCGCAACTCGTCGGAGTACGGGTGGCTGAGCCGGCCCAGCGGTCGCATCCGCACTGTTTCGCCGCTCATTTCGAACTCGGCCGCGGCGGCTTCGATGCCGTCGTAGGAGGTTCCGGACATCAGGCCGATCACGCGCATCACGTCCTCCTTCATGCCCGGCCGGCTGGCGCCGCCGCCACGTCGTCGTCGACCTCGTCGGTACGTCCATGGTCGTACGGCGTCTCCGGGGCCGGGTGGAACCGGCTGGACACCGCGCCGACGACCAGGGTGATCAGGACGCCGATCGGGACCAGCCACTGCGCGGCGATGGCGGTGGCGGTGGTGGTCCCGGCCGTCGTCACATCGATCTTGACGTAGCGCACGATGTAGGTCATCACCGCCACGGTGACCAGGAAGGCGATCACCGCGTCGACCTGGTTGGCCCGCTTGACGAGACGGCCGAGCAGGAATGCGCCGAGCAGCGCCCCGTAGGTGTAGCCGGCGATGGTCAAACCGGTCAGGTAGACGTTTCCGGTGCTGGAGCTGAACGCGCAGGCGAAGACCGCCATCAGCACCGCCCAGACCAGGGTCATCACCCGGGCGAGGCGGAGCATCGTGTCGTCGGAAGGGACCTTGCGGAAGAAGCTGTGGATGAAGTCGGCGACTGTGGAGTTCGACATCGAGTTCAGCGCCGAGGACAAAGAGCCCATCGCGGCGCCGAGGATGCCTGCCACCAGCAGACCCGAGATGCCCACCGGCAGGGCGTGCAGGATGAAGCTCGGGTAGAGGTTGTCGCTGCTGGCCAGGCCGAGTTCCTTGAAGGTCTGACCCTTGTTGTACGACCACAGCAGCGCGCCGACCAGGGAGAACGCCGCGAACTGGATCACCACGAAGATGCCCGAGGAGATCATCGCCTGCTGCCCCTCGCGCAGCGTGCGGGTCGACAGGATGCGCTGCACGATCAGCTGGTCCGACCCGTGGCTGGCCATCGCGAAGATCGCGCCACCGATGATCGCGGTCGGCAGGGCGAACGGGCTGGTGAGCACGTGCGAGAGGGCGAAGTTGGTGTCGAAGAGCTGGAACTTGCCGGCGTCCAGCGCCTGCGAGTAGCCGTCGAAGCCGACGGCGTGGCTGAGCACCGCGATGGCCAGGATCGCCCCACCCAGGTACAGCCCCATCTGGATGGCATCGGTCCAGATGACCGCCTTGATGCCACCGAGGTAGGTGTAGACCACAGTGATGAGCGTCAGCACGACGATGATGGCCTGATAGCCGACATTCAGCCCGAACTCGTCGAGAAGAAGCTTGATGGGGATGGCCGAGGCGAACAGCCGTACGCCCTCGGCGAGCAGGCGGGTGAAGACGAACGTCACCGACGCCAGGCCCTGAAGTTTCAGGCCAAACCGCTCACCGAGGTACTGGTAGGCGCTGACGAACCCACCCCGCTTGTAGAGCGGGATGAGCACCGCGGCCACGACGACCCGACCGATGACGTAGCCCAGGGCCAGCTCGACGTTGCCGAAGCCCTGACCGCTGTAGGCCCCGCCGGGAACACTGATCACGGTCAGGACGCTGGTCTCGGTGGCGACGACGGAGAACGAGACGGTCCACCAGGGCAGTCGACCCTCGCCAACGAAGTAGTCCTTGGCGGACTTCTGTTTACCGGACAGGCGTAGTCCGACGTAGGCGATCACCACGAGGTACAGCACGATCACGACGAGGTCGAGTTGACGCACGGCTCGCTCCCAACCAGCGGTTGTCAATAAGTGACGTTGACTCACCCTAACGCGAAACTTTTTGCCACCGCCCGTCCGGGCTGGTTACGCTGTGGTTTCAGCCTGCTGATACGGGGACTGTTCGCAGCTGCGCCCTCGGCCTGGCCGCGGCGGCGGGTCGCGAGGACACGCTCGACGGCGAGCCGCCGGGCGACCGGAGGACCTCTCCCCGCCGGCTGGCGACTGCACACCAGCGAGAGGAACGAGCACCCCGTGGACCTCAGCACCCTCGGCACCGAGACCCGCAACGACAAGACCGGCGACCTTGACCGGATGTCTCCCACCGAGTTGCTTCTCGCGATGAACGACGAGGACCAGACTGTCGCCGACGCCGTCCGCCGGGCCGTGCCGGACATCGCCGCCGCCGTCGACGTCATCGTGGCGTCGCTCCGCCAGGGCGGACGGCTGATCTACCTCGGCGCGGGCACCAGCGGCCGGATCGGCATGCTCGACGCCGTCGAGATCCCACCCACCTTCGGTACGACGCCCGAGCGGGTCGTCGGTCTGCTCGCCGGCGGGGCGCGAGCCTTCGGTGTCGCCGTCGAGGGCGCGGAGGACGACCCGACCCGCGCCGTCGCCGACCTGGACGCCGTCGGCCTGACCGCCCGCGACACGGTGGTCGGGCTCGCCGCCAGCGGCCGTACCCCGTACGTGGTCGGTGGGTTGGATCACGCCCGCGCGCTTGGCGCGGCGACCGTATCGGTGGCCTGCAACACCGACGCGGTGACCAGCCGGCACGCCGACGTCGCCATCGAGGTGCCCACCGGCCCCGAGGTGCTCACCGGCTCGACCCGGCTCAAGGCCGGCACCGCCGAGAAGCTGGTCTGCAACATGCTCTCCACCGCCACGATGGCCCGGCTCGGCAAGGTCTACGGCAATCTGATGGTGGACATGAACGCCACAAACGAGAAGCTCGTCGACCGGGCGCGTCGGATCGTCGCCGAGGCCGCCGACACCGACCTCGACACGGCCGCGCGGGCGCTCGCGGCGGCGCACGGGCACGCCAAGACGGCCATCGTGCTGCTGTTGGCGAACTGCACCGCCGAGGAGGCCGCGGCCCGGCTGCGCGCCGCCGACGACGACGTCCGGGCGGCCGTCGCTGCCTGATCCAGGGCTTCGCGGCGGCGTCTTGTCGGGGTCCGGGTGAGGGCGAGCGGTAGCTCGTCGTGGTGGTGGCGGCACGATGCCACCGCCCGACATCCTGATCGCACGGTGTCCGGAGCAGAAAGCCCGATTGACGAAGCGCCCCGTCCATTGCGGACGGGGCGCTTCGTGGTGTCAGTCGAGCTGGGTGCCCGGAACCGTTCGGTCCTCGTCCGCGTCGCCGTCGGGGGGACTGGCCAGCTCGATCCGGGGGGACCGATCCGGCGGGAGGTGGGCGAAGTCGGCGATGACGACGACATCCACCTCCCCGTCGATCATCGTCTGCTCGACGGTCTCCCACGGGGCCCGCATGATTCCTGCGAATCGGTAGGAGTGTTCGCGAAGGTGGCTGAGACACTTCGCGACGGCGGGCTCCGACGGCTCGATGTGGGCGGGAATCCAGATAACGGCGATTTCCATGAACCTCTCCTGATCAACGTCGTGGACGCGAGTGGGTGATCAGGAGGTGTCGGGGCGGGGGAGGACCCCGCTCGACGGGACGGCTGGAGGCGCGCATGTCGACGGCGGTGACGGTGAGCCCTGGCCGCAGCGGCGAGGCGGGCGGCGAAGCTTCTGCTGTTGACGTGGGTGGATCAGCGCCGCCGGCGCCGACGCCGGTCGGTGCGGACGCGAGCGCCAGCACGAACACCGGTGGCCCGGGTGCGCGACGGGCGGGCGGGTTGGGCCGCTGTCCGGTGACGGCGGTCATCGTCGCCTGGGCCGACGCCCGGCCGTCGGACGTGTCGCGAGCGCCGCTTCGGGTCACCGTCGCCGGTACACGCGTCGCGGGCGCCGGCCACGGCCGCGAGGCGACCCGTGCCACCGGGGATGCCGAGGCGGACGGTGCCCGTGTTGCCTGCGGCGACGACGACGGGGTGCCAGCCGGCCGACTCGGCCGGGCGGTGGAGGGCTTAGCCGGCGGCGTCGGCAGCGGAACGGCCGACGGCAGGGGGGCCGTCGACGGTAGGGGCAGCGGGTCCGTCGACGGTAGAGGCAGGGGCAGCGAGACGACAGCGGTCGGCAGGGGCAGGGGGACGGTCAGTTGCACCTCGACCACCTCGGCCACCGAAACCTTGATGGCCTCCGGCGAGGTGGCGACCTCCACCAGCGGGATACGCGACGGCGACGGGGTGTCGGCGTGGGCGGGGTTGGCACCCAGAGCCGCGCCGAGCGCCACCGCGCCGAGCGCCACCGGGGGGAGGCTGTGCCTCAGCCGCATCAGACGGAGGTCGCCAGCAGCGCGGACGCCAGGCCGGCCCGGTCCGGCTCACCGGTGCGGTGCCGTCGGCCGAGCTGTTGCCCCTCGTAGCCTGCCGTTCCCTCCATGTGCGGGTTCTTGCCCCGGGGGACCGGGAGCTACACCTTCTGTCGATATCTCCGGTGAGCGATGTGGACAGATCGGGAGCACACCCGACCGGGTCACACCCTCGCCTCGGTGGGTGTCGGCGTGGGATCGAGCGGCAGGTCGCGCAGCCGGCGGATCGGCGTCGACAGGTAGATGATCGGGGACAGTACGGTGAGCGCCCCGAAGACCAGCAGTGTGGTACGGGCGCCGAGGGGCCCGGCCAGGATGCCGGCGAGCAGGCCGCCGACCGGGATGGCGCCCCAGGAGACGAACTTGACCGTGGCGATCACCCGGGACAGCAGCTCCGGTGGGCTGGCGAGCATCCGGTAGGTGCGGGTGGTCACGCTGAGCACCACAGTGGAGCCGGCGAAGATGATGTTTCCGATGGCGAAGGCCAGAAACGCGGCGGTGCCGGTGCCCAACGGGATGATGAGCGCGCCGGCCACACCGACGAAGGCCGCGATGATCAGCCCGCGTGCGGTGCCGAACCGGTCGGTGAACCGGGTCGTCAACGCCGCGCCGATGAGCGTGCCGAGGCCGTCGGTGGCGATCAGCAGCCCGACCATGAGCGGCGACGCGTGCAGCTCACGCACCAGGTAGAAGGGGAACAGGGCGAGCATGGCGCCGTTGACGAAGTTCGTCGCGGTGGCGTCCCACATGGCCGGTCCGATGATCGGGTGCCGGAGCGCGAAGTGCCAGCCCTCGCGGATCATCGTGATCATCGGTGGCCGTTCGGCCGGTCGCTGCACCCGCCGGGCCGGAAGGGTGCGCAGCAGCGTGGCGGAGAGCAGGTAGCTGACGGCGTCCACGAACAGCGTCGGCACCGCACCCAGCAACTGCACCGCGAGACCGCCCAGGGATGGCCCGCCCAGCGCGGTGGCGGCGTGCGTGCCGGAGGTGAGGCTGTTGCGGGCCTGCAACTGCGCGGCCGGCACGATCTCCGGCAGGAAGGTCTGGTTCGCCACGTCGAACAGCACGTTGGCGAAGCTCACGACCAGGGCGACCGCGATCAGCTGGGCCACCGTCAGCATGTCGAACCACCAGGCCAGCGGGACCGACGCGATGGCGAGGGCCCGGACCAGATCCAGGGCGACCTGCATGCCGCGCAGCGGCAGGCGCTGCACGATCACGCCCGCCGGCAGGCTGATCAGAAGGTACGCCAGATAGCCCGCCGCCGTGACCAGACCCAGCTCGAAGGCCGACGCGTGAAGCACGGTCAGCGCGGTCAACGGTAGGGCCAGCGCGCCGACCGCCGAGCCGAGTTGGCTGGTCGTGCCGGCGACCCACCACCGCCAGAACGTAGTAAGTCCCATAATGGAACTCACTATAGGGGCGCGCGGGAGAGGGCGTCGACCCCGCCGATGCGGGCTCGACCGAGAACCGGCTGCCTATCCCGCTCGGCGCACCATTTCGCCGATCCAGGTGGGCGCGAACGGAGACGTGCAGCCAGGGGAGGTGGGGTAGTCCTTGAGCACCTCAAGGCGTTCGCCGATGTCGGTCGCCCGTTCGCGGTGCTCGGCGTGCTCGATGCCGATCTGCGCCAGGCAGTGGTTCATCGCCCACTGCAGGCGATCCGGCGCGTCCCTCATCTCGGTCTCGATCACATCGAGCAGTCCCGGGAGGTCGAGACTCTCGGGCTTCTTCGTCACGCGTTCGGTGGTCAGCGCCCAGCCGGCACTCGCGACCACGGGATCCGGGTCGGCGAACCAGGCCAACCGCAGCTCCTCGGAGTGCGGACTCTTCTTCACCACGTAGTTCACGAGCCAGTCGTGCACCTTAGGGGCGCGCGCCTCGCGCACCATGACGTCCAACTCGTCCCGCTCGAACGCCCTGGGACGGCAGATCAGGATTGCCAGCAGCCGCGCCGAGGCCCCGCCCGTCGCCCAGAGCTGGCGCGCGAGATCGTGCTGCGTCTTCAGTCGCTTCGCCAGCGCCCGAAGCGCACCGAGGTGCACACCATGATCGTCGCCGTGTCTGGCGTTCACCTCCAGTGCCTTCGGGTCCTCCAGCGCGGCCAGTTCGGCCGTCACCTCGGCCAGCGTCGTCATAGCCATCGCAGCCTCCTGCTCATCGGGTCGGACGTTTCACACTCGCGTAACGGGTATCCAGGCGTACCAGCGCGACCGGCGGTGAACAGCTTCACGGAGTGAGGGGGCACCTGTCATGCCTGATCCACAGCCCACCATCGTGCTCGTGCACGGCGCGTTCGCCGAGTCGGCGAGCTGGAACGGTGTCCTCGAGCGGCTGGGCGCCGGGTACGACTCGGTGGCCGTCGCGAACCCGCTGCGGAGCGTGGCGGGCGACGCCGCGTACGTGCGGGATGTCGTGCGCGGGATCGGCGGTCCTGTCGTCCTCGTCGGCCACTCGTACGGCGGCATGGTGATCACGCAGGCCGCAGCCGGCGACACCTCGGTGCGGGCCCTCGTGTACGTGAACGCCTTCGCCCCGGACACCGGTGAGTCGGCGCTGACACTGTCCGCGAAGTTCCCCGGCAGTACCCTCGCCGACACGCTGGTGCAGTACCCGGTGTCGAGCGGTGGGAACGAGGTGGCGATCGGCCAGGACCAGTACCACGAGCAGTTCTGCGCGGACGCGACGGACGACATGGCCGCGCTGATGGCCCGGACCCAGCGGCCGATCACCGAACAGGGCCTGGGCGACAAGCTCACCGGCGACCCCGCCTGGCGGTCGCTGCCCAGTTGGTTCGTGTTCGGGGACGCTGACAAGAACATCCCCGCCGAGGTGCACCGGTTCATGGCCGAACGGGCCAACCCCCGGGGGCAGCGCGAGGTGGTCGGCGGCTCGCACGCGATGGCGGTGGCCCGGCCGAGCGAGGTCGCCGAGACGATCATCGAGGCGGTTCGGGGCGTGAGCTGACGGTCCGGACGGACAACTGGCGGTGGGGGCGGGCCCCGGGGGGGCGGGGCCCCCCCCGCCCGCGGGGGGGGGGGGGGGGGGGGCGCGCGGGGGCCCGCGCTCCGGGGGGGGGGGGGCGCCGCCGGGGGGCCCCCCCCCCACCCCTGCCTGCTGGCTACCGAACCCGCAACCGCTGGTGGACCGCAGCGTTGGGGGCGTGGACCCTGTCACCGGAGTAGGCGACGTGCATCGGGTACACCCCCGCGGGCAGCCCGCCGGTCGGCAGTTCGACGACGGTCGCGCCACCACGGAGCGGAACCACCTGGGTGGTACCGCCGAAGGTGACGGCGACCTCGCCGGTCACCTTCGGAGCCTTCCGGTGCGGAGACTGTGCCCGTACGCCGACGGTCAGCGTGAACGTGTCACCGCTGACGACCGAGGCTGGCGTGGCCTTCGCCTTCACCGCGACCCGGGCCGGGCCCGGAGGCGTCAGGGTGACCTGGGCGGAGCGTGACTTGCTCGGATCGACCACTGACGTCACCACGACGGTGAGCGACGACGCGGTCTCCGCGGCGGCGACCGAGAGCAGGCCCTCCGCGGAGATGCTGGTGCCGGTGGAGGTCGCTCCCTGGACCGACCACGTCACCGCCGGGCTCACACCCTCGTTGGCCGTCACCTGGGCGGTGAACCGCCTGGCCCAGTTCCAGCCCTTCGTCAGGTTAACCGTCGCGGGCGTCACCGACACGGAGTCGACCCCCGACCACAGGTGGTCCCGGGCGAAGATCGTGAACAGCTGGCCCGCCGTCATTCCGTCGTGCGCGCCGGGGACCTGGGTCGTCGCGGCGGCGTATCCCCGGGCCCGGAAGTTGTCCGCGATGGCGTTCTGGGCGTTGAGGCTGCCCTCGAAGATGCCATTGCCGAGGAAGACGGAGAGGTCGTCGTCCCCGACCGCGTTCGCGATGGTGTCGTAGTCCTGGCTGGTGAGCGACGGGTTGCCGGAGAAGTGTCCGTAGAACGCGAAGGTGCTCGGGTAGTTCTTGATGACGACGCCGCCCGTCATCCCGCCGTACGAGAACCCGGCGTAGGCCCGCCCGGAGCGCTCGGTCGAGACGTTGTAGCTGCGCTCGATGAGGGGCAGGATCGTCTGGACCAGGTTGTTGGCCGCGTTGGTCTGGTTGTAGGAGGCGAAGCCGAGGCTGGTGCCCGTGAAGTGGTTGCCCATGGTGACAACCACCGTCGGCTCGATCTCACCCCTGGCCGTCATGTTGTCCAGGATGTTCGGGACGTTCGCGGGGACCATGAAGTCGGTCTCGTCGCCGAAGATGCCGTGGGCGAGGTACGCGACCTTGTACGGCTCCGCCCGGTTGGCGTCGTAGTTGGCCGGCAGGTAGACGCCGAGGTAGTGGCCGCTGTCGCCCAGGATCGTGGTGTACGGGACGTACCGGACGGTTCCCCGCTTCGCGCGGTCGGCCACCGGCAACTCGTAGTCCGCACGCGCCTTCAGCACCGGGTCGTTCTGCTTCTTGGCGTACGGCACGTGCACGGCGTCGAGCACGTCGTTGTTCCTGACCCGGAACGAGGACTCGCCTGGCGGCCGAGGGTTCGTCGAGGCGGGGTCCCAGATGCGCTTGTTCTCCCAGCCCTGCGTCGGGTCCCAGACCCGGTACCAGTAGCTGAGTCCCCCGGCGTGCAGCGGGATCGAGACCGACCAGTTTCCCTTCGGGTCCCTGGTCATGTCCCGGAGGAACTCGGTGCCGCCCGCGTGGTAGCGCCCCGTTTGCCACTCTTGCGGCTGGTAGCGCGTGGTGCCGGTGGCGACGTCGAGCAGGGTCAGGTCCCCGGCGAGGCGGACCTGGGTGGCGTCGGGGTTGCGGTAGACGAACGTGACTGTGTACCCGGTCGGTGAGGTGCGGTCCGCCTTGACCGTCGCACCCGGCACGGGCCGGCCGGCGGCGGCAGCCGGCGCGGGGACGACGGCCCCCGCACCGAGTGCCGTGAGCGCGAGAATCGAGATCGCAAGCCGGAGCCCGCGTCTTCCGGTCGTTTCCCTCATGCGCGAAGACTCCTTTGTGGTGGTCGCTCGTCGCGGTCTGGTCCAGTGCTGGGAGTTGAGGGCTTCGATGGTCGCTAAATCGAATTAGCATCGGGAGTGTGGCTGGCTACACCTTTCGATGTCAAGGGTGTCCGGAGCTGAGGCCGGCCAGCGCATCAATGGGCCCACCACCTGCGGCCTGCGGGTTTTCCCAGCTGGGCGCCGCTCGGATGGCAGGGTGTTGGCCATGGACAGGAAGCACGTCGAGGATTGGCTGGCCACCTACGAGCGGCTTTGGCGGACCCCGGGCACTGACGCGCTGGTCACGCTCTTCACCGAGGACGCGAGCTATCAGCAGGGCCCGTACTGGACCCCCGTCGTCGGCCTGCCGGCCATCGCCCGGATGTGGGAGAAGCAGCGCAAGGGCCCCGACGAGGTGTTCCAGCTGACCACGGAGATCGTCGCGGTCGAGGGCGACACCGCCGTGTCGCGCCAGGAGGTCCGCTACGGCGACCCGGTCGACCAGGAGTACCGCGACCTGTGGGTCATGCGATTCGCCGACGACGGACGGTGCCGCTCATTCGAGGAGTGGCCGTTCTGGCCGGGGCAGCAGCCCGCCGACCCCCCGGACGGGTCGTGACCCGAGGAACCCGACGGCGGCAACAGTTCCCGCTCCGCCTGGTGTGCTCCGTCACGCAGGTGGGCATGGTCAGGACGTTGGGGCGCCGCGGGGGCGGCTGCTACAGTCGAGATTGTTGCGGCCGCAAATTTATCAGCGGCAACTACTTTGGGAAGGATACCTCCGATGACCAAGCTCTCCGTCATCTACTACTCGTCCACCGGAACCCTCCACGCCATGGCCAAGCGCCTCGCCGAGGCCGGCGAGAAGGCGGGCGCCGAGGTGCGGCTGCGTCAGGTTCCGGAGCTCGCCCCGGCCGAGGCCATCGCCTCCAACGCCGCCTGGAGCCAGCACTTCGACTCCACGAAGAACGAGCCGAAGGCGACCGCCGACGACGTCGTCTGGGCGGATGCGGTGCTGTTCGGCACGCCCACCCGTTACGGCAACGTGGCCAGCCAGCTCAAGCAGTTCATCGACACCCTCGGCCCGCAGTGGGCGCAGGGCCTGCTCGCCGACAAGGTGTACGCCGGCTTCACCGCCTCCATGACCGCGCACGGCGGCCAGGAGTCGACGCTTCTCGCGCTCTACAACACCGTCCACCACTTCGGCGGTCTGGTCGTCGCCCCGGGCTACACCGACCCGCTGAAGTTCGCCGACGGCAACCCGTACGGCGTCTCGCACGTCACCGGCGGAAGCAACGACGCCCCGCTGGGCGACGCCCAGTTCGCTGCCCTCGACCACCTGGCCGAGCGGGTCGTCAAGATCGCCGGCAAGCTCAGCGCCTGATCGCGCTGGCGCCGTAACGGACGCCCGCGTCGACGCGGGTGCTCAGCTGGGCGAGGGCCGGCCTCCCACCACGGGAGGCCGGCCCTCGGCGTCCTCACACCGCGATCGCCGCGACGGCGGCAAGCAGCCGATGTTCGTCGGTGCCGGGCCGCCGGAGGCGTTCGACCTCCCGGAAACCGGCCCGGCCGAGTCGTTCGGAGATCTCGTCGACCGGCCAGCGGTAGGCGGTCAGGACCTTGTGGTCGAAGGCGCCGACCTCCTCGGCGTCGAAGACGCCCAGGACCAACCGTCCGTCCGGGACCAGCACCCGCCGGAACTCCTTGAGCATGCCGTCGAACTCCGGCGGCGGAAGGTGAATCAACGAGTACCAGGCCAGGATGCCGTCGATCGAGTCGTCGGCCACGTCGAGGCGTTCCATCGAACCGATGTGGAACTCGACGCCCGGGTGGGACGCCCGCGCATGCGCGATGAACTCGGGGACCAGGTCGATCCCCGCTGCGTCGACGCCCAGCTCACGAAGGTAGCCGGTGAGGTGGCCAGGCCCGCACCCCAGATCGAGCACCCGGCCGGGCCGGCTGCCCAGGTGTCGCCTGATGAGGGCGAGGTCGTCGGTGTCCACCTGCTGGCTCGTGCCGAACAGCTCGATGTAGAGCTCCGCGACGGACGTGTAAGCCTGCCGCACCGTGTCCGTTTCCATCGCGGCACTATACGGGTCACCAGGCCTTGCCGAGGCGGCCTCCGCCCCTGACGCCCTCTATCCCCAGCTCGGCCTGGGCGGAGGGACGTAGCGGCGACCGGCGTTTGCCAGCTGTGGCTAATGCGGTTAGCCTTTAGCTAATCACGTTAGCTTCCATGGAGGACGTCATGACCGAATACCTGGACATTGCCGGCAACACCATCGCCTACGAGGTGACCGGACAGGGCCCACTGGTCGTCCTGGCGCACGGCATGGGCGACAGCCGACACTCCTACCGGTTCGTCGCTCCGGCCCTGGTCGCGGCCGGATACCGGGTCGCCAACGTCGACATCCGTGGCTGCGGCGACTCCAGCCTGGGCTGGGACGGCTACAGCCGCACCGACATCGCTGGTGATCTCGTCGCCGTCGTGCGCCACCTCGGCGGGCCGGCCGTGATCATCGGCCAGTCGATCAGCGGGGGTGCCGCGACCATCGCGGCCGCCACCGCGCCCGAGCTGATCGTCGGCGCCATCGAGCTGGCGCCGTTCACCCGCGCACAGTCCTTCGACCTTGGCGGGTTGGTGCGGGTGAAGCGCTTCCGGGCCGGCTACCTCCAACTGGCGCAGGTGCTCCTGCGGGGCAGCCTGGCGAACTGGCGTAGGTACCTCGACGTGGCGATCCCCACCAAGCCCGCCGACTGGCACAGCGAGCTGGCACGTATCGAGGCCACGATGAGTGAGCCCGGCCGGATGAAGGTCCTCCAGGCCATGGCCAAGACCAGCCCGGGCGACGCCGGGCGGCAACTGCCCAACGTCACCTGCCCGGTCCTGGTGATTCAGGGCAGCGCCGACCCGGACTGGGCCGACCCGCGGGCCGAGGGTGAGCGCATCATCGCCGACCTGCCGCGAGGGCTCGGCGAGCTGGCTGTCATCGAGGGCGCCGGCCACTACCCGCACGTCCAGACGCCCGACCAGGTCGTCGCCCTGGCCCTGCCCTTCCTCGCCCGGACGCTGACCAATGCCTAAGGCCCGGCTCACGCCGGCGTCGGTCACCGAGGCCGGGGCCGAGCTGGTCGACGAGGTCGGCTTCGACAACCTCAGCATGGGTCTGCTCGCCGAACGGCTGGGGGTCAAGACCCCCTCGCTCTACAAGCACGTCGCCAGCCAGGCCGAGCTGGCGCACCGGATCGCCGTCCTGGCCATGACCGAGGCCGGCGATGCCATCCGCGACGCCATTCAGGGCCGGTCCGGCAGCGATGCCCTCGCCGCGGGCGCGCAGGCGATGCGGACGTACGTGCGGGAACACCCCGGCCGGTACGCGGCCGCCAACGCCACCCGCCCGACCGGCCCCGACGACCCGTTCATCCCGGCCAGCGAGCGAGTGCTGGCCTCCTGGGCGGCCATGCTGAGCGGGTACGACCTGGACCCCGGCCAAAAGATCCACGCCATGCGGACGCTGCGCAGCGTCCTGCACGGGTTCGCCACCCTGGAGACGGCTGGTGGGTTCCAGATCGACGCGTCCGTCGACGACAGCTTCACCTGGTTGGTCAACTTCATCGATCAGGGCCTTCGCGCCGGTGCCGCCAGCGGCAGCGACGCCGCCCGCTGACACCGGGTCGCCTCGACCCGTACCGGCTGCCTCGCCGCGCGGTGCCTACCCCTGGCAGGGAGTGGTTGGGGCCGGCAGGGCTCGCAATACTTCGAGGCATGAACGCGAGAGGACAACTCGGCGACTTCCTCCAGGCCCGGCGCTCCCAGCTGCGGCCGGAGGACACCGGCGTGCCGACGTACGGTGAGCGGCGCCGGGTTCGAGGGCTGCGCCGGGAGGAGTTGGCCCTGCTGGCCGGGGTGAGCGTCTCGTACTACACCCGGTTGGAGCAGGGGCAGGCCGTGAACGCCTCACCCGAGGTGCTCGACGCGCTTGCCAGGGCACTGCGACTCGACGACGCGGAACGCCGCCATCTGGGCGAGCTGGCGGCCGGAACCCGCCGTCGGCCCGCCGTCCGTCGCCCGGCCCCGGAACGGGTGAGCCCGGCGGTACGCCAGCTCCTCGCGACGCTTGGTGACGTACCCGTGGTGGTGCTCGGTCGCCGCGCCGACGTGCTGGCCTGGAACACCGCCGGTCACGCCCTGTTCGCCGGCCACCTGAACCCGGAGATCCCGCAGCGGCCGAACCAGTACCCGAACATGGCACGACTGGTGTTCCTGGACGCGCACACCCGTGACCTGTACGCGGACTGGCCCGCCAAGGCCCGCGCGGTGGTGGCGACGCTGCGGATGGCTTCCGGGCAGCACCCGGACGACCCGCTGATGGCCGCGCTGGTCGGTGAGCTGACGATGCGGAGTCCGCAGTTCGCCGCCATGTGGGCCGATCACCGGGTGAAGGTCGGCGGCGACACCGTCTACCGGATGTGTCACCCGCTGGTCGGTGCGATGGACGTGACACAGCAGACCCTGCGTATCGAGGACGGCCAGACCGTTGTCGTCGCCACCACCGAACCCGGCTCGGCATCTCACGCCGCGATGACGCTGCTCGTACACGGCGTCGTCACCACCCGTGCCGGTGCTCCACAGCCGCTCGTCAGGCGCGAATAGCGCCGTCCCCATCGGCTCGACACGAGGTGCTCCGCAAGGAGCGCCGGACCCGTCGCGCCCTTTTCAAGCCCACCAACAACACAGTGAGTAAGGACAGAAATGCGCAAGAGAACGATGACCCTCGCAGTCGCTGTCGCAGCAGCGGGGATCGGCGTCGTGACGGTCGTACCGTCAGGCGCCGCACCGGCCGCCACCGCCAGGCCCCTCACCGTCGGGGCGCCCCGAGCGTCGGCCGCGCCGGTGCCCGCACGGATCGCGGTCCACTTCGACCTGTCGAAGGGGCAGTTGCCGGAGAACGTCGCGCTCGGCCCGGACGGCACCGCCTACGTCACCTTCGCGGCCGCCCGGCAGGTCGCCGCGGTCAGCCCGTCCGGCGGGACGCGGATCCTGGCGACTCTGCCGGCCCCGGCCGATGGCGGCGTCAACACGCCGGTGCTCGCGTTCGCGCTGACCACGGGCATCGTCCGAATGAATGACGGCACCCTCTACTTCCTCTACGCGAGCGGCGATGCCACCACCACGGGGCTGTACCGGCTGCGTCCCGGCCGGTCCCCGCACCGCATCGCGGCCCTGCCGTCAGACGGGCTCCCCAACGGCCTGGCGTTCGAGGCGGACACGAAGAGGTTCTACCTCACGGACTCGGTGCTCGGCACGATCTCGACCGTTCCCCTGGAAGGCGGCAGCGCCGAGGTTTGGTCCTCGGCACCCGAGCTCGCCGCGACGGGCTTCCTCGGTGCCAACGGCATCAAGGTACGTGCCGGTGCGGCCTGGGCGACCAACCTCGACCAGGGCACGCTGCTGCGCATTCCGTTGCGGCACGGCCGACCCGGGCCGGTCCGGGTGGCGGCGACCGGGCTGGTCGGCATCGACGACTTCGCCTTCGTCGGTGACCACCAGGTCGTCGCCACACTGAACGGACCGAACGCAGTGGTGAGCATCGACGCGGCCGGCCGTTCCCGAACGCTGATGACCGCCGCCGACGGGTTGCAGAACCCGACCTCGGTGGCCGTGCGGGGCCGCACCGTCTACGTGCTCAGTGCCGCATACGCCACCGGCGTCGACCCCAACCTGGTGCTGGCCACCCTGCCGCTCCGCTGACCCACCACTCCTTTGTGGAGCAGTGAGGCCACGTTCCCTCGATACTGAGCGCTCGGATCGCCCGCCACCGTCGGATGACGGCGACGGGCGATCCGGCGCTCCCGCCCAGGCGGGGGAGAAGCGCATCGGTCACGGCGCGGCCCGGAAGTGCGGCCGCTCGCTCGACGTCCCGTCGGGCCTGCTCGGGCGTCGATGGCAGAGGTGGAAGGCAGTTGCCGCGGCCAGCGCGGCCACTACGATCAGCGCGGCGAAGAGCGGGTGCATGTCCTTGGAAAGGCTCGGGGCGCGGTCGGGCCCGATGGCCCAGAGGATCAGCGGCGTGGCGTACGCGGTGGTGAGAGCGATGGTCCAGCGGCGCAGCCCGCGTAGGTGGGCATGCCGCAGGCTGACGGTCAGCGCAAGGACCACCGGGACGATGGCCAGCATGGCGAACTGGCCGACGACCAGGACCGGGACCGCCCAGATCGAGATGATGACGGTCCGGTCGACGCGCCGGCGAGGCGAGGTGGGGGGCATCGTCGCCTCCGTCATCGGGTCGGGTTGGTGGTGGCGGGACGCCACGCCGACCAGCCGCGGCACAGCACGTAGGCAGCCGCGACGACGGCGACGAGCCCGAAGTCGATGATGGCGGAGAGGCGCGCCTCGGGGACGTCTCCGATCAGCGCGCCGAACACGACGAGCGCGGCCTTGCCGACGAGCACGATCTCCCAGACACCGGCCGCCTGACGGGGCCTTACCGCGAGCAGGGCGAAGAGCGCGGCGAAGATGCCGAAGCTGGAAACTCGCCAGCCTTCGACGAACAGGCGGTCGTCGCTGGCGTTGATGGTCAGGAGCACGCCGTTGACGAACGCGACGCCGGTGGCGAGGGACGCGAGGGCCGCCAGCCCACGGCCGACGAGGTCTGCGCGGCGGGCGGGGGCGGCGAGGCCGATTCGGGTAGCTGTTGCGGTGGTCATGAGGAGCCTCATCTCCAGGAAACGGATGTGAACTTACAGGCGTTAACTTACGCTCTCGCCTAACGCCTGTAAAGTCATGGCGTGACCTCACCGAGAACACGGGCCCGCAACAAGCGCGGCGAAGGTGCTCAGCTGCGCGACGAGATCGTCGACGCCGCGATGGCGCTCCTGCAGGACGGCACGCCGCAGAACGTGACCCTGCGGGGGATCGCCCGACAGGCCGGCATCTCCGCGCCATCGATCTATCCGCACTTTCCGGACCTGGACTCGATCCTGCTCGCTGTCGCGCAACGCGCGTTCGGAATCCTGGAGCAGGAGCTGAGCGCGCCCGATGACGCGGATCCGGTCGAGCGCCTGCGCGCGATCTGCGCTGCCTACCTGACCTTCGCCGAACGCCGGCCCCACCAGTACCGGGTGATGTTCGGTGCCGTCTGGGACGCCGGGCAGGCCCTTGAGCGGGTCCCGGCCATGGCGGACGATCTCACAGTGCTCGGGATGGGAGCCTTCGAGGTCTTCCGGCGTACGCTCGCCGACTGCGTCGCGGCGGGACGATCGACGAGTGTGGACCCCTTCGGCGACGCGGCGGCGCTCTGGGTCGGGCTGCACGGATTCGCCCAGCTCCAGGTGGCGGCGCCGTTGTTCCCGTGGCCGCCGGGGCTGCTCGACTCCATCATCGACCGGATGACGCTGCTGCGCTGACCGGACGGCTCAGGCGTAGGCGGGCAGGAAGTCGTCCGTGCCCGTGCTGCCGGGTTGACCGGCCGAAACGGGCAGGCGAGCGGGTCACCTGATCGCGTCGCCCTCATGGGACGATTCCGGCGTGGCAGAGACTGCGGCGACGCTGACCGAGATCCGCGCACGGATCGACGAGCTGGATCGGGAGTTGGTCGGGTTGCTCGCCCGGCGGGAGGCGCTGGTCCGGCAGGCCGCCCCGCTCAAGAGCGACGCTCAGGCGGTCCGTGCGCCGGACCGGGTGGCGCAGGTGGTGGCCCGGGTCCGCACGTTGGCCAGCGAGGCCAGCGCCGACCCGGATCTGATCGAACGGATCTACCGGGGCATGATCCAGGCCTTCATCGCCATGGAGACCGACGAGCACCGTCGCGTCACCGGCGGGTAGGCGTCGAGAGTGCGGTGATCGCCCGGGACGTGCGCGCTCAGGTCGCGGAGCGGCTCTCACCGTCCGGGCTCGCCAGGGCGGGCGGCGCGTAGCCGAGTTCGTACGAGATCTTGTTGGCGGTCTCCAGGAGCAGCGGAAGGTTGCTCTTGAGCTGGTCGAGGCTTGCGATGACCTCGATCGCCGTGATCGAGGCGGCGGCGATGACCTTTCCCCGCGAGTCCCTGATCGGCGCGGCCACGCACATCACGTAGGCGTCGTGCTCGCCGTTGTCCATGGCCCAGCCGCAGTCGTGGATGCGGGCGAGTTCGGCTTCCAGGGCGTCGTGGTCGGTGAAGGTGGTGTCGGTGAATTTCTCGAAGACGACGTGGGAGAGAAGGCGGTCGCGTTCCTGCCGGGGGAGGTAGGCCAGGATCGTCTTGCCCACAGCGCTCGCGTAGATGGACACCGCGCGTCCCACCCGCGAGGGCAGCTTGACGGCGTCGAAGGCCGGGCTGTCCACCTTGTCGATATAGATGATCTCGTCGCCGGTCAGTTGCGCCAGGTGTACGGTGTGGCCGGTCGCGCGTTGCAGCGCACGCAGGTGTGCGGCCGCGGGCTGGCGGAGGTCCATCGAGCCGAGCGCGAGCTCGGACAGCTCGATCAGGCCGCTGCCGAGCACGTAGGTGCCCGCGCCGGTGCGGCGGACGAAGCGCGCGGACTCCAGTGTCTGCAGGATGCGCAGGGCTGTGGACTTGTGGACGCCGAGCACGTCCGCAGCCTCCGTAAGGGACAGCGGGTGCTCCGCGGATCGACGGATGAGGTCGATCGCGCGGCGGATTGATTGCGCCAAGGCTGTGTCTCCCCTCGCGCGACGGGCAACGCCGTCGCTCTCATTGCACATTATGCAATATAGATGACGCGATGCGCAATCGCCACTTGACACCGTTGCACATGGCGCTACGATCGTTGCAATTTCATCGGCTTGACGCCAACTCGTAACAGTGGAGTAACGATGGGTAATAAGCGCGCTCATTTCGGCATCGCCAGGGCGACATGTGCCCTCGGCCTGGTCGCCACCCTCCTGACCGGTTGCGGCTCGGACGGCGATTCCGGCGACGGCGTCACCAAACTGACCTTCGCCGCCTCGACCTTCGGCGACCCGGGCCGCGGGCCCCTGCTGACGAAGTGGCTCGACGAGTTCAACCAGAGCCAGACCAAGGTCCAGGTGTCCGCCGCCGCGGTGCCGTACCCGACCTTCGGCCAGACCGTGCTCACGCAGATGGGCAGCGGCAAGGGCCCCGACCTGATCCGCTTCGACATGCCCGAGTTCGAGGCGGCCTCCGACGCCGGCCTCGTCGCGCCGCTGGACAAGGTGATCGACGCCAGCAAGTACGACCTGCTCAAGCAGCCGGACCAGTTCATGGTCCACGACGGTGTCCGGCACGGCGTCATCTTCGAGGCGTCGAACTACGCGATGTTCTACAACGCGGACCTGATCCCGACGCCGCCGACCACCTACGAGCAGTTCACCTCCACCGCGAAGTCGCTGACCAAGGGTGACGTCTTCGGCCTGGCGTTCCGTCAGACGGAGGCCGAGGAGGCCGGTGTCTGGCAGGACATCTTCAACTACGTCTACGGCTTCGGCGGCGCGTGGTCCGACGGCAAGAACCTGACGATCAACTCGCCCGAGAACCTCAAGGGCCTGCAGGCGTTCAAGGACCTGTACGACGCGAACGTGATCCCGCGCGGAGCGGACGCGGCCACCTTCCGGCGGATGTTCGCCGAGGGCAAGGTCGGGATGGAGCTGAACAACGGCGGCTACGTGACCGCCACCCGCGGCCAGAACGCGAAGCTGAACTTCAACGTCGCGCCCATCCCGTTCCCGGTCCGCAAGCAGGGCGCGATCCTCGCACCGATCGTGATCAACGAGGCGAGCGAGGGCAAGGACGAGGCCGGCACCTTCATCAAGTGGGCGCTGGAGCCGCAGAACCAGGTCAAGCTTCAGGAGATCCTCGGCGCGAGCAGCGTGGCCACCACCACGCAGCGCAGCGCGGAGGCGCTCAAGGCGACCCCGTTCCTCCCCGTCTTCGACGGGCTCACCGAGACCAGCCTGCCGCAGATCGTCCTGGGGTTCGAGGCCAAGACGCCGGACATCCGCAAGGTGGTCGTGCAGAACGTGGTCGCGGCACTGCAGGGCAAGGCCGACCTCAAGTCGGCACTGGATCGCGCCCAGCAGCAGGCGAGCGAACTGGTCCGCTGACCGCTCGACACGGCGACGCTGCCGGCGCAACGATCCGTGCGCCGGCAGCGTCCTTCCCCCAGAAGGATCGAACCCGATGACTGTGGTCGAGCAGACCGGAGCACCGAAGACACCAACCCCAGGCCGACCCCGGCGTCGGCCCAGCCCACTGGGCAGCAAGTGGACGCCGTACCTCTTCCTGGCACCCGCCGCCCTGTTCATCCTCGTCTTCCAGGTGGTACCCCTCGTTCAGGAGGTGTACCTCAGCTTCACCAGGACGAGGCTGCTCAACCCCACCCGCAGCGAGTGGGTCGGGCTCGACAACTTCAACCGGATCTTCGGTGACCCCGAATTCCACCGCACGCTGCTGATCACCTTCGTCTACGTGATCACCTGTGTGGTCGTCGCGATCGGCGCCGGGCTCGCCGTCGCGCTCCTGCTCAACAAGAAGTTTCGCGGCCGGGGCGTGGCACGGGCGCTGGTGACCGTCCCCTGGGCCGCTCCGGGCATCGCGGTCGCGCTCATCGCCACCTGGATGCTCAACGCGCAGTACGGCATCGTCAACCGCTTCCTCGACGCGGTCGGGCTCGGCGTCCCGGGTGGCGCCATCCTGGACAGCTCGCGCTACGCGCTCCCGGCAGTGCTCGCCACGACCATCTGGCAGCTGTTCCCGTTCACCTCCGTGGTGCTGCTGTCCGCCCTGCAGTCCGTTCCGCAGGACCTCAACGAGGCCGCGACGGTGGACGGCGCCGGACGATGGGCCACCTTCCGCGCGGTCACCTGGCAGGTCATCAAGCCGACAGTGGGCCTGCTGGCCCTGCTGATGACGATCTGGTCGCTGCGGCGGTTCGAGCTGATCTGGCTGATGACCAAGGGCGGACCGGTCGGTGCCACCGAGACGCTCGTCATCGACCTCTACTCGCAGGCGTTCGACTCGAAGGAACTCGGATCGGCGGCGGCCATCGGAATGGTCGGCGTCGTCATCTCGCTCATCGTCATCATCGGCAGCCGCCTGGTCGCCCGTGCCGTGGAGAAGGGGGACGTCCGATGAGGCGCGTCCGATTCGGTGTCACCGCACGGATCATCGCCGTGCTCGTCGTGCTGGGTGTCGCGGTGTTCCCGCTGTACTGGATGTTCGTCACGGCGCTGTCCAGCAACAGCGACCTCTTCGCCGATCAGCCCCGGCTCACGCCCGACCTCGGCCAGTTCGGGGTCTTCGTGGACGCGCTCGCCGAGGGCAAGGCGGCCGGGTGGCTGCTCAACAGCCTGATCATCGCCGTCGGCACGATGGTTCTCTCCGTCGGCCTGGGCATCCCGCTCGGGTACGCGCTGTCCCGATTCTCGTTCTGGGGCAAGGCCGTGCTGACCGTCGTGCTGCTGTTCACGCAGATGCTTCCCGAGGCGCTCATGGTCGTCCCGCTGTTCGCGCTGTTCCGCCGCTTCGAACTGCTCGACTCGCTGACCGGCCTCGTCCTGGTGAACTCCGCCTTCGTCCTGCCGATCGTCGCGCTGATCCTCAAGGGCGCCATCGACGGCATCCCGAAGGAGTTGGAGGAGGCGGCGCGCGCCGACGGCGCCCGGCCCTTCACCACCCTGACCCGCATCAACGTGCCGCTCATCGCACCGTCGATCGCGGCCACCGCGGTCATCGCCTTCTTTCACGCCTGGAACGAGTACGTGTTCGCGGTGACGTTCATCTTCAACCCCGACCTGCAACCCGCCTCCGTCGGCATCGCGAACTTCATCGGCGAGCTGGGTACACCGATCCAGACGGTGATGGCTGTCGCCTTCCTGTTCACACTGCCCGCCGTCGCCTTCTACCTGTTGGTCCAGAAGTACGTGGTGTCCGGCATGACCGCCGGTGCGGTGAAGGGTTGAGCCGAAAGATGAAGATCGTCTCTGTCGACACACTGGTCGTCGACTTCTACCGTACGAACCTCGTCATCGTGCGGGTCCACACCGACGAGGGGATCGTCGGGCTCGGTGAGGCCACCCTGGAGGGCAAGGAACGTGCCGTCCAGGGTGCCATCGCCGAGCTGGCCGAGGCGGTGGTGGGCCTGGATCCCACCAGCATCTCGAAGATCCTCTACGAAGCCGCGCGGGACTGGTACTGGCGCGGCGGGCCGGTGATCATGACGGCGTTGAGCTCGCTGGAGATGGCCCTGTGGGACATCTCGGCGCGCGAGCTCGGCGTGCCGGTCTCCCGGCTTCTCGGCGGCGCGACCCGCGACCGGGTCCGCGCGTACGCCAATGGTTGGTTCTCCGGCGCCGTCACGCCGGAGGACTACGCGGCCGCCGCGCGCCGGACCGTGGAGTCGGGCTTCCGGGGCCTCAAGTGGGACCCGTTCGAGAACTACGACCTGACCATCACCACCGCGCAGCTGGACCGGGTGCTGGCCCAGATCGACGCCGTCCGTCAGGCGGTGGGCCGCGAGGTGGAGCTGTTCGTCGAGGGGCACGGCCGCTTCGACGTCCGCCACGCCATCAAGGTGGCGAAGGAGATCGCCCAGTTCGACCCGGTGTGGTTCGAGGAACCCTGCCCACCGGACAACCTCGACGCGCTCGTCGACATCCGTCGCGCGTCGCCGGTGCCGATCGCCGCGGGGGAGCGGTGGTACGGGCGGCAGGGCTTCGCGCCGGCGCTGGCCCGCCAGGCGGTCGACTTCGTCCAGCCCGACGTGACGCACGCCGGCGGGATCGCCGAGCTGGCCTTCATCTCCACGCTCGCCGCGACCAGCTACGTGGGCTTCGCGCCGCACAACCCGAGCGGTCCACTCAGCACCGCCGCGACGCTGCAACTCGGGGCGACGTTGCCCAACTTCCGGTACCTGGAGATCATGGCGACCGACGTGCCCTGGCGTCCCGAGATCACCAACGAGCGGCTGGTGCTGACCGACGACGGAGACATCCTCATCCCGACCGGGATCGGCCTGGGCATCGAGGTGGATCTCACAGCGATCGAGCAGCATCCGTTCACACCGCACCCGCTGCGGATGTTCCAGGACGCCGTCTTCGACATCCGTCCCCGCGACGAGCGGTCCTTCTTCAACCTGGAGAGCGACTCATGACGCTGCCACGGCCCCGGGGGTCGGCCGCGGCCGCGGACTGGGTCGGTACCGCCGCCGAAGCGTTGCCGGACGATGCCGACAGCGTCCTCATCGGCCGCATCTGGGACCCGTCCGGCGACGGCCCCTCACCGGTGACCGTCCGCGACGGCGAGGTCATCGACATCAGCCACCGGTTCCCGACCGTCCGCGACATCTGCGAGCTGCCCGATCCCGCCGCGACGGTGGCCGGGCTCGACGGGCCGAGGGTGGGCGACTTCGGGGAGATACTGGCCAACACGGGGGCCGCGACCCGGGACCGTGGCACGCCCTGGTTGCTCACCCCGGTCGACCTCCAGGCGCTCAAGGCCGCTGGCGTGACCTTCCCGATCTCCATGATCGAGCGGGTGATCGAGGAACGGGCGCGGGGAGACCTGGCACTGGCGGCGGACATCCGGCACCGCATGCTCGCCGACGTCGGTGTCGACCTGCACAACCTGGAGGCGGGCTCACCGGAGGCGGATCGGCTCAAGAGTCTGCTGGTCGCCGAGGGCATGTGGAGCCAGTACCTGGAGGTGGGCATCGGCCCGGACGCCGAGATCTTCACCAAGGGACAGATCCTCTCCGCCGTCGGCACCGCCGTTCCGGTCGGCGTGCTCGCCGCGTCGACCTGGAACAACCCGGAACCCGAGGTCACGCTCATCGTCCAGTCCAGTGGCCGGATCGTCGGCGCCACCCTCGGCAACGACGTCAACCTGCGTGACATCGAGGGCCGCTCGGCGCTCCTGCTTCCCCTGGCGAAGGACAACAACGCCTCCTGCGCCCTCGGCCCCCTGATCCGGCTCTTCGACGACCGGTTCGGCATGGATCGGATACGCGAACTCGAGGTGCGCCTGCAGGTTCGCGGCGAGGACGGCTTCCACCTGGAGGCGGTCTCGGAGATGACCCAGATGTCACGCGATCCCGAGGAACTGGTCCGGCAGCTGATCGGGCCGCACCACCACTATCCCGACGGCGCCGCCCTGATGCTCGGCACCATGTTCGCGCCCATCCAGGACCGGGACCGCCCCGGTGAGGGCTTCACCCACAAGGTCGACGACGTGGTACGGATCAGCTGCCCGGCGCTCGGCACCCTGGTCAATCGGGTGTGGCACGCGGAGGAGTGCGAGCCCTGGCACTTCGGCGTCCGCGATCTCATGGGCAATCTGGTAAGGAGAGGACTGCTGTGAACGTGGTCAGCACTGTCGATCCGCGCGACGGTCAGCGTCGCGCGACGGAGCTCACCGAGACCGACGAGTCTCGACTGGAGGTGATCGCCGGTCAGACGTCCCCGGCGGCGCAGTGGCTGGCCGCGCGCGGGAGGCTCGGCCGCGCGGAGTTGCTGGACGCGATCGCCGCGTCGCTGGAGTCCCGTCGGGTGGATCTGGTCGCTGCCGCCGAGGCGGAGACCGGGCTGAGCCACGCGCGACTCGACGGGGAACTCACCCGGGCGGCGCTCCAGTTCCGGATGTTCGGCGAGGTGCTGCGCGACGGCGCGTACGTCGAGGCCACCATCGACCACGCCGCCGACACCCCGCTCGGCCGAGGCCCGGACCTGCGGCGGATGCTGGTACCCCTCGGGCCGGTCGCGGTCTTCGGGGCCAGCAACTTCCCGTTCGCCTTCTCGGTCGCCGGCGGTGACACGGCCGCGGCGCTCGCCGCCGGGTGTCCGACGATCCTGAAGGCCCACCCGTCGCACCCGCTGACCTCGCACGCCTCCGCCGCCGCGATCGAGTCGGCGGTCCGCGACCTCGGCGGGCCCGAGGGTGTCGTCGCGACCGTGTACGGGGAGCAGGCCGGTCGCGCGCTGGTGCGCCACCCGGCGATCCGCGCAGCCGCCCTGACCGGCTCGGTCAACGCCGCCCGCGCCATCCAGGCGGCCATCGACGAACGGCCCGACCCCATTCCCCTGTACGCCGAACTGAGCAGCGTGAACCCGATCGTCGTCCTGCCCGACGCGGCCGCCGCCCGAGCCGACCAGATCGCCGAGGGGCTGTTCGGCTCCTTCACGAACTCGGGCGGTCAGTTGTGCACCAAGCCCGGCCTGGCGTTCGTTCCGTCGGATCCGGGTGGTGACGGCCTGGTCGACGCGCTGCGGGCCAGAGTCGACGCGTCGGGCGGCACGCTCCTGCTCAACGAGCGCATCCGGGACGCGTTCGAGGACCGGTCCACGGAGTTCGAACGGGCCGGCGCCCGGCTGTCGGCGCGGCCCACTGTCGAACCCGGGGCGGGCTTCACGGTGGCACCGACCCTCCTGGAGGTCGACCTCGCCGGCCTGACCGCCGAGATCGCCGACGAGTGCTTCGGCCCGCTTTTGGTAGTGGTCCGCTACGACGACGCCGCCGACCTCGACGCCGCGCTGGCCTCCGTCCCGCCGTCGCTGACCGGTTCGCTCCACAGCGGACCGGGCGACGACGCCGACGTCGTACGCCGACTGGTCGACGTGCTCGCCGCCCGCGCGGGTCGCATCGTCTTCGACGGCTACCCGACCGGTGTCCGGGTGTCGTGGGCCCAGCACCACGGTGGCCCGTGGCCGTCGACAAACGCCGTGCACACGTCGGTGGGCGCCACGTCGATCCGACGGTTCCTCCGCCCACTGGCGTGGCAGGACGCCCCGGCCTGGGTCCTCCCCGAGGAGTTGCGCGACGAGTACACCGCCATCTCCCGGCGAATCGACGGGAGGTTGCAGCCAGCGGTCGAATAACCGGGTCTGCCGGTTTCTTTTGGGCGCGTTTCCGGCCCACCTGCGACTGGCGCGCGAATTCCTCGACGACATCGACCCGACAGCGAATTCGCGCGCCAGTTGTCCTGGTGCCGCTGAAGCGCGCCCGAATTGTTTGGACGCGATTCTCTGTTCCGATTTCCGTCTTCACCGTCAATGCAATTCATGGTTGTGTTTTCGGCAGGGAACGATGTTAGCGCTCGCATAGCTGCATCGCTCGTTACTGGTATCCCTTCACCTCACCATCGAATGGTCGGTCGGCCGCTCGGTGCGGTCTGACCCACACGCCGAAGAGGGAGCAGGAACATGCCCGTCGCACCTCCCCGTCCCCTGATGCCGGCACCGACGCGCCGGCTGATGCTCGCGTTGCTCGCCGCCGTCACCGCCCCGCCCGCCTCGGCCGCACCCCCCGCGCTCCTGCGCCCGACCGTCTACCAGTGCGGACGTCTCCGAGATCAGCCATAGACCAACGCTAGAATCGATGCGTGCAGCTTCGGTGCAACTACCGGCTCTACCCGGACGCCGCCCAGCGTGAGGCGCTGGCGAAGGCGTTCGGGTGCGCGCGGGTGGTGTTCAACGACGGGCTGCGCGTGCGACAGGAAGCACACGAGGCTGGCCTGCCGTATCCGACGGACGCCGAGTTGTCCAAGCGGGTTACCGTGGCCAAGTTGACCCCGGAGCGTGCGTGGCTGGGTGAGGTGTCATCGGTGGTGTTGCAGCAGGCCCTCGCTGACCTGAACACTGCGTACCGCGCCTTCTTCGCCTCGCTGTCGGGCATGCGCAAGGGTCGCAAGGTCGCCGCTCCCCGGTTCCGGTCCCGCAAGGACAGCCGGCAGGCCGTCCGGTTCACCGCCAACGCCCGGTTCAAGATCCTCGACAACGGTCGACTGCGGCTGCCGAAGATCGGCGATCTGGAAGTCCGTTGGTCGCGGGAGCTGCCGGCTGCGCCGACGTCGGTGACGGTGGTCCGGGACGCCGCCGGTCGGCACTTCGCCTCGTTCGTGGTGCAGACCGCCGACCAGCCGTTGCCCGAGCTGGACTCGGAGGTCGGCATCGACCTGGGGTTGACGCACTTCGCAGTGATGTCCGACGGGACGAAGGTGAGCGCGCCGAAGTTCCTGCGCCGTGCAGCCCGCAAGCTGCGCCGGTTGCAGCAGGGCTTGTCCCGCAAGCAGCGGGGCAGCAACAACCGCAAGAAGGCTGTCCGGAAGGTCGCCCGCGCGCACGCGAAGGTGGCCGACACCCGGCGGGACTGGCAGCACAAGCTTTCGACGCAGATCATCCGCGACAACCAAGCGGTGTTCGTCGAGGACCTGTGCGTGGCTGGTCTCGCCCGGACACGGTTGGCGAAGTCGGTGCACGACGCTGGGTGGTCGCAGTTCGCGGCCATGCTGGAGTACAAGGCCGCCCGGCGCGGGCGCACCTTCGCTCGGGTAGGTCGGTTCTTTCCGTCGACGCGCATGTGCTCGGACTGCGGCCGGATCAACGATAAGATGGCGCTCAACGTCCGGACGTGGGGCTGCCCATGCGGCAGCCTGCACGACCGAGACGTGAACGCCGCCAAGAACATCAGGGCCGCCGGACGGGCGGACCTCAACGACCGTGGAGCGCAGGTAAGACCGGCACCCGTGCCGGCACCGCGCGGCGAAGCGGTAACCCGCCGAGAGCTTGCCCCTTCGGGGGCGTAGCAGACCGGAATCTCCGCCCTCCAGGGCAGAGAGGACGTCAAGCGTTCACCCACGACTGTCGACTTCTACGCGGGTGACAGGCACCTCGGGTCGGCCCCGGTGCGCCACGGCGTCGCCCGGCTGAAGAAGACCGTCAGTGGTGAGCTGAACGCGCCGGTGGTCGCCCGCTACCGGGGCGACAAGCTCTTCAACGACTCTGACAGCGATCCCGTCGACGCCCGGTAACAACAGGCTGGATCCCGTACTCCCTGTGGTGGGGAAGCCCCCGGCCGCGCACCCCTGGTGATTGCCAGGGTGTGCGCGGCCGGGGCATGTCCGGGACCGTTCGTCAGCCGATCACGGGGTCTTGTCGGCGGCACGCAGGCGCAGCATGGTCCAGGACGCCGGCGGAAGAGTCAGCTGGACGCTGGCGTCGGCGCCGCGTGCCGTGTCGTTGGGGCGCGGCGCGGCGTGGTCCGGACCGTCGGCCGTGTTCTTGGCGTGCAGGTCGGTGCCGCCGACGGTGACGCACTCGATGATGTCGCTGACCTGCGCGCCGGCGACGTCGATGGTCACCTCGGCCGGGGTGTCGAGGACGCGGTTGACGAGGAAGACGGTCATCTCCCCGGTGGTGTCGTCCCAGGTGGAGACCGCGTCGACCGCGTTGATCTCACCGTAGCGGTCGGTGGTCGTCGTGCTGCCCTCGCGCAGCACGTCCAGCACCGTGCCCTGAGCGTGCCGGGCGGTGCGGGCGAAGGGGTGGAAGATGGTCTGCCGCCAGGCCGAGCCGCCCGTCTCGGTCATGATCGGTGCGATGACGTTTACCAGTTGGGCCTGGCACGCCGCGCTCACCCGGTCGCTGTGCCGCAGCAGGCTGATGAGCAGGCCGCCGACGACGACCGCGTCGGCCACGCTGTAGTGGTCCTCCAGCAGCGGCGGTGCGACCGGCCAGTCCTCGCCGCTCGGCGGCGTGGACGGGGCGGCGGACTGGTACCAGACGTTCCACTCGTCGAACGCGATCATGATCTTCTTGGTGGACCGACGGATCGCTCCGACCGAGTCGGCGATGGCGGTGACGGCGTCGATGTACCTGTCCATGTCCTCGGCCGAGGCGAGGAAGCTGGCCAGGTCGTCGTCGACCGGCTGGTAGTACGCGTGCAGCGAGATCAGGTCCACGTCGTCGTACGCCTCGGTCAGCACGTCACGCTCCCAGCTGCCGAAGGTCGGCATACCGAGGTGTGAGGAGCCGCAGGCGACGAGTTCGAGATCGGGATCGAAGCGGCGCATGGCCTTCGCGGTCTGCGCCGCCAGCCGCCCGTACTCGGTCGCGCTGCGCTGGCCCACCTGCCACGGGCCGTCCATCTCGTTTCCCAGGCACCACAGCTTGATTCCGTACGGATCGACGGCGCCGTTGTCGCGGCGCTGGTCGGCGAGGTGGCTCCCGCCGCGGTGATTGGCGTACTCGAGCAGGTCGACGGCCTCGGCGGTGCCACGGGTGCCCAGGTTGACCGCCATGATCGGATCCACCTCGGCCTTGCCGACCCACCGCATGAACTCGTCGAGCCCGAACGCGTTGGTCTCCAGGCTGTGCCAGGCGAGGTCGAGCCTCGCCGGTCGTTTGTCGACCGGGCCTACGCCGTCCTCCCAGCGGTAGGAGGAGACGAAGTTGCCGCCGGGATAGCGGACCGTGGTGACGCCCAACTCACGCACCAGCGCGAGGACGTCGCCCCGGAAGCCGTCGGCGTCGGCCGTCGGGTGCCCCGGCTCGTAGATTCCGGTGTAGACGCAGCGACCCAGGTGCTCGACGAACGAGCCGAAGAGTCGACGTGGCACCGGCGCGACGCGTCGGCGGGGGTCCAGGGTCAGGCGGGCCGTGTTCACGCCGTTCTCCGGCGCGCTGTCGAGGTGGGTGTTCAGGGCTGGCTCCCTTCGTGCAGGTCCGACGCCGGCAGCACTGCCCGAGCGCCGGGACCGAGGGGTGGTGGAGGCACTGTGAGCTCTGGACAACGTGATCGTCTTCGATTACGTTCTCGATCTATGTAAACGTTACCGATTACGTTTACGTAAGGGAACACGACGCCTGGACCAATGTCTGGCCGGCATCCCCCCGCGGGTCCTGCCGCCCCGGCCGAAAGACCAGCTTGTCGCGGTGATTGGGGTGACCGGGTGACCACTGTTGAGCCGGAGATCGAAGCGACCTACAGGGATGCGACGGCACCGGTCGACGAACGGGTGTCGGACCTGTTGGCCCGGATGACCCGCGAGGAGAAGCTCGCGCAACTGGGCAGCACGTGGGCGTTCACACTGCTGGAGGGCGGACGGTTCGCGGCCGAGCGGGCCCGGCCGATCCTTCGACACGGCCTGGGGCACGTCACCCGCATCGCGGGCGCGACCAGTCTGAAGGCGGCGCAGGTGGCGCGGGCCGCCAACGCGATCCAGCGCTTCCTGGTCAGCGAGACCCGGCTGGGGATTCCGGCGATCGTGCACGAGGAGGTCTGCTCGGGGGTCATGGCCCGCGAGGCGACCATCTTCCCGCAGGCGATCGGCGTCGCGAGCACCTGGGCACCGGAGCTGAACCGGCAGCTGGCGGACGTTGTTCGCGCACAGATGCGCGCCATGGGAAGTCATCAGGGGCTCTCGCCGGTGTTGGACGTGGTGCGCGACCCACGGTGGGGCCGGACGGAGGAGACCTACGGCGAGGACCCGTACCTGGTGTCCCGGATGGGGGTGGCGTTCGTCAGGGGCCTGCAGGGCGCCGAGCTGGCCGACGGCGTCCTCGCCACCGCCAAGCACTTCGTCGGCTACGGGGCGTCCGAGGGTGGGCTGAACTGGGCGCCGGCCCACCTGCCGCCGCGTCTGCTGCGCGAGGTGTACCTGTATCCGTTCGAGGCGGCGGTCCGTGACGGCGGGCTCCAGTCGGTGATGGCCGGCTACCACGAGCTCGACGGCGTCCCGTGCCATGCCAACCAGGAACTCCTCGCCGACGTCCTGCGTGGGCAGTGGGGCTTCACCGGAACCGTGGTCTCCGACTACTTCGCCGTCAACGACCTCCACTCGTACCACCACTTCGCCCAGGACAAGCAGCAGGCCGCGACTGTGGGCCTCGGCGCGGGCGTGGACGTCGAGCTTCCGGCGACGGACGCGTACGCGGACGCCCTCACCCGCGCCCTGAACGCCGGCGAGGTCAGCCAGGCCCGGCTGGACGAGGCGGTCGCACGGATCCTTCGGCACAAGGTCGAACTCGGGCTCTTCGAGAACCCGTACGTCGACGAGGATGCGGCCTCGACGTCGGCGAACGCCGAGCGGCACCGGGACGTGGCGCTGGAGATCGCCCGCCGCAGCCTCGTCCTGCTCAAGAATGACGGCGTCCTGCCGCTGCTCGCCGGCGTCGGAACCGTCGCTCTCATCGGCCCGAACGCCGACGACGCCCGACACCTGCTCGGTGACTACTCGTTCGTGGCCCACATCGAGGCGTTGGTCCAGGCGCGCAAGCGGCGCGGCCTGCTCGGCGAGATGATGACGATCCCCGACGATCTGGAGATCGACGAGAGTACCGAGGGTGTGCCCACGGTGCGGGACGAACTCGCGGCGCGGCTGGGCGACCGGCTGCGCTTCGCCCGGGGCTGCGACGTGCTCGACCCGTCGAACGAGGGGTTCGCCGAGGCGGTCGCCGTCGCCTCGGCGGCCGACGTCGCGGTGCTGGTCCTGGGTGATCGCTCGGGCGTGACGCCCGGGGCCACCACTGGCGAGTCGCGGGACCGGTCCAGTCTGGATCTGCCGGGCGTGCAGGAAGCGCTTGTCCGTGCCGTCGTCGCCACCGGCACGCCCGTCGTGGCGGTGCTCGTCGCCGGCCGACCGGTGGGCAGCGACTTCCTGCACGAGGAGTGCGCCGCGGTGCTGATGGCCTGGTTGCCGGGGGAGACCGGGGCGCAGGCGATCGCCGAGGTGCTCCTCGGTGAGGTCGACCCGAGCGGGAAGCTGCCGATCTCGTACCCCCGCGGCGTGGGCCAGATCCCCGTCTTCTACGGCCACAAGGTGTCCGGCGGGCGGTCACACTGGCACGGCGACTACGTGGATTCGCCGGTCGCCCCGCGGTACGTCTTCGGCCACGGCCTCGGGTACACCTCGTTCGTGATCGAGGACGCCACGGTGGAGAGCGCCGAGGTTCGCGCCGGGGACACCGTCGGTGTCGAGGTCACGCTCACCAACACCGGACACCGGGCGGGGGAGCAGGTGGTGCAGCTCTACGTCCGCGACCCACAGGCCACTGTCACCCGGCCGGTGCTGGAGCTGAAGGCCTTCGCCCGCGTCGAGGCCGCCGCCGGCCAGCGGGTGGCGGTGCGGTTCGCGCTCCCCACCGGCCAGCTCGGTTTCTACGACCGGAGCATGGCCTACGCGGTGGAGGCCGGGCAGATCGAGGTGTACGTCGGCTTCTCGGCTGCCGACCACACTCATGCCGGCACCTTTGTCATCAGTGCGGACCCGGACCGGCCGACGTCGAAGGTCTTTACCGGGGCCGTCGAAGTTCGGCAACTGTGATCGTTCACCCGGGGACGGGGAATGGTTCTTGACGGAGCGTGCCGTCCTGTTGTCAACGGGTGGCACCAACGCGGAAATCGGGCCCAATCCGACCCCCGGCAGAGGATGCCGATTGCGTTATCCGCAACGGCGTCCGAAGGTCATCGCGCCCTTGCGGGCGTCCGGTTAGGACCTTGTTCTCGACGGTCGGTCAAGGACGAAGAGGTCTTGTGTTCGTAATCGTTCTCAGTTACGTTGGCAACATCCTGGAAACGTAACCGATAACGATTGCAGTCCAGAGAGAGCGGCATGATTGAAGTCAATGCGCCGGTAACAATGAGTGATGTCGCCCGAGCTGCTGGCGTTTCCACCGCCACCGTCTCGCGCGTCGTCAACGGGCATTACGGCGTCAGCGCTCGCACTGTCGCTCAGGTGCGCTCCGCCATCGAGCAGCTCGGCTACGAGTCGAGTCTGGTGGCCACCAGCCTTCGGCGCAGCCGCACCAACGTTCTGGGTCTCGTGGCGCACAGCTTCCAGTCGTACACGGCGGAAGTGCTCAAGGGCGTGATGAAGGCGCTGAGCCGATCGGGCTTCGATCTGATCATCTATGCCAACAGCGACCTCTACGGGTCGTATTCGGAGGGTTGGGAGCAGCGCCACCTGACCCGACTGTCGGGCACCCTCACCGACGGGTGCATCGTCGTCACGCCCTGGGGTGATTTCCGGACCCGGACGCCGGTCGTGGCCATCGACCCGGTGCGGGGCTCGACGGCACCCTCGGTGATTTCCGACAACTTCGCTGGCGCCACCACGGCGGTCCAGCACCTGCTCGGCCTGGGCCATCGACGCATCGGGTTCATCGCCGGCCGGGACAGCCTGGCCTCGGCCTGGTCCCGGGAGGAGGGCTACCGGGCCGCGCTGACCACCGCCGGGGTTCCGGTCGACCCGACACTGATCGGCCGAGGAGATTTCAACCCGGAGTCGGCGACTCCGCTGGCGCGCGTCCTGCTGCAACGACCGGACCCGCCATCGGCGATCTTCGCGGCGAGCGACGGGATGGCCCTCAAGGTCCTGGAGGTCGCCAGGGAGCTGGGGTTC
Organism: Micromonospora sp. NPDC047187; assembly: GCF_040643355.1. Taxonomy (NCBI): domain Bacteria; kingdom Bacillati; phylum Actinomycetota; class Actinomycetes; order Micromonosporales; family Micromonosporaceae; genus Micromonospora; species Micromonospora sp. NPDC047187. Next base: position 859,496 of record NZ_JBEYUF010000001.1, read on the forward strand.
TCGGTGCCGGGGGACCTGTCCGTCGTGGGGTTCGACAACATCCCCGAGTCGGCGTTGACCCAGCCGGGTCTGACCACTGTGGACCAGTCGATGTATCAGCTCGGGTACGAAGCCGCGCGGATGCTGAAGTCACTGGTGACCGGGGAGTGGGACGAGCCGAGCCAGATCGTGCTTCCGACCAGCCTCGTCGTGCGCGACTCGACAGCACCGCCGAAGAGCGCGGCAGCGGCCTGAAGGAGGTGCACGCACCACACGGCAGATCCACCGTTGAGTTGAGCCGGCCAGTCGGGTCGCATCCGCTGCCGGCACGTGAAAGGAGTGGAGTGTGGCTACCGAACAGTATCACGGGCGTTTACGCCGTCTGGGCGTACGTCGGCGGCTCTCGGCGGCGTTCACCGCCGGGGTCATCGCCACCGCGGCGGTGCTCCTCGCGCCGCAACCGGCAGCGGCGGACACGCCGTGGCTGGACGTCTCCGCGGACCGCTACGCCACGTTCGCCGTTCCCGCGGCGTACGTCCAGGAGAACCTGGGCACCGTCTCGCAGGTCGTCGTCGAGGGAAACTTCGGCCCGTCGGCCAGCTGGGCGGAGTTCGGTCTGACCCGCCGGGGTGACGTGTGGTCGGGTGTTCTCGGCGCGCTGGAGCCCGGGCTGTACAACTACCAGCTCACCGCCGACGACACCTTGACCATCAAGGACCCGACGAACAGCACCGGTGTCGCGTCCAACCCGCTCCTGAGCACCTTCTTCATCGCGGGTGACTCGGCCCGGTGGCTGGTCGACGCGCCAGCCGGCACCGGCGGGAAGATCGAGACGCTGACCTATCGGACCAGGAACGCACAGCGCTCCGCCCTGGTCTGGACGCCACCGGGTTACGCGGCCAAGGGCTCCAAGGGATACCCGGCGCTCTTCCTGCAGTCGGGTGACGATGTGGCCGCCACCGACTGGCTCGACCTCGGCCGATCCAAGCAGATCCTCGACAACCTCTCGGCCGCGCGTGCCATGAGCCCGATGGTGGTGGTGATCAACGACGCCGACGCCTCGGACGACAGGGAGTTGAAGGACCTCCGGAAGGCGGTCACCGACACCTACCGGGTCCTTCGCGATCCGGCGCACCAGGCGATCGCGGGTGTGTCCGACGGCGGCACGCAGGCGTTGCGGGCAGCGCTCACCAAGCCGGGTCAGTTCGGGCACGTCGGTTCGTTCTCGGGCACGTCGGCCCCGCAGATCGACCGGAAGGACGCCAAGGCGATCAACCGCGGCGTCAAGCTGCTCCGCCTCTACACCGGCAACGTCACCGATCCCGCGTACAACCCCACCTACCGGCTGACGAAGGCGTTGACCCGAGCTGACGTCCGGTTCGAGTTCGACGGGGTCAACCCGGACGGCGGCGCGACCTGGACCACCTGGCAGGAGAACCTCGTCGATTTCGTGCCGCGGTTGTTCCGGCACGTGGCGGACCACGGGCCGAGCCCCGGTCACCAGCCGCTCAAGCGGGAGTTCGCCCCGCCGCCGGCCGGCACCACCCCGACACCCTTCATCAGTGAGGACGGGTTCGTCACCTTCGAGACGACCACGGACTTCACTGACGCCCAGCACGTCACGGTCTGGGCGAACGTCGCGCCGGGCGGCAGTTGGCTGCGACTGCCACTGACGCGCGACGGTGACCGGTGGCGGGCAACAGTGGGTCCGCTGAAGCCCTGGTTCTACTACTACCGGCTGATCGTGGACCGGGTCGCGGTCAAGGACGCCTCCAACCCGACGACTGTCACCACCGAGCCGATGTGGAGCACCTTCTTCATCCCGGGGCCGGGTGCCCGACTGCTGTCGGACGTGCCCGCCGGTCGCGGCGGCAAGGTCGAGAGCATGACCTATCCCAGCACGGTGGCCGGCCAGGACCGCACCGCGCTGGTGTGGACCCCACCGGGGTACGACCCGAACCGGACGCAGCCGTACCCCGTCCTCTACCTCCAGCACGGCGGCGGCCAGAACTACACGGACTGGGTCGAGATGGGCCGCGCCAAGCAGATCCTCGACCACCAGTTCCTCGACGGCGACCTCACGCCGATGGTCGTCGTGATGGGCAACGGCAACTCGTCGAACTTCAACAGCGAGTTGCGGCAGAACATCGTTCCGACGGCCCGTGCCCGCTACCACATCTCCAGCGATCCGTCGCAGCAGGCCCTCGCCGGCCTGTCGATGGGCGGCGGGCAGGCGTTCGGGGTGCTGCGGGCCTACCCGGGCGAGTTCGCCTACGTCGCCGCGTTCTCGGCCGGTTTCGGCAGCGGCACCGGCGTCGACGTGGCGGCGATCAACAACGGCACCAAGATGCTGCGCCTGTACGTCGGTGACCAGACCGACTTCGTGTACCCGAGCTTCATGGCATCGCTGACCACGTTGGACAACCTCGGTATCCGCTACGAGTTCGACGGGGTCACCCCCGGGCCGCACGGCTGGGACGTGTGGCAGAAGAACCTCATCGACCTGGCGCCCCGTCTGTTCAAGCGCTAGGAGCCTTCGCCGGCGACGCCACCGGGAGCAGGGCTTCCTGCCCCCGGTGGCGCCCGCCAGCGCATGGATGCAGTGCACCGCCATCGCCGAAGGGAACCATCTCAATGAAGAGAAGACGAATACTCGCCACGGTAGCCATGCTCGCGGCGGGGACCGGCCTCGTCGCCTGCTCCTCCGACGAGGGCGGCAGCGACGCGAGCAATTGCACGAACACCATCACCAAGCAGAACGTGCCGGTCGTGACGATGTGGGGCTGGTACCCCAACACCCAACTCGTCGTCGACAACTTCAACAAGCAGCACGACGACGTGCAGGTCTGCTGGACCAACGTCGGCCAGGGCAGCGACGAGTACGACAAGTTCCAGACCGCCATCTCGGCGGGCACCGGCGCACCTGACGTGATCATGGTCGAGGCGGACCGGATCCCGACGTTCCAGATCCAGGGCGCGCTCGTCGACATCAAGCAGTACGGCTTCGACGCGGTCAAGGCCAACTACGGCGAGGGCGCCTGGAAGGACGTGTCGGTCGGCGACAAGGTCTACGGCGTCCCGGTCGACGGCGGCCCGGTGGCGATGATCTACCGGAAGGACATCTTCGACAAATACAAGATCACGCCGCCGAAGACCTGGGCCGAGTACGAGCAGGCCGCCCAGAAGGTCAAGGACGCCGGTGGCCCGCTCTTCGGTGACCTCGGCGCGAACGTCTCGGCGCTCACCATGGCGCTGCAGATCCAGAAGGGCGCCGCGCCCTTCACCTACGACCCGGCGCAGCCGAAGGCGATCGGGGTGAAGCTCAACGACCAGGCGTCCAAGGACGTGTTGGACTACTGGGGCGGCCTCGCCAAGAAGGGCCTGGTCGGTACGCAGGACCAGTTCACCCCGGAGTACATCTCCGGCGTGATCAACGGCAACTACGCGACGTACATCTCGGCGGCCTGGGCGCCCGGCTACCTCACCGGCGCCGGCGTCGGTAAGGGGCAGGACACGGGCAAGTTCGCTGTGGCGCCGCTGCCGCAGTGGGACCCGGCCAACCCGGTGCAGGTCAACTGGGGTGGGTCGGCCTTCTCGGTGACCAAGCAGGCGAAGAAGCCGGAGCTGGCCGCGAAGGTCGCCTACGGGCTCTACGCCGACAAGGAGTCGCTCACCGACGGCTGGACCAACCAGATCATCTTCCCGCTGAACCTCACGGCGCTCAAGGACCCCGCGTTCGCCGACCTGAAGGTGGCGTTCTTCAACGGCCAGCAGGCGAACAAGGAGGTCTACCTTCCCGCCGCCGAGGCCTACAGGGGTGTCGCGTACGCCCCCTTCGGTCAGTACTACCTCGATGCCATGACCAAACAGGTCAGCGAGATCATCAAGGGCTCCGTCACCGGTTCGCAGGCTGCCGACCGGCTCCAGGAGGACGTGGCGAAGTACGCCAAGGAACAAGGCTTCACCGTTCAGTGACCGGACGGGTGGGCCGCGCCGGCACTGGCCGGCCGGCCCACCCGCCCCCCTCAGCGTCCACGTCCCGGAGACCAAGATGACATCCCTGACCGAGAAGCGAGCACCGCGTCCTCAGCCTGAGGCGCGCAAGATCCGTGGCAAGGTGCACCTCCGCGAACACCTGATGGGGTGGCTCTTCGTCGGGCCGTTCGGGATCGTGTTCCTGGCGTTCCTCATCGCACCGCTGGGGTACGCGCTGTACCTCAGTCTCTTTCAGAAGAAGCTGATCGGCGGCACCAGCTTCGTTCTCTTCGACAACTACGTGAAGGCGTTCACCGACCCGAGCTTCCTGTCCGGGGCGTGGTTCGTCATCCGCTTCTCGCTGGTCTCGATCCCGCTGCAGATCGTCATCGCGCTCGCGCTGGCCCTCATCCTGGACTCGGTGACCACCCTGTTCGCTCGCTTCTCCCGCCTCATGATCTTTCTGCCGTACGCGATCCCCACCGTGATCGGGGCCGTGATGTGGGGGTTCCTCTACAGCCGGGGCTTCGGCCCGCTCACCGACATCTTCGGGCTGTTCGGCGCCACCGCACCCGACTTCCTGAGCAGCGACCTGATCTTCTACGGGCTGCTCAACGTCGTCACCTGGCAGTGGGCCGGCTACTACATGATCATTTTGTACGCGGCGTTGCAGGGCGTCGACCCGACGCTCTACGAGGCGGCCCGGATGGACGGCGCCGGGCGGTGGCAGATCGCGACGCGGATCAAGATTCCGCTGATCGCGCCCGCCCTGATCCTCATCCTGGTCTTCTCGCTCATCGGCACCCTGCAGTTCTTCAACGAACCGCAGATCCTGCGCTACCTCGCCGCGGGCACGATCGGCGCGGACTTCACCCCGAACATGTACGCGTACCAACAGGCGTTCTCGCTCGCCAACTTCAACTACGGGTCGGCGATCTCCTTCGCCCTCGGCGGGCTCGTGTTCATCTGCGTGTACGCCTTCCTGTTCTTCACCCGCAAGCGGAGGAGCTTCCTCTGATGACCGACCACACCAGCGTTCGCGCCGGCGCCCGCCGACCGCAGCGCTATCTTCCCCTTCAGATCCTCCTCGGCTTCCTGGTGATCTACTTCCTCGTACCGTTCTGGTGGGTCATCGTCAACAGCTCCAAGGGCGCGCCCGGCCTGTTCGGCGGCGGCAACACCCTCTGGTTCACCGACCAGATCGACTACCTCGGGAACCTGCGGCAGCTCTTCACCTACGACGGTGGCATCTACCTGCGGTGGATGCTCAACTCCACGCTCTACGCCATCGCCGGCGGAATCGGCGCCACCGTCCTGGCGGTCATGGCCGGCTACGGGTTCGCCAAGTACCGGTTCGCCGCCCGGCGCTTCAGCTTCGCCATCGTGCTCGGCGCGCTGATGGTGCCCGCCACCGCTCTGGTCATCCCGACCTTCATCATGTTCTCCCGGCTCGGCCTGACGAACACGGTCTGGGCGGTGATCCTCCCGTCGCTGCTCAACCCGTTCGGCGTCTACCTGATGCACGTGTACGCGCGCGACGCGGTGCCCGACGAACTCCTGGACGCGGCACGGGTCGACGGCGCGGGAGAGGTACGGACGTTCCTTCAGATCGCTCTTCCGCTGATGCGTCCCGCGGTGGTCACCGTGCTGCTCCTGTCGGCCGTGGCGTCCTGGAACAACTACTTCCTGCCGCTGGCCATGCTCTCCGACAACCGGCTCTTCCCGGTCACCGTCGGCCTCGGCCTCTGGCAGGGAATCGCGTCCGCGAACAACGCGGGAACCACCTCGCTGTGGAGCCTCATCATCCTGGGTTCCCTGGTGTCAGTGATCCCGCTGATCATCGCGTTCTTCAGTCTGCAACGACATTGGCGCGGCGGCCTCTCCGTCGGAGGTCTCCGGTAGGCCGCACCGACGTCACCAGCCAATCCACCACAGGCGCATTGATCGCCGCGCAGGACGCGGCCGGACGGATGACAGAGAGGTGTGCTGATGTCGACGACGAATCGACCGCTGCGCAGCGGGGAGTGGTTCGGTGCGGAAGGCCGCAACGGGTTCATCCATCGGTCCTGGATGCGCAACCAGGGGTTCGCGGACGACGTCTTCGACGGTCGCCCGGTGATCGGCATCGCCACCACCTGGTCGGAGCTGACGCCCTGCAACGCCCACCTGCGCGACCTGGCCGAGTCGGTGAAGCGGGGCGTGTGGGAGAGCGGGGGCCTGCCGCTGGAGTTCCCGGCGATGAGCCTGGGCGAGCCGCTGATGCGACCCACGACCATGCTCTACCGCAACCTGCTGGCGATGGAGCTGGAGGAGTCGGTCCGCGCCAACCCGCTCGACGGGGTGGTCCTGCTCTCCGGCTGCGACAAGACCACCCCCGGCCTGCTGATGGGAGCGGCGAGCGTCGACCTGCCGACCCTGATGCTGACCGGCGGCCCGATGCTCAACGGCAAGTTCCGCGGCCAGGACATCGGCTCCGGCACTGTCGTCTGGCGCTTCACCGAGGAGATGCGGGCCGGCCGGATGACCGCGGCCGACTGCTCCGAGGCTGAGGTCGGCATGTCCCGCAGCCGAGGCCACTGCATGACAATGGGTACCGCGTCCACGATGGCCTGTGTGACCGAGGCGCTGGGCGTGCAGCTGCCGGGGGCGGCCGCCGTGCCGGCTGTCGACTCCCGGCGGTACGCGCTCGCGCACGCCGCCGGACGCCGGATCGTCGCCATGGTCGAACAGGACCAGCGGTTGTCCTCGGTGCTCACCAGGCAGGCGTTCGAGAACGCCGTCCGGGTGAACGCCGCCATCGGCGGCTCCACCAATGCCGTCGTACACCTGCTCGCGATCGCCGGACGCCTCGGCGTCCCCCTGTCGCTGGAGGACTTCGACACCCTCACCGCCGACGTGCCCATGCTCGTCAACCTCATGCCGTCCGGGACGTACCTGATGGAGGACTTCGCCTACGCGGGCGGCCTTCCGGTGGTGATGAAGGAGCTCGCCCCGCTGCTGCACATGGACCACATCACTGTCAGCGGCAGGAGCGTGGCGGAGAACGTCGACGGCGCCCAGTGCTGGAACCGGGACGTCATCGCCACCCTGGAGGAGCCGTTCCAGCCCGTTGGCTCGGGCACGGTGGTGCTGCGCGGCTCGCTCGCGCCGTCCGGGGCGGTGTTGAAGGTCTCCGCCGCCTCCGCCCACCTCCTCACGCACACCGGCCCGGCGCTCGTCTTCGACCGGATCGAGGAGTACGTCGTCGCCGCCGACGACCCGGACCTCGAGGTCACCCCCGACACGGTGATCGTCGTGCGCAACGCCGGGCCGCGGGGCTACCCCGGCTTCCCGGAGGTGGGCAACGTGCCCATGCCACGACGGTTGCTCGCCGACGGCATCACGGACATGGTGCGGATCTCCGACGCTCGGATGAGCGGCACCGGCTACGGCACCTGCATCCTGCACGTGGCACCGGAAGCGTCAGTGGGTGGCCCGCTCGCGTTGGTACGCACCGGCGACCTGGTCTCCGTCGACGTTACGACGCGCCGGCTGGACCTCCTGGTCGACGACGCCGAACTCGCCCGACGCCGCACCGCCTGGCAGCCTCCGCAGCCGGTGGCCGACCGGGGTTGGGTACGGCTCTACAGCGAGCACGTCCTACAGGCAGACAGCGGCGCGGACCTCGACTTCCTCGTCGGGGGCAGCGGCAGCGCGGTGCCCCGTCATTCACACTGACGGCCACGATCGGACGAGGCCCACGAGGAACTGATTCCATGGAAGAACGGACGGCCCGCCAGTGCGAGTTCACGCAAAGGCCGCTGTGACAGCGGCCGACCGGCCCCCGGTCATGGCCGACGTCGCTCGCCTGGCGGGCGTGTCACACCAGACGGTGTCCCGGGTCATCAACGGGGCACCCAGCATCAGGCGCGAGACGCGGGAGCGGGTCCTCGAGGCCATCCGACGACTCGACTACCGCCCCAACACGGCCGCCCGTGCGCTGGTGCGCGGACGGTCCGGGATGATCGGCATCATCGGCACGGCCAGGACGCTGTTCGGTCCGACGAGCATCCATCGCAGCGTCGAGGACGCCGCCCGCGCGGCCGGCTACTTCGCCACCTCGGTGAGCCTCTCCGAGGTGACGGTACGGGCGCTCAGCGACGCCACCGAACACCTCATGCGCGTCGGCGTGGAGGGCGTCGTGATGATCGCCGGCAACGACGAGGCCCTCGAGGTGGTGCGGATGACGCGCTCGGGTGTCCCCTTCGTCGTCGTGGAGGGCGACCTGTCCAGGGCCAGCGTGACAGTCGGTGTCGACCAGGTGCTCGGCGCCCGGATGGCCACCGAGCACCTCCTCGACCTCGGGCATCGAGAGATCGTGCATGTGAGCGGCCCGCTCAACTGGGCGGAGGCCCGCGCTCGCCTCGAAGGGTGGCGTCGGGCGATGAGTGCCGCGGGCCTACGCCCGCCGGAGCCGGTCGAGGGGGACTGGAGGGCGCACAGCGGCTACGCCGCCGGGCTGCGGATCGGTGCGATGCGCGCAACCACTGCGGTGTTCGCCGCCAACGACCAGATGGCCATCGGTGTGCTGCGCGCGTTGCACGAGCGTGGCCGGCGGGTGCCACACGACGTCTCCGTCGTCGGATTCGACGACGTGCCCGAGGCGCCCTTCCTGATCCCGCCGTTGACGACGATTCAGCAGGATTTCGACGCGGTCGGTCGGCGGGCCATCACGGCCGTCACCCAGGCCATCGACGACACGGTGCCGCAGCGTCTGCCGCTGGTCGTTCCCAAGCTCGTGGTGCGACAGAGCACGGCGCCGCCGACCGCTACCTGAACAGCCGACGACCTGGAGCGGCCGCCCGCCGACGGGCGGGAGCCCCAGGCGTGTGACCGGGACCCCCGCGACGTCGATGGTGCTCGGGGCGAACGAGGTGTTCAGAGGGTGAAGACGAGCGTGGAGATGCTGCGGGCGCCGACGTTGATGGTGGCCTGGCCGCCGTTCACGCTGGTCGGCTGGCTGGCCGCGTTGGCGTTCTGTGAGGTGAGATAGTGCTCGGCCCGGCTGACGTTCTGCGGGGCCTGGATCACGGCGTTGTTGACCGCGCTGTTCGAGCGGTTGAGGATCACCAGGGTGATCTTCCCGTCCCCCTGGTAGGCGGTCACCTCCAGCGGCGAGGCCTTCGAGCTCTTCGTCAGGGCAACCCGCTGGTAGCCGGGGCGGACGTACTTCGCGTACTGCGAGAAGGCGTACCCGCGCTTGAGCGGAGCGCCCGCGACGGTGCCGAACGCCGACTCGCCGTCACCGATGAAGGAGTAGTAGCGCTTGCCGTACCACCAGATGTAGGCGTTCCAGTTGGCCTCCATCGACTTGTGCACGGTGCGCATGATGTCGTCGAGGGTCTCGTTCCAGACCGCCGCGTTGGCGGGGTTGCCCCAGATGTTGGAGCCGCCACCGTCGGCGGCGTGCAGGTTCCACTCGGTCATCCACACCGGCTTGTTGTGCTGCTCCGCCAGGGAGTACGGCCGCAGTCGGCCCGACTCCTCGGTGCCGTACAGGTGCCCGCCGACGTAGCCGATGTTGTTGCGGGCGGTCGCGTCGTTGAGGGTCGGATCGGTGTAGCCGTAGTTCATGTTGACCGCCTCGGCCACCATCAGCTTGGTGTTCTGCACCTTGGTGCCCTGGTCGCGGACGAAGGTGCGCAGCTCGGTGCCGCTCCAGTCCATCGAGTCGTAGTCCGGGTGCCAGTCCGGCTCGTTCTGCACCGACGTGACATCGACGGGTACGCCCTGGCCACGCATGTACTGCACGTAGCTGTTCAGATGGTTGGCGTAGTCGTCGTAGTAGTCGGTCCTCAGTTTGCCGCCGTTGACCCGGCTGTTGTTGGTCTTCCACGCTGCCGGCGCGGTCCAGGGCGAGGCGAGGATCTTCACGTTGGACCCGTACGACTTCGCGGTCTTCAACGAGTTCACGTGCGTCGCCCACTCGTTGGATTCCGGCGACAGGCCGGTCCGCACGATGGAGAGCCCCAGCTGGTTGGCACCCATCCCGACCAGCGTCTGGGTGTCCGTCGTCGACCAGGCGCTACCCCAGATGGACTGTGCGGCCCCGAACCCGTCGACCGTCTGGTATTTGGTAGCGCTGTTCACAGTGATGTCCGCCGGCCCGTTCGGCGGCGGGGTGGTGGTGGGCGGCGGGTCCGTCGGTGGCGGGGTTGGCTCGGTGCCACCGGTGCAGCCCACGCCGTTCAACGCGAAGATGGTCGGATCGGGGTTGCTGCCGGTCCACGAGCCGTTGAAACCGAACGAGACGGTCCCGTTGGTCGGGATGGCCCCGTTGTAGCTGACGTTCTTGGCGGTGACGGCGGTGCCGCTCTGCGTCAACGTCGTGTTCCAGGCCTGCGTGACGGTCTGACCGGCGTTGTAGTTCCAGGTCAACGTCCAACTCGTCACCGCGTCACCGAGGTTGGTGATGGTGACGTTGGCGCCGAAGCCGCCCTGCCACTGCGACGACACGCTGTAGTTCACCGAACAGCCGGCGGCTGCGGCCCCCGCCGGCATCGCCACGGCGACCGCCGCCGACGCCAGCAGGACGGCGCCGGCCGACACCAGGGCGGCGTTTGTCACTCTGCTTCTTCTCATGAAACTCCTCCTGAAGTGGTGGTGGCTTCCACGCCTCGGGAGGGCTCGTCTGCGGTGAGATTCAGCGACGGTGTGAGCGGCGGAAAAATTGGGAGCGCTCCCAGGTGGTGACTCAGAAAGCTAATTCGTATAACGAATCCTGTCAATGCAATCGGCCTGGGCGCAGTGGTGCCGTCACCGGCCGCAGGCGCCGCACTGCCTGCGAGTGCGCAGGTGGTAGTCGGTGGACGCGATCACCAGGCCCACCCCCATGACGAGGTACGCCGACATCGCCACCCACAGGAACGCGTCGGAGAACTCGCTGTGCGAGCCCGACGTCACCTGCACCATCCCCATGCCGAAGTAGGCCACGATGCCCGCGCCGAGCCCGAAGCCGGGCACCAGCAGCAGCAGACGAGGAATGGTGCGCCCGGCGAGCAGCGGCACCCACCCCGGCCAGACCTCACCCCAGTGGTACACCAGCGCCAGTGGCAACAGCACTCCTGCCAGCACCAGGCCGATCTCCAACCCGAGCAGGGAGGCGCTCTGGTCGACGCGGTCGAACCCCACCGCGAACTGGGCCGCGAAGCGGGTCACGAGACCGCCCACAGTGGCCCACGCCGCCCAGCGCGCCCACCGCGTGGGTGCCGAGCGCCGCGTACCCGGTCGGACCGTCCGGCAGCAGGCTGGGCAGTCGCCCCGGGTGCGCCGCTGATAGCGCGCGGTGGCCAGAGCGAGCAGGACCGCTCCGGTTACGCAGGTCAGCCGACTGACGAACGCCAGCGGGTCGAAGAACGGGCCGACGGTGAACAGCAGGAAGCCCACCAGCTCCGGCAGCAGGATCGCGGCTGCCGCGACCAGCGCTGCGGCGACCGTCCAGGCGAGTCCCGCAAGCGTCGGCCGCCAGGTCGCCACCCTGTCCAGGGCAACCGCCACCCCGCCCGCGACCACACACAACGCCACCGACCACCAGCCGGTGAAGCCGAGCAGATCCAGCCCGAGCCTCCCGAACTCCGGAGCCTCGCCGACCGTCCAGGCCAGACGCACGCCCCCGTATGCCACGGCCCAGCCGAGCACTGCGTACGTCAGGCCATGGACGCTCCGCCCGACGATCCGTGTCGATGTCGTCATGCGCCGATCCTGCCGGCGTCCCCGGGTGGGCGGACCCCGCTGACAGGGGACGTCGCTCCCTCGCGGGAGGGACCGGCCGGACAGTGGGTGCGCCGAACAGGGCGCGTCAAGCACCGTGCGTCTCCTGTGGAGTGACCGGGTGTGGTGCGAATCCTCGGCCTTCTATACCGTGGCACGATCACGGGTGGCCACTTCCTCGACCGGGCCGCCCGCGACGACGTCGCGTACGCGTTCGACATGGGGGATTCGTCGTGAGCATGGAATCGCCGACGACCGGCCGGCACGAGGCCGGTGAGGCCGACGTGCAGCAGAAGATCGACACGTCGGTGCCGCATTCGGCGCGGATCTGGAACTACTGGCTCGGTGGCAAGGACAACTTCGCCGTCGACCGCGAGGCCGGGGACCAGTATCGCCAGGTCTTCCCCGGCGTCGTCGACGTGGCCCGGGCCTCTCGGCAGTTCCTGGTCCGCTCGATCATGTTCCTCACCGCCGACGCGGGCATCCGCCAGTTCCTCGACGTCGGCACCGGGCTGCCGACCGCCAACAACACGCACGAGGTGGCCCAACGGATCGCCCCGGACGCGCGGATCGTCTACGTCGACAGCGACCCGCTGGTGCTGGTGCACGCTCGCGCGTTGCTGGTGGGCACGGCCGAGGGCAGGACCGCCTACATCGACGGTGACCTGCACGACCCGGCCGCGGTCATCGCCGAGGCCGGCAAGACGCTCGACTTCGCGCAGCCGATCGGTCTCATCCTCAGCGGCGTCATGGGCCACGTGCCCGACTACGAGGCCGCCCGCTCGATCACCCGGCAGTTGGTGGCGGCGCTGCCGAGCGGCAGTTACCTCTCGCTGAACGACGGCACGAGCCTGATCAGCGCCGAGATGCAGCAGGCGCAGGACGACTACAACGGCAGCGGCGCGACTCCGTACACCCTGCGCTCTCCCGACGAGATCGCCGGCTTCTTCGACGGCCTGGAGCTGGTCGAGCCCGGCGTCGTGCCGTGCCCGCAGTGGCGGCCGGACGACGCGGTCGACACGCCGGCCGACATCGACGCCTTCGGCGGGGTGGGCCGCAAGCGCTGACACTGTCGTGCGGCGGCGGTCGGCACCGCTGTGGGTCGTTCCTGGTGGCTACGCCGCCGAGCGGTAAGGACGGTCAGCCGGACTGGTCGGCTGGCGGAAGGACGCTCTGCACCGCCACGCAGGGGTCCGTGGCGGGTGCGGCGGCGTGGATCGCTTCGGCGGCCCGGGCGGCGAGGTCGCGAAAGACCTCGCGCTGCTCCTCGGGTAACCCGCCCAGCACGTGGTCCTCGGCGTGGGCGACCCGCCGCTCGGCCTCGGCGAGCGTCTGGCGTCCGCGTTCGGTGCCCACGACCCGTCGGGCCCGCCGGTCCTGGGGGTCAGGCCTGCGCTCGATGAGACCGGCGTTCGCCAGGTCGTCGATGACGTAGGTCAGCACGCTGCGGTCGATGGCCAGGCGAGCGGCCAGGGCTCCCTGCGTGGGCACATCTTCGTGCACGACGACGGCCAGGATGTGGTAGCCCCGGCTGCCGTGCGGCAGGTCCTTCAGTAACTCCTCGACGCGCTCGTGCCAGCGGCGCAGCACCATGCCCAGCGACCAACCGAAGTTCGAGCCGCGCTCGCGGTCGGCCGGCAGCTCGCACGGGTCGGTCACGGACATGTCCCGATGCTAGTGGCCGGTGCGTTGATCATGATCCGACATCGCGGCAGCCCCGGAATGATTGGCAGCTAAGATAGGTTGTCTGACAAACGATAGGTGCAGAACATGATAGATTGATCAAACGATCGCGTGGATGGTGAAGCAATGTCGGACTACGGGCACGAACTCCGGTTTGGGTCGTTCCTGACACCCAGCGTGCACGACCCGGATCAGGTGGTGGCGCTGGCCGAGCTGACCGAGGCGGCGGGGCTGGACCTGGTCACCTTCCAGGACCACCCGTACAACGCGGAGTTCCTCGACACCTGGACCCTGCTGAGTTGGGTCGCCGCCCGCACGGAGCGGCTCCGGATCTCCGGGAACGTCCTCAGCCTGCCGCTGCGCCCGCCGGCAGTGCTGGCCCGGGCCGCGGCGAGCCTGGACCGGCTGTCGCACGGCCGTTTCGAACTGGGCCTCGGCGCCGGCGCGTTCTGGGACGGGATCGAGGGCATGGGCGCTCGTCGGCTGACAGCGGGGCAGGGAGTCGCGGCCCTGCGGGAGGCTATCGACGTCCTGCGCGGCGTCTGGGACGACACCGCCACCGGGCCGCTGCGGCTGGACGGAGAGTACTACCCCGTACCCGGCATGCAGCGCGGCCCGAAGCCGGCACACGACATCGACATCTGGCTCGGCGCGTACCAGCCGAAGATGCTGGCCCTGACCGGTCAGAAGGCCAACGGCTGGCTGCCGACGCTGGAATACCTGCGATCTCCGGACCGGGTGACCGCCAACCGGCTCATCGACGAGGCGGCCATCGCCGCGGGCCGCGACCCCCGGGAGATCCGGCGGCTGCTCAACCTGTTCACTGTCGACGTCTCGTCGCGCAGCCGCGGCTTCCTCCAGGGGCCCGTCGAGCAGTGGGTCGACCAACTCCTTCCGCTGGTCGTGGAGGAGGGGTTCAGCACCTTCCTGATCGGGCGCGACGACCCACGTCTCATCCAGACCCTCGGGCAGGAGATCGCCCCCGCGCTGCGGGAGGCGGTCGCCAAGGAGCGCACCGGGGGTGAGGTCGGCACCGGGCCGGTCCGCACGACCGTCGCGCTGGCCGAGCGGCACCCCGGCCTCGACTACGACGCGCTGCCGCCGTCGCTGGCCGCCAGGTCCGTCGAGCCCGGTGACCAGGAGTACGAGCGGGTACGCCACACCTACAGCTGGCACGGCTCGCCGGCCCTGGTGATCCGTCCGCGCAACGCCGCCGAGGTGGTCGACGCCGTGTCGTACGCCCGAACGCAGGAAGTTCCGCTGTCGGTGCGCAGCGGCGGGCACGGCATCAGCGGCCGGTCGACGAACGACGGGGGAGTCGTCATCGACATGTCGAGGATGAACAGGGTCGAGGTGCTCGACCGGGCGACCCGTCGGGTGCGACTGGAGCCGGGTGCACGCTGGGGCGAGGTGGCCCAGGCGCTCGCGCCGTACGGTCTGGCCATGAGCTCGGGCGACTACGGAGACGTGGGCGTCGGTGGTCTCGCCACCACCGCCGGCGTCGGGTACCTGGCGCGCAAGCACGGCCTGACCATCGACCACGTCGTCGCCGCCGAGATCGTCACCGCGGATGGCCGTCTGCTCCGCGTCGACGACGAGCATCACCCCGACCTGTTCTGGGCCGTCCGCGGCGCCGGTGGAAACTTCGGTGTGGTCACCGCGCTGGAGTTGGAGGCGTACGAGGTCGACAAGGTCGTCTACGCCCAACTCGTCGCGGACGCGACCGACACCGCCCAGTTGCTGCGCCGGTGGGGCCAGCTCGTCGAGGACGCGCCACGGGAGCTGACGAGCTTCCTCTCCCTCTTTCCCGCTCGCCGTGGCAGCCCACCGGCTGCCCAGGTCACGCTCGTCTACGCCGGTGACGACGTCGAGGCGGCGCAGTCCGCCCTCAGCCCGTTCCTGGAGATCGGGCCGATCCTCGACCAGCAGGCGCAGCTCGTGCCGTACCCGGCGATCGTCGTGCCGCCGGGCAACCAGCATCGGGGGCAGGGACTGCGCGACACCCGCAGCGGCCTGTTGCACCACGTCACACCGCAGGCGGCCGACCTCATGGAGCACATGATCCATTCCGGCGACGTGATGATCATGCAGCTCCGGTCCGTCGGCGGGGCGGTCAACGACGTCGCCCGCGACGCGACCGCGTACCCGCACCGGGAGCAGAACTTCTCGGTGCTCGCCGCCACTGTCCCGGACCGCCGGCCCCAACTCGACAAACTGTGGGCCGAGCTGTACCCGCACCTCGACGGCCTGTATCTCAGCTTCGAGAGCGACACCGATCCGGCTCGACTGCTGGATGCCTGGCCCGAGCCCACCCTCGGCCGGCTGCGCGCCGTCAAGGCCAGCTACGACCCGGACAACGTCTTCAACCGGAACTTCCCCATCCCACCGGCCGGGCCGGTCGGCTAGAGGGCACCGGACAGGTAGTCGCGGCGACGCTGCGGCTCGAACTTCTCGATCGCGTACCGCAGCATGACCCGTGGCATGACCCGGTAGCGGCGGGCGAGGAACTCCTCCTCCGCCGCTCTGTCCCGGTTGCCCACCTCGCGCAACATCCAGCCCACCGCCTTGCGGACGAGGTCGTGCGGGTCGTGCAGGAGCCGGTCGCCGAGTCGGAAGGTCCACTCGAAGTCACCGGCCTTGATGAAGGCGAAGGTCGCCATGATGGCGATGCGCCGCTCCCACACGAGGCTCGACGCGGCCAACCGGTCCAGGACGCTCCGGTCCCTGTCGAGCAGCCAGGGGCCGACGATGTACGGCGCGGACGAGTCCACCAGGTCCCAGTTGTTGATGCGGTCGGTGTTGGCCAGGACGATGTCGAAGATCCGACCCCGTTCCGGCTCGTCCCCCTTGACGAACTTCCGCACCAGGATGAGCAGCGCGGTCAACCGTTCCTCGTGGGCGCCGCCGGTGAGCAACTGCGTCGTCTCGGCCAGCGAGAGGTCGAGCCAGAACCGGGCGGCCACAGTGCGCTGGTCGGGCACTGAGACACCGAGGGCCCGGTCGCCCTCGCCGTACCCACCGGGGACCATCCGGAGGAACCGGCTCGACGCCTCGGCTCGACGTGGATCGGCGAGGCTGGCGAGTGCCCGACGCACGTCGACGTTGGTGGCCATGACCGTCGACGCTACCGGGGGTCAGTCGGCGTGGCGGAGGCGTCCGACCTTCGGCATGGTGTGAGTGGGTGATTCAAGGGGTACGACCCTGCGATGACGCAGCCGAGGATGGATCCCGCCGACGCGTTGGCCGAGCTGGGCCGGGTCAGACTCGACGAGGTCAGCCTTGACGACATGCTGCTCCGGGTCGCTGAACTCGCCAAGGGGAGCATTCCCGGGACGAGGGAAGTGACTGTCACCCTGGTGCGGGGTCGGGTCGGTTGGACCGGGGCATTCACCGGCGAGCTGGCCCGTCAGTTGGACGAGTGGCAGTATGAGCAGCACCGGGGCCCCTGCCTGGATGCCTCCGCCAGCGGTGACACCATCTCCGTGCCGGACATGGAGACCGAGGAGCGCTGGCCGGCATGGGCGGAGAGGGCGCGCGCCGCCGGCGTGCAGAGTTCCCTCTCCATCGGGCTTCCCATCCAAGGCTCGGTTGTCGGTGCGCTCAACGTCTACAGCGATGCGGCGGACGCGTTCGATCCGTCCTCGATCGCCAGCGCGGAGGGCTTCGCCGCGTACGCGGCGGTGGCACTGGCCAACGCGCACCTGTATGAGAACGCCGCCACGGTGGCCGCGCAGATGCAGGAGGCGATGCGGAGTCGGGCGGTGATCGAGCAGGCCAAAGGGATCATCATGGGGGGCCGGCGGTGTTCGTCGGAGGAGGCGTTCGCGCTGCTGTCGAAGATCTCCCAGGACACCAACCGGAAGGTGCGCGAGGTCGCGGAGGCCCTGGTCGCCCAGGCGGTGGGAAAGTCTCAGGGGTGAGTCTCGCCCGGACCTGACCGGCGCCGCACCCACCCCGGGTGGTGGCAACCGGGCAGTCGTCCGGCGCGAAGTCCGGTGACGAGTCGCGGGTGTGGGTGCCTGAGCGGTGGGTAGGGCTGAACCATGCTGAAGCGAGCGGTGTGGCAGGGGCTGGTGGCGGGCCTGGCCGGGGCGGCGGTGATGACGGCCGCCGAGAAGATCGAACAGCGGGTGACCGGTCGGCCCGACTCCTACGTGCCGGCCCGGGTTCTGGCCAGGCTCACCGGCCTGCCGGAATCCTCCGGGCAGCAGCCCCGGTGGCAGAACCTGGCGATGCACTACGGCCAGGGCGCGCTGGTCGGCGTGCTGCGCAGCGTCATGGCGCAGGCCGGGCTGCGCGGCGCCTGGGCTTCGACGATGTTCACGGCGGTGCGCCTGACCAACGACCAGATCCTGGAGAACGCCACCGGCGTGGGGGCGCCCCCACCGACCTGGCCCCGCCCCGAACTCGCCATCGACGTGTTGCACAAGTCCATCTACGCGTTCGCCACCGGGGCGGTGGCCGACGCGCTCGCCGCCCGCGACGGAGCGGGTCCCGGGCAGCGGCACGCCGCGCTGCGTCCCGGTCGCCACTCGGACGTCGGTCCGCTGCCCCGGGCAGCAGCACGCCGGGCATAGCGGCGGAAGAGCGCCCACGGCCAGGAAGCTGCGTGCGCGGCCGGGGAGTGTTTAGCTGCACGGATGATCACACCCGTTCCCCTCGGTACCTGGCCGACGCCGTTGGAGGCCGCGCCCCGGCTCGCCGCCCGGCTGGGGCTGGCCGAGCTCTGGTTCAAGCGTGACGATCTCACCGGCCTCGGCGGTGGCGGCAACAAGATCCGCAAGCTCCGGCACACCTGCGCGGCTGCTCGGCGGCGAGGTCGAACCGGACGCGCTGCGGATCGACGGCACTCAGGTGGGTGCGGGGTACCGCACGCTGACCGGCGCCGTCCGGGCGGCGCTGGAGGTGACCGCGCGTACGGAGGGGGTCTTCCTGGACCCGACGTACACCGGTCGGGCGATGGCGGCGCTGCTGGCTGGCAGCTTCCCGCACGGCGACCGGGTCGTCTTTCTGCACAGCGGCGGTCTGCCGGGACTCTTCGGCCACCCCGAGCTGTAGGGGCGCCGGCCGGGCACGCACGGCGGGGCCCTCCGGCGGAGTCGCGCCGGAGGGCACCGCGCCGAGTTGTCGACGGATCAGACGCCGGCGAAGTGCTCCCGGTGATCGCGAACGAACTCGGCGAAGGTCCGCGGCTGCCGGCCGATGATCGCCCTGTTGGGGTGCGCAGGGCCACCAGGATGGCTCCGGGCTGATGCCGGAAAGCCGCCGCCGAACAGGGGCGCAAGCAGTAGCGTGATGATCAGGAAGGGGGCGGCGATGAGCCCGAAGGTTGCCCAGGGCGACGCGAGTGCGACGTCGCGCATCGAGAGCCTGGACGTCAAACTTGAGGTGGTCGTCATCCCGGTCTCGGACGTCGACCGGGCGAAGGCGTTCTACGAACGGCTCGGGTGGCGGCTCGACCAGACCCCGCCCGGCATCGTCCAGTTGACGCCGCACGGCTCCGCGTGTTCCGTGCAGTTCGGCCCCGGGCTCACGTCGGCGGCACCCGGCTCGGCCACGGCGTACCTGATCGTGTCCGACATCGAGGCGGCCCACGACACCCTCGCCGCCGCCGGTGTCGAGGTCGGCGACGTCTTCCACGTCAGCCCGGACGGCCCGGTCGACGGGCCGGACCCGCAGCGACGCAGCTACTTCTCGCGCGCCACGCTGCGCGACCCGGACGGCAACACCTGGCTGATGCAGGAGATCACGACCAGGCTTCCCGGACGCATCGAGGGCGGCCTCACGTCGTTCGGCTCCACGAGCGACCTGGCGAGCGCGCTTCGGCGCGCGGCCGCCGCGCACGGCGAGCACGAGAAACGTACGGGCGAGCATGACGACAACTGGCCCGACTGGTACGCGGCGTACATGGTCAGCGAGCAGTCGGGGGCCAAGCCGCCCGAGTGAGCCGGTCAGCGCAGTCCGCGGATGAGGTTGTCGACCAGGGTGCGGGCGAAGTCCTCGGTGAGCGGCAGGTCGGCGATGAGAAGCCGGTGGTAGCAGGCGCCCCAGAGTTGGTCGACGACGGATTCGGGGTCGATGTCGGCGCGTAGCTGCCCCCGGGCCATGGCCCGGGTGAGGGTTTCGACGGCGAGGGCCCGACGGGGTGCGGAGTAGCGCTCGCGGTAGGCGGCGGCCAGTTCCGGGTCGGTCTGCGCCTGCCCGATGAGTTGGCTGATGACCCGCCCGGCGGTGGTGTCCCGCACCAGGTGGACGAAGGCGACGAGTTGGTTGGTCAGGTCGGCGACGATGTCGGCGGTGTCGGCGAAGGCCAGGGTGGGCGCGACGACTGTGAAGTAGCCGTCCAGGGCGAGCGCTCCCTTGGAGGGCCACCACTTGTAGATGGTCATCCGGCTGGCTCCGGCGTGGGCCGCGACCTTCTCGATGGTGAAGCCGGCCATGCCCTCGGCGAGCAGGAGTTCACCGGCGGCCGTGAGGATCTCCGCGCGTACCTGATCGGTGGGGCGGCGGCCGCGACCACGGCGTGCTGGCGTCTGGGCATCCGGCGTGAGTTCGGCCACTGGTCCTCCCGGTTATATGGACACGCTGTCTACTTGCTGGTTATATGGACACAGCGTACACAGCGGTGCCCGCACACCGCGACGCACCGCGACGACGACCGGAGGAGACGAGGGACATGGCGGGTCTACGACGGCGACGGTTGGGTGCCTCCGGGCCGGAGGTGTCGATCATCGGGCTCGGCGCGATGGGCATGTCCGACCTGTACGGGCCGGCCGACGAGGCGGAGAGCGTCGCGACGCTGCACGCGGCTATCGACGCCGGTGTGAACCTGATCGACACCGCGGACTTCTACGGGTCAGGTCACAACGAGATGCTGATCGGCCGCGTGCTGCGGGAGCGCCGCCGGGACGAGGTGGTGCTCAGCGTGAAGTTCGGCGCACGCCGGACACCCGACGGCGGCTTCCAGGCGGCACCGTACGACGTGTCGGCGGCGGCGGTGAAGGACCGGCTCGCGTACTCGCTGCGACGGTTGGGCACCGACTACCTCGACATCTACCGGCCGTCACGGCTGAACCCGCAGGTGCCGGTCGAGGAGACAGTGGGCGCGCTGCTGGAGATGCAGCAGGCCGGCTACATCCGGCACATCGGGCTCTCCGAGGTGGGCGCGGACAGCATCCGCAGGGCCGCGGCGGTGGCGCCGATCAGTGACGTGCAGATCGAGTACTCGCTGCTCTCCCGGGGCCCGGAGGCCACCATCCTGCCGGCGCTGCGGGAGCTGGGCATCGGGTTGACCGCCTACGGGGTGCTGTCCCGAGGTCTGCTCAGCGGCCACTGGTCGGCGGACCGTGCGCTGACCGGCACGGACTTCCGGGCCAACAGCCCACGGTTCCAGGGCGAGCACCTGGCCGCCAACCTGCGCCTGGTGGACGCGCTCGGCCGGGTCGCGCAGCGGCTGGGGGCGACCACCAGCCAGGTGGCGATCGCCTGGGTGGCGGCACAGGGCGAACAGATCGTGCCGTTGGTAGGGGCGCGGCGACGCGACCGGCTGACCGAGTCGCTGGCCGCTGTCGACCTGGTGCTCGACCAGGACGCGCTGGACGAGATCGAGCGTGCCGTGCCGGCCGGCGCCGCCTCCGGCCAGCGGTACGCGACCGCCATGATGGCGCTGCTCGACAGCGAGAAGTGACAGCGGCGGGCGGGGTCAGGAAGCTGCTCGCCAGACCCAGTTGCGGCGTTCGTAGAGCGGCACCAGCCCGGCCCGGCGCATGTTGTTCAGCGACGGGTTCTGCTGACCGGGCGCGGGCTTGCCGGTCTCGGCGAACAGCCACCGACATCCCGCCTCGGCCGCGGCTCGGGCGCGGGCGGCGATCAGCGCCGACTGCGCCCCGAGCCCGCGGTGCCCTGTGGCCGTCGCGGCGGCGTTGAGCGACGCGGCCTCGCCGTGCAGGAACAGGTTGCCGCCCGCGACCAGTTCGCCGTCGTCCCAGGCGGCGTACGGTCGCCACGCCGGCTGGCCGACCGTCGCGGCCAGCATGTCGGTGAGCCCACCGGTCGGCATGCCGAACCCGGTGAGCAGCACGTCGGCCCAGCGTCGCGCCTCGGCGGCCGGCACCGGCGCGACGTGCAGACGGGTCTGCGCCGCGGCGACGTCGCCGGGTCGGGCGGCGAGCTTGACCCAGGTGCTTCCCGGCTCGAGCCCGCGCGCGGCAGCGACCTCGTCGAAGCCCGCCGGCAGCACCGACGGAACGAGCTGGAGGACTGCCTGGTCGACGCCGTGCTCCCGGTAGAAGTCGAGCACGCGATCCAGGGTCTGCACTGTGAACGGCTCGGTGGTGCCGAAGCCGAGGGCCTTGTTCCAGTACCCGCCGGAGGGATCGTTGCGCATGGCGAGGGCGACACCGCCGTCGATGCGGGTGGTCGCGATCCCGAGATCGGTGTACGTGGGCCCGGGCGCCTGCGACTCGTAGGAGTGCATGAATTCGCACTCCACGGCCTCGGCGAGCGGGGTCAGGTCGGCTGGCGCTGTCATCGGCTGATTATCGTCTGGTCCGTTCCCAGGCCCGCACCAACTGCATCCGATTGTGAATGCCCAGCTTGTGGTATATGGAGCGGAGTTGGGTGTCCACGGTGTGGAAGGAGACGAAGAGGCTCCTGGCCGCCTCCTTCTTCGTGACGCCGGCGGCGAGCATCTCGGCCACCCGCTCCTCGGCGGGGGTGAGCGCGCCGATGCCCCGGCTTGGCGACTCGTCGACCGGCGGCCGGTGGCGCGGGGTGGCGGCGAGATCGGCGCAGCGCCGGTCCGCGATCGCCTGGTCCCCAGGAGCGCCGATCCGGGCGTAGAGGGCAGCAGCCTCGTGCGCGGCATCGCGCGCCTCCCCGGATCGCGCCCGAGGGCTGTTCGCGAGGTCGAGCAACGCGTCGGCCAGCGCCGGCCGCGCGGCGGTGGTGCGCAGCCGGTCCACCGCCGACCGGAGGGCGTCCGGGTCGCCGTCGCGCAACCCTCGGCTCTGGTCGGCCAGCGCGTGCCACAGCGGCACCGGGGTACGAGTGGAGACCAGCTCGACCAGTTCGGTGACCCGCCGGGCGGCCCGGGTGTCGTCGGCCGCCACCGCCGCGCGTACCAGTCGGGGGCCGAAGTGCGGCACGGGCAGAAGTGACCGGACCGACCGGTGCAGGTCGGCGACGACAGTGGTGAGCAGGCCGGCCGGCGCGCTGAGGGCGGGGTCGCGCACCGCCACACAGAACGCGAACGTCCACATCGTACGGTCGGGCCAGCGGTCCTCGGCGAGGCAGGCGCGCAGGATGGCACGGGCGTCGTCGTGTTCGCCCCGTCGGTAGCGGACCTCGCCGATCACCGCTACCAACAGGGCACGCACCTCCCTGCTGAGGTCCGCAGAGTCGGAGCTGAGCGTCGTGACGGCCAGCGCGGCGGCCTCGGGCAGCTCTCCCACTGCCACCATGCGCAGGCAGTCCAACGCGGTCAGCCCGGTGAGTGAGGCGTCGGTCGCCTCGGGCGCCTGGCGGGTCGCGGCCCGCGCGTCCTGGTGGCGGCCCAGACCGAGCTGCACGAGGATCCGTTCCGCCCGGATGGACGGGGCGTCGGCGCGTGCCGTCCAGGAGTCCGGGTCGAGGGCCGCCAGCACGGCCTGGGCGCCGGGCAGATCACCGTGCGCGAGCGAGCGGGCGGCCCGGCCGAGCGCGAGCTGGCGAGCGGACGCCTGGTCACCCGACGCGGCGTGCGCGGTGCCCGCGTCGCGCAGTAGGGCATCGGTGTCCGGATGCCCCGTGCGGGCCGCGATCGTGGCGGTCAGGGCGAGCAGGGTGCCGCGGCTGCGGGCGTCCAGTCGGAGGTTCAACGCCTCCCGCAGACCGGCGAGGGCGATGGTCGGCTGCTCCAGTGCCACGATCTGCGCCACTCGCCCGAGCAGGTGGGCGCGGTGGCGCTCGCCGCTGCGACTCGTGGCGATCTCCGCGGCCAGGACGTGCAGCGCCTCCATCCCGCGTCCGGCCAGCCGGAGCTGGTCCGCCGTGGCGAACAGCCGGTGCCGTCGTTGCTCGGCATCGGTGGCGATGTCGTCGGCCGGGAGCGTTCCGGCGTTGAAGGGTGATTCGGACAATGGCGTTCTCCCCGGTTGTTACCAGGCGCGTCGAAAGGCCGTCCTGCGACCGAGCCTAGCCATGCCGCCAGGTACGGGCGAGCGGATCGACGAACCGGTGGGATTGCGCCGAATGGCCCCCGCCGTCCGGGATTTGACCTGCGGTAATGGCGCGATCACGTGATGCGACGGGCGACGTTCGGCGCCGATCATCGAATCATGGCCCAGCTCACCGAACTTCCCGGTCTGCATCGGCTCCGGGTCGTACTGCTGATGTTCGTCCTCTACGCCGGCACCGGGGCGGGTGGTCACGCTCCGGCGTGGACCCGCCTGGTGCTGATGGCGACCGCCGCGGCGATCCCGGTCGCGATCACGGTCCAGTACGGCTGGCCCGGACTGCGCGCCCTGCTGGGGATCTCGTCCCGGCTACGGCTGCGGGGCGGGTCGGTTCCCGCGCCCCGTCCGATCCAACCCGAGTGAGGAGACAGCGATCATGGCGAACAGCGATCCCGAGCCTCGGCGCGGCGGCCAGGGCGCCCCGCCCTTCGCGGGCCGCAACGTCGAGCTCGAGCGGCAGAACCCGGACCTCCTGGTTCCACCGACGACCGACAGCCGGCTGGTGCCCAACCTCAAGTTCTCGTTCTCGCAGGCGCACACCCGGGTGGAGAAGGGCGGCTGGACCCGCGAGGTAACCAACCGGGACCTCCCGATCGCCAGTCAGTTGTCCGGCGTCCAGTTCGGTCTCGAGCCGGGCGCGTACCGGGAGATCCACTGGCACCAGCAGTCGGAGTGGGCGTACATGCTCAGCGGTAGCTGCCGGATCAGCGCCGTCGACCACGAGGGCCGCAATTTCATCGAGGACGTGAAGGCCGGCGATCTGTGGTTCTTTCCGCAGGGCGTGCCGCACAACATCCAGGCGTTGGAAGACGGCGCACAGTTCCTGCTGGTCTTCGACGACGGGGCGTTCTCGGAGAACAACACCTTCCTGCTCAGCGACTTCTTCGCCCACACCCCTCGACACGTGCTGGCCAAGAACTTCGGCTGGACGCTGGAACAGATGGAGAATCTGCCCGAGCGGGAGAAGTACATCTTCCAGGGCGACGTCCCACCGCCCCTGCAGCAGGATCGGGTGGTCAGCCCGACCGGTGACATCCCCCGAAGCTTCAAGCACCGGATGCTCGCGCAGACCCCGCAGCGATTCCGCGGCGGGACGGTCCGGATCACCGACTCGACCAACTTCGCCGCCTCCGTCACCACCGCCGCGGCCCTGGTCGAGGTCGAGCCGGGAGGGATGCGCGAATTGCACTGGCATCCCACCACCGACGAGTGGCAGTACTACATCTCCGGCACCGGGCGGATGGGCGTCTTCGCATCCCAGGCCGCGGCCCGGACGTTCGACTTCCAGGCCGGCGACGTGGGTTACGTCCCGTTCGCGTACGGCCACTACATCGAGAACACCGGCGACGAGCCACTGGTGTTCCTGGAGATGTTCCGCCATCCCCGGTTCGAGGACATCTCGGTGATGCAGTGGATGGCCAACACGCCCCACGAGATCATCGCCGACACGATCAACGTGCAGAAGTCGATCGTCGACAGCCTGCCGAACACCAAACAGGTAGTGATCTGAGCGAAGCGTCCGGCCGTCCGTTCAAGCACGGACGGCCGGTCCGTTGGATCAGCTCCCCGCAGGGGCCGGGGAGGTGGGAGCCACGGCAGGTCGCCGGCGTCGAGACAGCGCACCCACCACCACGTCGATGACGAGGAAAGCGAGCAGGGTGAGCCCGAACAGGGGCAGCGTCCAGCCGATCGCCACGGTCACCGGTACGCCGATCAGCAGCGCCCAGAGCGGCAGACCGCGTACGCCGCCGCGGGCTGGCGGGGCGCCGGCGATGGCACGGCGGTCGGCGCGGGTGGGCCGGCGTTGCCACCACATGCGGTAGCCCCAGAAGATGACGCAGAGCAGGCCGAGGGCGAGCGCGGCGAGCAGGATCTGGTTGACCAGGCCGAAGAGGATCCCCATGTGGGCCTGGATGCCGAGGCCGCTCAGTTTGGCCAGCAGGGGCCAGTCGGCGAAGTCGCTGCGGGCGGTGACCGTGTCGGAGGCCGGGTCGACGGCGATGCGGTCCTTCTTGACCGGCCAGGTGTTGTCGACCTGCGTGACGGTCCAGGCGGAGCCCGGCTCCGGCGCGGGGCTGATCTCGACCGGCCCGGAGAGGCCCGCGCCGCGAGCGACCGTCAGGACCCGATCGAAGGCCGCCGACTCGACGACGCCGCCCGGCCCGGCGGCGCCGTGCTCGTGGCCCCCGCCGGTCTCGGCAGGGGCGGGGGGACCGGCGGTGAGGCTGGTGGAGATCTCCGGGGTGCGGGCGTTCAGCGCGTCGAGGCCGGCGGTGAAGTTCGCGCCGGCGTAGCGGGACCAGGTCAGGCCGGTGATCGAGAGGAAGAGCAGTCCGACGGTGAGCCAGATGCCGGTGGTGGCGTGCCATCCCCGGGTACGGCGGACACCCTTACCGGTGGACAGGTCCGGCACGAGCAGGTGCCGAGCGGCGGCTCGGGCGGCGCCGCGTCGACGCCACCAGAGGATGACCCCGCCGAGCGCCATCACCCACAGCCAGCTCGCGGCCAGCTCGGAGTAGTGCTCGCCCACGGTGCCCAGGTGCAGGTGGCGGTGCAGGTCGTCCAGCCAGGTGGTGGCCGGCGTGGACCCGAACCAGGTGGTGAGCTGCCCCTGGGACTCGCCGGTGTACGGGTTGATGTAGACGGTGTGCTGGTTCTCGCCGAGTTCGGGCAGGGAGAACACCACCTTTGTGGTCCGGTCGCCGTCGCCGGGTTGCACTGTGGTGATGCTGCCGGCGGGGTGCGCGTTGCGCGCGGCCCCGATCTGCTCGGCCAGCGGGAGCTGACGGTCACCCACCTGGGCGACGGTCAGCTGGTCGCCGTAGAGGACGGCGTCGAGTTGCGGGGTGGTGGTGAA
This sequence comes from Micromonospora sp. NPDC047187, assembly GCF_040643355.1. Taxonomy (NCBI): domain Bacteria; kingdom Bacillati; phylum Actinomycetota; class Actinomycetes; order Micromonosporales; family Micromonosporaceae; genus Micromonospora; species Micromonospora sp. NPDC047187. The sequence continues at coordinate 885,953 of NZ_JBEYUF010000001.1, forward strand.
GGCCAGGCCAGTCAGTGCGGCGACCACCAGGAACGGGGCGACGAGGATGCCGGCGTAGAAGTGCAGCCGCAGCAGCAGCGCGCCGAACGGTGACGCGCGCCGGGCGGGTCGGGCCGGTTTCTCGGTGGTAGTGGCGGGCTCCGGCGTCGGCGTGCCGGACAGTTCGGTGAGAGACATGGTGATCCGATCGGAAGAGTCGGGAAGCACGAAGGTGTTTCCCGTACTGGTCTGGTCGCCCGGTGAGGTGTCGCGTCGGCCCTGACCGGTAGTCGGGGGAGAGACGCCGGTGGTTCCCGAAAATCGGATTCCCGGTGTCAGGGCTGGTCCGGCCGGACCGTGCGGCGCGAATCGCTGTCGGTCCGTCCGGCCGCGGCGAGAAACGCGTTGTAGCGGGAGAGGTCGTCCTCCGCGCCGGTGGCGTCGGCCCGGTCGGCGGCCCGGTCGAGGTGCGGTGAGGTGATGGGGCGAGCCGACCGCACGCGGGCGGGTCGGATCAGCGCCGGGCCGCCCGCCGCCACAGCAGCCCGGCCGTCAGCAGGACGAGGAGGGCCAGCGCGGCAGCCGCGACGAGTAGGCCGGCGCTCGGACCGCCGCCGGACTTGGTGGCAGCGGCGGACGGGGCGGGCGCTGACGCGCTCACGTCGGCAACCGGCGCGGCGCTGGACGTCGGATCGGCCACAGTGAACGGATAGGAACCCTGCACCGGGTGCCCGTCGACGGAGACGACCCGGTAGGCGACCGTGTACGTCCCGTTCGGCAGGGTGTCGGTCACCTGGACGGTGCTCTTTGCTCCGGTGACCACCGGTTCGCCGGTGGGAAGCTTCCGCTTGGCGGCGTCGGTGAGCACGATGGTGGTGAACGCCGGGTCGAGTCGCTGCATGAATTCGAGCGTGACCTCGGTCGGTGCGCTCGGGACTGTCGCGTCTCGAGCGGGCGTGGCCGTCTTGAGCGAGTTGTGCGCCCAGGCCGGGCTGGCCGGGATGAGTACCGCCACGAGGGCGGCGAGCACCGCCGCGCCGAGCCGGACGGCGGTGGGGCGGGACGACGGTACGGTCATGACGGTTGACGTGCTCATCCGAGCACCTGCTCGCCGATCCACCCGCCCGGTTGACATCCGGGCGGGATGGCGAAGACGGCGGACCCGATCGGCGTGGTCCACTCGTTGAGCAGGTCCCGATCGGCCAGCCGGCGCTGGATGGGCAGGAACTGTCGGGCGATGTCGGCCTGGTACGAGGCGAAGATCAGGCCGCTGTCCGCGTGGCCCTCCGCCGTCGGCACCCCGTCGTAGTTGTAGGGCCGGCGCAGGATCTTCAGCCGGTCGTCGGTGACGTGGGCGCGGGTCAGGTGCGAGAAGTCGGGGATGACGGTGAGGCCGTCGGCGTCGGTGGCGGCGAAGTCGGGTTCGTCGTGTTCGGCGGTGCCGGTGAGCGGGGTGCCGGTGTCGAGCCGTCGCCCGACGGCGAGTTCGCGGTCGGTCCGGCCGAGCAGGTCCCACGTTTCCATGTTCATGCTGATCCGCCGGAGTACCACTGTGGTGCTGTCGCGCAGCCATGCCGGGCCGTCCGGGACCCAGAGGGCGGTGTCCATGGGCGCGCCGGGTCGGGGGTTGGCGGTGCCGTCGAGCTGACCGAAGAGGTTGCGTTGGGTGTGGCCGCCCGGCTCGACACCGGGGCTGCGCCGGAAGCCCTGCTGGGCCCACCGCACTGTGGCGAACGGTCGGCTGTCCTTGACCAGGACCCGCTGGGCGTGGGCGACGGAGATCGCGTCGTCCGCGCAGATCTGCAGCAGCAGGTCGCCGCCGGACCAGGCCGGCTGAAGCCGGTCGATGCGGAACGACGGCAGGTCGGTGACCGATGCCGGCCGGCGGTCGTCGACGCCGGCCGCCCGGTACAGGCCCGGCCCGAAGCCGAAGGTCACTGTCAACCGTGCCGGCAGCAGCCCGAGTTCGGCCTCGGTGTCGGCCAGCGCGGGTCGGCCCTGGGTGAGCCGGGCGGCGTCGTCGGTGAGCAACCGCAACATCCGGCCCAGCGCGGCCCGGTCGACGCCGGCCCGCACTGTGAGTGCCACGAACGACGCGTGCGCCTGCGGTTCGGTGGCCACCCCGGCCTGCCGGGCGCCGTGGAACGGCTCGACCAGCCCTCCGACGGTCGCCACGGGCGTCGTGTCGGCGGCGGTCGCCGTCGGCGGCCCGGTCCTCCCCGCGCGGGTGCCGGCGATCGCGGCACCACCGGCCAGGGCTCCGCCGGCGGCCAGTGCTCCGCCGGTGAGCAGGCCGCGCCTGCTCACCGGCCGGACCTGTGGTGTCCGCGTCACGATGCCGGGCTCATGCTCATCTCCGGCGTGGCGCTCATGCTGGGCATCGGCTCGCCGTGCCCGGGGGCGTAGCTCTCCTGCGCGCCGGTGAACGGCTTGGCCATGGCGCGGAACTGCTGGTTCTTGCCGTCGGCGAAGGTCAGGGTGAAGGTCAACTCGTCGCCGGCCTGAACGGGCTTGGTGAGGTTCATCAGCATGAGGTGGTCGCCCCCGGGCTCCAGGGCGTGCGTGCTCTTGGCCTTGATCACGATGCCGCCCTGCTTTTGCCGCATGACCATCTTGCCGTCCTTCATGGCCATCTCGTGCAACTCCATCGGCGACAGGGAGGTCGTGGCACTCGTCACCGTGACATCGGTGTCGCCGTCGTTGACCAGGGTCCCGAAGGCCGCCGTCATGCCCTTGTCGGCCGCCTTCACCCACGGGTCACGAATGCCGAGCACACCAGCGTCCGGGTTGGCCGAGGTCGACGCGGGCGGGCCCGCCTGCGCTGTCGACGGAGAGTCGGACGAGCCGCAACCGGCGACGCCCACCGTCAGGATCGCGGCGGCGAAGATGGCGGCCGAATGGCGGCGTGAAGCGTTTGGGCTGGTGGTGCGCATGTGTTCTTCCTCCGATGGTTGCTGCTGGGAGGTTGGTCGGCCGCAGCTCGGAGAAAGTTCCGGAGTCAGGGAACGTTGATCGTGAACTCCCCGGTGTGCACCTTGCCGGCGACCTGGAAGTCGAAGAAGGCCCGGTACCGGCCTGAACTCGGCGCGGTCAGCCAGAACTTGACGGTCCCGTCGACCAACTCCTGCTCGGGGTGGACGTGCACGTAGCCGAGGTCGCCCTCACGAACCACTACCAGGTGCCCGTACGCGCCCAGGTACCGCTCCAACTGCGCCGGTACGGTCGGGTCGGCGCTGACCTGGAAGTGCATCGGCGCCGTCACCCCCACCGTCGGGGTGCCGGTCATCGACACCGCGTACGGACCAGCTGTCGCCTGCGCCTGTGCCGGCGGCAGTGCGGTCGGGGTGTGCGCGCCGGGCACCGTGTGGTCGACGCCCAGCACGAGAGGCTGCTGCCTGCCGTCGGCCGCGGTGACGGAGAAGTCGGCGTAGACGCGGTAGCCGCCGGGCCGGGCCAGCGTCAGGGGGACGCTCCAGGTGCCGTCGGGTGCCATCGTCGGGTGCAAATGCTGGTAGCCGGACAGGTCGCGGCCCACCACGATCATGTGCAACGGCTTGTCGTGGACGACCGGGAAGGTCGTTGCCGGCTGCCGGTCGGTCCCGACGATGCGGAACCGGTAGTCGGCGCGTACACCAGGGGGTTGGGACCGCTCCAGCGGCTGCAGGGTGTACCCACCGGCGCTGACCGTCGTCCCGGTCGCCAGCGTCGCGCCCGGCGCGTCGTCACCCCGATGCGTGTGCGGCCCCGTACCAGCCGGGTGTTGGTGCCCGTCGGTCGCGGAGCCCACCTGCCCCGAGTCGGACGGTCCACCGGCCGACGGTCGTGCGTTGCCGGTCGCCGGACTCTCGTCGGCGGTGCCGATACGGGCCAGCCCGAACCCGGCCAACAGGGCCACCACCAGCCCGCCGACGAACAGCGCCAGGTGGGTGTTGCTCAGCCGGGACCCAGGCGTCGCGGCGGCGAGGTCCGTGTCGGGCCGTGGCCCGGGGTCGACCGTCGGTTCGCCGTCCGCGTTGGCGAGGGCCTCGGTCACCTGATCGGTAGGCGTCGGCTCGACGGTGACGCCCGTGCGGGCCGTGACGACCGTGTCGCCCTTGCGCGCCGCCGGCACGGTGGCGGGCCGCTGCCTGTCGCTCGCGGTACGCGCGACGACGCCCGTCGCCGCGCCGGCCCTGCCCCCGCCGACCTTGCCGCCGACGGTCTTGTCCCCGGCAGCCTTGCCGCCGACGGTCTTGCCAGTGCCGGCCCTGTTCGTGGCACGGGCGCCACCGCCGCGTCGACCGGAGGTCGCCGCCGAGGTACGGCCCCGGCCGGTGGGTGTGCCGGCGGATCGGCGACGCCAGACGACGAACCCGGCCACCGCCCCGACCGCCGCGACCGCCGCCGCCCAGCCGGCCCAGGCCGGTGCCCCGGGACCGCTCTCCTCGGTCGACCCGGTCGACGGGGCCGCCGCAGCCGGCGGGGTCGACGGATCGTCCGCGGTGGTCGGCACCGCCGAGGCCTGCCCGGACGTGTTGTGCTGCTCGGTGGCGGCCACCAGCGCCGGGTCCGGTTGGGTCGATGGCGGGCTCCACCCCTTCGGCGCTGCCGTCACCCGCCCGTCGTAGCGGAAGGTCAGGGTGCCCCGCACGGTGTCGCCGTCCGAGGCGACCGACAGGTAGCTCACCGAGTACTGGCCCTTTGCGGGCAGGTGGGCGACGGACACCACCGCGGGGAACCCCGTCGTGTACTCCCGTGGCTCGAACTGCCCGTTGACCAGGAAGTACTCCCGCACCGGCTTCTCCAGCGGCTTCGGCTCCCCCTGCGACCAGCCGTTGTCGACACGGGCGCCGCCCGGGGCGGTGATAGTGAAGAACGCGTTGGCGGCGGCCTTCTCGGTGAAGTACAGCCGCACCTCCGTCAACGGCTCGCGCACGGTGGCGCCGCTCGCCGGTGTGGACGTGGCGAGGGTCCCGTGCGCCGCGGCGGGCTGGGCGGACGCGAGGAGGGCGACAGCCGAGGCGAGGAGGAACGCGAGGAGGCCCGAGACCACCCGCCCGCAAGTCTGGGGGAGACGACGCATCTGGATATCCTCACCCTCGCGAGACTTTTTTCAATAGGTGGCGATCTTCTTCCTCGGACGACAAAAGTTGACGATGAGGCCGTCCGCCGCCGCGGCAGGACGCCCTCGGTGGACAGATCCCCTGGCCAGCTATGCTGCCGACGGCGCTGGTTCGCCCCGTCGTGACCGGCTGGGCGTCGTAAGAGGGAACCCGGTGGAAATCCGGGGCTGCCCCGCAGCGGTGAGTGGGAACGACCGCCGTCATCAGCACTGGGCCAACGGCCTGGGAAGCGACGGCCAGTAGGGGACCGGCGCGACCGGTCAGGCCCGCGAGTCCGAAGACCTGCCGGCGCCGCGTACACAACCGTGTGCGCTGCCGTCGGCCTCGCGGGTGGGCTGAGCGGGTGACGGGCCGTGCGTGTGGTGCACGGCCAGGTCCTCGCCAGTGTGTGTCCGCGACCCGGCGGTGTGGTTTCCCGACCAGCACCACACCAACCTGATAGGTACGGTGCACGGCGGCCGGATCCTCAACCTCATCGACTCCGTCGCCGGTGTGGTCGCCGCCCGACACTCCGACGGGCCGGCGGTGACCGCCGCCATCGACGAGACGGCGTTCCTCCGCGCGGTGCGGGTCGGCGACGTCGTGCACGTCGACGCCCGGATCACCTGGGCCGGCCGCAGCTCGATGGAGGTGGCCGTCAAGGTGACCGCCGACCGGTGGGACCGGGCGGTGCCTCCCACCGACGTGGCAACCGCCCACCTGGTCATGGTCGCCATCGACGACGACGGCCAGCCTCGTACCGTGCCGCCGCTGCTACCGGAGACCGACGGGGACCGCCGACGGTACCGGGAGGCGAAGATCCGCCGGAAGCACCGACTGGCGTTGCGACGCGCGCTACTCGATGGTGCCGAAGACGACTGACCCACACTCGGTCCGCCCGTCGCGGCGCCGGCGCGGTCCGAGGAACCCGCCCCGCCGCCGATCCGGTCGGATAGCGTCCACGTGAAGCCTCGATCACGGAGAGTGTGGATGGTTATGCGCGCCGCGTTGTTGCGGGAGTTCGACGCTCCGCTGACGGTCGAGGAGATCGATCAACCCGCCCCCGAGCGCGGGCAGGTGCTGGTGCGGATCGTCGCCAGCGGGGTCAACCCGCTCGACACGAAGATCCAGGCAGGTAAGGCCGCGCACGCGCGTGTCGAGCTGCCCGCGGTGCTCGGCCTGGACCTTGCCGGCGTCGTCGCGGCGGTCGGCGCGGACGTGGCCGGCTTCGAGCCGGGAGACGAGGTGCACGGGCTGTGCGGGGGCGTCGGCGACCTACAGGGCTCGCTGGCCGAGTACGCCGCCGTGGACGCTCGACTGCTGGCCCACAAGCCGAGGAGCCTCTCGATGCGGGAGGCCGCCGCGTTGCCCCTGGCGGCGGTCACCTCCTGGGAGGGGCTGGTCGACCGGGCCGGAGTCCGCGCCGGGCAGAAGGTCCTGGTGCACGGAGGCGCCGGAGGTGTCGGGTACGTGGGTGTGCAACTTGCCCAGGCGCGAGGCGCCGAGGCGTACGCCACGGGCGGGCCGGCGAGCCTCCGGGTGATCGAGAGTCTGGGTGCCGTGCCGATCGACTACACAGCGAGCAAGGTCGAGGAGTACGTCGAGAGGTACACCGGCGGCGAGGGATTCGACATCGTCGTCGACAACGTCGGCGGCGCGACGCTCGACGCCTCGTTCGCGGCGGTACGCACCTACCACGGGCACGTCGTCAGCGCACTGGGCTGGGGCTCACACTCGCTCGCCCCGCTGTCGTTCCGGGGTGCGACCTACTCCGGCGTGTTCACCCTGCTGCCGATGCTCACCGGGCGGGGCCGGGAACACCACGGCGACATCCTGCGCGAGATCGCGGCGCTGGCCGATGCCGGCGCGCTGCGCCCCCGACTGGACGAGCGCAGGTTCACGCTCGACACGGTAATGGACGCCCATCGGCTGGTCGCCGACGGCACCGCCGAGGGCAAGGTCGTCGTGGACGTCGCCGGTTGAGCCGAGCCGTTCGTGGACACCGAAGTGGTCAGGGCTCGCTGCTTGCAGCGTTGCTCGTGGCTCCTGGTCCCGGGTCGCTGGTCGTCGCAGTGACAGGTCGGCATCGGTCTGGTGGTGGCTGTCAATCCCAGGCAGAGCTCATCCGCACAGCGCGGAGCGCGGCCCGCAAAGCGCCGCTGTTGTCGATCAGCAAGCCACCTTGGCACAGCCCACGACAGCCCATCGAGGCTTGTCCTCACGTCTTTGAGGAGTTGGTCGATCGGCTGTCGTGGGTCATGCCCGGCCGGCATGGTTTTGTCACGCGCATCCCGTGGTGGCTTCCGCGAGACGCTCGTTTCCTGGGCTTGGCCCCCCCCGGTGAGCGTCCGGGGACGGGCACGCTACCTGGTGCCGGAGTCCACCGCGGAGGTGTCGACGACCTGCTCAGTGGGCAGGCGCGGAGTGTGGGGTGGCGCGGCGTGCGCCCGGTCGGCGATCCCCAGCCGCATCGCCAGATACGGAAAGCCGAGCCCGGCCAGCATCTGGCGCAGTGTCTGCCGGGTGCCGTCGGTCTCGACCACGCCGCTGAGCGGCACCATCGAGACGCCGAGCCGGGTGGCGGTCAGCCAGGCGGCGGAGAGCCCCTCTCCGGCGCGCAGCCAGCTGTCCGGCTCGTCGTCGATGTTCCAGAGGATGGCATAGGCGGCCGCACGGTCGTGTCCGGGGCTGATCGGCAGGGTTCCGGATTTGCCGAAGTCCCGTACCGGCACGGTGGTCTGCGGGGGCTGCTCGGGCAGCACCTCGGGGGGCAATCCGGCGCCGGCGGCGGCCCGGCTGGTCCAGTACGCGAGCTCCTCCCGCAGCTCCGGCTCCTCCGCCGCCACCACCGCAGCGTGGGCCGCCGCGGCCGCCAACTCCATCACCTGGTCGGAGTCGAGCAGTTGGAGTCGGGCGCCCTGCGCGCCGGTCGACTTGACGATCTCGTCGAGTGTGCCGTTGGGCACCGGCTCGTCACTGACCGGCCGCCGGTCGGTCTGCCGAGTCCGCATGCACGGCACGAGGCGGGTCGCGTCCGCGTCCGCCTCGGTCTGCTCGAACCGGCTGAATCGGGCGAGCAGCTCAGGCTGGCCCGGGTCGGGTAGCCGCTCCACCTCTGCGGCCCAACCCTCGGCGGCCAGCGCCACGCGCGCGTGGTGCAGCGCCAGGCCGCAGCTCAACGTCACCAGCCGATTCTCCGGATCGGTTGCGGCGAGTTGCGGCTCGTGCACCATCCGCAGCTCCAGCGCGTCGGGGAGGACCGTCCAGCGCCACGGCTGGCTGTTGTGCACCGACGGGGCGAGACCGGCCGCCGCGGCGGCCTGCGTGAGTGCGGTGGTCAGCGGGCGGTCCCTGGCCGGCGTCTCGTGGCTCATCGTCACGACCTTTCGTTTTCCACATCGTGCCCCACTCCGGACCTGTTCCGGGCGGTGTTGCCGCTCCGTCCTCCGGGATGCCGGTCAGCCGGCATACGGATTCCCCGCCTCGGGGTCGTCCGGCCCGCAACGGATCACGCCGGTTCCCGCTTGCAGGGACCGGTGCGCTGAGACGATCCGCAGGTGGGAGCGGAACCGGACGAGTGCGTGCCGGAACAGCCGGTGCGGGGGCGGCGGGTGGACTGGCGGGAGTGGGCGCCGCTGACCCTGATCACCCTGGCCGCCCTGCTGGGCGGCGGGCTGTGGGTGGCAGGGTTGCGGACGGCGGCCCAGCTGGTCTGGGCGGCGGTGACCCTCGTTGCGCTGGTGCCGGTCACGTGGGCGACGCTACGGCAGCTGTGGCGCCGGCAGTTCGGGGTGGACGTCATCGCGGTGCTGGCGCTGGTCGGCACGCTGCTGGTCCGCGAGTACCTGGCTGGCGCGGTGATCGCCGTGATGGTCGGCACCGGGCAGGCGCTGGAAGGCTACGCACAGCGCCGGGCCAGCCGTGACCTGCGCGCCCTGCTGGAAAGGGCCCCTCGACAGGCCCGGCGGCGCACTCCGGACGGCGCGATCGAGGTGGTGCCGCTGGACCAGGTTGCGACGGGGGACCAGCTGGTGGTTGGCCCCGGCGACGTGGTGCCGGTGGACGGGACGGTCGAAAAGGCTGCGACGCTGGACGAGTCGGTGGTGACCGGCGAGTCGCAGCTGGTCACCCGCGCCGCGGGCGAGCAGGTCGCCAGCGGCGTAGTCAACGCCGACGCCGGGTTCGGGCTGCGGGCGACGAAGAACGCGGCGGAGAGCACATACGCCGGAATCGTCCGGCTGGCCGAAGAGGCCACCGCGCACAAGGCGCCGATGGTCCGGCTCGCCGACCGGTACGCTGCCGCGTTCGTGCCGTTCACCCTGCTGCTGGCCGGAACCGCCTGGCTGCTCACCGGCCAGTTCCTGCGGGCGGTGGCGGTGCTGGTGGTAGCCACCCCATGCCCGCTGCTGCTGGCCACCCCGATCGCGATCGTCTCTGGACTGTCCCGGGTGGCCCGGCGCGGGGTACTGGTCCGCGACGGCGGGTCGCTGGAGCTGCTGGGCCGGGCCCGCACCGTACTGATGGACAAGACGGGCACACTCACCGCAGGCCGCCCCCGCGCGACCGAGACGGTGGTCGCGCCGGGCGGCGACCGGGACGACGTGCTGCGCCTGGCCGCCTCCGTCGAGCAGCTCTCCACGCACGTGCTGGCCGCCGCCCTCGTCCGGCAGGCCAACGAGCGGGGGCTGCGGCTGGTTGAGCCGACGGATGTCACCGAGGAGCCGGGGCGCGGGGTGACCGGACGGGTGAACGGGCGCTTGGTGCGGGTGGGCCAGCTCGCCGGTGAGGCGCCCGAATGGGCGCAGCGGGTACGTGAGCGCGCCGAACTGGCCGGCCACTCCACCGTCTGGGTCAGCGATGACCGCGGCCCGCTCGGCGCGATTCTTCTCGAGGACCCGGTACGCCCCGACGCTCGGCGCACCGTGCGGCGGCTTCGGGAGGCCGGCCTCAGCCGGCTGATCATGGTCACCGGCGACCGGCCGCGTACCGCCCGGCAGGTGGCGCAGAGCGTCGGCGTGGACGACGTGATCGCCCAGTGCTCGCCGCAGGAGAAGATCGACCGGGTTAGGGAGGAGTCCGCTCGGGCGATCACCGTGATGGTCGGCGACGGCGTCAACGACGCCCCGGCCCTGGCAGAGGCGCACGTCGGCGTGGCGATGGGCGCAACCGGGGCCACCGCCTCCGCCGACGTGGCCGACGCGGTGCTCACCGTCGACCGGCTGGATCGGCTCGCCGACGCCGTCGAGATCGCCCGGTACGCACGTCGCATCGCGGTACAGAGCGCCACCGTCGGCATGGGTCTCGCGGTGGTTGCGATGGTCGCCGCCGCCGCCGGCGGGCTACCCCCGGTCGCCGGCGCGTTCCTCCAGGAGGGCATCGACGTGCTGGTGATCGTCAACGCGCTGCGAGCCCTCCGCGGCGGCCTGCGCCGCCGCAAGGTCTCACCGGAGACCCGGGAACTGCTCGACCGGTACGCCGGCCAGCACGCCGGGGTGCGGGACGTGCTGGCCCGGCTGCGGGACACCGCCGACCTGGTAGCGACCCGCCCCGACGCGCCGGAATGCGTACCGGCGTTACGTGGGGTGCACCGCCGGCTGGTCGACGAGGTGCTGCCACACGAGGCGGCCGAGGAGCAGCGGCTCTACCCCGCGCTGGCCGATCCTCTGGGCAGCGACGAGGCGACCTCCACCATGAGCCGGGGGCACGTAGAAATCAGCCGTCTGGTGGACCGCATCGGCGGCCACCTGGCCCAGCACCCGGACGGCCGGCTGCGCCCCGACGAGCTGCCCGACCTTCTCGCGGTCCTGTACGGGCTGGACGCCGTGCTCCGGTTGCACCTCCTGCAGGAAGAGGAGGACTACTTCTCACTGAACCCCGCCGACACCCCGCAGCAGTGAACAATGACGTACAACGACATGGCCGGCGAATGGGGCCTCGGCGAAAGCCGCGACCGGCGGCCCCGACAGGCCGAGCCACCTGATCGCTCAGCAGCCTCACCCTTCGGGTGGGGACGCCGCTCGCACCCACCCCTGCCTGCGGCTCCACATTGCCGTAGGTCAGAGTCGGTGCGGCGTCCTGCTTCACACCGGAGTGCTCCGCAATTCTCCACAGCGGTCGACAACGTTCTATGTCGCCTGGCGGGGGTGCTACACCGAGTCGAGGCTAATCTCGAGTCCGACAGCCCGCCCGCCGTGCTTGCGGAGGCGACCGACCAGCGTCACGATCGTGAACCAACGGAATTTGTTTCCGTACTTTGCGGTCATCGCGCGCTTGGCGATGCGCAACTCCGACGCGGGGAGTACCCGCGCGTGGCCCGGTCGCCACTGGTCGTGAGGTTCACCGGCAAAGTTGGACGGCGCCACCTCGACTTTCGAGTTCCGCCGGATCCGCCTCACTTTCCAGGAGCGGCCGGGTGTGTACGCGTACAGGTTCCCTCCGGCTGACGCCAGCCAGACCGGCGTCGACACCGATGACCCATCCTGACGGAACGTCCGCAATGCAAAATAATCATGCCCATCAGCATTGACTTGACTTGTCATGAGGTCAGTCTTCCCGAGATCGGCTAGGGGCAGCAAGCAATCATCCGCGGCGCATCCACGCCGCGGACTCTCATGCCGCAGACAGAGCACACAGGTTCAAGGTGTTGCCCGGGACCGGGCCGATGGTCAGCCGGTGAGGATGATGTTGTGGAGGTTGGCGATGCCGGAAGCGGCGTCGGCCAATGTGTGGCCGGCGCGGCGGTAGTCGACGCTGAGGCCGTCGAGATCCTGCACGAAGGCAAATCCTCGCGCGCGGGTGGCTATCTGCAGGACAGGGCCATCCCACGACGGCTTCCAGTTGTTCGGCAGACGCGAGGCGATGGTGCCCCGCACCCGCTGGTCGTGCAATGCCCGAAGCTCGCTCCGTGTAGTCATCGGGGCGGAGCGTGGCATTGGCGCCGCCTATCGGCAAGCCGTTTCCGTCATCCTCCTCTGCCGCCGACCGTGCGCGCTGCGCCTCGGCGCCCCCGCTCGCGTTGGCCAAACGTCGGCCTCGCACTGCTCGGTGAAACGTGCCGATACGGAGCCCCAAGGCGCCTGGGCGACGTCACGCCCCCAGAGTCCGCGTCGTCAGTTGGTGGTCACGTCCGTGTCGGGGGCGCCTACAGCAACATTCTGCCGGCAGGGGCCGTGCGTGATGCCACGGCGTCCGTCTACGCCGAGATCGCGCATCGCCTCGGTTGGCTTGAGCTGGAACGGGCGCTGTCCGAGGCAGAGTATGAGCAGCTCCACGCGGACGTTAGCAGCTGGCTGTCGCGGGATCGGGTGCTGCGCGAAGTCATTGAGACGTTCGGGCCACCGTCGCTCTGGATCGGGGGAACTAACCCGTTTTACCCCAAGACGCTTGCCTACACCACGGCCGATCGTGACCGCGACCTCATCTGCATCCATAGGTGGAATGCCTTCGCGAACTCTGCAGCCGAGACGGGGCTGCGGGGCGTACACCCCGAACCGGCGCTTCTGGCCGTACGCCATCGATCGGGCAAGTTTCCCGATTCGTTCTCCATTACGCCGGAGGGCCAGCGGCGCAGGCCATACTTCTGATCAGCGGAGCCCGCTCAGGTCAACCGTCTGGATCTTCCACGGTGACTCCGCCCGATATGCCTCCGGAGTGTTCGACAACCTGGACGCTGGACTCGCTTGGGCTGCCGAGCGCCAAGTGTCTGGAATCCTGGCCGAGTACGCCATCGGGGGCGCCTACGACGCCGCAGTCAGCGAAGGCCGGTTCACGCCATCGAAAGCGCACCACGGCGCCTCGGGCCACGTCGCCGCCTTCAGTCCCTGGTTACGTCACATCCATCTGACCGGTGGCCGCCAAAGTCAATAGACATCCACTCATGCCGCCGATCGGGCGTCACAGTTCGTCACGAGCAGTCCGCGCAGCGAACACCCGGCCCTGCCGATGAGCGGGGGTGTCATCGACGGCCTGCTCGCCAGGCTTGCCATCCTGGCGTGACGGCGTGGCGACCGGATCTGCCGAGGAGTGCGTCTGCGTCTCGGCGTGAAGGCGCGGTTAACCGATGTCCCAGGACGAGAGGTGAGTTCCGCAATGCAGGCATTGGAACAGATACGCGGTGGGCTCACCGTTACGGTCGAGCCGGTGCAGGAACTCTTCGGTCTCCTCGGGTGACCAGCCGCGTTGCCGGTGGCCCGCGCGAAGCATGTTCAGGGCGTCCGGATGAGGTTCGAGATCGCGGTAGCCAACTGGGCCGAGAAAGGCCGCGCCATCGCCGCAGTGGTAGAGCCATGACTGTTGCTGCCAACCGGTGAAGCCGGGGGTCCGGCGAGTGATCTCCTCGATGACGTGATGCGGCACGTCGTCAGGTACGTCGACGGCGTCGCTAAGGTTAGCGGGCATCTCCAGGATGTCGCTGCCATCCGTGGCGGCGACGACGCCGAGTGCGCTGGAAGCCGCTCCGGAGTAGATACAGTGCAGGCAAAGACTCTCGGGTTGTCTGCCGTAGACCGGTCCCCGGTAGCGAATTTGCCGAAGTTGACCGCAGACGCTGCATTCGTGCTGAATCGGCACCGCCGAGCCCGTGGCCAAGGGATCAGGATGGTATCGAAACACCGGCTCGGTCACCAGCCCATCATGCCAACTGTTGGTCACCGGCCCGACGGCGGCTGCTGGTCCCTACCGCCTCGCGCACGCCGTCAGGCAAAGTCGGAGGACGGCCAATTTTGATGGGATCGATGCGCCGTCGGCTTCCTCTTCTGCCGCCGTCCGAGTGCGGCAACCAGCTGGCGGCGCGTTTTGAGCCGGTCAGTTCACTGCGTGGCCGTCGAGATAGCCGACCTCGGTTGAGCACGACGCGACACGGACGTAATACCCCCAGCGTCTTAGGACCAGGGCGACCTTCGCGGCGCCGGCCGGATTGGCGGAGTGGATGTTGATGACGCCGACGTCAAAGGGGCGTTTGTCGAAGGCCGCCCGTTCCAGGACCTCCACGACCGGCCAGATCGTGTCATCCCCGCCGAGGTCATGGTCCAGCCACAGTTCATCCAAGCGCCGGCCTCGGTACCGACCGAGGAGTTCAACTCCGGCGTCGCTGGTGCGGGCCACCTCGGCGATACGGCCATCCACAAACGAACGTAGGTCATCCACCAAGACGACGGTTCGGCGGGCGTTCACACGATGATGATGCCTGGCACCGTCATGATCCGACATCCGGACTTGCCACGTACCGCGCTGCATTGAGCGTGATGCCTCGGGGCGCTGCCGGCGGTTGGCGGGGTTCTCGGGACGGGAGGATGAGACGGGCCTTGGAGTGCTCTTGTGTGGTCTGGCTCATCCGCCGCGTCGTACGAAGCCGGCCACTGAGGCCGGCAGTTCATCCTGCGGCCTGTCCTCGCAGCCGGGACGGACGAAGTCGACCAGGAGCACAACGCGGTCAAGGGTGCCGTAGTTCCACGCCTCATGCGTGACGGTGTCGTCGAAGACGAGGGTTTCGCCCTCGCGCCACTGTCGAGTCTCGTCGCCCACTCGCAGCGCGCAGTCCTGCGGCACGACGAGTCCGAGATGCGCGCGTAAACGGTGGTGACCCATCCCTGATGGGGCTTGATTTGGGTGCCAGGAGTCATCCGAGAGAACCCAGCGGTCGTCAGGTGAGGGACCTTCGTCAGCGCGGAGGCAGTGTTCGGGCATGCCTCGAGCGCCTCCTCGATCCGCTCCCCGAAGGCAACGAGTCCGTAGACGCTCCAGCCCTGGCCGTACATCTCGCGTTGGACCCACGGCTGGTAGGTCTCAGGCGGGAGAGCAAGGCATTCATTAGGGGTTCAAGCCTCCGACTCACGAGCGCGTGCCCGATCCGCGCCCGATGCGGCGGTCAACATCGGCCAGCAGTGGCCCGCCCCGCCATTTGACTCGGTCGTCTGCCGCTCCACCGCCAGCAGGCGCTAAGCTCGTCCGCCCTGACTCAACCGCATTCCTCAGGTTAGACATCTGAGCCTTCCGTGGTAGCTCGGACGATCTGCACGGCGGCCTGGGCGGGAGTCAGGTTCGTAGTGTCGACGACCTCGGCCTCGGCATGTAGCCACGTGCGGGCCGCCTCGGCGTAGGGCTTGAGGTACTTGAGGCGGAACGGGGAGTGGACGGGGTGTTCCCCCTCGATACGCCCGCGGAGGGTGTCTTCGTCAGCGTGGAGAACGAAGTGCCTTACCGGGATGGCATGTTGGGCAAGGCCTGTGCTGATTTCGCGCCAGTACTGCTCGACCAGGACGGTCATGGGCATCACCAGAGTGCCGCCGGTGTAGTCGAGCACGCGGCGGGCGGTCTCGACGACGAGTTGCCGCCATGGCGGCCAGTGCTGGAAGTTGTCCGTGGCGGGTAGCCCGGGTGTGATGTCCATGAGTGTCTCGCCGACCTTCTCGGCGTCGAACACCCGTGAATCCGGTATCAGATGCTGCACGAGCGCGCTGGTCGTCGTCTTGCCCACGCCGTGGGTGCCGTTGAGCCATACGATCACGGGACACGGTAACGCGCTTGAGCAACCGGATAACGTGCAGGACTTGTGAGCGACACGTCAGGCATCGAGGTGGCAAGAGCCGGCAGCTCGCCTCTGCATCCCTCGGCGGAGAGCGGAGCCCTTGGAGATGGCGTCAAGATCAGGCCGTCTCCAGGCTGTCTGAGGTGAACTAGCAGTGACCACCGATGACCGTCTATGACCTCTTCAAGCCCAGGTCACAGGGCGTCTCCTCCAGTTTGATCGACTACGCCCATCGCCGAGATCAATACAACGCCAAGTGATGACGCTTACTCCTGCGGCGGGGGAGTGAGCCAGGCCAGGGGTTGTCCGCTGAGGGCGGCGTCGGCAAGGCGGTGGGCGCTGGCGGTCTTCAGAGCCGCTCGTGAGCTGTCGATCCAGCGCTGCACGTTGTCGATGCCCTGGTGGCGGTACTCGACGGCTTGGACGAGGCACTCCAGTTTGTCGGCGTCACGGGCGACGACAGCTTCGAGTGTCTCGCCAGCTTCGTACTCGGCGACTGCGGCGGTGATGACGTCGGCGACGGCTGGGGGACAGTCGGCGACCTGGTCGGCGGTGACGGCGGTGTTGGGTACGGCGGTGAGGTAGCGCTTGGCGATGTGTGGGATGTCGGTGATTCGGGTTTCCTGGGTGTCGTGCAGGGCGCAGAGCATTGACACTCGGGCTGGGTCGGCGCCCTCCATGGCGGCGAGCATCATTCCGATGAGCGCTGTTCGGAAGGAGTGCTCGGCGATGGATTCGGGTTGCTTGACGCCGGCGAACCACCAGCCGGTGCGGGCGGCGCGTTTGAGGACGCCGGCTTCGAAGATGAAGTTCATCGCTCCGGCGGCGTCGTGGTCGTCGGTCATCTGCCCGTCCCTGTGCCGGTGAGTCCGTCCGCCCGCAGGCTGTAGACGATAGAGGTTAGTTCCTGCCGCGACTGCGCGGAGATCCGGTCACTGTCCAGGAGAGGGACACTGCGGTCGAGGAGCGCCCGAGGGTCAGGCGCGTGCCCCCGCTGTGGCGGCCAGGTCGACGATCCGGTCGCTCCAGCGGTCCAGCAGGGTCTGGTCGTGGGTGATGACCAGGACACCGGCGCGCTGGGTCCGCTGGTAGTCGCGGATGACGGCGGCGACGTGCGCCTGGGTCGAGGCGTCGAGCATCGCGGTGGCCTCGTCGCAGAGCAGGTAGTCGGGGCGGTGTACGAGGGCCCGGGCCAGGCAGGCGCGTTGCAGTTGCCCGTCGGACACCGCGTGGGGGCGCCGGCTGCGCAGATCCGCGGTGAGGCCGACGAGGTCGGCGAGTTCGGCCACCCGTTCCCGGACCGCCGACTCGGGCGTCCGGGTGGCGCGTAGCGGTTCGGCGATCAGATCGGTGAGGCTCAGTCGAGGATCGGCGGCGGCGCGCGGGCTCTGGAAGAGGGCGGCGACGCGGGTCCGTAGGGCGACCGGCACGGCGTACCGGACGGCGTCGACAGCGGTGCCGTCGATGCTGACCCGGCCCTGATCGGGGCGGTGCAGCAGGGCCAGGACCCGGACCAGTGTCGATTTTCCGCAGCCGGACGGCCCGCGCAGTCCGACCGTCTCTCCCCGGCCGATCCGCAGTGTGACGCCGTCGAGGACGACCTGGCGGCCGTATCCGACGCTCACCTCGTCGGCGAGCAGGTGTTGCGCGCTGGTCACGTGGTGGCTCCGGTGGGGATCGGGTGGTGGCAGGCCACAGTGCCGCCACCGGTGAGCGGGGTCGACAGTGGTCGGTCCGCGCAGGTGTCGGTGCGGCGTGGGCAGCGGGGCGCGAACGCGCACCCGGGGGGCAGCGCGGTGAGCGTGGGCGGGTCGCCCGGCACCGGCCGGAAGGCCCGGTCCGGCAGGGCGTCGAGCAGCGCCGAGGCGTACGGGTGGGCCGGCGCGGTGAAGAGCTGGTCGCTGGCGCGGTGTTCCACGATGCGACTGGCGTACATCACGGCGACGGTGTCGGCGACCCGGCGTGCGGCGGCCAGGTCGTGCGTGATGAGCACGACGGCCGCGCCGTTCTCGCAGCGACGGCGCAGCAGGTCGAGGGTGTGGTCCACCAGCGGCCGGTCCAGCCCGGTGGTGGGCTCGTCGGCGATGAGCAGCGACGGGTCGGGCGCCAGCGCGAGCGCGGTGACCAGACGCTGTGCCATGCCACCGGACAGCTCGTGCGGGTAGCGGTCCAGGTCCGCCGGGTCGAGCCCGACATCGACAGCGAGTTGGTCGGCGTCGGCGCGGTCGCGGCCGTGCGCCCGCAGCGTCTCGGCGAGCAGTCGCCGCCCGGTGCGGACCGGGTTCAGGGCGGTGGCCGGGCTCTGCGGGACCAACCCGATGCGGCGTCCGCGTACCCTGCGGGCCAGCTGGCGTTGGCCGCAGGTGACCAGGTCGACCGGGTCGGCGCCGGGGTGGTGCAGCACGGCGTGACCGGTGGTCGTGGCGTTGCCCGGCAGGAGGCCGAGCAGGGCGTGGGCCAGGACGGACTTGCCGCAGCCGGACTCGCCCACGACGGCCAGCAGTTCGCCGGGCCGGACGGTGAGGCTGAGTTCGCTGACGGCACGCACGCGCGCGTCGCGGAGCCGGAACTCGACGCCGAGGCCGTCCACGGCGAGCAGCGGCTGAGTCACCACGGTGCGGGAAGGCACCGAAGCGGAAACGGATTCGGTGGTGGTCACAGGTGCAGCTCCGCTCGGACCCGGGGATCGAGGCGGTCGCGCCAGCGGGCGGCGAGGACCGCGATGGCGAGGGTGACGACGACGATGACCCCGCCCGGTGCCAGGCTGGCCCACCAGGCGCCGGTCAACAGCGACCCCTGCCCGTCGTTGATCATGTTGCCCAGCGAGGCGAGGTGCGGCGGCAGACCCAGACCGAGGAACGACAGGGCGGTCTCGTGCCACACCGCGTGCGGGATCATCAGGGTGGTCGCCAGAGCCAGCCGGGGCAGGACGTGCGGCAGCAGGTGCCGGGTGAGGACCCGGAGCCGGCCGGCTCCGCCGCTGATGGCGGCGTCGATGAACGGTCGGGTCCGAAGGCTCAACAGCTCGGATCGGACGATGCGGGCGGTGGAGAGCCAGTGGGTGAGCCCGACGGAGGCGATCACGGCACCGAGGCTGGGACGCAGCATGGCGACGATGAAGATGCCCAGCAGCAGGTGCGGCATCGCGGCGATGGTGTCCACGATCCGCATCAGGATCCGGTCCACCCGGCCGCCGAGCGTGCCGGCGATCCCACCGACCACGCCGCCGAGGACGGTGGCGACGAGCGCGGCGACAGCGCCCACGAGCAGCGAGACCCGCAGCCCGTAGACGGCGCGGTGCGCCACGTCGCGGCCCAGGTCGTCGGTGCCGGCGAGGTGGGTCCAGGACGGTGCCAACCGGGTCTGGTCCAGCGCGACAGCGCTCTGGTCCAGCGGCCAGACCAGCGGAGCGAGCAGCGAGCCGGCGATGGCCACGAGCAGGACCAGGCCGGCCGTGACGGCACCGGCCCGACCGGGCCGCAGCCGCATCCGCGACCGGGCGACCTGGAGCAGCGGCGGTCGGGCAGCGAGGTCAGCCATCGAGTCGTACCCTCGGGTCGGCGGCGGCGTAGGCGAGGTCGGTCGCGAGGTTCGCGGCCAGCACCACAGCTGTGGTGACCAGCGTGATGGCCGCCAGCAGCGGGAAGTCGCTGCCCAGTGCGGCGGCGACAGTGACGGCGCCGAGGCCCGGCAGCGAGAAGACCGTCTCGACCAGCACCGCCCCGCCGACCAGCTCGGGCAGGTGGGTGCCGACCAGGGTGAGGAACGGCAGCAGCGCGGTCCGCAGCGCGTGCCCGAACAGCACCGTCCGACCGGGCAACCCGCGTGCCCGCGCCGCGAGCACGTGGTCGTCGCGCATGCTCTCCGCTACCGCGTCCCGGACGAACAGCACGAACCACGGCGCCTGCGACACGGCCAACACCGCGACCGGCAGGATCAGGTGGTGCGCCACATCGGGCCAGGACGTGCTGGTCGCTGTGACGTCGGTGAGCCCGCCCGCCGGCAACCAGCCCAGGGCCAGCGCGAATACGGCGATCGCGGCCAGGCCCAGCCAGAAGACCGGCATCGACTGCACCGCGTACGCGGCCGCCCGCAACGCGCGGTCGAACAACCCACCCCGCCGGTACGCCGCCAGCGCGCCCAGCAGGAGGCTCGCGACCAGGACCAGGGCGAGGGCCACACCGATCAGGAGCAGCGTCCAACCGGCCCGGGCGGCGAGCACCGAGGCGACCGGCTCGTGGCGGCTGGTCGACCAACCCAGGTCGCCCTGGACCAGGTTGCCGATCCAGCGCAGGTACTGCACCGGCAGGGGGTCGTCGACGCCCCAGTTGGCGCGCAGTTGGGCCAGGTTCTCCTCGCTGGCGGTGAAGGCCGCCGCACCCGCGTACTGCTTCGCGGGGTCGACCGGCGAGGCGGCACCGAGGGCGAACATTCCGACGCTGGTAGCGGCGAGCACCGGCACGGCGACGAGGAGCCGCCGCCGGACCACCGCACCGGCCCCGGCCAGTCGACCGGAGCGGGTCACGACCGCGTCCAGGTGTCGATGTTCCACCAGAGGCTGTTCGCCACCCCGTGCTCGTGCGCCTCGACCCGTGGCACCACGCCCTGAACCGAGGACTTCAGCACGTAGGTGTGCCGCAGGTAGGTGAGGAACAGCCACGGTACGTCGGCGGCCAACTGCTTCTGGAACTGCGCGTACGCGGCCTTGCGGAGGGCGGGGTCGATCTGGTCGCGGCCCTCCTGCAGGGCCCGGTCGGTCACCTCGGAGTGGTACGAGCCGGGGTTGAAGTAGCCCTGCCCCGCGAACCGCGAGCCGAACAGCTTGTACGAGACGAAGTCCGGGTCGTACGGGGTGCCGTAGCCCATCAGCAGGGCGTCGGACTTCATCCGCGGGTCGATGGCGTCCCAGGTCAGCCCCGCCGGAGTGACCTCGATGCCGACCTTCTTCGCGTCGGCGGTGACGGCGAGGGCCAGGTCCTTGCGCAGCGTGTCGCTCGCCGGGTACATCAGCGTGAACCGGGCCGGTCGGCCGTCCTTGACGCGTACCCCGCCGGGACCCTGCGTCCAGCCGGCCGCGTCGAGCAGCCCTTCGGCCGCTATCGGGTCGGCGGTCGGCTTGCCGATGATCGACGGGTCGGCGAACTCGGAGGTCGGGGGGATTGGCCCGAACGCCGGTTCGCCGGCGCCACCGAGGAGCCCGGTCACCATCGCGGCCCGGTCGACGGCCAGGTTGAGCGCCCGGCGGACCGCCGGGTCGGCGAGGACCGGGTTGCCCGTCGGCAGCATCACGCCCCGGTAGTCGGCGGTCGGCACCCGCTGCACCCGGAACGTGGTGTCGGCGTCGAAACCGGAGGCCAGCTTCGGCGGCAACTCGGCGGCGTCGAACTCGCCGGCGCGCATCCGCTGGGCGCGGACGTTGTCGTCGGCGACGAACGCGACCACTACCCGGTTGTTCTTCGGCCGCCCACCGAAGTAGCGCTCGTTGGCGGTGAGCACCAGGCGGTCGCCCGGCGTCCAGGAGTCGATCCGGTACGGCCCGGTCCCGATCGGCTTGCGGTTGAACCCGGCGGTGTTGATGTCCTGCCCGCTGAGCAGTTTGGCCGGCACGATGCCGAGGGTGAGCCGCTGCACGAACGGCGCGTACGGGTAGCGCAGCCGGAACACCACAGTGGCCGCGTCGGGTGCGGTCACCGACTCCACCATGTCCAGGTCGGAGCGGAGCGTCGAGTCGACAGTCGGATCCAGCACGGCCTGGTACGTGAAGACGACGTCCTGGGCGGTCAGCGCGGTGCCGTCGTGGAACTGCACGCCGTCGCGGAGCTTCGCGGTCACCGTGCGTCCATCGGGGGACAGCTCCGGCAACGCCGTGGCCAGACCGGCGACGAGGCGGTTGTCGTCGTCCCGGCTGACGAGGCCGTCGAAGATCAGCGAGGCGCCGTCGACGCCGTAGTTGAGCACCGGGTTCAACGCGTCCGGCTCGTCGGAGGTGGCGACGACAAGCGTCGCGCCGCCGGATGAGCCGTCGGGATCGGCTGGGGCCGAGCATCCGACGAGGACGAGCATCCCCGCCGCCGCGGTCGACGCCACGAGGCGTCGGAAGGTCGGACGCATCCGGGTCACAGAAGGCTCCTGTGGTGTGGGGAGGATCGTTTGTCGGGTGGGCGCGGCGCCGCAACCGTTGATCATCACGGTGGCACAGTTGCCAGTCATTTGCAATTACCAGAGTTATGCATCATGTGGTTGATCAGGAGTCGTCCGTCGGTGGTGACGGTCACCGGTGACCGGCTAGGGTTCCGGGATGTTCCGCGCCGTCGTGTTGATCGCTGCTGTGGTGCTCGCCGCGGATCAGCTCACCAAGTACTGGGCCGAGTCCGCGCTCTCCGGCGGGCAGACCATCACCGTTGTCGGTGACCTGCTGCAACTGCGACTCCTGTACAACCCGGGCGCCGCCTTCTCGATCGGCTCCGCGTACACCTGGATCTTCGCGGTGTTCGCGGCGGCGGCGGTGGTCGCGGTGACGGTCGTCGCGTGGCGGGTCACCTCGCGCGCCTGGGCGGTGGCGTTGGGCCTGGTGCTCGGCGGCGCGACGACGCACCTGCTGGACCGCCTCTTCCGGGAGCCGGGGTTCGCTCGCGGGCACGTGGTGGACTTCATCGACTACGCCGGGTTCTTCGTCGGCAACGTCGCCGACATCGCCCTGGTGGTCGGCGTGGGCATCGTCATGCTGCTCAACGTGCGCGGCGTTCCGCTGCGCGCGACGGCGGGCGAGACCCGCAGCGACGAGCAGGTGGCGTCGTCAGGCTCCTGAGCCGCCCGCCGGGCTGACTGGGACGACTTCGTCGTCTGGGCCGACTGGGACGACTTCGTCGTCTGGGCCGATCAGGACGACCTCCAGCCGGCGCGGGCCGTGCACTCCCTCGACACGGTTGAGCTCGATGTCGCTGGTGGCGGACGGGCCGGAGATCCAGGTCAGCGGGGCGCGCGGGTCCAGTCGGGTGAGCGCCTCCGGCAGCAGACCGACCACCTGGTCGGTGCGGACGACGCAGATGTGCCGGTCGGGCACCAGGGTGAGAGCGCGTCGACCCTGCGCCGGGCCGGCGTCGAGGATGATGGTGCCCGTGTCGGCGACCACGACGGCGCAGCCGGTCAGGACCGCGTCCAGGTCGTCGAGCGCGGCCGGTGACAGCGGGGGCGCGTCGCGGTGCAGCTCCCCGGCGTAGCCGGCCAGCCAGGCGGCGGGGATGTCGGTGGGGACGGCGAGCCGGTCGACTTCGCTGAGCAGCCGGGGTAGGGCGTCGATGCCACGGTGGACGACCGCCCGGTAGTCCTCCAGGCGATCGACCAGGGTCTCGATCACGTCGGAGCGGTCGTCGACCCGGCGGTACCCGCGGGGCACCTGCACCGGCGGTGGGTTGTCGGCCAGGGCCGTTCGGAGCCGCGCCAGGATCTCGTCACGTGCGCTCACTGCTTACCCCACCATTCCCGGAAGGTCTGCGGCGCGGGCAGCGGCAGATCGCGCGACCGGGTCCACGCCGAGGCGGGCCAGGGCAGTCGCCGCAGCGTCCGAGCGCCGGTGCGCCGCTCACGGTACGCCCCGAGTGGCCCCGCGCCGGCCCGGGCCAGGCGCAGGGCGGCGGCCCACCGTCGAGGGCTGCGCATCACCCAGGACAGGACGCGCATGGTGGCCCGTTCGACGGGCGGGTGCGGTGCCTGCTGGCGGAGGTGGACCAGGATCTCCGGAATGTTGATCTTCACGGGGCAGACGTCGTAGCAGGCGCCGCAGAGGGTTGACGCGTACGGCAGCGAGGCGTTGTCGGCCACGCCGGTCAGCTGCGGCGACAGGATCGCCCCGATCGGCCCCGGGTACACCGAGCCGTACGCGTGCCCGCCGGCCCGCTCGTACACCGGGCAGACGTTGAGACACGCGGAGCAGCGGATGCACGACAACGCCGGCCGCCCGACCGGGTCGGCGAGCACCGCGGACCGGCCATTGTCGACGAGCACGACGTGCACGTCCTGCGGGCCGTCGCCGGGGGTGACCCCGGTCCACATCGAGGTGTACGGGTTCATCCGCTCGCCGGTCGAGGATCGCGGCAGCAGCTGCAGGAAGACTTCCAGGTCGGTGAAGGTCGGCAGCAGCTTCTCGACGCCGACGACGCTGATCAGCGTCTCGGGGAGGGTGAGGCACATGCGGCCGTTGCCCTCGGACTCCACCACCACGAGCGTGCCGGTGTCGGCGACGGCGAAGTTGGCGCCGGAGACGGCGACCCGGGCCGAGAGGAAACGCCGCCGCAGGTGGGCGCGGGCCGCCTCGGCCAGCGCGGCGGGTTCGTCGCTCAGGTCGGCCGGCGCGTCGGCCATGCGACGCTGGAAGATCTCCCGGATCTGGGCCCGGTTGTAGTGGATCGCCGGCACCAGGATGTGCGAGGGGGTGTCGTCGCCGAGCTGCACGATCAGTTCCGCCAGGTCGGTCTCGTACGCGGCGATCCCGGCGGCCTCCAGCGCCTCGTTGAGCTGGATCTCCTGGGTTGCCATCGACTTGACCTTCACGACCTCGTCGGCCCCGGTGGCCCGGGTCAACGCGACAACGATCCGGCATGCCTCGGCCGCGTCGCGGGCCCAGTGCACTGTGGCGCCGGCAGCGGTGGCGGACGCCTCGAACTGCTCCAGCAGCTCCGGCAGGCGACGTTGGACATCCGCCTTGATCGCCGAGCCGGCGTCGCGCAGGGCCTCCCAGTCGGGTACCTCGCCGACGACCCGGGCTCGCTTGGCCCGGATGGTGCGGGTGGCCCGGTGCAGGTTGGCCCGGAGTTGCGTGTCGGCGACGGCCGGCTTGGCGGCGGTGGGGAACGGCAGCGGCGTGCGGATCCGCCCGCCCCCGGTGGCGGGTGCGACCGGTGGGTTCATGAGGTGGCTCCCGTCTCGGCGAGAATCTCGGCGTAGTGCACGGCCCGTACGCCGGAGCGGTGGCGGTCGAGGCCGCCGCCGATGTGTGCCAGGCAGGAGTTGTCGGCCGCGGCGAGCACCCGTGCGCCGGTGTCGCGGACCCGGGCGCACTTGTCGGTGAGCATCGCGGTGGAGACGTCCGGGTTCTTCAGGGCGAACGTGCCGCCGAAACCGCAGCACTCCTCGGCGTCGCCCAGCTCGACCAGCTTGATCCCGCGCACCTGGCGCAGCAGGGTCAGCGGCCGGTCGCCGAGGCGCAACATGCGCAGGCCGTGGCAGGTCGGGTGGTAGGTGACCGTCTCCGGGAACTCGGCGCCGACGTCGGTGACGCCGAAAACGTCGACGAGCAACTCGGACAGCTCGTACGTGCGGGCGGCCACCGAGGTGGCGGGTGGGTGCAGGTGCGGGTACTGGTCGCGGATCATCGCGGTGCACGACCCGGACGGCGCGACGATGGCGTCGTAGGAGTCGAAGACGTCGACGTAGTTGCGCACCATCGGCAGGGCTTCGGCCCGGTAACCCGTGTTGGCGTGCATCTGCCCGCAGCAGGTCTGGTCGGCGGGGAAGTCGACGGTGTGGCCGAGTCGCCGCAGGATGCGGGTGACCGCGATGCCGGTGGCCGGGAACGCGAGGTCGTTGACGCAGGTGATGAAGAGGGCGATGCGCATGGCGGCTCCTCGGAGGTGTGGGGGTGGGTCACGCCGAGTCGCGCGGTGTTCCGGGGGTGGGGAGCTGGTCGAAGGCGGGCAGGTGACGTTCCCGGGCGGCGCTGAGGTGGGCGCGCATCGCCTCGGTGGCGGCTGCCGCGTCGCCGGCGACGATGGCGGCGGCGATGCGCTGGTGTTCGGTGTTGGTGTCCGGTGCCCCGGCGATCGGGAAGTACAGCCGGTGCAGGTGCAGGTGTGAGTGCAGCCGGGTGACGGTGTCCCGCAGCAGAGGGCTGCCGGAGACCTCGGCGATCAGGTCGTGGAACTTCGCGTCCAGCGCGGTGAAGGCGGCGTGTCGGCGATAGCCGTCGCCGGCCTCCACGTCGATGCTTGCCGCCGCCTCGGCGCTGATTCGTTGGCGGGCCTCGGCGGAGGCGTGCGTGGCGGCCCGTCCGGCGGTGGCGCCCTCCAGCAGTTGGCGGACGTCGAACAGGTCGTCGAACTCGGCGCGGCTCAGCAGCGGCGTGGTGGTGTAGCCGGAGAGCGGGCGTTTACGGACCAGGCCGTCGGCCTCCAGCCGGGCGAGGGCCTCGCGGACCGGGGTGGGGGAGACGTCCAGCTCCCGGGCCAGCGCGTCGATGTTGACGCGCTCGCCGGGCGGAAGGATGTGGTCCATGACCAGCGTCTTTATCGACTCGTAGACGTCCTCGGTGAGGGTGAGTCGACGGGCGGGACGGAGTCGACCCTCGCGAGGTTCCTGCTGGGCCATCTCGTCTCCTCAGCGACCCCTTGACTGTGCCGGTGTGAGCGAGTACACACGAGCGAAGCAACATCCTATAGGAAATTGGGCGTTTGGCGACCCATCGCTGGAGGTTGGTTCGTGAGACTCATTCGCGTCGGGCCCGTGGGGCGGGAACGTCCCGTGCTGTACGTCGATGGGCGGCACTTCGACCTCTCGTCGCTCACCGCCGACATCGACGGCGAGTTCCTCGCCGGTGACGGCATCCGGCGGGTCCGCGAGGCCACCGACCTGCCCGAGATCGACGTCACCGGTCAGCGGGTCGGCGCACCGATCGCCCGACCCGGGGTGGTGCTCTGCGTGGGGCAGAACTACGCCGCGCACGCCGCCGAGTCGGGTGCCGCGCCGCCGACCGACCCGATCATCTTCTACAAGGCGCCCAACACCGTCGTCGGCCCGTACGACGAGGTCCTGATCCCGCGCGGATCGACGAAGACCGACTGGGAGGTGGAGTTGGCGGTGGTGATCGGCCGGACGGCCCGCTACCTCGCCTCGCCGGCCGACGCCCTCGGGCACATCGCCGGGTACGTGCTCTCCAACGACGTCTCCGAGCGGGACTTCCAACTCGCGGTCTCCGGCGGCCAGTGGTCGAAGGGCAAGTCCTGCGAGACGTTCCAACCGCTCGGCCCGTGGCTGGTCACCGCCGACGAGATCGGCGACCCGCAGGCGCTGCGGCTGCGCTCCTGGGTCAACGGCGAGCCCCGCCAGGACTCCAGCACCAAGGACATGATCTTCGACGTGGCGTACCTGGTCTGGCACCTGTCCCAGTACACCGTTTTGGACCCGGGCGACGTCATCAACACGGGCACCCCGCAGGGGGTGGCGCTCTCCGGCCGGTTCCCGTACCTGTCCGTCGGCGATGTGATGGAGGTCGAGATCGACGGCCTCGGTCGGCAGCGCAACACGCTCCGGGACGCCTGATGCGGTGTGACGGTCTCGTGGCGGTGGTGACCGGAGGTGGATCGGGGATCGGCCTTGCCTGCGTGCGGGCGTTCGCCGCCGCCGGCGCCCGGGTGGGTGTCCTGGACCTGGACCTGGCCGGGCTGCCGGAGGATCCTGGCGTACTCGGCGTCCGGGCGGACGTGGCCGACCGGTCCTCCCTCAGCGCGGCCGTCGCCTCGGTCGCGGAGGCGTTCGGCGGCATCGACATCCTGGTGAACAACGCCGGCATCTCGGCAGTGGGCACGGTGGAGGAGGACGACGACGAGCAGTGGAGCCGGGTACTCGACGTCAACGTCTCCGGCGTGGCCCGAACCAGCGCCGTCGCCCTGCCGTACCTGCGCCGGTCGTCGTCAGCGGCGATCGTCAACATCTCCTCGATCGCGGCGACCGTCGGCCTGCCCCGACGCGCCCTGTACTCGGCGTCGAAGGGTGCCGTGCACGCCCTCACCCTCGCCATGGCCGCCGACCTGGTGACTGAGGGCGTGCGGGTCAACTGTGTCGCCCCCGGCACCGTCGACACGCCCTGGGTGGCCCGCCTGCTCGCCGGCGCGGCCGACCCGACGGCCGAGAAGCGGCAGCTGGCGTCCCGGCAGCCGACCGGCCGCCTGGTGACAGCCGACGAGGTGGCCGCCGCCGTCGTCTACCTCGCCTCGCCCGCGACCGGGTCGGTGACGGGTTCGACGCTGCCGGTGGACGGCGGTATGTCCGGCCTGCGCCTGCCCGCCCCGGTCCCGCCCGCGGCCGGTACCGCCGAACGGGGCGCGTGACATGATTGCGCCATGGGGAAACAGCAGGACGTCGGCGAGGCCGACAGTCACAGCGGGTCCGGCACCACCGCCCACCGTCCGATCGGTGGCAGCGCTGACGCTCGGCTCGCCCTCGCCCAAGACCCCACAACGCCACAAATGACCCTTATCGACCTGGCGTCCGACCCATCGGAGCTGGTCCGCAAGGCGGTCGCCTCCCGGGCCGACGCACCAGCGCAGGCCCTGCGACCGCTCACCCGCGACCATGATCGTCAGGTCCGGGAGGCCGTGGCGCGGAACCCCTCCACCTCGATCGCCAACCTCATGCGCCTGGTGAAGGACGCCGATCGGTGGGTCCGCTGGGCGGTCGCCGGCAATCCGGCCTGTGACGAGTCCATCCGCCGGGTCATGGTGGA
The DNA here is from genome assembly GCF_040643355.1 of Micromonospora sp. NPDC047187. Lineage (NCBI taxonomy): Bacteria > Bacillati > Actinomycetota > Actinomycetes > Micromonosporales > Micromonosporaceae > Micromonospora > Micromonospora sp. NPDC047187. The sequence goes on from NZ_JBEYUF010000001.1 coordinate 914,034, forward strand.
AACCTCGGACAAGGAGCTTCGCGGTCTCCTCGCGGAGAGCCGTGAGCTGGAGCCGGAACTGGCCGCCAAGCTGATCGACGACGTGTCACCCGAGGTACGGGAACGACTCGCCACGCACACCCACGACCCCGACGTGATCACCGCCTTGCTGGCCGATCGCACCGCACGCGTACGCAAGGGGGTTGCCCGCAACCCGCGGACCACCGCCAAGCAGCGCAGCGCGCTCGCAGCGGACCCGGTGGTCGACGTCCGTGCCGCGCTGGTGCGGGCCGTCGAACTGGACGAGGCGGACCTGGCCCGCCTGGTCGACGACCGCGCGGTGCAGGTCCGACTGGCGATGGCGACGTCCGAGTTCGTTCCGCCGCACATCCGGCAGGCGCTCAGCCGCGATGCCGACGAGATGGTGGCAAGCGCGGCACGGGACTACCGCCCCGGCGCCGGCAACGCCTCCGCCGTGCGGGCGCCCCGCATCGCGCACCGGCCCTCCGCCGGCGCGGGCCGACGGGGTGGCGGCACCGCCCAGTAGGACCCCTCGCTCCGCTGAGCCTGATTCCAGCACCACTCACCACCTCGATCAGACCCGAGTGATGAGTTGTCGCGTCCGCGCCCGTCATACCTAGGACAGGACATGACGAGGCGGAAGGATGACGCGATGAGTGCGGACACGCGGCTGGAGGAGCTGGGCGTGAGCGGTCTGAGCGAGGTCGACGAGCCGGCGTTCTCGGGGCTGGCGCAGCGGCACCGGCGGGAACTGCACGTGCACTGCTACCGGATGCTCGGATCGTTCGAGGACGCCGAGGACACCGTGCAGGAGACGTTCCTGCGTGCCTGGCGGCGGCGGGAGACGTTCGAGGGGCGGTCGACGTTCCGGGCCTGGCTGTACCGGATCGCCACCAACGCCTGCCTCGACCTGCTCGCCAAGCGCCGCCCGCAGCCGGCGACCGGCGGCGAGGTGCTGTGGTTGCAGCCCTACCCGGACCGGCTGCTCGACGAGCTGCCCGCGGGCGACGCGGACGAGCCGGAGACCGTCGCCGTGGCGCGGGAGACGATCGAGCTGGCGTACCTGGTCGCGGTCCAGCATCTCGCGCCGCGTCCGCGGGCCGTGCTGATCCTGCGGGACGTGCTCGGCTGGCCGGCGAAGGACGTCGCGGACCTGCTCGGCGACTCGGTCAACTCGGTCAACAGTGCCTTGCAGCGGGCTCGCGCCGGCATGCGGGAGCACCTGCCCGCCGAGCGGCAGGACTGGACCGGCGGCGAGGAGGACGCCGGCACGCGCGAGCTGGTGCGCCGCTTCACCGACGCCAGTGTGGCCACGAACGTCGACGTGCTCGCTGGCATGCTGCGCGACGACGTCCGCTGCTCGATGCCGCCCACGCCGGGCCTGCACGTCGGCCGAGACGCGGTGGTGAACAGTTGGGTCGAGGATGGCTTCGACGGCATGACGGGCCTGCGCGGGGTTCCCACCTCGGTGAACCGTCAGCCCGCCGTCGCCTTCTACCACTGGCGGAAGCAGGAGGGCGCGTACCTGCCGCTGACGATCGACGTCCTGCGCGTCACCGGCGGCAGAATCACCGAGATATTCACCTTCCACGACGACCAGTTCCCGCGGCTCGGGCTGCCGGAGCGCCTGCCGGCGGACGGCACGGAGTAGTCCGGTGTGGACGCTCACGCTGCGCGGTGGCGCGCGTGCCGCGGTGGTCACGGCGGAGTGGTACGACGCGTTCGGTGTCATCACCAGTGGCCGGGTCCAGCTGGAGCTGCGCGACGGAGAGCCCGGGCCGGTCCTCGGACGCGATGCCGGGTTCTGGTTGCGCGGCACCGGCGTCCGCGCGCTGCGCAACCCCGGCCGTCGTACGGCGAGAGCGCGTGTCTTCACGCCCGGTGCCGTCACACGCCAGTCGACACATCCCGTACGCCAGGCTCCAGATGAGGGAGACGACATGACCAGCACGAAGGACATCGAGATCGTCGCCGGCCCGGCATCGGAGCGACCCAGCCACAACCACCGGTTCGGCGGGCTCGCCGGTACCGGCTTGGTAGCCACGCTCGCGGCGGTGATGATCGCCGCCCTGGCACGGAGCCTCCCTGCCAGGACAGACTGACGAACCACATCCGGCCGCCTCGCCGGTAATCCAACAATTCGAGCTGGCGGCTATGCCACAGAAACTACAGGAGGGCTGGCACCACGAGCCGGCCCTCCTGTGGCTACGTGATCCATGGCCCGCTCATCGGCTGGTCGTCGGACCGCCATCCGTGCTTGAGTCAGGTAGAGCGGTCTGCTCCCACAGCGACTTCATCTCGTCGAAGGCCTGCTCCATCAGCTGCACCATCGCCTGCCGGGCCCGCTCCCCGTCGCGCCGCTGGATCGCCTGGGCGACGTCGGCGTGCATCTGGAGAGCCTGCTCGTGCGGGTGGTGCGGCATGAGGTGGTGCTTGTGCCGGCCGGTGAGCACCTCCGCGACCAGCTCCTGGAGCCGGACGAACATCTCGTTGCCGGAGGCGAGCAGGACGCGCCGGTGAAACTCGATGTCGAGGTGCAGGAACCGCTCCTCGTCGCCGGCCTCGCCGGCGGCCCACATCTTCGCCGCCAGCCCGACGAGGTCGCTCGCCTCGTCACGGCCGATCCGGCTGGCGGCCAGGTAGGCCGCGTGCGGCTCGACGGCGGTGCGCAGCTCGGTGATCGAGCGGAGCTGGGCCATCCGGCCGGCCGAGGCGAGACGCCAACGGATCACCTGCGGGTCGAAGACGTTCCACGCGCTCGCGGGTCGGATCATCACCCCTACCCGTCGGCGCGCCTCGATGAATCCGATCGAGGCCAGCACCCGTAGCACCTCGCGGACGACCGAGCGGGACACGGCGTACCGGTCGACCAGCTCGTCGATGTTGAGGACCGATCCGGGTGCCAGCTCGCCGCCACAGATGGCGGTGCCGAGGTGTTCGAGGACGCGCGCGTGCAGCCCGGAGTCGGCGGGGCGGGCCGGAGCGGCTGCAACCTCTGGTGAGGACGGTTCCACTCAAAGATCATATCATTTGCATCTACCTCTTGAGGTAATCAGCTTTTTCGGCCTAGCATCCGGATGTTAAGCGGATGTAACGCCGAGGTAGCGGCTCTCTCGGGGGCGGCGGCCACGACAGAAGGAGAGACAAGCGTGCGACGTCGATCGATAATCGGCACTTCTCTGGCTGTGGTCGCCGCCATGAGCCTGACCGCCTGCGGCGGCGACGACGGCGGCGAGGGCTCGAAGACCGTTCGCGTGACACTGGTCAACCACGTGTGGACAGAGAACATCAAGAAGGTCCTGCCGGAGTTCGAGAAGCAGTCCGGCCTCACTGTCGAAGTCACCCAGCTCGGTGAGGACCAGCTCTCCGACCAGTACAACGTCAAGCTGAACGCCGGGTCCGACGACCTCGACGTGATGATGTACCGGCCCCTTCAGGAGGGAAAGCTGTTCGGCAAGAACAAGTACCTCGCCGACCTGAGCGAGAAGGTCAAGTCCGACAGCGCCTTCGAGTTCGCTGACTTCCAGGCCGAGCCCGTGCAGGCGACGACCTATGAGGACAAGGTCGTCGGGCTGCCGATCATCACCGAGCAGGAGGTCCTCTACTACCGCAAGGACCTGCTGACGAAGTCCGGCTTCACAGCGCCGCCCAAGACCCTCGACGAGCTCAAGGCGCAGGCCGCGAAGATCGAGGCCGACAACCCGGGCGTCGCCGGCTTCGTCGCTCGTACCGGCAAGGCCGCCGCCGTCACCCAGTTCTCCAGCTTTCTCTTCAGCTTCGGCGGCGACTTCGTGGACGCCAGCGGGAAGGCCACCGTCAACACCGAGCAGGCCAAGCAGGCGTACGCCTACTACGGCGGACTGCTCAGGGACCACGGCCCGGAGAACATCAGCACCGACATGAGCTGGTCGGAGGCGATGGCGATCTTCACGCAGGGCAAGGCCGCCTTCTACACCGAGGCCAACTCGCTCTACAAGAACGCCACCGACCCGACCAAGTCCAAGGTCGTCGACTCCGTCGGCTTCGCACCCTTCCCGGCCGGCCCGGCCGGATCGAAGCCGTACAACATCCCGTCCTGGGCGCTGGGTGTGAACGACAGCTCGGAGAACAAGGACAACGCCTGGAAGTTCATCCAGTGGGCCGCCGGCAAGGAGCAGGCGCTGGCGCAGCAGACGGCCGGCGTACCCGGTGCCCGTACCTCGGTCTGGGCGAACCCCGCGAGCACCGCGACCCTGCCGAAGGACCTGGCCGAGGCCAACACGGTCAGCACCGCCAATGGCGTCGGGCACGACCGTCCGCTGGTGGTCAAGGTGGCCCAGGCGCGGGAGATCGTCGGCCAGCCGATCGTGGACGCGATCACCGGCAAGGACGCCGCCAGTTCGGCGGACGCGGCGAACGCGGCGTTCCAGAAGTTCCTCGACGACGAGGCGAAGTAACCCACGCGCCGGGCGGCGGGGCCGACCGGCTCCGCCGCCTCGCCGGGACCTGACCCCTCCAACCCGGAGATCTCAATGTCAGCCGTTCTCACCCCCCGTACCGATTCGCCCGAGGTCCCCGCGGCGTCAGTGGACACGACGTCGGCCTGGTCGCGTTGGGCCAACGAACACCGCAAGTGGCTCTTCGCGGCACCCGCCATGGCGTTCGTCGCCGTGCTCATCATCTTTCCGGTGGCGTGGACCGGGTACCTGAGCCTGACCGACGCCGAGGGTTCGGTACGCGCCGAGTCCGAGTTCATCGGCTTCCAGAACTACCTCGACGTGCTCACCGACACCGACCGGTTCTGGCCGGCGGTCTGGCGCACGGTCCTCTTCACCGGCGTCGTGCTGTTCTTCGAGGTCATTCTCGGCATGGCGATCGCCCTGCTGCTGTGGCGGCCCTTCCGTGCTGAGAAGTGGGTCCGCGTCGCGATCCTCCTGCCGCTGGTGGCCACTCCGGTGGCGGTCGGCATGATGTGGCGCCTCATCTTCGACCCCAACATCGGGATGGCGAACCAGCTGCTCGGCTGGATCGGCATCGGCCCCCAGCCCTGGCTGGCCGGCCAGAACTCGGCCCTGCCGACGACGATGTTCATCGACATCTGGCAGTGGACGCCGATGGTCGTGCTGATCCTGCTCGCCGGGCTGACCTCGCTCTCCGACGAACCCCAGGAGGCGGCTCGGATCGACGGCGCCAGCAGCTGGCAGCGGTTCCGGCACGTGACCCTCCCGCTGCTGATGCCCACGGTGATCGTCGCCATCCTGCTGCGCGGCATCGACGCGCTGAAGACGTTCGACATCCTCTACGCCACCAAGGGGCGCGGCGGCGGTTCCTTCCACGAGGTCGAGACCCTCAACGTGTACGCGTACGGGCTCAGCTTCGACTACAACGACTACGGCGTCTCGTCGACAGTCCTCATCATCTTCTTCCTGATCATCATCGGGGTGATGTGGGCCCTCACCTATCGCAAGAAGGGGCTGGGCCGATGAAGCCGAGCAAGCCGTACCGGGTGTTCCGCAACTCGGCTCTCGTCGTCGTGGTGTTCGCGCTGATGGCGCCGCTGCTCTGGATGATCGCCGCGTCTTTCAAGACCAACGTGGACATCTACGACACGGCCAAGGCGTTTGTCTTCTCGCCCAGCCTGAAGAACTACGAGACCGTTCTCCAGCAGGCGAACTACCTCGAGTTCATCGGCAACAGCCTCTGGGTGGCGTTCGCGGCCACCACGCTCTCGCTCCTGCTCGGGGTGCCCGCCGCGTACTCGATGAGCCGGTTCAGCATGAAGAAGTCCGCGCTCGTCGTGCTCATGGCCCGGGTCATCCCCGGCGTCTCGCTCCTGGTGCCCTGGTACTACGTCTTCTCGAACCTGAAGATGGTCGGCGGCTTCACAGTGCTGATCCTGAGTCACATGTTCGTGTCGCTGCCGCTGATCGTCTACATCATGATGGGTTACTTCGACGGCCTGCCGACCGAGTTGGAGGAGGCCGCGCTGGTCGACGGGCTGACCCACATCGGCGCGTTCCGGCGGATCACCCTGCCGCTGTCGGTGCCCGGCGTCGCGACCGCCGGCATCCTCTCCTTCATCTTCTCCTGGAACAACTTCATGTTCGCCCTGGTGCTCTCCGGATCCGACACCAAGACGCTCCCGGTCGCGATCTTCGACTTCGTCGGCTACGCCAGCATCGACTGGGGCGGCCTGATGGCCGCGGCGACAGTGGTCACCCTGCCGATCATGCTGATCGCCCTGTTCGTGCAGAAGTACGTCGTCTCCGGCCTCACCGCCGGTGCCACGAAGGGCTGACCGGCACATGACGACGATCGCGAAGGTGGAGACGTTCCTGGTCGCACCGCGCTGGCTGTTCGTCCGGATCGAGACGGAGTCCGGCATCGTCGGCTGGGGCGAGGCGACCTGCGAGGGCCGGTCCGAGACCGTGCGCACGGCCGTCCACCAACTCAGCGAGCTGCTCACCGGCCGGGACGCGCTGCGTATCGAGGACCACTGGCAGGTGCTGACCAAGGGTTCCTTCTACCGGGGCGGCCCGATCCTGGCCAGCGCGGTGTCCGGTCTGGACCAGGCGCTCTGGGACATCGCCGGCAAGCACTACGGCGCCCCCGTGCACCAGCTCCTCGGTGGGCCGGTCCGGGACCGGATCCGGGTCTACGGCTGGATCGGTGGTGACGAGCCCGCCGAGATCCGCGACCAGATCAGCGCCCGGATCGAGGCGGGCCTGACCGCTGTGAAGATGAACGCGTCCGGGCCGATGGGCGCGCTCGCCTCGGTCGCCGACCTCGACGCGGTGGTGCAGCGGGTGGCAGTCGCCCGTGAGGTCCTCGGCGACGATCGCGACGTCGCTGTCGACTTCCACGGTCGGTTCACCCTCGCCAACGTCCGGAGGGTCGCCCCGCTGCTGGAGCCGTACCGGCCGTTCTTCCTGGAAGAACCGGTGGTGCCGGAGAACTCTCACCTGATCGGTGAGGTCGTCCGCTGCACCACCACCCCGGTCTCGACGGGGGAGCGGCTCTACAGCCGGCAGGAGTTCCTGCCCGTGTTGCAGGCCGGCATCGCCGTGGCCCAGCCGGATCTCGCGCACGCCGGCGGCATCACCGAGGTTCGCAAGATCGCGACGTTGGCCGAGGTGTACGACGTGCAGCTCGCCCCGCACTGCCCGCTCGGGCCGATCGCCCTCGCCGCCTGCCTCCAGGTCGGCTTCGCCACACCCAACTTCCTGATCCAGGAGCAGAGCATCGGCATCCACTACAACCAGGGCGCCGAGGTGCTCGACTACTGCCTCGACCAGACCCCGCTGACCTTTGTCGACGGGTACGTGCAGCGGTTGACAGCGCCCGGTCTCGGCATCGAGATCGACGAACACGCAGTGCGGACCGCTGACAAGCGTGGGCACGCCTGGCGCAGCCCGACCTGGCGGCACCCCGACGGCTCCTACGCGGAGTGGTGAGACCCCGACCGGCGAGAACGAAAGGCACCCCGTGAAGATCGTCGCAGCAGACATCATCGTGACCAGCCCCGACCGGAACTTCGTCACCCTCAAGATCACCACTGATGAGGGCATCACCGGTCTGGGCGACGCCACGCTCAACGGCCGCGAGCTCTCCGTCGCCTCGTACCTGCGCGACCACGTCGCCCCGCTGCTGATGGGACGGGACCCGCACCGGATCGAGGACACCTGGCAGTTCCTGTACCGCTCGGCGTACTGGCGGCGGGGCCCGGTCACCATGGCGGCCATCGCCGCGGTGGACGTCGCGCTCTGGGACATCTTGGCCAAGGCCGCCGGCATGCCGCTCTACCAACTGCTGGGCGGCGCGTCGCGCACCGGCATCATGGCGTACGGGCACGCGTCGGGGCGGGACATCCCCGAGCTGTTCGACTCGATCCGCCGCCACCTCGACGAGGGCTTCCGGTCGATCCGGGTGCAGACCGCGGTGCCGGGGATCAACGCGGTCTACGGTGTGGCCGCGCAACCCAGCGCCACCGGCCAGCGCTACGACTACGAGCCCGCGCAGCGCACCCCGCTGCCCGCCGAGGAGGACTGGGACACCCGCGCGTACCTGCGCCACCTGCCGTCGGTCTTCGAGGCGGTACGCGGCGAGTTCGGCCCGGAGTTGCCGCTGCTGCACGACGGTCACCACCGAATGACCCCGATCCAGGCCGCCAAGCTCGGCAAGGCTCTCGAACCGTACGACCTGTTCTGGCTGGAGGACTGCACCCCGGCCGAGAACCAGGAGGCGCTGCGGCTGGTCCGCCAGCACACCATCACCCCGCTGGCCATCGGTGAGGTCTTCAACACCGTCTGGGACTACCAGACCCTGATCCGGGAGCAGTTGATCGACTACGTCCGGTCCGCGGTCACCCACACCGGCGGCATCACCGCCATGCGCAAGCTGCTCGACTTCGCCGCCCAGTACCAGATCAAGTCCGGCATTCACGGTCCCACCGACATCTCCCCGGTGGGCATGGCCGCGGCGCTGCACCTGGACCTGGCCATCCACAACTTCGGGATCCAGGAGTACATGAAGCACACCCCGCTGGCCAACGAGGTGTTCCGGCAGTCGTTCACCTTCACTGACGGCTACCTGCACCCGGGCGACCAACCGGGGCTCGGGGTGGAACTCGACGAGGAGGCGGCGGCCCGGTTCCCGTACGAGCCGGCGTACCTGCCGTTCAACCGGCTCAAGGACGGCACGGTTCATGACTGGTGAACGGCGCGGCGCCCGGCCCACCCGGCATGTCGTGGTGATGGGCGTCTCCGGGGCCGGCAAGACCACTGTGGCGCGTGGGATCGGCGCGGCGACGGGGCTGACGTTCGCCGAGGCGGACGAGTTCCACTCCCCGCAGAACGTGGCGCGGATGCGCTCGGGCGTACCGCTGGACGACACCACCCGGTGGCCGTGGCTGCGGGACATCGCAGGGTGGATCGCCGATCGCGGCGCGGAGGGCCGCTCGACGGTGCTGGCCTGCTCGGCGTTGAAGCGGTCGTACCGGGACGTGCTGCGTCAGGGCCCGCTCCGGGTGGACTTCGTGCACCTGGACGGGCCGGCGGAGGTCATCCGAGCCCGATTGGCCCGGCGCGAGGGGCACTACATGCCGGCCAGTCTGCTGGAGTCGCAGCTCGCCACGCTGGAACCGGCCGAGCCGGACGAGTCGGTGCTCGTCCTCGATGTCTCGCTGCCCCCGGAAGCCCTGGTCGCGGCGGCCGTCAAGGGTCTCGGTCTGCCCGCTTCGGTGCCGGTGGGGGAGCGCCGGGACCGCGCGTCCGATCCCACTTCGGGGGCATGTTAGGTTAGCCTGCCCTAATGTAGTGGAGTCTGTCGCCGTGCCCTCATCGATCCGAGCATGACAGTCGCCGAGACCACCGGTGGCGTGGTGCTCCGTCGCGCGCTGCGTCGACAGCGCGCCCGGGTGGCCGCCGGCATCGCGCTGCTCTGCACCCACCAGGCCACCGAAGCCCTCGTCCCGGTCGCCATCGGCGTGATCATCGACCGTGCGGTGGCCACCGGGGACGTCAGCGCCCTGCTGCTCTCGCTGGCCGGCCTGGCCGCCCTGTTCACAGTGCTCGCCTTCGCCTACCGGGCCGGCGCACGACTGGCGTTCGCCGCCGTCGAACACGAGGCGCACGCCACCCGGGTCGAGATCGTCAGCAGCGCCCTCGACCCGCGCGGACGGCGGTCGGGCATGCGCGACGGCGAACTGCTGTCCGTGACGGCCTCCGACGCCGAGCTGTCCGCGCTCGTCGTGCGGGTCGCGGGACTCACCGCCGCGGCGCTCACCGCCATCGTGGTCGCGGCCGTCGCGCTGCTCGTCGTCGACATCCCTCTCGGCCTCGGGGTGCTCATCGGCGTACCCCTGCTGGTCGTCGCCCTCCAGCGGATGGCGCCGCTGCTCACCCGGCGCAGCACGTCGCAACAGGAGGCGCTCGCCGCCACGACCGCCCTCGCCGTCGACCTCGTCAGCGGCCTGCGCGTGCTGCGCGGCATCGGCGCACAGGACCACGCCGCCCGCCGGTACGCGGGAGCCAGCCGGCACGCGCTCGACGTCACCCTGCGCGCCGCCACCACAAAGGGCCTGCACCTCGGGCTCACCACCACTGTCAACGGCCTCTTCCTCGCGACGGTCGCCGGAGTCGCCGGCTGGCTCGCCCTTCAGGGCCGGCTCACCATCGGCGAGCTCGTCGCCGTGGTCGGGCTGGCCCAGTTCATCGCCGAGCCGGTGCAGACGCTCGGGTACTGCGTCCAGTTGTTCGCCATGGCCCGAGCCTCCGCGGGGCGGGTCGCCCGGGTCCTCGGCGCCGCGCCGGTCGTCCAGCCGGGTGACGCCGGGCCGCCCGCCCCGAGCCCGTCCCGGCTCGTCCTCGACGGGGTCTCGTACGCGGGCCTCGACGACGTCAGCCTGCACGTCCGCGCCGGTGAGATCCTGGGTGTGCTCGCCTACGACCCGAGCGAGGCCGAGGCGCTGGTCGCTCTGCTGGCCGGCCTGGTGCCCCGCGCGGACCACCAGGGCACCGTCCGCGTCGACGGCGTGGCCGCCGACGAGCTGCACATCGACGCCGCGCGCGCCGTGGTCCTGGTCGAGCAGCATGACGTGGCGCTCTTCGAGGGGACGCTGCGCGCCAACATCAGCGCCGGCGCCTCCGTCGACGACGAGGTGCTGCGTGCCGCAGTGCGGGCCGCCGCGGCCGAGGACGTGCTCGCCGCGCACCCGCACGGGTTCGACCGCCTGCTCACCGAACGCGGGGCGAACCTCTCCGGTGGGCAGCGGCAGCGGATCGGGCTGGCGAGGGCACTGGTCGCCGACCCGCCGGTGCTGGTGCTGCACAACCCCACCACCGCTGTCGACGCGGTGACCGAGGGGTTGCTCGCCACCAGGCTGGCCGAGGCGCGCGGGGCGGGCACCCGCGGCACGGTGCTGATCACCACCAGCCCGGCGCTGCTGCGGATCACCGACCGGGTCGCGGTGATCGACCGGGGACGGATCGTCGCCGAGGGTCCGCACGAGCTGTTGCTCGCCAGCGACGCCCGCTACCGGGAGGAAACCCTGCGATGACGTCCGAGCCGATCACCCGGCACCTGCTGCCGACGGCCACCGGCCGGCAGACCTGGGCCGCCCTCCGTACCGAGCTGGCGCTCCTGCCGGGGCTCAGCGCCGTCGCCGGCACGTTGCTGATCGCCGCCGCCGCGACCGGGCTGGTCGCGCCCTGGGTCCTCGGGCGCCTCGTCGACGACGTCATCGCCGGGACCGACACGCCCCGGGTGATCGCCTGGGCCGGCGTGATCGCCGGCGCCGCCGTGCTCGCGGGGCTCCTCACCGCGGTCGGAGCGGCGGTCGCCGCGCGTCTCGGCGAGACCGTGCTGGCCCGACTCCGGGAGCGGGTCCTCGACCGGGCGCTGCACCTGCCCTCGGCCACCCTGGAACGGGCCGGGACCGGGGACCTGGTGGCCCGTGCCGGCGACGACGTGGCAGTGGTGACGAACGTGATCGCCACCAGCGGTCCTGCCTTCCTCGGCGCGCTGCTGTCTGTCGTGCTGACCGCGGCGGGGCTGTTCGCCCTCGACTGGCGGCTCGGCATCGCCGGGTTGGTCGCGGCCCCGGCGTACGCGGTGGCGCTGCGCTGGTACCTGAAGCGTTCGGTGCCGTACTACGCCCGCGAGCGGGTGGCGACGGGCGAGCGCGCGCAGGCGACGGCCGAGGCGCTGCGGGGCGCGGCCACAGTGCGCGCCTACCGGATGGAGGACGCCCACGTCGCGCGGATCGCGGAGCGCTCCGGCGTCGCCCGCGACCTGTCGCTGGAGATCTTCGGTCTCTACACCCGCTTCGGGCTGCGCATCAACCGCTCCGAGTTCGTGGGGCTCGCCGCCGTGCTGCTCGCCGGCTTCCTGCTGGTCCGCGGTGACCTGGCCACCGTCGGCGCCGCCACCACTGCCGCCCTCTACTTCCACCGCCTCTTCAACCCCATCGGCCTGCTGCTGTTCGAGTCGGACTCGGTGTTGCAGGCCGGGGCCAGCCTGGCCCGACTCGTCGGGGTCACCACCCTGCCCGACACCGCGGCCCCCGCCGGCACCGAGCCCACCCGCCATGATCGGGGCGCACCGGCGGCCCTGGAGGTGACCGTCGGGCAGCACCGTTACGACGACGGGCCGGTGGTGCTGCGGGACATCGGCCTGCGTCTCGCACCCGGGGAGCGCGTCGCCCTGGTCGGCGCGAGCGGCGCGGGCAAGAGCACCCTCGCCGGCATCATCGCGGGCATCATCGTGCCCACCGACGGCGCGGTTACCCTGCGCGGCGTGCCGCTGACACAGCTCGGCGAGCACCGCCTCCGTCGCGAGATCGCCCTGATCAGCCAGGAGGTGCACGTCTTCGCCGGGCCGCTCGCCGACGACCTGCGCCTCGCCGACCCGGATGCCACCGACGCCGAGATCGCCGCCGCCCTCGACCTCGTCGGCGCCACCGAGTGGGTGCGGACCCTGCCGGACGGCCTCACCACGGCGGTGGGGGAGGGTGGGCGGCAGCTCACCTCGGCCCAGGCCCAGCAGCTCGCCCTGGCCCGCCTCGTCCTCGCCGATCCGGCCGTCGCGGTCCTCGACGAGGCCACCGCCGAGGCGGGCAGCGCGGGCGCGCGCGACCTCGACCGCGCCGCAGTGGCGGCCACCGAGGGCCGTACCACGCTGATCGTCGCCCACCGACTCAGCCAGGCGGCCACCGCGGACCGCATCGTCGTCCTCGACCAGGGGCGCGTCGCCGAGCACGGCACGCACGCCGAACTGCTCAGGGCCGGGGGCGGGTACAGCACGCTGTGGCGCTCGTGGAGCATGCCCGACCCCGTGGTCCCGCGAGAACGCGAGAGCGCGGACCAGCCCGTCGCGAGCTGAGCGGCACCGGTTCCCGTCACCTCGGACATCCGCGAGATCAGTCGAAACGTGGAACCTCGGGAACTTTTCCGGACCGGCCGGCGACCACCAGAGTGCGCGGCCGACCGGCGGCGTTCCGACGACGACCTCTCGGCATGAAGGAGCGCCCGTGGCACACAGGACGGTGGTCTGTGCGGAACGGCGTCGCTGACGACGACCAGGTGACCCGGTGGGCGCGGGAGGCGGGCCAGGGTGACCGGCAGGCCGCCACGGCGTTCATCCGGGCACTGCAGGACCAGGTCTGGCGGTTCCTGTCGCACCTGGCCGGGCCGGGAGAGGCCGACGACCTGACCCAGGAGACGTTCCTGCGGGCGATTCGGAACCTGCCCGGCTTCGCCGGGCGATCGTCGGCCCGTACCTGGGTGTTCACCATCGCCCGGCGCGTTGCCGTGGATCACGTCCGGACGGCGGTGGCCCGGCCGAGGCTGGCGTCGGTGCCGGACTGGCAGGCGGCTGCCGAGGCCGCCGGTGCGATCACCGCCGGTGCCGACGAGGGTGTGACCCTGCACCGGTTGATCGCCGGACTGACCCCGGAGCGCCGCGAGGCGTTCGTCGCCACCCAGGTGCTCGGCCTGTCCTACGCCGAGGCGGCGGACGTCTGCCAGTGCCCCGTCGGCACGATCCGTTCCCGGGTCGCCCGGGCGCGCGAGGATCTCGTCGCCGCCTGGCAGGCCGACACCGACCCGAGCCACGGGCGACGAACCGGCTGAGGGTGGATACTGCCGCCATGAGTGTGCGGCGTTCCCTCTTTCTGCACTCGGAGCTGCGCCGTCGGCCGTACGACCTGCTGCGGTCGATGCTGGCCCAGGTCGACCCGGCCACGCCGCCGAACGGACCGGACGGGCCGGTGGCCGCACTCGAACGCCGCGTGGCATCCCTGCTCGGCACTGACGAAGCCCTGTTCTTCCCGACCGGGACGATGGCGCAGCAGGTGGCAGTGCGCATCCACGCCGACCGGCGCGGCCGGCGGGCCTTCGCCGCCCATCCGCAGTGTCACCTGGAGGTCTGGGAGCAACAGGGGTACGCCGTGGTGCACGGGCTGCGCTTCCAGCCCGTCGGCGACCGCCACCGGTTGATGACCCTGACCGATCTCGCCGCCGTCGCCGAACCGCTCGCGGCGGTGGTCTGGGAGCTGCCGCAACGCGACATCGGGGGGCTGCTGCCGGAGTGGGACGACCTCGTCGCCCAGACCGCAGCGATGCGTGAGCGCGGCGCGGCCATCCACCTCGACGGTGCGCGCCTGTGGGAGGCGCAGACGTACTACGCGCGTCCGTTCGCCGAGATCGTCGCGCTGTTCGACAGCGGGTACGTCTCGTTCTACAAGGGACTGCAAGGCGTCGGCGGTGCCGCGCTCGCCGGAGACGCCGCCCTGGTGGCCGAGGCCCGGGTGTGGCGCCGACGGCTCGGCGGCGACGTCTACGACGCCTGGCCGTTGGCGCTCACCGCGATGCACGGCCTGGACACCCTGCTGCCCCGGCTGCCGGCGCACCGGGAGCACGCGGTGGCGATCGCGGCGGCCATCAACGCCGACGGGACTGCCCGCGCCTTCCCGGACCCGCCGCAGACGCCCCTGTTCCACGTCCACCTTCCGATCGGTCCGGACGCCGCGGCGCGGGCCGCCGACGCCCTGCTCGCCGCCGACGGGGTGGAGCTGTTCGGCCGCGTACGCTCCGCGCCGGATCCGGACCGGTGCTCGTTCGAGGTGAGCGTCGGTGAGAACGCCATGGACCTCGCCCCCGACGAGGTCGTCACGCTCCTTCACGAACTGCTTCGACACGCCACCTGACCCGAGGGCTGCAGCGGCACCCCGGCTCGGACACCGCCGTCGCGCTGAACGCAGCGCTCAGCCGGACCTCGCAGCAGGGCGCCACCCGAACGGTCAGCGCCACCGGCCGCAGACCGGTGGCGCTGACGTGGTGCGGGCGTATCGACCGCTCTACCCCAGGCGGGCCTCGATGGTCTCGATGATGCGCGGACGCAGCTCGGCGGCGCGGATGACGGCGTCAACCGAGCCGACCTCGACGGCGCGGTGGATGTTGTGCACCCTGTCGAACTCCGCGGCCACCTCGCTGAGTTTCTCCGCGCGCACCGACGAGCGCAGCTCGTCGAGCTCCGCGGTCAGCGCCGCGCGTTCGGTGCCGGCCGAGGCGGCCGTGCGGGTCTCCAGGTCCCGCACCCGCGGGTCGGCAGCCGTACGAGCGTTGACGTCGGCGGAGAACACCACAGCGGCGGCGGGTGCGCCACCGAGCACCGAGGCGAACGAGCCCTCCAGCGCCAGCACCGTCATGTTCGGGTTCAGCGCCTTCGAGAACACCACGAACGCACCGCCGTGGTAGCGCGAGATGACGCAGAAGACGATGGGCCCCCGGAAGTTCACGATCGCCCGGCCGATCTCGGCGCCGTACTCCAGTTGCAGCTTGCGCATCGACTCCGGTGAGCCGTCGAAGCCGGACAGGTTCGCCAGCACGACGAGCGGCCGGTTGCCGCTGGCCGCGTTGATCGCCCGCGCGGCCTTCTTCGACGAGCGGGGGAACAGCGTGCCCGCCGTGTAGGTGTCCGGGCCGTCGGTGGGCGGGAAGCCGTGCCGGGGCACCGACCGGGACTCGATGCCGAGCAGGCAGACCGGGATGCCACCGAGGTGGACGTCCTGCACGACAGCGGTGTCCGCGTCCGCCATGCCGGCCCAGCGCTCCAGCACCGGGTGGTCCTGGTCGGAGAGGGCCCGCATCACCGTACGGATGTCGAACGGCTTCTTGCGGTCCGGGTTGGACTCGACGGAGAAGATCTCCCCGACGGTGGCGAAGGAGCTGCCCGCCACGTCGTGCGGGAAGCCGGAGATGTCGCGGTCGACCGGGTCGGTGGTGACCGCCCGCCGGGGCGCGTCCTCGCCGGGCGCGACGTACGTGTGGTCGTAGTGCGCCATCACCACGTCCCGCGCGGCCGTCAGGTTCGGCGCCCAGTACTGCGCCTGCCCGTTCGGCCCCATCACCCGGTCGTAGCCGCCGATGCCGAAGTTGTCCTCAGCCGACACACCACCGGAGAAGTCGAGCGACTGCTTGCCGGTGAGCACCATCGCCGAGTCGGGCGTCATCACCAGGATGCCCTTGGTGTGCATGAGCATCGTCGCCTCGGCGTTCCAGTACGGCTGCGCGCCGACGTTGATGCCCGCGACCACGATGTTGATCTCACCGCCGGCCTGGGTGAACTCGACGATCCGCTTGAGCGCCGCTGCCACCCAGTCCATGTTCTCCGTACCGGAGGTCATCGAGATCCGGGCCCCGGCGGACAGCGCCCACCACTCCAGCGGCACCTGCATCCGCTCGGCCAGGTCCAGTGCGGCGATCACGCGCCGGCACTCCGGCTCCGACAGGGCACCCAGCGACTTCGTCGGGTCGCCGAGCAGCACCACCCGGGTGACACCCTGGGGGTAGCGCTCGGTCGGCGTCGTGACGACTCCGGCGACGATGGCGGCGCTGTTGCGGCCCTTCGGCCGGTCCACCGGCACCAACACGTGGTCGTCGTCGAGGTCGTGCTCGACGAAGGCGCCGAGGCGGCCGGTCAGCTCGTACGGGTACACGGTGTTGCGGCTGCTGGCCCGCAGCACCTTGAGCCGGTACTCGTCGAGCGGCTCGAGCGGCTCGACCGGCGGCTCCCCGACGGCCAGTTCGGCGCCGCCCGCGGCGTCGAACGAGATCCGTACGGCGATCCTGGTCAGCTCGCCGGTCCGGCGGTCGCGCTGGCGCGCGATGAACAGGATCTCCTCCAGGCCGGCGCCCGCGGTCGTCGGGCGGACCCGCCCGGCGATCATCTCCATCTCCTCGCGGGTCAGCTCGCTCGGCGGCCACACGTAGACCACGATGCGGTTGGTGTTGAAGCGCGTCTTCGACGGCCGCCGCGACTGGGCGCGGCGGATCGAGTCGAGGCAGGCGGCGATGGCGTCCTCGGTCGTCGGCAGCGCGACCAGGCGGCCGTCCTGCTCGCGAAGCTCGGTCAGGTCACGCACCTGGGCGAACGCGACGAGGCGCTCGTCGGCCCGGTTCTCCCGGGCCACGCACTGGAAGAGGTAGACCTCCTCGTCCGACGACGGCAGCCGGGTCAGGTCGAACTTGTGCAGCCGCTCCAGCTGCATGCGCTGCGCGATGTACGGGTGCAGCCCACGGATCAGCCGGTCCTCGGTCAACTGGGCGCCCGACGGGCGGAAGGTGAAGTGGTGGTGCATCACCGCTCCGCCGCGACCCGCGACTGTGGTGGTGACCCGACGGACCTGGGGTGGCAGCGGGTGCGCGGCGATGACCTCGGCCAGCGCGGCAGCCATCGCGTCGAAGTCCTCCGGCTGGTTCTCCCAGCCGAGGTAGATGTCGGCGTCCACGGCGTCCTCGCCGGTGGCCAGCTCGGCCAGCCCGCGCAGGGCGCTGCCCAGCGCGTCGAAGCTGACCGCGGCGGAGACCACGCTGGAGTCGGCGCGCTCGGCGACCACGAACGTGCAGCCCGCGACCTCGCGGGTACGCACGCTGGTGAGCGACCGGTTGCCGTAGTACCGCCGGGTCAGCACCTCCAACATGACCGCGTTGTCGAGGTGGTCGCGGACGAGCCGCTGGCCGAGCAGCCGGACCAGCGGCTCGGTGCTGCGCACCATCTCGGCGACACGCTCGCCGCGGTCCGGGGCGTCCGGGTGCGCGTCGAGGTGCCGCAGGTGCCCACGGACCTCGGCGTAGACGCGGGCGCGGTTGCGGCGCAGCAGTGGCTGGGCGAACCAGGCGAACACCACGCCGCGGGCGAGGTCCGCGACCACTGGGAAGCGGACCTGCGTCGCGGCGATCAGCCGCTCCAGCGCGAGGCCGACCGGCTCGCGCAGCGTCTCGTCCGGCGGGGTCTCCCGCAGCCATGCGCGCAGCAGCGCCGCGATGACCTGTGCGTCCGCGGAGGCGCGCTGCTGGGCGAGGAAGATCCGGAAGACGGCGGCTTCGAGGGCGGGGGTGCGGTCCAGGTCGGTGACGCCGTACCGGCCGAGCGCCTTGCCGAGCCTGGTCTGGAAGGCGTCCGGCAGCCCGGCCCGCTCGACGTCGAGGCTCTGCAGGTAGGTGTGGAAGTACTCCCGGGCGCTGTGCACGTGGGCGGCGCCGCCGTCCTCGCCGGTCGGCCGGTTGCGGCTCAGTTCGGCGAGATCGGCGAACACCTCGATGAGGTCGAGTTCGGCGGCCAGGGGCCGCTGACCGGCTTCGGTGGCCGTCCGCCGCGCGGTGAGGTAGTCGTCGAGCACCCGGCGGTCGTCGTGCGGGTCGACGTCGAAGCCGAGCAGCAGACCCCGCAGGTCCTCCTGGCCGCGCCTGCTGCGCTCGTACGCCGGGATGTCCGTGGTGGCGGTGGGCAGGTCCAGTTCGACGGTCTCGGTGCTCGGGTCGTCAGCGGTCTCCTCGGCGTCGTCCGCGAGCGGCTCCAGGCGCAGCAGCGGCGCACCGGCCTCCACCTGGCTGCCCACCGACACGGCGCACTCCTTGAGCCGCGCCTTGAACGGCGCCCGCAGCACCGTCTCCATCTTCATCGCTTCCAGCACCAGCACCGGCGCGCCCGCCTCGACCTCCGCGCCGACCTCCAGTGGTGTGGCGACGACCAGCGCGGGCATCGGGGAACGCAGGACGCCACCCTCGTCCCGGCTGACCCGGTGCGTCACGCCGTCCACCTCGACCAGGTGGGTCGGCCCGTACGTGCCGGTGAGCAGGCGGTAGCGGATGCCGTTGACGACGATCTGCCCGGTGTGCCGGTCGAAGCGGTCGAGTTCGACGTCGGCGGTGCGCACGACGGGGCCGGTCTCGATGCCGACCCGGAACCGGTGCGCGCCGACCCGTCCCACCCGGGTGCGGTAGCTGACGCCGCGCAGCTTGAGGTCCAACGGTCGGCCGCTGGCGTGCTGCACCTGCGGGCGCCCGCCGGCCGCCGTCGACAGCAGCCGCTGCCGCTCGACGCGCTCCTCCTCCTCGTACGCCTCGATGGCGGCGGCGGCCAGGGCGACAGCGGAGTGACGGTGGGTGACGAGGCGGCCCTCGCCGCGGACGCGGTCGATCCAGCCGGTGTCCGCGCTGGCGTCGATGACCTCGGGCTGGTCGAGCAGGTCGAGCACGAAGCTCTTGTTCGTCGCCCCACCTTCAATGATCACCGTGGTGTTCGCCATCGCCCGGCGCAGCCTGCCGAGCGCCTCGTCGCGGTCACGGCCGTACGCGATGATCTTCGCGATCATCGAGTCGAAGTCGGCAGGGATGGTGTCACCCTCGCTGACGCCGGTGTCCACCCGGATGCCGGGGCCGCTGGGCAGGTCCAGCCGGGCGATGCGGCCGGGGGACGGGGCGAAGTCGCGGTCGGGGTCCTCGGCGTTGAGCCGCGCCTCGATGGCGTGCCCGCGCTCGGCCGGCGGCGCACCTTCGAGTCGCCCGCCGGCGGCGACGTGCAGCTGCGCCTTGACCAGGTCGAACCCGGTGGTCAGCTCGGTGATCGGGTGCTCGACCTGGAGGCGGGTGTTGACCTCGAGGAAGGCGAACAACCGGTCCCCGGGGTGGTAGAGGAACTCGACGGTCGCCGCGCCTCGGTAACCGACAGCCACGGCGAGGCGCTCGGCCGACGTCTTCAGCTCGGCGGCCTGCGCCGGGTCGAGCACCGGCGACGCCGACTCCTCGATGACCTTCTGGTTGCGTCGTTGCACCGAGCAGTCGCGGACACCGAGCGCCCACGCGGTGCCCTGCCCGTCGGCGATCACCTGGACCTCGACGTGCCGAGCCCCGGTGACCAGGCGCTCCAGGAACACGATGCCGCTGCCGAACGCCCGTGCCGCTTCCTGGCTGGTGCGCTCGTACGCGTCGACCAGCTCGGCTTCGTTCCTGATCACGCGGATGCCGCGCCCGCCGCCGCCGGCGGTCGCCTTCAGCATCAGCGGGTAGCCGACCTCGGCTGCCGAGGCCCGGGCGGCGGCGAGGGTCTCGACGGCGCCGCGGCTCCACGGCGCGACCGGCACGCCGACCTCCTCGGCGATCAGCTTCGAGCCGATCTTGTCGCCGAGTTGGCGCATGGCGTCCGCGCTCGGCCCGACGAAGGTGACGCCGATCTTCTCGCACAGCTCGGCGAACGCCGGATCCTCGGCGACGAAGCCCCAGCCGACCCACGCGGCGTCGGCACCGGTCTCGGTCAGGGCGCGCTCCAGCACCGCCAGGTTGAGGTACGGGCGGGCGGACGCCGGGCCGAGATCGTAGGCAATGTCCGCTTCATGGACAAATGTGGCGTTTCGGTCGACATCGGTGTAGAGAGCCACGGTTTCGAGCTGGATGCCGGTCTCCGCGGCCAGCTCGCGGACCGCGTGGATGAGCCGCATGGCAGCTTCACCACGGTTGACGATGGCGACACGGTTGAACACCCGAAGAACCCCTTAGCTAGACCTCGACCTGCGTGCCGGGAGACGACGGCTCCCAGCAGTGATCACCTTTCCGCGTGGCGGCGGCCAGCGCTATGGCGCAACCACCGAACCCACCGTCCCTCAGTTGTAGGAAATGCACAAAACTTTTTGGCACACCCGGAGACGTGCTGACCCGATCCGGCCACTTCGGCAGTTGATCAAGACGGTGCGGGCGGTTCACGTCCGGATGATCGGCTGACCAGGAAGATCATCGCCGGCCCGGTCAACCGCCGGCCCGGCTCGACCATCCCGGCCCAGGCCAGGAACGCACCAGGAAAGGAGCGGCAATGAGGGCACTGCACCTCGTGCGCCCACGTCTGGCGCTGCTGCTCGCGGCGGGACTCACCGCGCTCGTCACGCCGGCCGGCGTCGCCCACGCCGCGACCGCCACCGTACCCGCGACGGGCACCCCGATCACCATCACCTCGACCGCGCAGCTCGCCCCCGGCGTCACGTACGGCTCGTTCGCGCGGCCAGCGCCGGGTTCACGATCGCCGAACTGGCCGACCTGATGCGCTCGTTCGGCGCGGACGCCGCCGTGAACCTCGACGGCGGCGGGTCGAGCACCGTCGCCGTCCGCGAGCCGGGCCAGACCGCGGCCACCGCCCGCAACAGCCCGTCCGACGGTACGGAGCGTCTGGTCGCCAACGGCATCGGCATCTTCGTGGGCAAGCACTGATCGGTGTCCCCATTCGAATTCGCCCCGCCCGGTGTCATCACCGGACGGGGCGAGTTCGCGTACCCGAGACGCCGGGCACCCAGACTGTCGGCCCCGGTCGGACAATGAGGTCGACCGAAGGGACCCGATGACCGTTCTCGACACCCGGGCGCTCAACCGCGCGACGCTCGCCCGTCAACTGCTGCTCGACCGGGCCGACCTGCCGCCGCTCGACGCCGTCGCCCACCTCGGTGGCCTACAGGCCCAGGAGCCGCAGGAGCCGTTCATCGGGCTGTGGTCGCGGCTGCGCGCGTTCGACCCGACGGTGCTCTCGACCCTGCTGACCCAGCGACA
Organism: Micromonospora sp. NPDC047187; assembly: GCF_040643355.1. Lineage (NCBI taxonomy): Bacteria > Bacillati > Actinomycetota > Actinomycetes > Micromonosporales > Micromonosporaceae > Micromonospora > Micromonospora sp. NPDC047187. The sequence goes on from NZ_JBEYUF010000001.1 coordinate 935,381, forward strand.
CGTGGTGCGTACCCACCTCATGCGCCGCACCGTCCACCTGCTCGTCGCCGACGACGCAGTGGCCTGGCGCCCCCGTCACGACGGCATGCTGCGCCAACGCGTGCTCGGGGTCTACCGCGGCGAGCTCGACGGGGTGGACCTCGACGAACTCGCCGCTGCCGCGCGGGCGGTGGTGGCCGACGGTGAGCCCCGCTCGATGCCCGAGATCGGGCGGGCGCTCAGCGAGCGCTGGCCGACGCCGGGGCTGCGGGCGCTGGGCGAGATCGCTGTCGCGCTGCTCCCGATGACACAGCTGCCGCCACGTGGGGTGTGGCGGGCGAAGGGGGGCGCGCGCTACGTCCTGCTCTCCGCGTGGCTCGGCCGCGAGGTCGCCCCGCCGACCGTGGCGGGTGCCGATCCGGTCGGCCAACTGCTCGTACGCCGCTATCTGGCCGCGTTCGGCCCGGCGGCCACGGCCGACCTGCGGGCCTGGTGCGGCCTCGCCGGGCTGCCCGCCGCGGTGACCGCCATGAGGGACGAGTTGGTGACCTTCCGCGACGAGCGTGGCCGGAAGCTGATCGACCTCCCCGACGCGCCCCGCCCCGATCCGGAGACACCGGCCCCGGTGCGGTTCCTGCCGGCGTTCGACAACGCGATCCTCGGCTACGACGACCGCAGCCGGATCATCGACGACGCGCACCGTCTCCTCTCGGTGGCCGGCGAGCGCGTGGTACTTGTCGACGGCCGGGTCGCGGCGACCTGGACCGTCGAGTCGGGCACGGTGACCGTCGACCCACTGCGCGGCTTCTCCCGAGCTGACCGGGCCGCCGTGACCGAGCAGGGGCAGGCCCTGGCGTCCTTCCTCTCCGACAACGAGAGCGACCGGGTGCGGGTCGGTTCGTCTCCCCGGTGACGGGCCAGGACGGCCCGCCCCCGGGGAGACGAAGAGATCAGTCGACGGTCGGCGGAGCCGTCCTCGCCGCCTCGGCGAGCGCCGCCGCCGCGCCGGCGTACGGGTTGTAGCTGTAGGTGCGGGCCAGACCGGCCGGCACGGTGAAGTACGCGGCCGACAGTTTCGCCGGATCGCTGGCGATCTCGCCACGCGCTGGGGCGTCGTTGCCGTCGTCCCAGCCCCAGGGCGCATTGGCCGAGTTGGTCGAACAGCTCCAGGTGCCGACGCCGCAGTCGCCGGACGTGTCCCCGGCGAACGTGCCCAGGCTGGCGAAGAGGCTCGCGTTGGACCGCTGCGCCCACAGGCCGCCGGCGGCGAAGATGTCGATCAGCTGATACCGCACGTCGCGGTCGTTGCTGCTGCTCGGCGTCTCGGCGACGGTCGACGGGTAGTAGACCAGGCCGTCGCCGTTGATGTCGTACTGCGGGTGTGCCTTGAGGCCGTGGCCCTGTGCCTCCTGCGCCGTGACCGGGTGCTGGAAACTGTCGTGCGGTGACGCCTGGAACCGCAGGGTGCCGTCGATGCTCTCCCCGCCGCTGGTCCAGGTGCTGCCGGCCGGCGTGTAGGAGAAGAAGTCGCTGTGCGCGACCGTGACAGCCGAGCGGAGAACGCCGTACGTGGAGCCGTCGCGCTCGATCGCGAACAGCGCGCCCTCACCGTCGTTCTCGTGTTCGGTCTCGAAGAACGGGTGGTCGGTCCAGTCGCGGGGGTGGAAGAAGAAGTACGTGATGTACCAGTGGGTGCTCGTCTCGACGACGGAGTAGTACACGTGCGCGGCGAGTGCGGCGCCTGTCTGGCCAGCCCGGTCCCAGTTGTCGCGTCCGTCCAGGTCGCCGTCGAAGTCGACCCGGGTGAGGTAGTCCGACTGACCGCTCAGGGCGTGGCTGCCGGTGGCATCGACGTCCTGGTAGTGGACGGGCGCCCAGCGGAGGGCCAGCTCGGCCCGGCTGACGGCGGCATCGGCGGGGGTTGGCGCGGCCAGCGCGGCGGCCGCCAACACCGCCGCCGCGACTGCCGCGATCAGTGCCCTCACTCCCCGGGGTCGCTGGGTCGTGCTGCTTGCGTCGAGCATGGTGTGCTCCCGTGTCCGAATGAATAGACCACAATGGATCATTCGGGATTCGGGCACCAGGTGGGTGTCGCCGCGGCGACCAGAAGGCGGACGATGTTCGACGGGATCGGGATCGCCTTGTATCGATGCCAACCGACTGCCATGCTGTGGTTCGGTCGTGCTCGGGGAGCCAGCGCGCGCTGACCACGGAGGTTCCGATGCTTCGCATGTTCCTCGCTGTCACGACCATGGCGCTGGCCGCCTGGACCGGAACGACCAGCGCCGCCGAAGCGACACCCGCGCCGACGCCGTCCGCGACACCGACGCCGGCCTGCCCGCCAGCGATACCGATCAGCGCCAGCGTGACCGGGGCCACCACCACGAGCCTGACCATCTCGTACTTCATCTTCTTCCGCCCACCCTGCGGCTACGACCCGCCGATGACCGTCAGCCTCTTCACCAGCCGCGAGGACGCCCAACAGTGGCGGGCGGCGGTCGCCGAGGGCGTCTCCGGGCCGGAGCGCAACGGCTCGGTGACCATCGACCGGCTCACTCCCGACACCGAGTACTGGTACCGGTTCACCGACGCCGAGGGCCGACGGGACCCGTACGTGATCGCCTCGGCCCGGACCGCCTCGCTGACCTCGTGCCGCGCGACGGCCACGATCAATGCCCGCTGGGGCGGCGGCTTCGTCGCGACGGTCACGGTCCGCAACACCGGGACGCTTCCGCTGGACCAGTGGCGTGTCTCCTGGCGGTGGTCCGGTGACGAGCAGGTCCAGGCGGCCTGGGGTGGGGTGGCCGAGACGGCCGGCTCCGACGTCACCGTTCGCAACGCCTCCTACAACGGGACGTTGGCACTGGACGGGGCTACCACGTTCGGTCTGCTCGTGACGACCAGCGCGGTGCCGGACGGCCTGACCCTGACGTGCGCGCGGTGAACGACGTCCGCCCCGCTCCGGCGCGATGGCGGGAGCGGGGCGGACGTCGTGTCGGTCAGGGCTTGCGGGCCACAGCGCCGTAGGCGTCGATCCCGACGGCGTCGGAGTCCTCCGGTCGCCACAGCGGGATCGGCACCAGGCCCGGCTCCACCATCGTCAGCCCGTCGAAGCAGCTCTCAAGCTCCTCCGGGCTGCGCAGGATGTACGGAACGCCGCCGCTCTGCGCCAGCCGGTCAGCGCCGGAGACCACCGACGGGCTGGTGTTGGTGCCGTCCCAGAGCACCAGGTGCGAGCCGGACGGCACCGCGTCCATCGTGCGCCCGACGATCGAGCGCACCACGTCCAGGTCGGGCTCGTAACCCATCACGCCCATGTACATCACGGCGATGGGCTGGTCGAAGTCGAGCGTCTGCGCCGCCTCGGCGAGGATCTTCTCCGGGTCGTGGTAGTCGGCCGGGACGTAGGTGGTGACACCCTCCGACGTCGTGCTGGCCAGCAGTGCCCGCGCGTGCACCAGCACCATCGGGTCGTTGTCCACGTAGACGATCCGCGAGTCGGGCGCGACACCCTGGGCGACCGCGTGCGTGTTCTGCATGGTGGGCAGGCCGGTGCCGATGTCCAGGAACTGCCGGATGCCCGCCTCGGCCGCGAGGTAACGCACGGCCCGCACCAGGAACACGCGCGACTGCTGCGCCATCAGGACGATCTCCGGGTAGACCTCGGCGACAGCGTCGCCGGCCGCCCGGTCGGACTGGAAGTTGTCCTTGCCGCCCATCCAGTAGTTCCAGATCCGTGCCGCGTGCGGCACGTCGGGCTGAAGCTTCGCGGCGAGTTCGGGGTCCGGGCCGGCCATGCCTGGCTCCTATCGAGGGGTCGTCAACTGGAGGTCACCACAGCGGTACGTCCGGATCGTACTCTGGCGATGTCCACTCTGGACCGGGGGTGAACCTACCGCCACCAGGCAGGGGATCAGGGTCGCTGTCACCGGTGGACCACCCCGTTCTGGTACGCCCACACGACAGTCTGTAGCCGATCCCGTGCGCCGATCTTGGCCATGGCGCGCCCGAGGTGCGACTTGACGGTGCTGGTCTCGATGAAGAGCTGCTCGGCGATCTCGACGTTCGACAGGCCCTGCGCGAGCAACTCCACGATCTCGGTCTCCCGCGCGGTCAGCTGGTGCGCCGCCGCCGCGTCCGAGCGGGGAGCGGGCGTACGCCTGGCGAACTCCGAGATCACCCGACGGGTGACGGCCTGGTCGACGAGCCCGTACCCGCTCGCCAGGCGACGGATCGCCTCGATCAGCTCCTCCGGCTCACAGTCCTTGAGGATGAACCCGCTGGCGCCCGACTCCAACGCGCCGAAGACGTACTCGTCGAGGTCGAAGGTCGTCACGACCAGCACCGCGGGCGGCGTCCCGGTCGCCTCGGCGACGATCTGCCGGGTCGCGGTGAGCCCGTCACCGTGCGGCATCCGGACGTCCATGCAGATGACGTCCGGTTGCAGCCGGCGGGCCAGCTCGACGGCGGCAGATCCGTTCGACGCCTCCGCCACGACCTCGATCTCGCCGGACTGCTCCAGGATGACGCGGAAGCCGGCGCGGACGACGGCCTGATCGTCGACGAGCATCACTCTGATCATGCTGGTGCCTCTTCCTTCGACCGGGATGCGGCGGGACCGTTCGTCGGGAGGGTCGCGGCGACCGACCAGCCACCGGCCGCCGTCGGGCCGGCGGTGAACGTCGCCCCGATCAGCTGGGCGCGCTCGCGCATGCCCACCAGGCCGACGCCACCGGTCCGCGCCGCCGGTACGCGTCGCGGCGCGGCGGGTTCGTTCACGACCTCCAGCGACACCGAGCGGGGTTCGAAGCGGAGCACCACCCGCGCCGCAGCGCCCGGGGCGTGCTGGCGGGCGTTGCTGAGCGACTCCTGCGCGATCCGGTAGAGCGCGACGTCGGCGATCGGTGGCACCTCGCGCTGCTCGCCCTCCCGGACGAACTCCACCGGGCCGGCGAGGTTGCCCGCGGTGCGAACGAGGTCATCGAGCATGCCCAGCCCGGGCACCGGAGCGGCACCGTCGCCACTCTCGTGCCCGGGCCTGCCGCGCAGCACACCGACGACCAGCCGCAGGTTGTCCAGGGTCTCCTTGCCCTGGCTACGGATCCAGACCACACCGGCCTTCGCGGCTGCCGGGTCCCGGTCGATCAGCCGCTCGACCGCCGCTGCCTGCACGACCATGCCGGAGAGGTGGTGCGCGGCCACGTCGTGCAACTCCCGGGCCATCCGGGAACGCTCCGCGCCGATCGCCGCCTGGACCTTCGTGCGCTGCTCCCGGATCGCCTCGTCCGCCCGCACCCGGACCAACTCCACGTAGCGCCGGTAGGTGGCCACGTAGCCGCCGACGAAGGTCGCGCTGGCGTAGGTCAGGGCGCTCGCCGAGACGTACGCGATGGCTGTCAGCAGATCCGGGGTCACCACGACGGCCGCCCCGATCGACTCCACCACCACGACAGCGCCGACGGCCAGCAGCGCACGGCGAACCGGCAGCAACGACCCGACGGTGTACGCCACGACGAACGGTGCGAGGCCCCGGATGGTCGCCTCGGGCAGGGAGAAGCCGATGATGGGCAGTTGGAGGCCGACGACGAGTGCGAGGCAGAGCAGTGGCCGGACCCGACGCAGGCACAGCAGCATCGCCTGCGCGCAGCAGATGGCGACGAGCAGCCAGGCCCGCGCCGGGTCGAACGACACCCCGTCCTCCGGTGCCACGAACCAGAACAGCGTGGTGAGCAGTACGAACGTCAGGACGGTCAGCACCGCGGCCAGCAGGCAGTCCCGGAGGAACACTCCGGTCACCCCGAGCCGGGTGAGCCGGCCGTCGAGCCACTTCGTCAGTCGTCGTGTGCCGATTTCGGTGTCCGTGTGGTCCCTCATGCGGTGCGCGTCCTTGCTCCGGATCGTCCCGGGTCGGGCGGGTCAGTAGGAGATGCTAGGCGCGAGCAGCTGGAACTCCACGGCGAACCAGCCCGCGCCGGCGAGAGCCGACAGGATCAGGCCGCTGCCGGTGACCCGCCGCCAGCCGACGTGGCGTCGCACGTCGTCGACCAGCCGCACCGCGGCGGGCAGCACTCCGAGCAGACCGACCAGTTGCAGCACCTGAATGGTGCGCAGGACGGGCCCGGGAACGTCCTGGAGGCTCATGATGCTGCCGACGCTCAGCACCCAACCGGCGAACGCGAGCAGCGTGCCGGCGACGGCGAGACGGCTCAGGATCCGCGCGGTGCGCCCGGCCCGCTCCCGGGGAGCGCGACCGAGTCGACGGCGGACGATCGCGCCGACCGGCCAGGACAGGACGGCGAGCAGCAGCACGACTGTCGACAGGGCCAGTACCGGAACGGCCACTGCCCAGGCGCGGGCGGGCTCGACGGGCAGCAACGCGAACGCGGAGTCGAAACTGATCGCCTCGACCCGGTCGTCGGTGGCCCGCATGGCGATCGTGCGCTGCCCGCCGACCTCGCGCCAGACCCAGGGCGCCACCTCCTCGTACAGGGCGGGGGAGTCCGACAGCGGGCCCGGCGCCAGCAGCAACCGGTTACCGTCGGCGACGCTGACAGTGGTCCGACCGACCAGGCCGATCGCCGTCAGGAAGTTGCTCCCGATCGCTCGCGAGGACCCGTACGTGCCGGCGGCCAGCGCGGCGTGCGTGGCGGTGGTCGCCGGGTCCACGCCGACGGTCGGCTGGTCGTCGCGGGCGGGGAAGTAGCGGTCGGCGAAGCCGTTCACGATCGACTCGCGAAGCTCGTGGCTGTCGAGGGCGCCGGAGCCGTTGCTGTTGAGGGACAGGAAGATGCCGGCCCGGTCGTCGGGGTAGATCTGCAGGTGGGAGTGGAAGTACTTGGTGTCGCCGCCGTGGCCGAGGATCCGGTGGCCGTTGCGGTCCTCGGCGAAGAATCCGAGGGTCATCCGGGGCCCGTCGGCCAGCGTGCCCAACGACGTCGCGTCGAGCGCCGGCCGCTGCATCAGCTCACGGGTCGGTTGGTCCAGCAGGGGTCCGATGCCCACCGGCTCGCCGAGCTGGGCGAGCATGAATCGCGCCATGTCCGTCGCCGGGGCGCTCAGCGCACCGGGCGGGGGCGTGCCGACGATCTCGAACGGCGCGGCAGGCCCGGCGGAGGTGTCGTACCCGTTGGACATCCGGTCGCGCAGCGCCGCCGGGAGGGGCTGCTCGAAGGTCGACGACGGCATGCCCGCGCGGTCCAGGACGTTGCGTTGGACGTACTCCTCGAAGCGCGTCCCGCTGACGCGTTCGACGATGTAGCCGGCGAGCGCGTTGCTGTAGTTGGAGTACGCGGGGACGGTGCCGGGCTGGTAGATCTGCTCCGGTGGGTCGGTCATCAGGGCCTTGCGCAGGTTGAGGTCGCCGGCGTCGGTGCCGATGAGGCCGGCGATCCGCTCCTCGAAGCCGGCGGTGTGCGTCAGCAGGTGCCGCAGGGTGACGGCCCGCTCGTAGCGCAGCGGCAGTTCGAAGTCGAGGTACGTCTTGACGTCGGTGTCGAGGTCGAGCTTCCCGTCCTGCACGAGTTGCAGTACCGCGGTGGCGGTGACGAGCTTCGACACCGATCCCATCCGGAACAGATGCCGGTCCGGGTCGACCGGTATGGCCGCGTTGCCGCCGGCGCCGGTGTCGGCGTACCCGTACCCCCGGGTCGTGAGGATCTTGCCGTTGTTCACGACGGCGACAGTGGCTCCCGCGATGCCGGTGCGGTCGAGCGCGGCCGGCAGCAGGCCGTCGAGCCAGGCGTTGACGTCGGCGCCGTTCAGGGCGGAACTCGCCCCGCTCGCTGCGACGGGTGCCGCCGGAGCATCGATGTGCGGTGCGGGTTCGTGCTGGGGCGCGCCGCAGCCGGCGGCGCCCACGGCGATGACGACAGCGGTCGCCAGCACCGCGCCGAGTCGGACGACCGGCCGGGCGGGTCGGGGTGAATCGGTGGCGAGATGGGAGAGAGAGCGCATCGTCTGCCAGTGCCTTTCCTGGCGAACGGGTGTCCGGAGCAGGTCCGTACGGCGTCACCCGATGCCTTGGGACAAGCCTGTTCGAGCGATCGCCCCGAGCCATCTGGCGTGAGACGGCAATGCACTTACGACTTGAGGAGGAGGGGCGGGTGCACCGATGGTGGGCAGAGGTGCCGCCCCGGTCGCGTGAACCACCGCCCGTACCGGTGCATCAAACCCTGTGACAGACCCCGCGGAGGAAGGACCACCCATGCGCGGCAACCTGCTCGTCGGTGCGATGCTCACCCTTACGTTCGTCGCCGGTTGCACGTCACCGCTGAAACGGGTCGGCGGCGACGCCGGACCCGCCGGCTCTCCGTCCACCAGCGAGAGCCGGCCGAGCCCGTCGGCGTCGAGCGCTCCGGGAGCCGGCAGCGCGTGGCCGGTCATTCTGGGCGACGATTCCAGCCCGTTGGGCGACCGGGTCATGACGTTCGTCTCGTACCGCGTGGTTGGCGAGGACGTGCAGGCCACTGTCCGCAAGCTCGACGGCGGCACCGAGACCCGTCGGTGGCGCAGGGCCGACGGAAGCGGAAACTGGGAGCGTTGCGGGGTAGTGGAGCGTTGCTCCAGCGACCGCTGGCTGTACATCATGCACACCTCACCCGGTCGGGCGGCACGCCCTCAGCCGCTGGTCAGGACCACGAGTTGCTGGGTGGCCCGGGTCATCGCGACGTAGCGGTCGACCGCCCCCGAGATGCCGGTGCCGAACGTTTCCGGATCGACGAGGACGACCAGGTCGAACTCCAGCCCCTTGGCCTGTTCCGGGCTCAGTGACCGGACCCGGGCCGTGGGCGGGAACGTCGGGTCGCCGATGACGCAGGCGATCCCGTCGGCGTGCGCGGCGAGCCAGGTGTCGAGGATCGACCCCAGGTCGGCGACCGATCCGTGGACGACGGGAAGTCCGTTGCCACGGATGGAGGTCGGCACGTTCGCGTCGGGGAGCACGGCCCGGATGACCGGTTCGGCCTGCGCCATGACCTCCGCGGGCGTCCGGTAGTTGATGCTCAACGAGGCCACTGTGACCCGGTCGAGCCCGACCCGCTTGAGGCGTTCCTGCCACGACTCGGTGAACCCGTGCCGGGCCTGGGCGCGGTCTCCCACGATGGTGAAGCTGCGCGACGGGCAGCGCGTCAGCAGCATCTGCCACTGGGCGTCGGTCAGCTCCTGCGCCTCGTCCACGACGATGTGCGCGAACGGGCCGGCCAGCAGGTCCGGGTCGGCGTCGGGCAGGGCGGACTCGTCGACCAGGACGTCGCGCAGGTCCGGTTGGCGCAGCATCGCCAGCAGACCCTCGCCGTCGTCGTAGGTGTCGGCCGCGAGCAGCTCGTCGACGACCCGGGCCATGTGGTCGCGTTCGACAGCGGCGGCCGGGTCACGCCGCCGGGTGCGTCCCGACCTCTCCGCGTCGCCGAGCCGCTGCCGTGCCGCGTCGAGCAGCGGCAGGTCGGACACGGTCCAGGCCCGGGGCTCGTCGCGTTGCAGCTTGCGGACCTCCTCGGCGGTGAGCCACGGCGCGCACCTGCGCAGGTACGCGGGCACCGACCACAGGTCACCCACGACATCGGCCGCGTCGAGCAACGGCCAGGCACTGTTGACCGTCGCCCGCAGCTCCCGGTTGCGCAGCAGCGAGTCGCGGAGCACGGCGTCCGGCTCCTCGCCGTCGTACCGGTCGATGAGGATGGTGAGCAACTCCTCCCAGATCTCCTCGCGCGCCTCGTTGTGCGGGGTGCCCGGACCCGGCGCCTGGAACGCGTCGGCCCAGTCGTGGGCGCTCAGGCGGACGTCGGAGTCGCCGACCGGGACCGTCATCGGGGCGACGGGTGGGTCCTCGTAGAACCGGACGGCCGCGTCGATCGCCCGTAGCAGCTCGGCCGAGGACTTCAGCCGGGCCACGTCCGGGTCGGCGTCGGCGGTTGCCGTGGCCCCCTCTCCGACGAGGTCGCGCAGGGTGCAGGTCTGCACGTCGTCCTCTCCGAGGCTGGGCAGGACGTCGCCGACGTAGGCCAGGTAGGGCTGGTGCGGCCCCACGAAGAGCACCCCGCCCCGGCGCTGCCCGAGGCGCGGGTCGGAGTAGAGCAGGTACGCGGTGCGGTGCAGGGCGACGACGGTCTTGCCGGTGCCCGGACCGCCGTCGACCACGAGGGCGCCGGCCGACCCCGCCCGGATGATGGCGTCCTGGTCCGCCTGGATCGTGCTGAGCACGTCGCGCATCCGGGCCGACCGGGCGCTGCCCAGACTGGCGATGAACGCGGACTGGTCGTCGAGCGCGACGGCGTGCCCCACGAACCCGTCCGGGGTGAACACCTCGTCCCAGTAGTCGCTGATCCGACCGCGGGTCCAGCGGTACCGGCGGCGGCTCGCCAGACCCATCGGGTTGGCGTGGGTCGCGCCGAAGAACGGCTCGGCGGCGGGTGAGCGCCAGTCGAGCAGCAGCCGCCGGCCCGTGCTGTCGGTCAGACCGCGGCGTCCGACGTACACCGGTTCGGGGTTGTCCGCCTCGACCACGTGGCCGAGGCACAGGTCCAGCCCGTAGCGGCCCAGCGAGCGCAGGCGGGCGGTCAGCCGGCGGACCTCCTCGTCCCGGTCGACGGCCTGCCGGCCCTTGCCGCCGGGCGCCCGGCGAGCGGTGTCCAGACGGTCGGACAGCTCGGCGCTCAGCTGCGCGAGGCCCTGCGCCATGGCCGCGAAGTGCCGCTCGTCGTGGGCGATGAGCGCCGGGTCGGCCTTGGCGGCGAGGTGATCGGGAAGTTCGAACACGGAGGTAGGCAAGGAATCCAATTCATGACTTCCATTTCGGCAGAATTTGGCCTCGGCCGACGATTCTGCGTCATAAACGGGGTCTTGCCGCAAGCCCCCCAGTGCGGTATAAGTTAGAAGTGGCGGGAGGCAGAGTGTCTCCCGTTTTCCGTGTTCAGGGCACGTCGACGACCTCGCGGCCGAGGGGCCAGAACGCGGCCGGAACGAGCTTGAAGTTGGCGATGCCGAACGGGATCCCGATGATCGTCACGCAGAGGGCGATGCCCGCGACGATGTGGGAGAGCGCCAGCCACCATCCGGCCAGCACCATCCAGAGGATGTTCGCCAGGCCGGAGCCGACGCCCGCGCCCGGCTTGGGCACCACTGTGCGACCGAAGGGCCACAGCGAGTAGACCGCGAGGCGCAGCGACGCGACGCCGAACGGGATGGTGATGACCAGGACGAAGCAGATCAGCGCGGCGATGCCGTAGCCGACCGCCAGCACGAGGCCACCGCCGAAGACGAGCCACAGCACATTCAGTACGAATCGAATCACCACTCCAGCATGAAACATGCTCGCCACCCGGTCGGCTCGTCCCGTTCCCTGCGCGGGGAACGGCCGCCGCGTGGCCCTCGGGGAGGTTCCTCTCGCCACCGTCGGAGAGCTGGGCGAGGTCGATGTCACCGGCGGGGAGTCTCGGGGTTGCTCCGGTGGAAGACCTGAGACGAAAGCCAGGGCGACCCGAGGGAAGCTCCCGGAGGTCGGCCGGCGCCGGCGGCCACATGCTGGCTGGCATGAAACGCGCTGCGCTCTACATTATCGCCGGACCGGTCGGCATCGTGGCCTACGGCCTGGTCCGGCTGTGGGCACGATCCGACGGGGTGTACGGCCCCGGGCTCGACTGGCAGGCCGCCCATCTGGTCGCTCTCGCCGGCATGGTGTGCTTCGTCCCGGGTGTGCTCGCGCTGGCCCGCCTGCTGCCTCGCAGTCCGTGGCGCACCGGGGTGGTGGCCGGCACGTTGGTCGGGCTCGCCGCGACGATGGTGCAGTTCGTCGCCGACATCGTGGAAGGGCTGCTGGCCGCGGACCGGGCGGAGATGTCGAGGCTCGGCGCGGAGTTCAAGGACATCCCCGGCGTGGAGGTGGCCTTCTACGATGTCGTACCCCAGTTCTTCTTCCTCGGTCTGCTCGTGCTCACGGGCATGCTCGCCGCCCGGCGGCGGCTGCCGTGGTGGAGTGTGCCGCTGCTCCTGGTCGGCATCGTCCTGCCGGTGGTCACCCTCGACCTGCTTCCGATCGGTGGCCTGTGCATGGCGCTGGCGTTGGCCCCGGCGCTGCCGTTGGTGCGAGAGCGGGGCGAGCGTGCCGAGTCGCCGGTCGCCGTCCACTGAGGACGCGGGATGGCGCTGGCCGTTGCGGACCAGCGCCACCCTTCGAGCCGCTACTTCAGAGCGAGGGTGCGGGCGTCGGCGGCGATGACGCTGGCGGCCTCCGCGGGCACCAGCTTGCCGGCCTGTCGGTCGGCGTAGGTGGCCAGCTCGGCGTACTGGGCGTGGGCCAGCTTGGTGGTCATCGCCGTGACGGCGGCCGGGTCCGCGCCCGAGGTCAGGATCAGGTAGCCGAGGCCGGCCTGGCTCACCGTCACGGTGAAGGTGCTGGTCGCGGTGGCGGTGCCCTCGGGCCCGGTCGCCTCGGCGGTGATGGTGTGCCGGCCGGCGGTCAGCCTGGCCAGGTCGAGCTTGCGCCCGGCGGCCGACTTCTTACCGTCCAGCGTCACGGTGACCGTGTCCGCGTTGGTCGCGGCGACCGCGATGACCGGGGACTGCGCCCGGTCCAGCCGAGCCGCGTTGGCCGGCGAGGTGATCTGCACGGTCGGGTCCGCGGAGGCCCGCTGGACGAACGCCGAGTTCCAGCCGACCAGCTCCGCCGCCCGGTTGGTGATGATCGCGTCGGTGCCGATCCGCTCCAGCCGCTGCCACAGGCCGGCGGAGTCCATCGTCCAGGCCATCACGGCGACCCCGGCGGCGTGCAGCGGGGCGAGCACCTCCGGCTTGGCCAACAGCGCGTTGCCGTTCGGGTTGTACGCGGTCAGGTGCAGCTCCTTCGCGATCGCCACCGGGTCGGCGTCCAGTGTGCTGCGGAGCAGGCCGAGCGGCAGCTCGGGGGCGATCTCGTAGGTGTACTTCAGGGCGTCGACCTCGAAGCTCTGGATGAAGACCCGGCCCATCATCTGCTCGTCCCGGATCACCTGGATGATCGTGGCGACCTCGTCACGGGTGTGCCTGCCCTTGATCTCCACGAGCAGGTTGCCACCCCGGGTCCGCAGGTCGGCGAGCTGCTCGGCGAGGGTGGGCACCCGCTCGCCGACGTACTGCGGGCCGAACCAGGAGCCGGCGTCGAGCGCCTTGATCTGCGCGGCGGTCAGGTCCCGGATGTTGCCGGTGCCGTCGGTGGTCCGGTCGACGGTGCCGTCGTGCATGATGAACGGGATGCCGTCCTTGCTCGGCTGGACGTCGTTCTCGATCCAGTCGGCGCCGCCCCTACGGGCGATCTCCTGGGCGACGAGGGTGTTCTCCGGTGCGGCTGCGGACGCGCCCCGGTGGGCGATCACGGTGAATGGGCTGCCCTCCGGGCGCAGGTAGCCGTTCGGGGCCAGCTCGGTGACTGTGACGTCGTCGTACGACACTGTCGCGCCGTTGACAAAGAGCCCCTGGACGCCGTCGGCGGACCGCTGGAGGCTGCTGGTCCGCATCGCCTCCCGCCCGTCGAAGATCCAGCGGGCCTGGTTACCGTGCACCTCGACGGCGACGCGCACGTCCCGGCCGGTGCCGGCGTCGGACGGGGCGGAAGCGGTGTTCGTCACGACCCAGGCGTTGGCAGTGGTCCGCTGGGCGAATTCGAGCCCGTTGGCGGCGGTGGTCCCGCTGCGCATGGTGGCGATCCACCAGGGGGTCGCGCCACTGGCGGGGACGTCGATGCCCAGCGAGGCCCAGCGGGTGGCGGCCGAGACCGACTCGAAGCGCATGGTCGCCTCGAGGCGGAAGTCGTTCAGGTGCCGACCGAAGGTGATCTTGTTGTTCTCGCTGGAGCTGGCGGAGGTTCCGTACAGTCGGCCGTTCTCGACCTTCCAGGTGCCGTCGACCGCGTGCCAACCGGCGGGCAGCGACCCGGCCGAGAAGTTCTCCGAGACGACGACGCCGCCCGGCTCGGCGGTGGCGGGTGACGAGGTCGCGACGGCGACCGCGACGGCAGCGCCGGTGACGGCGAGAGCGGCGACGGAGGCGGCGGCCCGGGTACCCAGGGCGCCGAGGCGTGACCCGGCGCGGCGAGGCGACGGTGATGCGGGTAGGACAGTCATGGTCGCGACGGTACGAAGCGCGCCCGAACTGATGATCAATCAAGCATGGCGGCCGCCGGAACGCCGGGTGTACCGCGCTCGATCCGGGTGTACCCGGATTGGTCAGTTCGGCAGGCCGGAGCAGGCGACCCCGTCGATGGTGCACGCCTCGGGGGCGGAACCGGTCAACGATCCGTTGACCCGGAACGTCACCCGGACCGAGGCGCTGCCGGGCACCTGGCCGGTGTTCGGGTCCGGCACGAACGTCCACACCGCACCGTCCCGGCTGGCCTGCGCCCCCTCGACCCCGCTGACCCCCAGCGACTCCCGGGGCAGGGTGACGACGAGCGTCCACCCCGGCGCCGGGACCGAGCCGGGATTGCTGATCGTCACTGTCGCGCCGTAGCTGAGCAGGGCGTTGTCAGTGATAGCGAAGGCCGCGCCCAGGGCCGCCGGGGTGGGCCCGGTGGTCACACCGGTCGGCGTGGGCCGGGTCGACGACGCGACGGCCGGTGGGACCGAGGAGGCCGAGGCGGACGGGGGAGCGGGCACCGCCGGGCTGGTGGCCGCCGCTCGCGCCTGCGCCCGGGGGGTAGCCGACGGCGAAGCGCCCACCTGCTCGACCGACGGCGGCGGGTCGAGGGTCACCGGCGTCAACTTCTCCGGCGTACGCAGCACCCCGACGACGGACACGGCCGTCGCGATCAGCACCCCGAGCGCCGCGACGACGGCCACCCAGGTGGCCCGCGAGACGTCCTCCCGACCGGTGAGCACCCGCCGTGTGGCCGTGACGAGGGCCACGACCCGATCCAGCAGGATGATCGCCACGGTACGGCGTGGTTGGGGTGGTGTTGCCGGCACTGCCAGTCTCTCCTTCAGTTCGTCGCCGGGTGCGCGCCCGCGAGCCGTCCGGGCCGGGGGTGGCGCCTGCCCGGTCACAACCCGCGAAGCCCGACGAGTATCGCCTCGAGCAGATCCTCGGTCGGCAGCTCCGACAGCATCGGCGGTTCGTGCGTCTCGATCAGCCCCGCCGCGAGCAGGTCACCGAGCAGCACCCGGACCGTCCCCAGCGGAAGATCCAACTCGGCACCCACCTCGGCCACCGACACTGGATGGTGACACAGCTCGACGATCCGCGCCTGTTCGGGGAAGAGCGGTGTGGGAGGCGTGACCCCCCTCCGGGCGACGACCAGCGAGATCAGGTCGAACTGGCCGCGTGCGGGCGCGGTGCGCCCCCCGGTCATCGTGTAGGGCCGGGCGACCGGGCCCGCGTCGTCGTCGTACCACGCCTCGTCAGTGGTGCCGCTGGTGTGCACCAGTGTCCCCGATCGTCACCGAGGAGGCCGGGCCCAGCGTGATCGGCAGGTGCTGCTCGGCCTGCCCCACGAAGAGCGCCACCTCGTACGCCATGTCACCGACCTCGACGTCGTCACCGGCGATCCGCACGGTGAGGATGGTCCCGTTCGGGATGGTGGCGATGAAGAGGAACGCTCGCGACATCTGCACCACTACCTGACGCAGCCGGCCCGCGTCACAGGTCCGGGTGGCGGCCAGCCCCAACGCGATCAGTCCGGCGACCACGCCGGAGATCTGCTCGGCCAGCTTTGCCCCCACCTGCCGCGAGCCGCCGAGCGGCAGCCCGTCCGGTGAGAGCACCACGGCGAACTCCGCGCCGTGCACCCGGTCGACCAGGTCGTTCAGGGCGTCGGTCAGGCCGTCCTCGGTGACCACTGCAGACGTCATTGTTGTCTCCTTGCTGTTCTGGCGACCGGCAACTCAACCGTGTCGAGGCTGGTCCTGCCGTGTTCCGGGCCGGTCGGCCCGGGGTGGCGGACCCGCGTCGGCAGCGCGCCGTTGCCGTTGGGGTCGGTCAGGTCGGCGCCGGTGCGGGCCGGTGGGTACGGGCTGTCGGGTGGTGCGCTGGCCGGTGTGCGGCCGGTGTCGGCGACCGTGATGAGCCGGGAGGGTATGAGCACGACTGCGGCCGTCCCACCGCGCCGGCTGGGGCGCAGCGAGACGTGGGCACCGCAGCGGCCGGCCAGCACGGCGGCGGCGTACCAGCCGGCGAGACCCGCGGGCGGGCCGTCCGGTGGCGGATTGCCGAGCAGGTGGTTCGCCTCGGCCAGCGTGGCGGGGTCCAGGCCGGGCCCGTCGTCGACGACGAGGACGGCACACCCCTGCGGGCGCTGTTCGCCGCTGACCCGGACGGTGGTCTCCGCCCCGGAGAAGGCCAGCGCGTTCTCGATCAACTCCGCCAGCAGGTGGATGACGTCAGTGACGGCTGGCCCCGCGAGCGACCACGGCCAGTGCGGTGCGATCAGGACCCGCTGGTAGTCCGGCACCTCGGCGACCGCGCCGCGCGCCACGTCGAGCAGTGGCACCGGGCGTCGCCAGCGGCGGGCGGGTGTCGCGCCGGCCAGGGTGATCAGTTTCTCCACGTTGCGGCGGACCCGGGTGGCGAGGTGGTCGAGTTGGAACAGCTCGCCGGTCTCCTCGGTGGACCGTTCCCGACGTTGCATCCCGTCCAGCAGGCTGAGCTGCTCGCGCAGCAGGACCTGGTTGCGTCGGGTCAGCCCCAGGAACAGCTCCCGTTCGGCGTCACCCCCCGGCGTCGCCGGTTGCTGGGTCGGGGCCGGGGGGTCCGGCACCGGAGTCGGGAGGTCGGCGTCGGTCCTGGTCAGCTCGTCGGTCAGGCGTCGGACGGTGCCCGCCCAGCTCAGCAGGAGCACGAGCACGACGATCAGGCCGAGCCCCACCACGGCCCCGGTACGCGCGATGAGCACGGCGGCGCCGGGGGTGGCCCGCTCGACGCTGCTGCGGGCGGTGTTCGTCACCAGTGTCTGCAGCGCGCCGAGGGTGGCGTCCGCCGCGGCCCGCCAGCCCTCGACGGTGAGACCGGCCAGGGCGTTGGCGGTGCCGGCCTGGAGCAGCAGCCGGTCCTCCAGCGCGAGCAGAGCCGCGAACTCGGGGCCGGCCGCGAGGCGCTGATGCTCGCCCTGGCCGTCGGGCGGAAGCCCGGCCACGGCCTCGGTGCGCGCGTTCCGCTGGATGGTGACGAGTGCGGTCAGCCGGCGCTGCTCGTCGGCGCCGAACCGCGCGCCGGTCAGGGCCGCGCTGACCACTGTGTCCTCCCGGGCGAGCAACTCCCGGGCGCGGGCCAGCGCGATCACCGCGCGGGTGTCGGCGGCCAACCCGCTCTCGTACGCGCCCCACTCCGGGCCGTACACCCGGAAGGCGACGTCGATGACCTCGTCGTACCCGTCGACCGCCGTACCCTGGTCGAGCCGGCCGGTGTCCACCTGGGATCGGGTCGTGCCCAGGCCGTCGAGCCGGCGCACCAGCTCGTCGGCCCGGTCACGGACGCTGCCGGCGCTGAGCAACCGGAGGTCTCGGCCCTTGGTGAACTCGCGGATCTCGGCGGCGGCCCGGTCGGTGCCTTCGCGGGCCCCGACCAGCGCGGGCGTCGTCTGCCCCGCCCCGGCGATCGTCTCGGCGGTGATCCGGCGTTCCGTCTGCAGGCTCAGAATCAGGCGGTCGATGGGCTGGCCCAGTGTGTCCGCCAGCGCCCGGACCCGCAGCAGGTCGACGGCGTCCTGGCCGGACACGTAGGCCGCGTACGACCAGAGCGTGACCAGCACGGCGGCCAGCACGGCCAGCCTGGTCCGGATCAGCCGAACGTCGTTGCGGGTCATCGGGTCGCCCGCTGCGGCCACGGTTGCCCGGCCGTGTCGCTGGCCCGGTCGGCGACGAGGGTGCGCAGCAACGCCAGCAGTTCGGTGCGGTTGGCGCAGTTGAGCCGGTTGCGCATCCGGGCCACGTGGTGTTCGACGGTCTTGGCCGAGATGAAGAGCCGATCGCCGATCTCCCGGTAGGTCAATCCGGCAAGCACCAGCTCGGCGACCTCGTACTCACGGTCGCTGAGACCGTGCTGCGTGGGGCCGGCGACCCGTGCCGTGCTCGCACCGGTCGTCGGTGTCTGCCCGCTCTGCCCGCCGGAGGGCCGCCCCTGCAACGCGCGGGCGCACTCCAGCAGGGTGGTCATCGCCCGCCGGTCCGCGGTACGGATGGCGGCCTGCCCGGCGAGGCGGGCGCCGTCCCAGCACAACCCGGTGTCGTGCAGCCCTCGGGCGGCGGCCTCCACCCGAACCGGGTCGACGACCCCGCGGAGCACCTCCACCCAGCTCTCCGCGGCGGAGGCGACCACTGCCGCGTACCGGCTGTGGCCAGCGGCGGCGAGCAGCGCCGTGACGTGTTCGTCGGCGATCGTCGGCTCGCCGGTCAGGATCGCGGCGTGCAGCCCGCTCCAGTGCAGCGGCACACTCCACAGTGGTGGATTGTCGAGGCGGTCGAGCAACGCGCGCCCCTGGTGCAGGTACGGCTCCAGCCGGGCCAGGTCACCCAGCCGCGCGCCCGCGATGGCCAGCTCACCCAACGGCAGCAGGGTGAACAGGTCGACGGGGTGCCGCACCACGGCCTCCAGCGCCTGCCCCCAACCCCGCTTCAGCGCCCCGAGGTCGCTGTTGCGCCGGGCGATTCCCATCCGGATCGCGGCGGCGAAGAGCTGGTCGCGTGACTCCAGTGGTCGCCCGTCGAGCGTCACGGTGGCGAGCCGCTCACCGGCCGCGTGGATCTCGCCACGGACCATCAGGATCCAGGCCTGCAACAGCCGGTGGCGGCGGGCCATCAGCGGGCCACCGACACCGGCGCCCAGGGCGCGGTGCAGCACCCGCTCGGCGATCTCCAGCTCACCACAGTGCACCGCCGTCAACGCGGCGAGGGCCGCCGGGCTGTCCGGCAGCAGCGCCGCCCGGCCGTCCGGCTCCAGCAGCGCGGCGGCCTGCACGAGCGCGGAGAGCGCGGCGGTCGGCGGGCCGGTCACGCTCTCCCGTACACCGTTGGCCATCAGTCGGGCGGCGCTGGCGTGCAGGGTCGGGGGTTCACCGGCCGGGTCACCCGCCGGTGACTCGGTGCGGGCGGCCGGGTCACCGCTGGCCAGCCCGCCGACGATGGCGAACGCCGCCGCCGAGGCGGTGCCCGACCACCGGAACAGCTCGACGCTGCGACCGACGTGACCACGGTGGGCCAGGGCGGTGGCGGCGACCACGGCCGCCTCGGAGCGCTCCGGGGGAGCGGCGGTGGCCAGGAGTCGGTCCGCCAGCCGAAGCGCGTCGTCGAGGTCACCGGCGAGCGCGGCGGCGAGCGCCTGCTGCGCGTTGGGTGGCCGCCCGGCGGCCGTGGCCGCCGCGAACAGCTCGGCGGCGAAGGCCGGCTCGTCGGCCAGCGCCTCGTCCGCCGCGGCGGCCAGGGTCGCGGCCGGGCAGTCGCCGAGCGCGCCGACCGCGAGCAGGGAGCGGACCAGCGGCAACACCGCGCCACCCCGAGCGAGCTGCAACTCGGTGAGCCGCCGCCAGACCGCTGTCCGCTCGGTGGCGGGGCTGAGCGTCGCGACGGCCCGCCGGACGATCGGTGCGAGCCGACCATCCGCGCCGAGCAGCCCGGCCGCCCTGGTCGTGGCGATCAGTTCGTCCACCCCGGCCGGGTCCCGGCCCAGCAGTGCGCCGAGCATGCTCACCGGCAGCGCCCCGCCGGCCGCGACAGCGAGCAGCAGCCGTCGTACCGCGGCGGGCTGGACGTCCAGGTCCGGCCCGAATTCGAGGATGACGGACCGGGGTGGGTCCACAGTGCCGGTCCGGGTCTCCGCGCCGACCAGGCCGCGGGCCAGCCGTTCCACGTCCCGGGGTACGCCGGCGGTCTGCGTGTGGACGTAGTCGACCAGGTCGGCGGGGCGGCCCAGCTCGGGCGTGGCGGCGAGATGGGCGGCGGTCTGCTCCCGGGTGAACGGCGTGAGCGGCACGGCCTGCCCGTCGCGTCGCAGGGCGTCGACCAGTTCACTGAACGCCGCCGACCGGGGCCACGGGCGGTGGGCGACCACCAACCGGTGCCGCCGGCCGACGACCAGACGCAGCAGCGCTTCGGTCCGCGCGTCGTCGAGCAGGTGCGCGTCGTCGACCAGCACCACAGTGTCGGGGTCGACCGGCTCGTCCGGCTCCGGGGCGGCCGTGCGGACGGCGATCCCGGCGCGCTGGTGAATGCGCTCCAGCTCGGCGAGGAGCGCGGTCTTTCCGTGACCGGCCGGGCCGGCGACGCCGACGACGAGGGGGCCGGTCGGATCCTGCGCGACAGTGTCCAGTAGCGCCTGCAACCCCTTGTCCAGGGTCATCCCTGGTGCGGCGAGGTCATTCATGATCATCAGGGTTATCCTTCGCGTCCGCGGCCGCGGGCCAGCGCCAGGCGGGACGGCTTCGGCAGTTCCAGTGGGAGGACCCGGACCGGGGGCCGCGGTGGCGGATCGCCCGGAACGGTGTGATGGGCTCGGCGTGGTGCCGGGAGGGTGGCCCGCCCGGCGCCGCTGACCGGGGCCGGAACGCGGGCCGGCGGCTGGCGAGGGCGTGGTGACACCACCTGGCAAGCGGCCATCGCCGCCCCGGTGGCGGCTGTCAACTGTGCGTCCGGCTCCACCTCGACGGGCACCGGGAGGGCCGCGCCGATCAGTTCGGTCACGAGCGGGACCCGGGTGGAGCCGCCGGCCAGCAGGACGCCGTCGAGCTGCGCCGGAGTCAGGTCGGCGCTACGCACGGCCCGGAGCAGGAGGTCGACGGTGGCCTGCACCGTCGGGCGGATCATGGCCTCGAACTGTGCCCGGGTCACCGGCACCCGCGCCGGGCCGCTCGGCAGGGTCAGCACCACGTCGGCAGTGAGGTCGACGGTCAGCACCCGCTTGACCCGGTCACACTCCGCGCGCAGCCCGCGTAGCGCGACCTGGGCCCCGCGACGCCCGGTCGCGGCCAACTCCCGGGCCAGCACGGTACGCGCATGCTCGGCGAGCGCCTCGTCGAAGTCGACGCCGCCGATCGAGTCGAGACCCTGCGGGGTGCCGAACGTCTCGTACGTGCCGCGCGGGGTGCGGCGCACCAGCGCCGCCTCGAAACTGTTGCCCCCGAGGGCGTAGACCACTGCGGTGCTGCCCGCGAACCCGCGAGCGGCGTGGCTCTCGGCGACCGTGACCGTGCGGGGCAGCAACGTCACGTGCCGTAGGCCGAGGTCCGACAGGGCCCGGTGCAGCACCTCCCGTCGGTAGGGGCGCCACCCCGCCGGGTGGCTGAGCACTATCGCCTCGGCAGCCCCACCCTCCAGGGCGTGGACCCGCTCCACCACCCACGCCGCCAGCTCGGCGGTCAGCGTCTGCGGCGCGCACGGCTCGCCGCCGAGCAGCACCGGCACGTCGTCGCCGATCCGGTGGACGAAGTCCCGGGTGGTGCGGCTGCCGTCGTCGGTCACCGGCTCGCCGACGCGCAGCGAACCGTCCTCGGCCAGGCACAACACCGACGGCATGAGAGGCGAGCCGGCGCTCAGCGGGACGGCTTCGGGACGGGTCCAGGTCGCGCCGCGTCGCCGTGCGACGGCGGCGGCCGTGTTGCTGCTTCCGATGTCTATCCCCAGGACGTACGGCATCGTCTCTGTCTCTCCCCGTGAGTCGGCCGGTCGGTGGCGATGGCGTCGGCTGCCCCGACGACCCACCCCCGGCGAACCCCGCGGGCTCCTACGTTCGTACCAGAGATCAGTCCCTGGTCGGGACCCTAATCTCGCCGGGACGGTTTCCCCCTGTCCCCCTAACGTACGAGGTGGGGGAGCCCCTAGTTCAACCGGCCCGGATGCGGGCTCAGCCCCGATGCCCGGGGGCGACCCCCGGCAATAGCGTCGTCACTGTCGACGTACGACACCCCGCCAATGCCACATCCGAGGAGAACCGGCACATGGACTCGCAGCAGACGCTCCACGACTTCGTGCTCGACCTACTGACGAACCCGGACGCGCGGTCGGCCTTCGACCTCGACCCCGAGGGTGCGTTGCGGGGCGCCGGGCTCACCGACATCACCGCTGCGGACGTGCAGGACGTCGTACCGCTGGTCGTCGACTACGCGCCGGGTGCGGGCCTCGCGCCGTTGGCCTCGCCGGTCGAGCAGCTCGGGCTGGACCCGCTGCTCACCGACACCACCGACGTGGTGGGTCAGTTGCAGAGTGTGGCGCAGCAGATCAGCGTCACCAGCTCGCCCAGTGGCGTGGACGTCAAGGCCGGCGTGCTCGGCGCCATCGCTGTCGACCCGTCGACCGCCGCCGCCGGGGTCACCGTGCTGCCGGGCATCGGTCTGGGCGTCGGCCCGTACGGCCTTGACACCGACCTGGCCGGTGTCTCCGACGTGGCGCACACCCTCGACGCCGACGTGGTGCAGCCGGTGGACGCGATCGCGGACCCGGTGCTCGGTGACGTCACCGGCACCGTCGGCGACCCGGGCGGTCTGCTCGGCGTCACTGACCCGAACCTGATCGGCGGCGACCTGACCGGTGGTGTCCTCTCCGGCACCCACGGTCAGCTCGGCGGGGTCGTCAGCTCGCTGGGTGTCGACGACACCCTCAGCGGGCTGGGCCTCGGGCATGGCGACGGTGTCGTCGGCGGGGTCCCGCCGCTCGACGTGCCGTCGACTGTGGGCGGCGTGACGCACCAGGTGGACAGCCTCCTCCCCGGTGTCACCGACACGGTCGGTGACGTGACCGGTGGGGTCACCGATGGTGTGCTCGGCGACTCACACGCCTCGTCCGATCAGGGGCTGCTGGGTATCACCGGCGGTCTGCTCTGACCCGGATCTCCGGTCGGAGCGGAGGGCCGGATCGTCTCGGGCGATCCGGCCCTTCCCGGTTCCACATCCGGTCCCTCTTGATAATTAAGCCGAAATCCGCACACTTGGTGCGGTGATGGCCGGGATCTGGTTGGACGTGCTGGACGAGATCGCCCGCACGTGCACTGCACACGGTCGCGGTGACCTACTCCAGACGGTGCGGCAGAAGCGCGCGCAACTGCTGGACCCGACGCTGCGTGTCCTGGTCATCGGCGAGCCGAACCAGGGCAAGAGTCAGCTGATCAACGCGATCATCAATGCTCCGGCGTGCCCGGTCGGCGACGGCCGGACGACAGTCCTGCCGACCGTCGTGCGGCACGCCGAGGCCCCGACCGCGGCGGTGGCGCAGGTGCCGCCACCAGCCCCGGGGCACCCCACCGGCACCGCCGACGCGGTGGCCGTCGAGCGGACCCCGGTGGCGCTCAACCAGGTCGCGGCGGGCGTGGCCGGCCTGGTCGGACGTCGGCCGGGCGGCGGCCCGGCGTACGTCGAGATCGGACTGCCCCGTGCCCTGCTCGGTGCCGGGCTGGTGCTGGTGGACACTCCCGGCACCGACGAGGTCGCCGGCATCGGCGCCGCCGCTTCGGTCGCCGCACCGGCCCGCGCGGACACCGTGCTGCTGGTCTCCGACTCCACTCGGGAGTTGTCGGTCGCCGAGCTGAACATGCTGCTGCACATCATGCGGTCGCATCCGAACGTGGTGGTGGTGCAGAGCAAGACCGATCTGGTCGCGGACTGGCGTACTGTCGCCGAGCGCAACCGGCAGCACCTGGCCGAGGCGGGGGTTCCGGCGACGCTGATCCCGGTCTCGGCGGCGCTGCGACTGCGCGCGGCCGCGGCCGACGACCGTGTGCTCAACGCGGAGTCGGGTTTCCCGGCGCTGATCGCCCGCCTGCAACGCGACCTGACCGGCAAGGCCGACCACCTGGCCCGGGCGGCGGTGCAGACGGTGTCCCGGACGGTGGTGGAGCAGTTGGCCGCGCCGTTGCGTGCCGAGTTGGCGACCCAGGAGGCCGAGGAGCAGTCCGGGCCGATCTCCCGGCTGCACGCGGCGCAGCGCGAGGTCGACGAGCTGCGCCGGTGCTCCACCCGGTGGCAGAACACGTTGACCGACGAGATCACCGACCTGCTCGCCGACCTTGAGTACGACCTGCGTGACCGGACCCGACAGATCCTGCGCGCGGTGGACGAGGCGTTCGACACCGCCGACCCGTTGGTCGCCTGGGACACCTTCCAGGACTGGCTGGAGCGGAGCCTGGTGGAGGCGGCGGAGGCGAACCACGAGTGGCTGATCCAGCGCTGTGACTGGATTGCCCGGCGGGTGGCCGCCAACTTCGACAGGTACGGCTACGACGTGTTGCCGCCCTGGTCGATGACGATGCCGGACGACATCGGCGAGCGACTGCCCGAGCTGCAACGGCCGACGATCGACCGGTTCACCACCGGCCAGAAGCTGTTCACCGGCATGAAGGGCTCGTACGGCGGCATGCTGATGTTCGGTCTGGCGACCACCCTGGCCGGCATGCCGATGATCAATCCGGTCTCGGTCGGCATCGGGGCGCTCTTCGGCGGCAAGAGCATCCGTGACGAGAGCAAGCAGTTGCTCCGTCGTCGGCAGGCGACGGTCAAGACGGCCATCCAGCGGCATGTCGACGACTTCTTCGTCCGGATCATCCGAGACTGCCGCGACGCCGCCCGGCAGGTGCAGCGGATGCTGCGCGACCACTTCACCGGGCTGACCGAGGAACTCCAGGAGGCCATCGTGCAGTCGTTCCGCAGCGCGAAGCAGGAGGCCGACACCGATGCCTCAGTGCGCGAGCAGCGGCAGCGCGAGATCCGGTTGAAGATGACCCGGTTGGCGGCGGTGTACGAGCAGGCTCAGCAGTTGACCGGTGCCCGGTCCGCCCCGCTCCTGCTGGAGCCGCAGGCATGACGGTGGGGGTGCGTCTGGACGAGGCGGCGTGGGGGTTGCTGCACCAGGCCATCGAGCTGTACCAGGACAATCCCCGGGCCGTCGCCGAGCTTCGGCAACAGGTGGCCCGGTTGGAGCAGCCACTGCGGATCGCCGTCGTCGGCCCGTGGCGATCGGGTAAGTCGACTGTGCTCAACGCGTTGATGGGCGAGGAGGTCGCGCCGGTCGAGCGGGCCGACGGGGCCTTCACCTGGTACGAGGACGGGGCCGCGCCGCGTGCCACCGCCTACCCGGTCGGGCAGCCACCGCAGGAGTTGGCAGTGGTGAAGTCGGCGACCGGGCTGCGGGTGGATCTGGGCTGGGGTGCGGGGGAGGTGCGGGACATCGTGGTGCGGTGGCCGACGCGGGCGCTGCGGCAGATCACGCTGATCGACACCCCGGCGGTCACCGG
Source organism: Micromonospora sp. NPDC047187 (assembly GCF_040643355.1). Classification (NCBI taxonomy): domain Bacteria; kingdom Bacillati; phylum Actinomycetota; class Actinomycetes; order Micromonosporales; family Micromonosporaceae; genus Micromonospora; species Micromonospora sp. NPDC047187. The sequence continues at coordinate 960,527 of NZ_JBEYUF010000001.1, forward strand.
CGGCGCCGAGCAGGGCCGGGCGCCGGTGTTGGAGCGGGTGTTGCGCGACTCGGACGCGGTGTTGTACCTGACCCGCGACGGTCGCGACAGCGACCTGCGGGTGCTGGAGTCCGCACGGGACAGTGCCGTCGGACAGTCCGCTCCGGTCAACGTGATCATGGTGTTGTCCCGCGCCGACGAGACCGGCGGCGGCCGGATCGACGGTCTGCTCACGGCCCGCCAGCTCGCCCGCCGGCACTACCGCGACCCGAGGGTGAACGCGCTGAGCGTGAACGTCGTGGCGTGCAGCGGCATGATCGGCCTGGCCGGCCGGATGCTCGGTGAGTCCGACTTCGCCGCGCTCGCGACAGTGGCTCAGGTGCCCCGTGCGGAGCTGGACACCCACCTCATCTCCGCCGACCGCTTCCTCCGTGGCGAGCTGCCGGTACGGCTGGACACCGAGGTGCGCGCCGCGCTGCTGGGCCGGTTCGGGGTCTTCGGTGTCCGGCTGGCGGCCACGCTGGTGCGCAGCGGGTTCGACAGCCGGGTGAAGCTCTCCGCGGAGTTGATTCGTCGCAGCGGTCTCACCGAGCTGCGCGAGTCGGTGACGCGTTGTTTCATCGATCGCCGCGACGCGCTGAAGGCGCGGTCCGCGCTGGCCGCTGTGGAGGCGCTGCTGCGGGCCGAGCCCACCCGGGGCTCCGCCGAGCTGGTCGGCGCGGTGGAGCAGATCCTCGCCGGTGCGCACGAGTTCCGGGAGCTGCGCCTGCTGGTGGCACTGCGGAACACCCGGCTGGGGTTCGACGCGGAGTTGGCCGCCGAGGCGCAACGGCTGGTCGGCGGCGACGGGGTGGGCCTCGCGGCTCGACTCGGTGTCGAGCATGAGGCCGACGTGCGGCAGCTCTGGGAGGTCGCCTCCGACGCGCAGTGGCGGTGGCGGGACCGGGCGGAGGACCCTCTGCTCCCGCTGGCGCAACGGCGCGGCGCTCAGGTCGTGGTCCGCAGTTGCGAGGGGATGATCGCCGAGCTGGCCGCGGGCGGGCGCTGAAGCGTCCGATCGCCGTTTTCGCGGCGGTGGTTGACCGTCTTTCGAGGTGGGGGGCACCCGGCATTGGCCAAAACCGGAAGCATTGGTTAGCCTAACCTAACTTTCGGGCCGGATGGCTCGCTTCTCTTCGAAAGATCGGGAACTTTCACCATGCACTCATGGCGTCCGGTCCTGGCCGTCGCGGCGCTGAGCGCCGTGCTCGGCGGGCTCACCGGTTGTGGCAACGACACGGGCACCGGTGACACCGCCGCCGCTGCCACCGCTTCCGGTCCCTGGTCTTTCAACGACGGCTCGGGCAAGGTCGTCAAGGCCGACAAGACACCGACGCGGATCATCGCGCACGCCGGCGAGGCCGCGGCGCTCATGTCCTTCGGCATCAAGCCGGTCGGCGTCTACGCCGACGAGTCGGTCAAGACCGACCCGAACCTGAAGAACCTCGACCTCACCGGGATCCAGATCCTCGGCGAGGAGTGGGGCAAGATCGACGTGGAGAAGGCCGCCGCGCTACGTCCCGATCTGATCGTCGGCGACTGGTGGCCGGCCGAGAAGGCGCACAGCGGCATGGAGGAGGGCGTCGACGAGAAGAGCAAGAAGCTCGCCGAACTGGCTCCCGTCGTCGGTGTCACGCAGGGCAAGTCGATCGTCGCGCTGGCCGAGGGGTACGAGGACCTCGCCGAGAGCCTCGGCGCCGACGTGGCCAGCCCGCAGATCGCGGCGAACAAGAAGCGCTTCGAGGACGCGGTGACCGCGTTCAAGGCGGCCACCTCGGCCAAGCCGGACCTGACGGTCGCGGCGATGTCGCCCTCGACGGAGAAGGTCTACGTCGCGAACCCCGAGTACGCGCCCGAGCTGCTGGACCTGCAGACCTGGGGCCTGAAGGTGATCAACCCGGCCAGCCCGGACCCGGCCTTCCCGTACTGGGAGAACCTCAGCTGGGAGAACGCCGACAAGTACCAGCCGGACCTGATCCTGTGGGACGGCCGATCCTTCACGCCCACCGCCAACGCCGAGTGGACCACGAAGCAGCCGACCTGGTCCAAGATCAAGGCTGCCAAGGTCGGTGCCACCGTCTCCTGGCCGGCGTTCTGGCTGCACACGTACGGGGACTTCGCCACCGAGCTGGACAAGCTGACCCAGGCGGTCAAGGCCGCTGATCCGAATGTCGGCAACTAACCAGATCGGGACGCGCACCTCGACGGAAGGCGTGCGGCGAGCCTCTGCCCTCGGGCCGGGGCTCGCCGTCCTCTGCGCGGTCCTCGCCCTCGTCGGCTTCCTGAGCGTGACAATGGGCTCGCGTTCGATCGGGCTCTCCGAGGTGCTGCACGCCCTGTTCAGCCTCGACAGCGACGGGCCGATCAGCAGCACCGTCACGCTGGAGATGCGCGTACCCCGCACGCTGCTCGGCATCCTGGTCGGCGCCGCGCTCGGGGTGGCCGGGGCGATCCTGCAGGGCGTCACCCGCAACCCTCTGGCGGACGCGGGGATCCTGGGCATCAACTCCGGCGCCGCCGCGTTCGTGGTCCTGGCCATCACGGTGCTCGGGGTGCGTGGCGTCGGTGTCTACGTCTGGTTCGCCTTCGCCGGCGCGATCGCGGCGCTGGCCCTCGTGTACGCGGTCGCCTCGCTCGGCCGGGAGGGCGCCACCCCGGTGAAGCTGGCCCTGGCGGGCGCGGCGGTCACCGCTGGCCTGGCCTCGGTGACCAGCGGGATCGTGATGACGAACGTGGACGCCCTCAACGAGCTGCGGTTCTGGCAGGTGGGGTCGCTCGCCGGTCGGTACACCCCGATCCTGACCGGGGTCGCGCCGTTCCTGCTGATCGGCCTCGCCGCGTCGTTGGGCTTCGGGCGGGCCATCAACGGCCTCGCGCTCGGCGAGGACGTCGCGCGTGGCCTCGGCCAGAACGTGACCCGTACCCGCGTGGCCGCCTTCGCCGTGGTCGCGATCCTCGCCGGCGCCGCCACCGCGGCCTGCGGACCGATCGTCTTCGTCGGGCTCGTCGTACCGCACCTGGCGCGGTTCATCTGCGGCCCCGACTACCGCTGGATCCTGCCGTACTCGATGCTGCTGGCGCCCATCGTCCTGCTCCTCGCCGACGTGCTCGGACGGATGGCCGCCGCCCCCGACGAGGTTCAGGTCGGCGTGATCCTCGGGCTGATCGGCGCGCCCGCGTTCATCGCGATCGTGCGCTACGGCCGGTTGTCGGAGGTCTGAACATGGTGACGACAACGACAACGAGCGACCGTCGCTCCGCCCCGTCGGGCACGGCAGCGGCGCTGCGCGCCAACCGGAGGCGTCGAGCCGGCCGGTCCGTCGTGGTGACCTGTGCCCTGACCGTGACGGTCACCGCCCTCTTCGTGCTCACCATGATGGTGGGCAGCTTCCGCATCGGCGCCGCCGAGGTGATCGCCTCGGTCCTGCACCTGTCCGACAATCCCAGCGTCGACTTCGTCGTCCGTGGCCTGCGGCTGCCGACCGCCGCCGCCGCCGTGACTGTCGGGCTCGCCCTCGGCGCGTCCGGGACGATCTTCCAACAGTTGCTGCGCAACCCCCTCGCGTCCCCGGACTTCGTGGGGATCACCTCGGGGGCAGGGCTGGCGGCCGTCACCGGGATCGTGCTCCTCCAGGCCGGCGGGCTCGTCGTCAGCGGTCTCGCCCTCGGTGGCGCGGTCGCCGCCGCCCTGGCGATGTACCTGCTGGCCTGGCGCGACGGCGTCAGCGGCTACCGCTTCATCCTCATCGGCATCGGGGTGGCGCTCTTCTTCGAGGGCCTGGTCGGCTACGTGCTCAGCCGGGCGCAGCTCTTCGAGGCCCGCCAGGCCATGCACTGGCTGATCGGGTCGGTCGGGCAGGCCAGCACCACGGAGCTGTGGGTGCTCACCGGTGCCCTGATCGTCCTGCTGCCGGTCGCCACGTTGCTGCAACGGCCACTGAGCGCCCTCGCACTCGGTGACGACGCCGCCCGGATGCTGGGTGTCCGGGCCGAGCTCAGCCGGGCCGGGCTGCTCGGCACCGCCGTCGTGCTGGTGGCCCTGGCGGTGTCGGTGGCGGGTCCGATCGCCTTCGTCGCCCTGGTGGCCGGGCCGATCGCCAACCGACTCCTCGGCCCCGCCGGCCAGGGCGTCCTGCCCGCCGCCCTGGTCGGCGCCGCGCTGCTGCTCAGCGCCGATCTCGTCGCCGTGCACGTGCTGCCCACACCGTTGCCCACCGGTGTGGTGACGGGTGCGGTCGGCGCGCCCTACCTGCTGTGGCTGCTGGCCACCACCAACCGACAAGGAGCGGGTGGATGACCCGACTACGCGCCGAGGGCCTCACCCTCGGCTACGACGACCGGACCATCGTCGACCACCTCGACGTCGCAGTGCTCGACGGCAAGGTCACCGCGATCGTCGGCGCCAACGCCTGCGGCAAGTCCACCCTGCTCCGCGGCCTGGCCCGACTGCTGGCACCGCGCGGCGGCGCCGTCTTTCTCGACGACAAACCCCTCGCTGACCTGCGCAACGTCGACGTGGCCAAGGTGCTCGGGCTGCTCCCGCAGACTCCCGTCGCGCCCGACGGCATCACCGTCGCCGACCTGGTGGCCCGTGGTCGCTACCCTCATCAGGGGTGGTTTCGACGGTGGAGCAACGACGACCACGACGCCGTCGCCCGGGCTCTCGACGCCACCGGCACCGCTGATCTGATCGACCGTCCGATCCGGGAGTTGTCCGGTGGCCAACGCCAGCGGGTCTGGGTCGCCATGGCCCTGGCACAGGACACCGACCTGCTGCTGCTCGACGAACCCACCACCTACCTGGACATCAACCACCAGGTCGAGCTGCTGCGGCTGCTGCGGAAACTGAACGCGGAGTCCGGCAAGACCATCGTCATCGTCATGCACGATCTCAACCTCGCCTGCCGTTACTGCGACCACCTCATCGCGATGTCCGGCGGTGCGATAGTCGCGGAGGGGGCGCCGGTCGACGTGGTCACCGGCGACCTCGTCGAGCGGGTGTTCGGTCTCAGCTGTCTCGTCGTACCCGACCCGATCGCCGGCACGCCGATGGTCGTCCCCGCGTAGCGGGCCTCGGACGCGGATGAGGGACGACCGTGGCGGCCGTCCCTCACTGGCGTCGCGCCGGGATCAGCGCGGTTCGTACGTCTGACAGTCCGCGATGTCCTGACCCGGACCCACCCGGATGGACGGCGCGTGGCACTCCAACTCGGCGTTGTGCTGGCAGTCGTCTCGCTTGCAGGCACCGACCTGCGCGATGACGCGGTCCAGCCCGCCCTTCGCCGAGGTGTCGATGAACGTGGCGCAGCTGGCGTTCTGCTGCCCGATGGTGATGGCGAACGCGTGGCAACCGTCGTGGTTGTAGCCGCAGTCGGTGACTGTGCACTCGTGTACCCGCGGCATCTCCAGCATGTCGGTCATGGCGATCTCGCTTCCGTCGGTGGTGCCGGGTCACCGTGATACCCGGCCTCGACGGGACAACTCCCTATCAGCCGTCTCTTTTGGGGATGTTTTGCATAGGCCAGCCTTGCCTAACCGCCGACGAGAGCGGCGATCGTCAGCGGGCGTGCCGGGCGCGGCAGCCGCGCGCGTGCCGAAGCAGTTCCTCGACCCGCGCGCCGAGTTCGGCCGGATGCCGCAGTGGCGCCCGGAAGTTCAGCCGGACGTCCCGGTCACCAGTGCTCAGCTCCAACCGGAGTACGACACCGTGGCGGTCCAGGCGTACCGGCCGGACCTGGCGGACGCCCTGAAGGTGGCGGGCGGGTATCAGCCGGCTCAGCCCTTCGACGGTGTGCGGGTGGTGGTGGTCGAGGTGGCACAACAGATCCGCCTCGACGGCAGCCATCGGGTCGGGTTGGGCGGTCGCGAACTCGTCCGGGTCGACGCATGTGGTGCGGCCGTCGACGGTCAGTTCGGCGGTGGCGAGGTCGAGGACAGTCACCAGCTCCTGATCGCTCCCGGCCGTGGCGGCCCCGGTCGTCAGCCAGCCCGTGAGCGTGGCGCGCCCGCGCACCCGGTCGCGGACCGGAGTGGGCGCCAGGTCGGTCACCTCGACCATCGCGACAGTCTCCCGCTGGTGCGCGAGGTGTTCGACCAGGTGGCAGCCGACCGGTAGGTCGATCCGCAGCCGCCCGTCGCTCGTCACGAGGTGTCGTCCGACGACGTACGCCTCGACGCCCGGGATGTGCAGGGTGAGGGAGTCGGCGGCGACGAGCATCGATCGGATTCGGACACCCGCCTCGTCAGTGAGGTCCGCCGTGCTGGTCGAGGGCTTGCTCAAGGCGATCATCTCCTAATAAGGTTAGCCTTACCTTACTTGAGAGGCGAAGCATGAATCAGACCCGTCCCAAGGTCAAGCGTTCCCGTGCCCTGGGCATCGCGCTGACCCCGAAGTGCGTGCGCTACTTCGAACGCCGCCCGTTCCCGCCGGGGCAGCACGGCCGGGCCCGACGCACCACCAGCGACTACAAGGTCCGGCTGTTGGAGAAGCAGCGGCTCAAGGCGCAGTACGACCTGCACGAGGGGCAACTCCGGCGCGCGTTCGACCGGGCCGCGCGCCGGCCCGGCAAGACCGGTGAGGAGCTGATCGTCGAGCTGGAGAGTCGACTGGACGCGCTGGTGCTGCGAGCCGGTTTCGCCCGCACCATCTACCAGGCCCGCCAGGTCGTCACCCACCAGCACGTCACTGTGAACGGCCGTCGCCTGGACCGGCCGTCCGCGCGGCTGCAACCCGGTGACGTCATCGAGGTGGCGCAACGCAGTCGGGGCAAGGCGCCGTTCGTCGTGGCGGCGGCCGGGGCGCACGCCCCGGAACGTCTCGCGCCCTACCTTGAGGTGAGCCTGCCCGGCCTGACCGCTCGGCTGACCCGGCTCCCGCTCCGCTCGGAGGTCCCGGTGGTCTGCGACGAGCAACTCGTCGTCGAGTACTACTCGCGCTGACCGAGGGTTGGGAAGGGCCCCGAGTGCGGGCACCTGCGCCGGGGCCCTCCGCGGTTGGATCGCGGCCCGAAAACCGTTATTCGATCTCACTCCACACGGTCGCCCCTGACCTGCGGAGATAACGCTCTCACGGATGGTGGGAGAGTGCTTGACGCGCCCGTGATCCGGACGCAACGATGCATTCACATGTCTCGTCCCACCACCGCCAGGCGTGATCGGCGCACGCCGTCCCTCGCACCGCGAAAGGACCCCACTGTGCGCAGATCCCTGAGATCGTGGCTCGGCCTCGCGCTGAGCGCGATCCTCGTGGCCGGCGGCATCGTCGCCTCACCACCCACGGCCAGCGCCGCACCGTTCACCGTGCTGGTCTTCAGCAAGACCGCCGGGTTCCGGCACGGATCCATCACCCCGGGCATCGCCGCGATCCAGCAGCTCGGTGCGGCCAACGGCTTCACCGTCGAGGCCACCGAGGACGCCGCCCAGTTCACCGACGCCAACCTGGACCGGTTCGCCGCGGTGATCTGGCTCTCCACCACCGGCGACGTGCTCAACGCCGCCCAGCAGGCCGCCTTCGAGCGCTACATCACCGGCGGCGGTGGGTACGTGGGCGTGCACTCCGCCTCCGACACCGAGTACGACTGGCAGTGGTACGGGGGACTGGTCGGGGCGTACTTCGCCTCGCACCCGGCCGAGCAGAACGTCACGGTGAAGGTCGCCGACCAGGTGCACCCGTCCACCGCGACGCTGCCGCAGCGGTGGAGCCGGTTCGACGAGTTGTACAACTACCGCACCAACCCCCGCGGCAACGCGCATGTGCTGGCCACCCTGGACGAGAGCACCTACACCGGGGGGAGCATGGGCGCCGACCACCCGATCTCCTGGTGCCAGAACTACTCCGGCGGCCGGGCCTGGTACACCGGCCTGGGGCACACCGACGCGTCGTACAGCGAGGCGAACTTCCGTCAGCACCTGCTCGGCGGCATCCGGACGGCCGCCGGCGCTGTCGACGCCGACTGTGGCCCCACCGTCACCAGCAGCTTCCAGCAGGTGGAGCTGGCCAAGGGCGCGGCCGAGACCGGTGAGCCGATGAGCCTCACCGTCCTGCCGGACCGGGGCGTGCTGCACACCTCCCGCAACGGCGTGATCCGGCACACCGACGCCGCCGGCAACACCAAGATCGCCGCCACTCTGCCGGTCTACACCGGCGACGAGGAGGGTCTGCAGGGCATCAAGGCCGACCCGAACTTCGCCACCAACCGCTGGGTGTACGCGTACTTCGCCCCACCACTGAGCACCCCGGGCGGCGGTGCGCCGGCCACCGGCACCCCGGCCGAATTCGCCGTCTGGGAGGGCGTCAACCGGCTGGCCCGGTTCACCGTCAACGCGGACAACACCATCAACCTGGCCAGCGAGACGTCGATCCTCAACGTGCCGACCAGCCGGGGCATGTGCTGCCACGTCGGCGGTGACATGGACTTCGACGCGGCCGGCAACCTCTACCTGTCCACCGGTGACGACACCAACCCGTTCGACTCGGCCGGCTTCACCCCGATCGACGAGCGAGCCGGGCGCAATCCGGCCTTCGACGCGCAGCGCACCTCGGCGAACAGCAACGACCTGCGCGGCAAGGTGCTGCGGATCAAGCCGAGCGCGGCCGGCGGCTACACCATCCCGGCCGGCAACATGTTCGCCCCGGGCACCGCGCGGACCCGCCCGGAGGTCTACGCGATGGGCTTCCGCAACCCGTTCCGGATGAGCGTGGACAAGGCCACCGGCATCGTCTACCTCGGTGACTACGGCCCCGACGCGGGCACCGCCGACCCGAACCGGGGGCCGGCGGGCAACGTCGAGTTCGCCCGCATCGACCGGCCCGGCTTCTACGGCTGGCCGTACTGCACCGCCCGCAACGACGCCTACAACGACTACACCTTCCCGTCCGGGCCGTCCGGGGCGAAGTTCAACTGCGCCGGCGGGCCGGTGAACAACTCGCCGAACAACACCGGCATCACCCAGCTGCCGCCGGCCGTCTCGGCCTGGTTGCCGTACGGCGGCTCCGGCTCGCCGCCGGAGTTCACCGGCGGTGGCCTGTCGCCGATGGGCGGGCCGGTCTACCGGTACGACCCGAACAACACCTCGCCCGTGGCGTTCCCCGAGTACTACGACGGGACCTACTTCGCCGGTGAGTTCGGTCGCCGCTGGATCAAGAACATCAAGCTCGACTCGTCCGGCCAACCACTGAAGATCAACCCGTTCCCGTGGACCGGCACCCAGGTCATGGACATGGAGTTCGGCCCGGACGGCGCGCTCTACGTGCTCGACTACGGCACCGGCTGGTTCAACGGCGACGCCAACTCGGCGCTCTACCGCATCGAGTACGCGCGTGAGGGCAGAGCACCCATCGCCAAGGTGTCCGCCACCCCGACCAGCGGCACCGCGCCGCTGACAGTGGCCTTCTCCTCGGCCGGCACCCTCGACCCGGACGGCGACCCGTTCACCTACGCCTGGGACTTCGACAACAACGGCACCACCGACTCGACCGCGGCGAACCCGAGCTTCACGTACACCACCAACGGGACCCGCAGCCCGACGTTGACGGTCCGGGACACCACCGGCAAGACAGCCACGGCGAGCGTGGTCGTCACGGTCGGCAACAGTGCCCCGGTGGTCACCGTCAACACCCCGTTGAACGGGCAGACCTTCAGTTTCGGGGACGCCGTGCCGTTCTCCGTCACCGTCAGCGACGCCCAGGACGGCGCGATCAACTGTGCCCGGGTCAAGGTGAACTACGTCCTCGGCCACGACTCGCACGGCCACCAGCTCGGCAGCGTGCAGGGCTGCACCGGGGTCATCCAGACCTCGGCCGACGGCGAGCACGACACGGCGGCGAACATCTTCGGCATCATCGACGCCGAGTACACCGACCTGGGTGGAGGCGGCCAGCCCGCCCTGACCACGCACACCCAGGCGGTGCTGCAACCTCGGGTACGCCAGGCCGAGCACTTCGGTGACTCGTCCGGCGTCCAGGTCGTCGCCGGGGCGGCAGGGCACGGCGGCGCGGCGGTCGGCTACATCGACAACAACGACTGGATCTCGTTCCGCCCGTACAACCTGACCGGCGTCCAGTCGTTCAGCGCCCGGGTCGGCGCGCCGGCCGGCGGTGGCGGCACGTTGGAGTTGCGAGTCGACTCGCCCACCGGGCCGCTGGTCGGTTCGGCCACCGTGGTGCCGACCGGCGGGTACGCCAACTTCGCCACTGTCACCGGTGGGGTCACCGCCCCGACCGGCACCCGAACCCTGTTCCTGGTCTTCAAGGGCACCGGCCCGTACTTCGACATCGACGAGTTCACTCTCTCCACCAGTCCCGGCGGTCCCGGACCTGACCCGGACCCGGACCCGGACCCGGATCCCGAGCCGGGCGCCAACCTGGCCAGGGGCAAGCCGGCGCGCGCGTCCAGCTTCGAGGGCGCGTTCACAGCGGCCAACGCGTTCGACGGCGTGGCCGGTACCCGGTGGGGCAGCGCCTTCGGTGACCCACAGTGGATCGACGTGGACCTCGGCGCCACGTACGCCATCAACCGGGTCAAGCTGACCTGGGAGGCGGCGTACGGCAGCGGATACCAGATCCAGACCTCACCGGACGGGGTCACCTTCACCACGATCCGTACGGTGACCGGTGGTGACGGCGGGGTGGACGACCTGACCGGGCTCAGCGGGTCCGGCCGGTACATCCGGTTGCTCGGCACGGCCCGGGGGACCGCCTGGGGCTACTCGCTGTTCGAGTTCGAGGTGTACGGAGGCACCGGAACGCCGACGGGCGGCAACCTGCTGCTGAACAAGCCCACGTCGACGTCCAGCAACGAGGGGGCCGACGTGTCCGGCGCCCAGGCGGTGGACGGCAGCCTCACCACCCGCTGGTCGAGCACGTTCTCCGACCCGCAGTGGATCCGCGTGGACCTCGGCAGCGCCACCGCGATCGGCCGGGTCAAGCTGAGCTGGGAGGCCGCGTACAGCAGCGCGTACCAGATCCAGACCTCGAATGACGGCACCACCTGGACCACAGTGAAGACGGTGACCGGGGCCGACGGCGGCGTGGACGAGCACACCGCCCTCGGCGCCAACGGCCGCTACCTGCGGATCCATGGCACGGCCCGGGGCACCGGATACGGCCACTCGCTCTGGGAGTTGGAGGCGTACGCCAGCTGAACCACCACCGGAGTCCGCCCCCACCCTCGATTGGGCGGTGGGGGCGGGCTCGCCTCGATCACGTGATGTTCAGTAGCTCCGAGGGCCGTCTGACAAATACTCCTCAACGCCGTTGCGTTAGGGCTGTGGTCGGCGGGTCACCCTCTGCTGGAGAAGGACTGGTGGTAGATCAACGTGTGGCGAGCAAGAGGACCGCGTCGATCTTGCGGTTTCTGTTGTTGATATGGGTGGATGTGCCCCTTGCGTCGGGACAGAAAATGCAAGATCGCGGAGCAGGATCGGTTCGGGCTCTGCGATCATGGAGCGGTGGTGCCTGGCTTGGGGTTTTACGGGCGCTTTGTCGCCCACCACAATCCCATGATCGGCGAGGCGGGCACCAGTTGACGAACGGCCGTTCGTCCTAAAGCCAGTCGGAGATGTAGTACAGGCTCGTGCCGGCGTCGGAGTCATCTGGGCCATCGAGCTTGTTGGCTGCGTCCTCCACGGCGTCGCGGAGTCGTACGACTCCTGTGCAACGGCCAGCGTCGCGTACGCCGCGCCGTACTGGCGTAGGTCATCGGTCTCCAGCTTGACCCCGAGCTGTCGTCGCTATTCCGGTAACTCCTGGCTGAGCGGAGCTGATGCGGCGCAGGGAAGCTGATGCCGTGGATCAGTGGATGCGATGCCGCTCAAGGGGTCTGATGCGCTCGCGGCCCCTGCGCTTGGCAGCCGCCAGCATGAGGTGACTGCCCGGGAGCCCACGTCTGACGGGTACTGTCTCGGCCATGATCCGTGGAGCGGCGTTCTTTGATGTCGATGGAACGCTGACGCCGACCAGTAGCGGCCAGCACCTCGCCGAGCTCGTCGGCAATGCCAAGGAGATCGCACAAATACAAGCCGGCTACGCAGCTGGCACCTTGAGAAGTGACGAGGCGTGCGTGCTCGAAGCTCGTGGGTGGGCAAGCAGGACACCCGCTGAAGCACAGGCTTTTCTGGAGTCGTTGCCACTGGTGGACGGCATTGCGGAGACGGTTTCGTGGTGCCGGGCCCATTCGCTCGTACCGGTACTGACCACGCTGGCGTGGGACTTCGTCGGCGCCTACCTGTGCAGCCGCTTCGGCTTCGACCGAGCGTGCGGACCGCGCTTGCACATAGTCGACGGCCGCTACAGCGGCGAGGTCGCCGAGCAGTTCGACGAGCAGGCCAAGCGCGATTTCGCCATCAGGATGGCCAGCGAGCTGGGCGTCGAACTCCGGCACTGCGCGGCCATCGGTGACGGGCGCTCGGATGTACCGCTGTTCGGCGTGGTCGGCTGTGCCATCGCATTCAACGCGACCCCCGAAGCTCGTGCCGCCGCCAGCGAAACGGTCAACGGCCCTGACCTCCATGCCGTCGCGCCCGCCCTCAGCGCCTGGCTGGACACCATCGCCTTGCCCGCTAGCTGACAAGCGGATCAAACGCTGGAGAAGCGTCCGCTCGGAACTTGCGCACCCGGTACGTCAGCGAGAGAGAACACGAGACTTCCGCCGCCTGCCCTCCGAGTGCTTCCGGCGCCAGTGAGAGTCGTCAGTCGGCGAACGCCAGCCCGACCACCGCACTGATCCGGATGCGAGACACCCGGCCGGATGGAGCACCGCAACACGTCATCCGACGCTTCACGTCACTGCTGGAGCGATGCTTCCACCGACTGCGGATCTTCGTGCCGGCCGCGTTCGTCCCCCAGCTCTCGCCGTCCTTGCATATACCGGCTATCGGTATATGCTTCCTGGCATGGCTGAGTCTCCACTGCGGGAACCGACGTTCCTGGTGCTCACCGCGCTGGCGGAGGCGCCCATGCACGGGTACGCCGTCATCGAGGACGTGCTGCGCATCTCCGACGGACGGGTGCGCCTACGCGCCGGCACCCTCTACGCCGTCCTCGACCGGCTCCGCGCCGACGGCCTCATCGAGGTCGAGCGCGAAGAGGTGGTGCAGTCGCGGCTGCGCCGCTACTACCGCCTCACCGCCCTGGGCGCGCGGCGGCTCACCGAGGAGGCGTCCCGCCTCCGACACAACGCGGACGCCGCTCGGGTGCGGCTGCGCCGCAGTGGCCTCCTGACTGACGGGGGAGCGGCGTGAGCAGCGACGATCTGGAGCGCCGCTACCGGCGGCTGCTGGCCGCCTATCCGTGGGAACACCGTCGGGTGTACGAGGACGAGATGTTGGCCGTGCTCCTCGCCGGCGCGCGGCCGGGCCAGCGACGACCCGCCGCCGCCGACGTGCGGAATCTGGTCGGCGCCGGGTTGCGGGCGCGGTTGCGGGTGGGCGCACGGGGGTTCACCGAGCCAAGCTGGGCGGACGCGGCGACGGTGACCGGCCTGCTGGTCGGGGTCGTTCTGCTGGCCCTCGCCGGAAAGGCGCTGCTCGACCAGCTCGTCCTCGCGCCGAAGATGCCGCCCGCGTTCGGGTCGAGCAGCCCGGATCTCGTCGACTGGTTGCGCGTCGCCGGCTGGGCGGGTGTCTGCGCCACGGTGCTGGTCGGATGGCGTTGGGTCGCCGCCGGTCTGGCCTGGGCCGGCGTGCTCGGTTGGGGCGCGCTGGTCGCCCCGCAGACCAGTGACAACCCGACCTACGTGGTGGACACGCTGCCGCAGCTCGCCCTCGCCGTGGTGGTAGCCGCCGCGCTCACCGTGCCGGCGCCGCGCCGCCGGGCGATCACGCTGCTGGGCGTACGCCGACTGCTGGCCCTGCTGCTCGCACCGGCCGCGATCGTCGCGCTGCTGGTGACAAACCGGGTGACCAGTCCCGCATTCGTATTCGTCGGCGGAACGTCCTATCAGGTCTTCTACGACATCGAGGCGAGCAGTGAGCTGGTCCTCTGGCTCTACGTCGCGGGCCTGGCGGCCGCCGCGTCGGCCATGGTGATCGCGGTAGCCACGCTCACTCCGGAGGTACGCCGACGGGTCGTCGTCATGCTCCTGCCGGTGGCGGCCCTCGCCCTGGTGATCGACAGTGCCCTCGCCGGTTGGGTCACCTCGACCATGCACATGGGACACGTCGTCCCCCTGGTGCCGGCGCAGTGGGCGATGCTGGTGCTCGTCGCGCCGGTGACCTTCCTGGCCGGGGCGTTGCTCGTCCGCCGTCGGGAGGAGACCCTGCGCATGGTCGCCCTCGGCCGCAACGCCGACCGCGAGCAGCCAATGGGTCAGTGAAGCGGCAGACTGCTCACCCGACCGTGGGGTCTCCCATGGCCCTCGGGGAACACCGCTCGGCTGAGATAGTGCCGGGACTGCCGATCGAAGCGCCCGAGCAGATCACGGGCAGCGGGCGGGACAACGGAGGTTGACGGATCGCCGCCGGTGAAGGCTGCCACCGCGGCGAAGTCGGTGAAGGTCATGGCGGTGAGAAATTCGCTGCCCTTGGCGGGATCCAGCTCCTGCGGGGAACGACGCAGAACCCGAAGCTCCTGTAGCCCGGCCACGCGCCGGGCAAGGATCGAGGGCGCGATGTCCTGCGTCAACAACCGTTCGTAGGCGTCAGCGAGAGCGGGCTCCGTCCACCCGCTCCACAGTCGAAGAATCATGACAGTATGCTGTCAGTCTGGTGCCAGACTGTCAATGTTCGGTAACGTGCTGCCGATGACGGAACGGAAGCAGGACCGGGTCGACGCCTATCGGCTGCTGATGGCGGACGTGTACGAGCTGGCCGGCGAGTCTCGGCGCTCAAGCGAGGAGCTGGCCCGAGAAGAGGGACAGACTGCCGCCCGATGGCACGTGATGAGCGTGCTCTCCGACGGCTCCCGCACCGTCGCGAGCGCGGCGCGCAGACTTGGCCTCGCTCGACAGAGCGTGCAGCGAGTGGTCGACGACCTGGCCCGAGCCGGGATGGTGGAGTTGCACGACAACCCCGATCACCGCCGCGCGCCACTGGTGACACTCACGACAGCAGGGCTGGCCACGCTCACCGGCCTCCTGGAACGCTCGGACGCCGACCGCCGGGCCGCCGTGGACCGAGCGGGTCTCAGCCTCAGCGATCTCGAGAATGCACGCGCGACGCTCCGAAGGTTGGTGGACGCGCTGCGGAGCCGCTGAACCGCCGCGACACTCACCTCACCTGCTCTCAGGTCGTCAGTCGTCGGCGACGGCCACCGGCTCCGAGCCGATGCAGCGGACCTTCAACTCGTACTCCCGGGTCGCCCCCTGGAACGTGACCTCGACGTCGTCGTCCGGGCCCCGGTCCACGTCGCGGACCCGGTAACCCTGCGCGGGCGCCCAGGAGACGAGGCGTACGCCGCCGACGCCGCACTCGGCGACGGCCGTGCCGCCGTCCGTGGCGAACCCCCGACGGGCCCCGGCGCTCGCGCTCGGGGCGGGGCCCGTGGTGCCCGGCCCGGCCGAGGCGGTGCCCGTGGTGCCGGTGGGCACCGGCTCCGGTGCGGCGAGCGCCCGCTCGATCTCGGCCTCGCTGCGCACCCCGCCCGGGGTGCCGGTGAGGCTCTCGCCCACCAACCGGATCGCGCCCAGGCCGATCAGGGTGGCGATGGCGGCGGTGGCCACCCAACCGGTGGCGACGAGGAGCGAACGACGGCCCATCCCCTGACTATCCCCGATCCGTCCTTGTCGTTTGCACATCCGTTCGCTAAGGCGTGGTTAACGTGCGCCGCACTGCCGGTGGCAGCGGTTAGCCTGCCAGCTGTGGCCCGCCTGTTGCTCATCGAGGACGACCTGACGATCCGTACCCCGCTGATCCGGGCCCTGCGCGAACGCGGCCACGCGGTGGCGGCGGCCTCGACCGCGATGGCCGGGCTCCGCGACGCGTTGGAGGACCGACCCGACCTCGTCGTGCTCGACCTGGGCCTGCCCGACCTGGACGGCCGTGAGCTGCTGCGGATGCTGCGCGCGGTCAGCTCGGTGCCGGTCATCGTGGCCACGGCGCGCGACGACGAGACCGAGATCGTCCGGGTGCTCGACGCGGGCGCCGACGACTACGTGGTCAAACCGTTCACCGCGGCGCAGCTCGACGCCCGCGTCCGGGCGGTGCTGCGGCGCGGTCCCTCCGGCGCCGACGGGCAGGTCCCGGCGCTCGTTGTCGGCGGGCTCCGCGTCGACCCCCGGGCGCGGCAGGTGACCCTGGACGGGGTGGCGGTCGAGCTGACGCCCCGTGAGTTCGATCTGCTGCACCACCTCGCCGGCCGACCGGGTCAGGTGGTCACCAAACGTGAGCTGCTCACGGAGGTGTGGCAGATCCCGTACGGCGGCGCCGACAAGACCGTCGACGTGCACCTGTCCTGGTTGCGCCGCAAGTTGGGGGAGAACGCCCAACAGCCTCGCTACCTGCACACCGTACGTGGTGTCGGGGTGCGTCTGGAAGCCCCGGCGGCGCAGCCGTGAGGGCACGTCTCGCGCTGCTGGTAGCCGCGGTCAGCGTCCTCACCCTCATCGCGTTCCTGGTGCCGTTGGCGCTGCTGGTGCGCACCGTCGCCGAGGACCGGGCCACCGTTCGGGCCACCGCCGACGCGCAGAGCCTGGTGCCGGTGGTCGGCACCGCCGACGCGGCGACCATCCGGCTCACCGTCGAGCAGCTCGCCGTGGACTCCGGTCGACCGGTGAGCGTCTTCCTACCCGACGGCACGGTGCTCGGCGCCCAGACACCGCGTACGCCCGCGGTGGCCCTCGCCGCGCGCGGACAGAGCCTCACCGGTGAGTCGGCGGCCGGCCGGGAGGTGGTCATCGCCGTGCAGGGCCGGGCGGACGGCACCGGGGTGATCCGGATCGCGGTGCCGCAGCACGAGCTGACCGCCGGGGTCACCCGGGCCTGGTTGGTGCTGGCGCTGCTCGGCGTGATCCTCGTGCTGATCGGGCTGCTGGTCGCCGACCGGCTGGCGCGCACCCTGGTCCGGCCGATCAGCGACCTCTCGGCCGTCTCACACCGGCTGGCCAACGCCGAACTGGACGCCCGGGTCACGCCGGCCGGTCCGCCCGAGCTGCGCGAGGTGGCCGGCGCGCTCAACCATCTCGCGACCCGCATCCAGGTGCTCCTGGTGCAGGAGCGCGAACAGGTGGCCGACCTGTCCCACCAGCTGCGTACGCCGCTGACCGCGTTGCGGCTGGAGGCGGAGTCGTTGCGTGACCCGGACGACGCGGCCCGGATCACCGCCGCCGCCGACGGGCTCGAACGCGCGGTCACCGGGCTGATCCGGCAGGCCCGGTGGCGGCACGCACCGGCGCAACCGGCCTCCTCGGACGCGGCCGCGATCGTCGCCGACCGGGTCGCGTTCTGGTCGGTGCTGGCCGAGGACACCGGCCGGGCCGTCACCCTCGACCTGACGCCCGGCCCTCTTCCCGTCGGTGTGGCCGCCGACAACCTGACGGCGGCCGTGGACGCTCTGCTCGGCAACGTCTTCGCGCACACCCCCGACGGGACGCCGTTCGCCGTCCGGCTGGCCCGTGAGGCGGGCGAGGTTGTCCTCACCGTCGCCGACGAGGGCCCGGGCATGCCCGCCGGCGCGATCCGGCGGGGCGCCAGCGCGGCCGGGTCCACCGGCCTCGGCCTGGACATCGCCCGACGCGCGGCGCAGGCCGCCGGCGGTCGACTGGAGTTGCGGGCCGGCGCGCAAGGCGGCGCGCAGGTGGTGCTCCGGCTCGGGCCTGCGACGTCGCCGCGGGACGCATAGGCCCTGCGGTGCCGGGTAGCTGCCAGTCATGGCGCGGTATACGAAACCCGAGCTCAGAGAGCAGATCAAGGAAGAGATCAAGGCTTCCGACAAGGGCGGCCGGCCGGGGCAGTGGTCGGCGCGCAAGTCACAGTTGGTCACTCAGGAGTACAAGAAGCGCGGCGGCGGATTCCTGGGCGAAAAGGACGAGCGGCAGAAGTCTCTCCAGCGCTGGGGCAACGAGAAATGGCAGACGAAGGAGGGCGACACCCGTGCGCGCAAGGGCGCCACGACGAGTCGCTACCTGCCCAAGAAGGCATGGGAGGAGATGTCGGAGAACCAGAAGCGCGCGACCGACACGAAGAAGCGCGAAGCGTCCCGATCCGGCAAGCAGTATGTCGCCAACACCGGGCCGGCCAAACGGGCGCGTCGGGACGCCACCACGGCCGGACGGATGACGGAGATGTCGGTCGCGGAGGCGGCCAAGCTGGTCCGTGGCCTCGACACGCGCCAGCTCAAGACCGCGCTGCGCAACGAGCGCGCCAGCAAGGACCGCAAGACGCTCGTCCAGCGGCTGGAAGCGGAACTCAACCGGCGCGGCTGACCCGGCCCCCGACCGCCTTAACCCGCCGTTAGCGTCCGGACAGCGCGGTGCTATCCCGATCTGGCCGATCCTCGAAGTCGACAACCGAGGAAAGGTGGACACCACGATGAAGCGCACCAATCTGCTCCTGGCGTCGGTCGGCGGGTCGGCGGTGCTGGCGGTGGCCGGGGTCGCGCTCGGCGTCAACGCCGCGAACGACTCGCGGACCGGCGGCACGGCACTCGCCGCGGCGACCGTCGCGCCGACGGCCACCGACGCGCCGGTGGTCACCAGCTCGCCGTCGGCCGGAACCCCATCTGGTACGCCGTCGACCGGTACGCCGTCGACCGGCAGCGCGCCCGCGGGTAGCGCTGTCGACGAGAAGCGCGCCGGTGAGATCGCGCTCGCCAAGGCCGGTGGCGGTCAGATCGTCGAGGTCGAAGCCGAGCAGGAGAACGGCCGACCGGTGTGGAGCGTCGAGATCGTCGTCGGCGACACCGAGCACGAGGTGGACGTCGACCGGGACAACGGCTCGGTGGTCAAGGCCGAGCAGGAGCCGGTCGACGACGACGACAACGACGCCGATGACGCCGACGACGCTGACGACGCTGACGACGACGACGACAAGGACGACGACGACAACGACAACGACTGACCGCGGTCGCCGCTCACCCCGGGTGCTTCCCTTGGGGTGAGCGGCGGCGCGCTGCGACGCGGTGGTCGGGCTGTCCCTCGTGAGCGGACCGACCACCGCGGGCGTCAGATGGCGACGCGTTGCTCCTGGACCGTCGGCTGGTCCTGGGCGAACTGGGTGCTGTACAACTCGTGATAGCGGCCACCAGCCGCGAGCAGGTCACTGTGTCGCCCGCGTTCGACGATGCGTCCTGCCTCCACGACGAGGATCTGGTCGGCCGCCCGGATGGTGGAGAGCCGGTGCGCGATGACCACGCTCGTCCGGCCGGTCAGCGCCTCGGCGAGGGCGTCCTGAACCGCCGCCTCCGAGGTGGAGTCGAGATGCGCTGTGGCTTCGTCGAGAATGACCACGCGCGGACGAGCCAGCAGCAGGCGCGCGATGGTGAGCCGTTGCCGTTCACCGCCGGACAGGCGGTATCCGCGCTCGCCCACGACGGTGTCGAGCCCATCGGGAAGTGAGCGGATCAGGTCGTCGAGGCGGGCCCGACTGAGCACCTCCCACATCTCGTCCTCGGTCGCGTCCGGCTGGGCGAACGCCAAGTTGGCGCGGATGCTCTCGTGGAAGAGGTGCCCGTCCTGGGTCACCACGCCCAACGCCGTTCGGATCGACTCGGCCGACAGTTCACGTACGTCGACGTCGGCCAGCTTCACCGCGCCGTCCTCGACGTCGTACAGGCGAGGCACGAGCTGCGCGATAGTCGACTTGCCCGCCCCGGAGGAGCCGACGAGCGCCACCATCTGCCCCGCTTCGGCGCGGAACGACACCCCGTGCAGCACTTCCTCACCGCCACGCGTGTCGAGCTTCGCCACGTCCTCAAGGGATGCGAGCGACACCTTGTCCGCTGAGGGGTAACCGAACCGGACCCCGTCGAACTCGACCGCGACCGGCCCTTCCGGAAGTGGCCGGGCGTCGGACCTGTCGAGGATCAGCGGCTTGAGGTCGAGGACCTCGAACACCCGCTCGAAGCTCACCAGCGCGCTCATCACCTCGACCCGGGCACTGGCCAGTGAGGTCAACGGTGCGTAGAGCCGCGACAGGAGCAGCGCTAGGGCGACCACCGTCCCGGCGTCGAGGCTGCCCCGTAGGGCGTAGAGACCACCCAGCCCGTAGACCAGGGCCAGTGCCAGCGAGCCGACGACGGTGAGCGCGGTGATGAAGACCCACTGGAGCATCGCGGCGCGGATGCCGATGTCCCGGACCCGACGGGCCCGCGCCGCGAACTCGGCGGACTCCTCGGCCGGCCGCCCGTACAGCTTGACCAGCGTGGCACCGGGTGCGGAAAAGCGTTCCGTCATCCGGGTGCTCATGGCCGCGTTGTGCTCGGCCGCTTCACGCTGCAACTGAGCGAGCCTCGAACCCATTCGGCGGGCCGGAAGAACGAAAATGGGCAGCAGGACGAGCGCCAACAGCGTGATCTGCCAGGAGAAGGTGAGCATCACGGCCAACGTCAGCATCAGCGTGACCGCGTTGCCGACCACACTCGACAGGGTGTCGCTGAAGGCCCGCTGCGCGCCGATCACGTCGTTGTTCAGGCGGCTGACCAGCGCACCCGTGCGGGTCCGCGTGAAGAACGCCACCGGCATGCGCTGAACGTGATCGAAGACAGCCGTCCGCAGTTGGACGATCAGCCCCTCACCGATGCTGGCGGAGAGAAATCGCGTCACCAGACCCAGCCCGGCCTCGGCGAGGGCGATCACGGCGATCAGTACGGCCAACCGGATCACCACGCCGCTGTCGGCGCCGTCGACGATCGCGTCGACCACCCGACCGGCGAGAACGGGTGCCGCCACCGTGAGGACCGCCGTCACCACACTCAACAGCAGGAACCTGACGATCAGGGCCCGGTGCGGCCGCGCGAACTGCGCGATCCGCTTCAAGGTGGCGCGGGACAGCGGTCGTTCTTCCTGCGCGTTCATCGCGTGGTGCAAAGACGTCCACGCCGTGAATTCCATGCTCATGCGTAACCTCCGATACCGGAGGCTAGGACCTCACCCGAGCTTGAGGTCAAGTCGCCACGCAAGTCTGTGGCTACGGGTTGTTCACGGTGCTCGTAGCCAAGGACCGCGTCGATGCCGTCGACGGCATGTGGTACCGCGCTCAACGACGACGAGCTGGCGTCCGTGAAGCGTTGGCGCGTGGATGTTGGCCCACGAACCGTCGCTGCGGGTCGCTGCGGGTCGTCGTGGGCCGTCGCCGGCGGCGTAGGCAGTTGCATGCGTTGCGGGGTCGTGGTGGGCCGTCGCGGGCGGTCGTGAGCTGTTGCGGGTCGTCGGGCGCCTGCTGGCCTGCGACGGCGTCACCTGGCCCGCAGGCCGACGCGGCGTTGCGGCCCGTCGCAGGTGGTCGTGAGCTGCTGCGGGTCAGCGCGAGCCGTTGTGAGCAGCTCTCTTCTCGACCCAGCCGGCATGCGCCCGAGACGCGCCGCTCGACGCTTCGGCCTGCACAGTGGGTACCTGGCCAACCAGCCTCCTAGGATGCCTAAGGCGGTGTGCGGTGGGCGACGGTGTCGACCCGACATGGACGATCGTTCTCGGCTGCCTACCCCTACGTTCGTCGGTGGTAGTGGTTGCGGCGGGGGAGTTGTTCGGGGTCGAGCCAGGCGGGTGGGATGAACTCGGGGTGTCCGTCGTCGCCGAGCCGGACGACCCAGTCGGCCTGGTGGACGTGCCGATGGTGGTGGCCGCAGAGCAGGACGGCATTGCCGAGGCTGGTTGGGCCGCCGTTGGCCCAGTGGTGGATGTGGTGGGCGTCGCACCAGCGGGGTGGGCGGTCGCAGCCGGGGAACGCGCAGCCGCGGTCGCGGAGCACCAGGGCGCGGCGCAGTGGCCCGGTGATGAGACGGCGTTGTCGGCCGACGTCGAGGACCTGGCCGGTGCCGCCGAGGACGGCGGGCAGGATGGTGGCGTCGCAGGCGAGTCGGCGCGCGGCCTCGGGTGTGAGGTTGAGGCCGGTGTCGAGGGTGCCACTGCTCAGCTGCCGGGTCAGCGCGTCGTAGCTGGTGGTGACGACGATCTGGGCGGGGTCGCCGCCGTGTTCGGGCAGTTCGGTGGTGCGCAGGGCGAGTCGGCAGATGTCGGCGAGGGCGTCGTGGCGGCGTTGCCCAGGGGAGCGGGTGTCGTCTGGTCCGGACGGGGCGGTCAGTGGGTCGATGGCGGCGCGGAACAGGGTGGCGGTTTCGGCGTCGAGGGTGCCGGTGAGTCGCAGTCGACCGTCGGTCTGTTCGGACAACGTGAGGTGCCGGTCGCGGGCGGCGCGGCGGGCTTCGGCGTCCAGGGCGGCTTGGGCGGCGGCGTCGGCGATGTCGGGGGCGACGTGGTCGAGGATGCGGGTGCCGAGTTTGCGCAGGTGGGTGGGGTCGAACTGGCTGGCCCAGTCGGTGAGCAGGCTGACGGCCTTGTCGGCGGCCTGCGTGCCGGCGGTGGCCTGGACGGTGGTGGCGGTGTCGGTGATGACCCGGGCCTGGTCGAGGCTGAGGTGCCCGTCGGCTAGGGCTTGCCGGATGCCGGGGTTGCCGGTGTCGAGGGCGGTGGCGAGGTCGACGAGGCGGCGGGCGGCGGGGATGGTGAGTCGCAAGCGTTCGCGCAGCCACACGGCGGTGGTGGAGGCGCCGTGGATGCGGGCGGTGCCGCGGCCGTCGACCTCACGGATCAGGGTGAGGGTGACGGCGGCGAGGCGTTGCTGGAGGCGGTGCGCGGCGTCGAGCGCGGCGATCAGGTCGTGCTCCGGCAGGGCCCAGGCGGCGGCATCGGCGCAGGCAGCGATCGCATCGTCTGCCTGCGCCAACTCCTCGACCATGGCCCGACACTAGAACAGGTGTACGACATTTTCAGTCACCAAGATCGATGTGCCGGCTGGTCGTCAGGGACTCGTCGGTGCCGGACTCCTCCCAGGCGGCGGTTGGGGACTGTGGTACGGGTCGAGGACACCGTCGCAGCAGCAGGGGTCAGCTCACCCGCAGATCACGACGCCGATGTCGGCGCCATCGACAATCGTCTCCACCACCCGCCCGGCGGGGACCCGTGCCGCCACCGTGAGGACCACCGTCGCCACGCTCAACAGCAGGAGGCGGCACTCGACCGGCGGTGGCAGGTCACAGGCCGGCGTGCATGGTCAGGCTCTGCCGCAGATGGAGTTTCGGCCTGGACCCGACGACCGAGCCGACGACCTCGCCCCCACGGAACACCAGTAGCGTCGGAAGGGACATGACCGCGTAGCGCCGCGTGGCCTGCGGGTTGTCGTCGGAGTTGAGTTTGGCGATGGTCATCCGGTCGCCGAACTCCCCTGCCAGCTCGACGAGGCTCTTCTCGATCATCTTGCACGGCGGGCACCACTCCGCCCAGAAGTCGACGACCACGGGCCGGTTGCTGGCTAGCACCAGCTCGGCGAACGTGTCGTCGGTGACGGTGATCAGGGAGCTGACGCTCGTCTCCTGGGACATGGTTCCTCCCGGTGCGCAATTGCGTGGGTGAGCTGGCTGTGCAACTGCTGACGGACCGCTCCGAGCCGATCGAGGTAGTCGTCGACCTCGGCGAGCTTGCGTCGCAGCACCAGCACGGAATCCGGACAGACGTCGCCGGACGTGTTGCCCGCTCGCAAACAAGCGACGAACGGACGGACGTCGTCGAGGCCGAAGCCGACGTCGAGCAGCGCCCGGATCTCCCGGACGACCCGCAGCTCCGCCTCGTCGTAGACGCGGTAGCCGTTCGCCGAACGCTGCGGGTGTACCAACCCGTGGGCCTCGTAGTAGCGCAGCGTTCGAGTGCTCGTGCCTGCTCGTTCCGCCAGCTCGCCGATCAGCATCAGACCTCCTCGACCAGCCTGTCGCAACCAGGCTAAACCTTGTCGTCAGCGTCAAGGCAAGGCTGCTCCCGGTCCCGAGAACCGCTCAGGGCGCCGCCTCGCGGCGCCCTGAGCGTCTGCGGGCTCCGAACTAGCCGATGCGGAACTGGTCGCCGTAGACGGCGAACACCAGTGGCGTGTTCAGGTTGAAGTTGCCGTTGTTGAGGAACACCCGCTGGGCGGTGTCGACGCGGGAGGTGTCCGAGTGGGCCACTTCCTTCTTCATCTCGACGACCCGCTCGTCGAGGAACGCGTTGAGCCAGGTCCGCTCGTCGCCGCCCTGGGCTGGCGGCTTGGCCCGGTTCAGGGCGCGGTTGCGGATCTGGCGCATGCCCTCGTACCCGTGCACGACCGCCGCGTCGTAGTAGGCGAACTGGCCGAGTGCCCGGACCTGGTCGTTCTTGCCGTCGCGTACCGATGGGTTGAAGTAGACCCGGTCGCGTTCGGCCTCCTGGGCGGCCTGGAACACCGAGTCGGTGGCCGCGGTCCGCCAGTCGCGGGGGAAGTTGGGGTCGAGACCGGCGTGTGACGGGGTGCCGTTGACGTTGCGCAGCGCCGGCAGGTAGCCGGCGAGCACGTTGCCCGGCTTGGTGCGGGTGTACGCCTCGACCAGTTCGAGCATGTCGCCGGTGCCGGAGCAGAAGCCGATGATGCCGGCGGTGTAGCCGCGTCCGTCGCCGATGTCCTCGATGTAGGAGAACTGTGCGCGCCAGTCGAGCGAGGAGTTCTCCGCTGCCGAGACGAGTTGCATGGCGACGTTCTTCTTCGCCGGGTCGTCGAGGTTGGTCCCGCTCGGGGTGGTGGGCGTGGGGGTGCTGCCGCCGCCCGGCAGGGTCCACCGCTGGTTCGTGGTGCCGCCGCAGGTCCAGATCTGCAACCGGGCGCCGTTCGCGGTGCTGCGGTCGGTGACGTCGAGGCACTTGCCGGAGCCGGAGTTGACGAGCGTGCCGTTGCTGGCGGTCCACTTCTGCGCGCCGGTGTTGTTGCAGTCGTACAGCTGCACCTTGGCGCCGTTGGCGGTCGACGCGGCGGTCACGTCGAGGCACTTGCCGAGTGCCCGGATCGAGGTGTCGGTGTTGCCGACGGTCCACGTCTGGGCCGCGCTGCCGTTGCAGTCGTAGAGCTGGACGGGCGTGCCGTTGGCCGAGCTGGCGCCGGCCACGTCGATGCACTTACCGCCGAGGCCGGTGATCGGCCCGGCGGTCGCGGCGCTCGCCGACGGCAGGCCGTAGCCGACGGCGGCGACGCCGATCAGCAGGGTGCCCACGACGTAGGCGGCTGTTTTCTTGTGAACCATGGGGTGTTCCTCGGGGAAGGGGCGGCGTGCCGCCAGCCGGTCGGTGGCCCGGCGCGACGGTTCGGCCTCGGCGGGCACCCGCGAGCATCTGGAAACTGTATTAACAGATACCAGTACGTCGATTCCTCGTCAATCGACGACCGCAAGGCGTGACGGGACGGCGACCGACGTCGCGCCCTCGCCGATCAAGGGCAGGCTGCGCGGGTACGCCACCATGCATGGCGCACATGTCGAAGCTCGAGGCCGGCCAGGTCGTGGTGCTCTACCTCGCCTGGGACCCGGCTGCCCCGACGTTCCGGACGCTCAGCGGCGACTTCGGCGTGTTCGACCTGAACGGGTCCGACGCGGAGGCCGTCGCCACGACCCGCTCGCAGACCATTGCCGTCAGCGGCCTGAACGCCGAGGACCCGGCCGCGTCCGGCCACGGTTTCCGCACCACTCTCGGCCGGCTGCGGGCGGTCGCCGCCCCGGCCAGGTAGGACGAGTGGGCACGCGGACGGCACCCGCCGAGTGCCGTCCGCGTGGTCACTGTTCCCGGTAGGTGGCCAGGTCGAAGTCGGCGTGCACGCCGTCGCCGCCCAGGTCCTGCACCCACAGGCCGAGAAACGCACCGGTGAAGCCCCACGCCGCCGGCTCACCGTCGATGATCAGCGCGGCGTGCTCGTCGGACAGGATGGTCGCGTCCAGCTCGGCCGGTAGCCGCTGCCAACCGGCGCCGAGGTCGTAGTCGAAGCGCACCGCCGGCCCGTCGAAGACGGCCCGCAGGCCGACCCGGGTGACGCCGTCGACATTGACTGTCAGCTCCGGGTACGCGGTGCGCCGCCCGTTGTCGGAGCTGAGCAGCTCCAGCACCGTCCGGCCGTCGTCTGCCCGGGTCAGGTAGAGGTGGTGCCAGTTGAGCGTGTTGTAGTAGGCGGTGATCCCGGCGAGCTGACGGTGGTCGGCCGGTTCGAACTCCACAACGGTCTCCAGCGAGCACTCCCGTGCGCCGACGCGTCGCCCGACCAGGCTGGGTGCCTGTCGACCGACCGGCGACTGCCCGCCGTGGACCCGCAGGTACGACGGGCGGGTGTGCAGGTCGACCCAGTCCGGGGCTGCCGGCCGACGCAGCGTCGACCAGCACCGGCCCAGCTCGGGGCCATCGAAGTGGTCCGTCTCGGGCTCCGCCGGCCACGGGTGCGCGGGCAGGTCGGGTGCGACGACGTCGTCCGCGGGCACCCCTCCGGCGATTCGCGGCCAGCCGCCCGACGGCCACTCGACCCGCTGGATCGCTGTCTCCCGACCCAGCACGCAGTTGCCCAGCGGGGAGTACGGGCGGCCGACCAGATGGGCCAGGTACCACTCGCCGCTCTGCGTGTGGACCAGGCTGCCGTGACCCGCCTTCTGCAACCGCAGGTCGGGCCGCCCGAAGGAGGTGAGCAGTGGCCCGTCCGGGTCCACCTCGTACGGTCCGAACAGCTCCCGGGACCGCGCCACTGTGACCTGGTGCTCCCAGCTGGTGCCGCCCTCGGCGGTGATCAGCCAGTACCAGCCGTCGTGGCGGTACAGGTGCGGACCCTCGGTGACCCCGACCGGGGAGCCGGTGAACAGGATGCGGGGGCTGCCGACCAGACGGCGTGCGGCCCGGTCGTACTGCTGGATCTCGATGCCACCGAAGCGGTCGCGGCCGGGCCGCCAGTCCGCGCTCATGCCCAGCAGCCAGGTCGTGCCGTCGTCGTCGTGGAACAGCGACGCGTCGAACCCGCGCCCGTGCAGCTTCACCGGATCGGACCAGGGGCCGGTGATGTCCTCGGCGGTGACCAGGAAGTTCTGCGGATCCCAGTAGCCGCTGGCGAAGCTGGCCACGTCGCTGTAGACGAGGTGGAACTGACCGTCGTGGTACGTCAGGTCTGGCGCCCACACCCCGTTGGAGTCACCGCAGCCGCGCAGATCGAGCAGGCGCCGGTCGGTGATGATCCCACCCAGGCTGCGCCAGTTCACCAGGTCACGCGAGTGGTGCACCAGCACTCCCGGATACCACTCGAAGGTCGAGGTGGCCAGGTAGTAGTCGTCGCCGACGCGCAGGATCGACGGGTCCGGGTGAAACCCGGCGAGGACGGGATTGCGGATCGACCGGGTAGCGGTCGCCACGTTAGCGATGTCGGTCGACACGAGCACTCCTCTGGACGGACTGTCTGGAACTTCCGGAAAATCGTGGTCCCGGATCACTGGAAGCCCTGCTTACGCTAGCTGGTCTCTTCGCAATAGGACAGAGGTCTTGACCGCTGGGACAACAGCTCGTAGCGTGCCGGCCATCGATCGACATTACCGGCGAAGCATTGAAAGTTTCGGAGATCCATAGCTCCGCAGGGGGGACCGTGGGCACGGAGAACGGCCGAAACGTCACCATCGCCATGATCGCGCGGTTGGCCGGAGTCTCCGTGCCCACCGTCTCCCGGGTCATCAACGGCCGCTCCGACGTCGCCCCCGACACCCGGGAACGCGTCGAGGCGCTACTAAACCGACACGGCTACCGCCGCCGCTCACCGTCACGGCGTACCGACGCCGCCCTCATCGACCTGGTCTTCAACGACCTGGACAGCCCGTGGGCCGTGGAGATCATCCGTGGGGTGGAGGACGTCGGCCAGACCAGCGGCGTCGGCACCGTCGTGTCGGCCATCCACTGGCGCATCTCCTCTGCCAAGCAGTGGCTCGACAACATGCGTACGCGCTCCACCGAGGGAATCATCTTCGTGACCTCGATGGTGAACCCACCGTTGCAGGCCGAGCTGCGCCGGCTCCACCTGCCGGTCGTCATCATCGACCCGGCCGGGGTCGACCCGCAGGAGTCACCCACCATCGGCGCCACCAACTGGGCGGGCAGTCTCAGCGCCAACCAGTACCTGATCAGCCTCGGTCACCGCCGCATCGGCTTCATCGCCGGCCCACCGCACCTGATGTGCAGCCGGGCCCGGATGGACGGCTATCGGGCCGCCCTCGGCGCCGCCGGGATCCCCATCGACGACGCCCTGATCCGCCCCGGCAACTTCTACCACGAGGCCGGCTTCACCGCGGGTACGCAACTGCTGACCCTGCCCGACCCTCCCACCGCCATCTGCGCCTCCAGCGATCAGATGGCGCTCGGCGTCTACGAGGCGGTCCGCAAACGGGGTCTGCGGGTGCCCGACGACGTCAGCGTGGTCGGCTTCGACGACCTGCCGGAGGTGCGCTGGTGCTCGCCACCGCTGACCACCGTCCGGCAACCCCTGGCCGAGATGGGCATGCTGGCCGCGCGGACCGTGCTACGCCTCGCCGGCGGCGAGAGGACCGAGAGCCCTCGGGTCGAACTCGCCACGGAACTCATCGTCCGCGACAGCGCCGCACCACCACGCTCGTGACCTCCCTCAGTCGACGCGCAACGCGTCGTCGACGCCCGTCTCCCGGCGGCCGAGGTGCGCCGGGTCCCGACCGGAGAGCAGCTCCAGCGCGGCCTTCAGGCACGCGCCGTTCTCCCGGGACGAACTGAACCACCACGTCTGGGCGTACCGCTTCGCGCTGTCGTCGCCCACACCGTTGGCGTCGATGCCGAGGCGCCGGCACAGCGCCACGGCGCGCGGCAGGTGGAAGGACTGGGTCACCACAGTGGCTCGCCGCACCCCGAAGATCCGCTCAGCGCGCGCACACGAGTCGTACGTGTCGAAGCCGGCGTAGTCCGGCACCACCTTGTGCGCTGGCACACCCCGCTGCACCAGCCAGTTCCGCATCGCGGCGGGCTCGTTGTAGTCGGCGTTCATGTTGTCGCCCGACACGAGGATCGCCCGCACCCTGCCGGCGTCGAACAGCCGCCGCGCGATCTCCAGCCGGGCGGTGAGGACGGGTGAGGGCGTGCCGTCGGCGTCCACCTTGGTGCCCAGGACCAGGGCGACCGGGGCGTCCGGCACCTCGGCCTCGCCGTAGAGGTGGCCCTCCGCGGTGTCGCGGATCCACGTCACGCTGGCCACCGTGCCGCCGGTCAGCACCACGACCCCCACCGTGAGTGCGAGGACCGTACGGCGGACCAACCGCCGGTGCTCCCCGTACCACCGTCTGGCCCCGCTGAATCGCCCCCGCATGCCGCAAGGCTATTCCGCCAGTGCACACGACTGTCGTCGGCGTAGCCGCGACCGTCCCGACCAGCGGACAAAGAACATTGTCTATGGACAATCGCTCACTGTTAGCGCTAACGTGACGGACAGTCGTCGATCCTCGACCGACTTCGGGCCGCTGCGACGGGGCTGTCGCCATCGGCCCGATGCGTGACGGACGACGATCGTGGCGTGGGGCGGGTGGCACGTGGCCGGCGCGAGACGGCCCGAGACCACCACTGGGCGACCCGCGCGCCACGCGGCCGAGGCATGAACGGCCACCGCGATTCCAGGGCACCGCAGCAGCCGGAACAGTCGTGCGACGACAACCCGGTCCGCTCACCCTGCCCAGCGGACGCCGCTGGGCAGGAGCCCGCGCCTGGGCCGCCCTGATGGCGACCGTCGGCCCCAGCCCTGGCCGCCGGGTCGCGTCCCGCTGCTCGGAGTCCGGGCCCGAGCAGCGGGACGCACACCCGCCCGAGCAACCGACGGGGTACGCCGCCGTCGATCACCGCGTCAGCTTCGGGTCCACCGCTGGCTGTTCGAGCCGTTGCAGCTCGACAGGACTACAGGGGTGCCGTTGGCGGTTCCGGCGGCGTTGGGCGTCAGGCACAGGCCGGACTGCACACCGGCCACCGTGCCGTCGGTGTTGACGTTCCACTGCTGGTTGGTGCCGCCATTGCAGTCCCACAACGTCAGCTGCGTGCCGTTGGTCTGCGACCGCGACGGGACGTCGAGGCAGCGGTTGGCGCCGGTGTTGCGCAGCGGTGCCGACGTGCCGCCGGGTGGTGGGGTGGTGGGGCTCGTGGCGTCGAAGCCGAGGAACCGGATGGCCTGCGCGGCGTCGAACGGGATCGAGTGGCCGTACCCCTGGAAGCTGATCGCTTCGACGGGCGCCGTGCCGCCGGTGCCCCCGTACCGGGTACGGGTGGCGCTGGCCTGCGGGGAGTCGGTGAAGCTGGGGGTCTGCGACACGCCCTGCACGTTGGTCCACTGCTTGATCTGCTCGCCGAAGTTGACGTAGCTCAGCGTGGTGTCCGTGGTGCCGTGCCAGATCTGGAACCGGGGACGCTTGCCGGAGTAACCGGGGTAGGCGTTGCGGACCAGGTCACCCCACTGCTGCCCGGTCCTGACGATGCGTCCGCCGGAGCACTCGCTGTTCCACTCCGCGCCGTTGGTGGTGGCGAAGCACCCGAACGGGGCCCCGGAGGAGCTGAACCCGGCGTGGAACAGGTCCGGGTAGAGGCCGACCATGACGTTGGCCATCATGGCGCCGGAGGAGAACCCACCCACACCGATCCGGTTGGCGTCGACCGGGTAGCGGCTCCGAACGTGGTCGACCATGGACTTGAGGCCGACCGGGTCGCTGCCGCCGTCGCGCCGCAGGGCCTGCGGTGACGAGACGTCCCAACACTTGCTGCTCCGGGTCACCGACGGGTAGATCACGATGAAGCCGTAGTGGTCGGCGAGGGTACTCAGCCCGAAGCCGCTGTGCACCGCCGGACCGCTGCCGGTGCAGTAGTGCAGGGCGAGGAGCAGGGCCGGCTGGGCCGCGACCCGATCCGGCACGTACAGGTGCATCTGGAGGTTCGTCGGGTTGGTGCCGAAGCTGGTCACCTGGGTGAGCGCCGCGGCCGACGCCGGGGTGGCGACCGTGACCACGGCCGGCGGCAGCGCGGCGGTCCGGCGCAGGCGGTCGACGTTCGGCAAGCTGTAACGTATGACGTCTGTCGATCTCTTGTCGAGCGTCCGCTGACGCGACTTGAGATTCTCGAGCCGGCAGTGCCATTGTGATACGTCGATGAACAGCCGCGCGCGGGGCCGACCACCGTCCACTGGGCAACCGGGATCCAGATGTGATCTCCGGGGGACGGTGACACGAGCGATGGACCAACCAGCGTCCGCCGTCCACGAGATCGCCCGTCCCCGCGTCGCACCCTGACCGGTCGGGCGGCTCATCTGCGCGAAGGAACCCCGCCCATGCGTAAACCGAAGACCCGAACAGCACTCCTGACGGGCCTGCTGCTCGCCGCGAGCGCGCTCGCGGGCGTCAACCCACCAACCGCCAGCGCGGCTGTCGACCCGGTCACCGTGACCGTCAACACCCGCGCGGGACTGGCGACCGTGCCGGACACCGCTCTCGGCGTCAACCACGCCATCTGGGACTCGAACCTCGGCACCGCCGAGACATCGGACCTGCTCAGAGATGCCGGCGTGCAGATGATGCGCTACCCCGGCGGCTCGTATGCCGACATCTACCACTGGAAGGACCACACCGCGCCCGGCGGCTACGTCGCGCCGGGGACCGACTTCGACACCTTCATGGCGGCGGTCCGGCGCGTCGGCGCGCAGCCGATGATCATCGCGAACTACGGCACCGGCACGCCCGCCGAGGCCGCCGACTGGGTGCGGTACGCCAACGTGACGAAGGGCTACGACGCGCGGTACTGGACCGTCGGCAACGAGAACTACGGCAACGGCCACTACGGGTCCGCGTGGGAGGCCGACGACCACCCCGACAAGAGCGCGACACAGTACGCGAGGCTGGTCGTCGAGTACGCCGACGCGATGAAGGCGGTCGACCCGAGCATCAAGGTCGGAGCGGTGCTGACCATGCCGGGCAACTGGCCGGACGGGATCACCGCCGGCAGCGATCTGGGCCCGTGGAACCAGACAGTGCTCTCCATCGCCGGCCCGAAGATCGACTTCGTGGACGTGCACTGGTACCCGGGCGGCACCGCCGCCGAGTCGCTGACCCGCGTCAACCACCTCCCCGACGCCATCTACCTGCTGCGGCGGCAGCTCGCCCGGTACGCCGGCCCGAACGCCGACCGGATCGGCATCAGCTTCACCGAGCTGAACGTCGACGCCGGCCGGAACACCCAACCGGGCGCGCTGTTCCTGGCCGACGTCTACAGCGCTCTGCTGGAGAACGGCGTCTTCACCGCCCACTGGTGGAACGTGCACAACGGCATGGGCACCGTGACGCAGGTGGCCGGTCAGACCGACTACGGCGACTTCGGGATGCTCTCCAGCGGGGCCTGCGCCGAGGACGGCTCGGTCTGCCAACCGCCGCTGAACACACCGTTCGCGCCGTACCACGGGCTGAGCATGATGAAGCTCTTTGCGAAGACCGGCGACCAGTTCGTTCGCGCCGGCACCGACGAGCCCCTGGTCACCGCCCACGCCGTTCGCCGGAGCAACGGTGACCTTGCCGTGCTGCTGGTGAACAAGGACCCGGACAACGACCACCCGGTCACCATCGACTACGCCGGGTTCACCCCGTCGGCCGTCGCGCCGACGGTGTCCACCCTCACCAACGGCGCCACCGGCATCGCCACCAGCCAGTCCGGCTCGGCGACCAGCCGGACGCTGCCGGCGTACTCGTTGACCACGCTGGTGCTGCGCGCGGCTGACGCGTCCGCCGGTCGGCCGGCCGCACCCGGCCAGCCGACCGCGAGCGGTGTCACCGACCGCGCCGCGACGATCACCTGGCCGACGGCCACCCCGGGCGCCAGCCCGATCGCCAAGTACGAGGTGCACCGGCAGCACGGCGCGGTCAGCGAGCAACTCGGTGAGACGGCTACCACCTCGTTCACTGTCGACAACCTCGTGCCGGGCAGCCGGTACACAGTCAACGTGCTGGCCCGCGACACCGCCGGGCGGGTCTCCTGGGCCTCACCGCCGCTCACCTTCGCCACCGGCAGCCCCGCCGCCAGTACGTGCACAGTCCGCTTCACCGCCAACAACGACTGGGGCAACGGTTACATCGGCGGCGTCGACATCACCAACAACGGGTCCAGCCCGATCGACGGCTGGACGCTCACCTGGGCGTGGCCCACCGGCTGGCAGCAGGTGAGCAGCGGGTGGAGCGCCACCTGGGAGCAGGTCGGCACCACGGTGCGGGTCACGCCCACCGCCGACAACCGGCAGATCGCCGCCGGCGGCACCGTGAGCGCCGGCTTCGTCGGCGCGTACGGCGGGCCGAACGTGCTGCCCACAGTGTTCAGCCTCAACGGCACCATCTGCGCCACCGGCTGACGCCGCGACGGTCGGCTGGCCCGTTCGTCGGGTCAGCCGACCGTCCGGTCAACCGACCTGTCGAACGGTTACCGTGGCCGACCCGGTCTCGTCCGCCCACGGGTCCAGCACCAGGGCGTACGTGCCGCCGGTGGGCAGCGGGCCCACCTCGAAGCGCCCTGCACCACCGATGACGCAGCCACTGCCCACCGCCTCGCCGCCCGGGCCGGTGACGGTCAGAATCGCGCACCGGTCAGGAAGGCTGGCGGCGCTCACCTCGACGGTGACGCGCTTACCGCTGTCAGCGGGAAACCGCAGACGGCTCACCGCACCGGGGCGGCTGACCGACAGGGTGGTCGGCCGTCCGTCCGCGACCGTTTCCCGCTGCTCGTCGCTGGCGTCGCGTAGTCGCACGTCCGCCGAGCCGGTGTCGGTGGAGGTCCCGTCGACCTCCAGCACGTACCGGCCGGTGGCCGGCAGGACGAACCCGTCGACATGTCCCTGGCCGCCGATCACGCAGCCGCTGGCCACCTGTTCACCGGCCGGGTCGCGCAGGCGCAGCAGGTTGCACCGGTCCGGCACTGTGGCGTCGGTGACCTGGAGGAAGACCTTCTGACCGGTCCGCCCGTCGAAGGACAGGCGGCTGACCGCGCCCGGTTGGGCGAGCGTCGCCCGGACCGGGGGCCCGTCCAGCGTGAGCGTCTTCTCCTCGTCGGTCACCGCGACGACCCGTACCGTCGCTCGCCCGAGGTCGGCATCCCACGGGTCGAGCACCACCTGATGGTCGCCGGTGGCGGTCACCGTGGTCGTGTCGATGAAGCCGATGCCGGAGATGACGCAGCCGGTCGCCAGTTGACGGCCCTGCGGGTCGAGCAGCAGCAACACGCCGCAGCGATCCGGCACGGTGGCGGCGGGCACCTCCACGAAGATCTTCTGACCGGCCCGACCCGGCACCTTCGTCGCGGCCGTGGCACCGGCCCGGGTCACCGCCAGGTCGACGTCACCGGCAGCGGGCGCGTCGCGTTGCGCGCGGGCGGCGTCCTCGGCGAACGCCACCTGCCCGGTGAGCCCGACGTCGAGCACGCAGTCGGCGAGGATCTGTGGATCGGTGACACCGGCCCGCCGGCAGACGAGTTCGGCGGTGGCCCGGTTGGGCAGGTCCCCGACGGTGAGCAGTCGCTCCGGGAAGCGCCGGTCGGTGAACGTGCCGGTGTTCTGCCCCGGCTCGTAGTCGAACAGCGACCGTTGGGCCTCGACGCGCCAACTGTCGGCGAAGCCGGGGTACAGCGCCTCGAACGTGGGCGGCTGCGCCACCCGCTTCCCGCCGCGCACGGTCAGGTCGTCGCCGGGGTCACCGTCGTGGTCGCCGAGCAGGCCCTCCAGCGTGCCGGCCCGGGCGGTGGGCGCGCTGACGCTCACGCTCAGCCCCCACACCCCGATCGGCTGCGCGGTCAGCCGGGCGCCGTCCGGCCACTCCACCGTCACCGTGCCGTCTCCCCAGGTGGTGACGGTGCCACCGCGCGGCAGCTTCACCCCGTCGGGCGCGGCCACCGGCGCGGCGCCGTTCACGCGGACCGCCGGGCCGTCTGGTGTGACGTACACGCCGACCCGGTCACCGGCCACCCTCACCGCGACGGCCGAGTTGACGGCCACCACCGAGCTGGCCGGGAACATCGTCTGTCGTACCTGGACCTCGAAGTCGTCGGTCGTCGAGCGGGTCAGCACGAACTCCCCGGCGGCCTGGAAGTCGTACCGCAGACCGTCGTAGGTGAGTAGGTGCGGGTCACCGTTGCTGTTCGCGCACCGGTAACCCTTGCCGATCACCGAGATCGAACAACCACCACCGGGTGGTCGGGGCTTGGGCTGGTCGCAGTCCTTGCCGTTCGACGGCAGCTTCATTCCGCTGTACGTCGTGCGCGGCGGCACCCCCACGGCCTTGCGGTACGCGTTCTCCGCCAGCACCGCGTGCACCTCGGCGGGGTCCACGGTGCTCGCCTGTTGACCGCCCTGCGTGCAGAACTGGCCCCGGTCGGTGTCGTTCACCTCGTCGAGGGCGTGGTTCATCTCGTGGATCAGGGTGGCGCACTGGTCCTCGGT
The DNA here is from genome assembly GCF_040643355.1 of Micromonospora sp. NPDC047187. Taxonomy (NCBI): domain Bacteria; kingdom Bacillati; phylum Actinomycetota; class Actinomycetes; order Micromonosporales; family Micromonosporaceae; genus Micromonospora; species Micromonospora sp. NPDC047187. Next base: position 995,930 of record NZ_JBEYUF010000001.1, read on the forward strand.
GAAGCCGGCTCCCTCCTCCGGCAGCGCCCGTCCGTCGTTCTCCGGCACCCAGTTGATCTGCACATCGCTGCCCGGGACGTACGTCGTGGTGCTGCTCTCCGAGCCGAGGATGGGTCTGCGTACCTTGATCTTCTTGCCGGAGCGTTCCAGCTCGTCGAGCACCGCACCGTTGCCGGAGCCGCGGATCTGTCCGACGCAGCCCGCGTACTCCGTTTGCAGGTCGGCGTTGACGCTGACCACGGCGGACGCCGCCTGCGGGGCGAGCAGCACCAGGACGCCTGCCAGAACCAGGCCCGTTCGGATCGCCCGCATCCCGGTCATCCGCCTCTCACCTCGAACGCGACAGTGCCCTGCTCGGCCGTCGCGGCGCAGGCATCCGCCGGCACACCGCGCAGCGGCGCCCGCAGGTAGCCCAGCACCAGCCGGTACGCCCCCGGTTGGTCGACCGGCCACCAGGTGACGGCGGCCCCACCCCGCCCGTCCGGCGCGGAGGTGGTCAGCGCCGGGCCGACCGGGCTCTGCGGGTCGCTGCCCAACGTCAGCTCCACCGACCCACGTGGCGGCACCCGCACCAGGTTCTCGACCAGGTAGGCGGTGAAGTCCCGGTAGTAGGCGGCGCCGCCGACAGCGGGTGCCACCGCGGTGCCGTCGCGGGTCAACGACATGACCGTCACCGCCCCGTCCGGCACCCGACTGAGTTGGCACTCGGCGTCGCGGTTGTTGACCAGCTTCAGCCGCAGACTGATCTGCTCACCCACCCGGTACGACGGTTGCCCGGCGCTGACGGTCAGGCCGACCGTCGCCGCCGGGCCGGTGGGGGAGGCCGCCGGTCGGGACCGCCGGCACCCGACCGACGTGGCCATCAGCAGGAGGGCGAGGCAGCCGGCGAGCGCCGCCCGGCCCGCCGTCCCTGCTCGTGGTACGCCCATGGGCCGGGTGCCTCCTCCGGGTGCCGACGACCGTCGTCAGACCCCGGCCAGCCTGCGCCGCGACTGCGGTGACCGCTGTCGTGATCCGGCCGACGCAATGTCCGCTACCCGACCCGGAGGCCGCACACCGAGCCGCCGGCTACCGAGGACCCGAAGGTCGCCCGCACCGGCTACAGCGGCGTCGCCCCCGAACCTGAGCCAAGGGGCCGGTGGCGTCCACGTGGTGCGCGCCGTCGACCTTCAACTGCACCCGCGGGTTCGAGGGAGACGCGGTCAGCCAGCGCGGTCAGCTGGCGCGCCGCGCGCCGACGGTGACACTCCGCTGGTGAGGCCGCTACGCTCAGGCAGCGGCTCGCCGGTTCGGTCCGAGCTGGCGAAGCATTCCGCCGGGCAGCGGTGTGAGTAGTTGTGGGGAGTACCGAATGGCCGACTTGCCGCACCCGCTCGCCGCGTTCATCGTGGCCGAAATTCGCCGCGCCCGAGGGGCCTCCGGGATGACCCAGGATGCCTTCGGCCGGGGCGCCGGCTTCAGCGCCTCCCACGTCAGCGCCGTGGAGAGCGAGACGCGGGCGTTGACGATGGACTTCATCAAGGGCGCCGACCGGGCGTTCAAGAACGGCGGCCTGTTCGAGCGCATGGTCGCGAAGCTGGGGGCACCATCCTGGTTCCTGCCGTGGCTGGACGCCGAACGTGTCGCGACTCAGCTCCGGTCCTGGCAACCGTCTCTGATTCCTGGCCTGCTCCAGACCGAGTACTACGCCCGAGCGGTCATTCGCTGCGACGACACGCTCAGCGATGAGGAAGTCGACAAGCGGCTTGCGGCTCGGCTCGACCGGCAGGCGATCCTCACTCAGCCGAAGGCACCGCAATTCGTTGGGGTCATCGGGGAGGAGGTGCTGCGGCGGGCGGGCGAGGATTTTCGGGTAATCATGGTCGGACAGATCACGCACTTATTGACCTTGGCCGAGCGCCCGAACATCAGTGTCCACGTCGTGCCGTGCGACGTGAGCATGCACGCCGGGCTGACCGGCCCGTTCATTCTGGCCCGGGCCGCCGATGGCAATTGGGTCGGCCAGCTCGAGAACCAGCTTGGCGGGGCGGTCATCGACAACGACGATGACGTGGCTACGCTTCTGTCGAAGTGGGAGACCGTACGGAACGAGGCCCTACCTCGGCGGCAGTCAACTGACCTGATGAAGGAAGTGGTGACGTCATGGACCTGATCGACGCTACGTGGCGCAAGTCCACTCGCAGCGGCTCCAGCGGTGGCGACTGTGTCGAGGTCGCCGACAACCTGCCCGGCATCGTGGGCGTGCGGGACTCAAAGGACCCCGATGGGCCGGCGCTGGTCTTCGGGCCGGTGGCCTGGCGGGCGTTCGTCACCGAAGTCCCCCGGCGGTCATAGCCCTAGCACGAACGGAAGCGCCCGCCCCAGCCGAGGGGACGGGCGCTTCGCTGTGCGGGCTCCGTCAGCCCACCACCGACCGCAGCGGCACCTTGGCGGCGTTCAGCGCGCGTACCAGATCTCTTGCGAACGGGTGTTCGTCCACCTGGAGCCCCTGCGGGTTTGGGATCACGACGTACGCCGAGCCATTCTTCTCGGACGCCTGCGCGTCGGCGGTGAAGCGTTCGACGATCGCCCGGGTGCGGGGTAGGTCGCCGGCCGCCACCTGGATGGTGATCGGCCGCCAGCCGCCGCCCAGGTCCGGCGGCACCGGCGCTGCGGCGGCGCTGGCGCGTGCCGCGTCGACGCCGGCCGGGCGTCGCGCGTCGGGCGCGGCGGTCGCCGGGTAGAGCAGCGCGTTGGCGACCAGGTGCAGGCCATTTTCGTTGTACGCGCGAAAGAGCGGATTGAACGCGAACAGCACCGCCCGACCGGCGCCGGTCGGCTCGTCGACGACGGCCGCCGTGCCCTTCAACGTGTCCGCCCCGACTGTGTAGCCATTGGCCCAGAAGGTGTCACCCGTCGGGTACGTGAGCACGTTCGTCCCGGTGGCGCTCGGGGTGAGGATCGGGTCGCTGTTGTTGAACTCGAAGTCCTCCGCCGGGCGACCCAGCGCCACCGGGCTGTCCTGGTCGACGTCGACACGCAGGTGCGAGCCGATCACCAGGTAGTCCGCCGGCTTGGTCTTCTCCGTGGTCGAGGTGAGCCCGGCGGCGCGGGCGACCCGGGTGCCCTCGTTGCGCAGCCCGAGGTAGGTGTGGCCCTGGCCGATCCAGTCACGCAGGTTGGCCTGCCCGGCTGCGGTCAGACCGCCGGTGGCGCTGCTGCCGTCCGGCACCAGCAGCACGGTACGCCCGGTGAACGCCTCGGTGTTGTCGTTGATGTCGGCGGTGGTGACCGGTGTGAGGTCGAGCCCCCACCGCTTGCCGAGCACGTAGCGGGCTTCGCCGTGCGAGCCGGAGGTGGTGGAGATGCCGGCGCCCTGGAACAACCCCACGTCGGGCAGGTCGAGGCGGGTGCCGGCGGGCCGACCGCCCGGGGTGAGGGTGACCCCGAGGGATTGGGCCAGCCCGTCCACGGTCCGGTTCACAGTGGCCGCCGGGATGGCGACCCGGCTGGTCGTGAGGTCACGGACCAGGGGTACGCCACGGCCGAGCAGGTTGAAGGTGAACTCCGCGGCGGCGGCCGAGTCGAGCGGGTACGTGTACGAGCCCCAGGGCCACGCCGCGCCGGTGCGACCGCCGGAGACCTTGCGCACCAGTTCGGCCCTCGGCCGGACGGTGTCTCCGGTGTAGATGGTGTTGACGCCCATCAGCAGCGGGTTGCTCCAGGACGACACGTCGTAGAAGTACGGGAACGGGACGTACGGGTCCTCGCCCATGACGGCCTGGATCCAGTGTTTCTGCGGCTGGTCCATCGGAATCCAGTACGCGCCCTTGGGCACCGTCACGTTGGTGGCGCTGCGCCCGCCGAAGACCCGCACGGTGGGCACCCGGGTCGCCTTCTGCACCTCGTACACCTCGACGTCCATCCGGCGCAGTCGCTCGACGAGTTGGCGGACGTCGGCGAGCTGCCGGTCGGGCAGCAGGAAGTACGAGCGGATGGTGAGGTCCGGCACCGGGAACTGCACCTCGTTTGTGGGCTGCACCACCTCGTTCGGTTCGAGGGTGCCCGCCCTGCCCTGGGCGAGCGCGTCGGTCCAGATGTCGAAGTAGCCGTCCAGCACCTCGCGCTTGTTCGCGGCGGCCCAGCCGAGCGTCGACCACTGGGTGTGGAACTGCTGCTGGACCCGGTCGGCCACCGCCGACGCGCTGCCCTTCTCGTACGTCATGCCGGCCGCGCCGAAGCCGGTGGTGGGCACCGTGTCGCCGTAGCCCATGAAGAACATGTCGTACGTGTCGTAGTTGAAGTAGCACTCGGTGAAGGCGGTGTCGTCGCAGGCGCCGTTGAAGCCGAAGCCGACCTTGTTGGCCTCGCCGATGCGGTTGATCCAGTCCACCGCCTCACCGGCGATCTCGTGGTGGATCGGGTCGGCGTTGGGCGGGAAGAAGTACTGCCGACCGCCCATCTCGTGTGCGTCGATGAACACCTGCGGCGGGTAGCGGCGCAGCAGTTCGAGCTTGCCGTCGGTCTCCTGCTGGGTGCGGGCGAACCAGTCCCGGTTCAAATCGAAGCCGAACTCGTTCTGCCGGCGGGTCGCGTCGCGGCCGTCCGGGTTCTGGGTGGGGACGACGATGGTGACCAGGTTGTCGTTGCGCTGGGCGACAGCGCAGGACAGGCCCGCTGCCAGCTCGTACAGCGTCTTGAGTGCCGCGTCGGCGCCGCTCTTCTCGCCGCCGTGCACGTTCGCGGTGACCCAGACGATGGCCGGGCTGTCCTTCGCCGTCCGGGCGGCCGTTCGCGCGCTGGTCCGGCGCGGGTCGCGCAGGTCCCGGACGTCGTCGGCGATCTCGCGTAGCGCGGCGGGCCGCACGTGGCGTTCGTTGGACACCACCGCGTACGGCAACGGCTGGCCGAGCACACTGGTGGTCATCACGCCGGTGACGACCCGGTTGGAGGCGCGATCGACGGCCCCGAGGTAGGTCCGGACCTCGTCGTTGGTGACGACCCGCTCCTGCCCGGCGCCGAGCGGGAAGCCGAGCACGGTCTCCCGGGCAGGCACCGTGCTCAACCGCGCCGTCGGGTCGTCACTGCACCGGGAGGGCTGGGCGGCGCTCGCGGCCGTTGTGCCGCCCAGCAGGGGAACCATGCCGAGCAGGAGCGCGATCGTGGCGGCACTCGCCAGCCGCCTGGCAGGCACGATCCGGAACTGACGCATCGATGGGGCCATGAGCCGTGTTTCCCTTCTCGGGAACAACCTCGCAGTGGCCGGAGCCTATGAACCGCCGATACGACGGTCAAGGGTAGATCGATATTGCTGACTACTCGGCGTGCCGGTCCCGACGCGGAATGGCAGGATGGTGGCGTGGGCTTGTCGTCGTCTGGGAGGAGGAGACGTGCCGGAGATGATCATGCTCTCGGTCCATCCGGATCTTCCGTCCGCCGATGCTCGGCGCTCGCTGGCGTCCTGGCTGCGCGCTGAGGATCGGCTGCGGGAGGGGGTGACCACGACGCCCCCCGACGAGATGTCGGCGGACACCACTGACGAACTGCGGGTGGCGGCCAGCGACGCGGGCACCGCCATGGTGCTGGTGCAGGCGATCGCCAGCTGGCTGACCCACCGCCGCGACGATGTGACTGTGAAACTCACCCGGCCCGACGGATGGTCGGCCGAGGTGGACGTGCACCGGGCTCGGGACATGGACCAGGTGACAGCGCTCATCGAGGCCGCGGTGCGTGCGGTGACACCCGCGCAGCGGTAAACGGCCCGCCGCCGGCCGAGAGGTCGGCCGGCGACGGGCCGGGTGGATCGGGTACGGCTACCAGGTCGTCAGGCCGAGGCCGATCGTCTTGGTCAGCGTGGCGTTGTCGTCGTCGCCGTCGAGCGACCAGATCATGGCGCCGGCCAGACCGGCCCGTCGGATGTAGAGCGTCTTCTGCAACACGACCGCCGGGTCGTCGTACGTCCACAACGTCGTACCGTCGAACAGCCAGGCGTGTCCGGCGCGCAGGTCGCGGTGCACCGTGTAGCCGTTACCGGCCAGGGTCTTCAGCTTCTTGTAGTCCTCGTACCCGGCCTCGAACGTCGCCGGAGCGGGCCCGGTGGCCGGCTGGAACAGGCCGTTGCCGCCGCCGGTGATGCCGGTCCAGCCGCGACCGTAGTAGGGGATGCCGAGCACGAGCTTGTCGCGCGGCGCGCCACGGGCGATCCATCCGTCGATGGCCACCTCGACGGAGAAGTCCGGGTTGTCCGGGGCGCCCGCCGGGACGCGAAGCGCCGACTGCTGGTTGGCCCGCGCGTCCCAGCCGCCGTGGAAGTCGTACCCCTGCACGGTGGCGAAGTCCAGGTACTTGAATATCTTGCGGCCCTCGTAGCCGGCGTCCATGGTGGCCGGGCTGGCCGGCAGGAACGCGGTCAGCGGGTGGTGCGCGCGGGTCGTGCGCCCGTACGCGTCGAGCTGCCGGCGGAACTCGGCGAGCAGCTTGGTGAAGTTCTCCCGGTCCTCCGGGCGGATGACGTTGCCAGGCTCACCCTCCGAGCCGGGCCACTCCCAGTCGAGGTCGATGCCGTCGAAGACGCCGGCCCCGGCGCCCGGGGTGCTGCCCGGCAGGTTCCCCTTGAGGTAGAGGTCGATGCAGGACGTGACGAACGCCTTGCGGGAGGCGTCGGTGCGGGCCGCGTTCGAGAAGTACGTCGACCAGCTCCAGCCGCCCAACGAGATCAGCACCTTCAGTTTGGGGTGCTTGGCCTTGAGCTTGGCGAGCTGGCCGAAGTTGCCGCTGAGTGCCTGGCCCGGTGCGTCCGCGACGCCGTCGACGCTCTCCTCGGCCGGGACGGGACGCTGGTAGTCGGCCCAGGCGTCGCCCTCGCCCGGCCCACCGTCCACATAGCACCGGCCGTCCTCGCTGACGTTGCCGAAGGCGTAGTTGAGGTGGGTGAGGCGGCTCGCCGCCCCGGAGGTTTCGAGCTTCTTGACCGGGAAGGCCCGGCCGTAGATGCCCCACTGGGTGAAGTAGCCGACCCGGTGGTAGCCGGTCCGACGCTGGTGGTTGTCACCGGCGCTGGCGGCGGTGGGCGGAGCGGCGGTGACCAGCACTGTCGCCAGGGCGACGACGGCGGTGAGACGGCGGTGGCGGAATGGTCGCATCGGCACACTCCCACGAGACATCAAGCAGAATTAGTAAAGACACTTATCTGATTGATGAAGTTAAGCCGATCACCCTCCGGGGTCAAGAGCCGTCCAGCCACATGGGGGATTGTGACGGCGTTACCGGGTGGTAACGATGTTGTGCCATGGACTCCGCCGTGACTCTGATCGGACTACCCGTCGCCCTCGGCATCATCATGCTCGGTCTGGGTCTCGGACTGACAATGGCGGACTTCCGCCGGGTGGCCGACCATCCACGAGCCGCCGTCATCGCCCTGGTCTGCCAGGTGCTGGTGCTGCCGGCGCTCTGCTTCTGCCTCGTCCTCGCGTTCGACCTGGCACCCGAGCTGGCCGTCGGCATGATGCTGCTGGCCGCGTCACCGGGCGGCACCACCGCCAACCTCTACAGCCACCTGTTCGGCGGGCACGTGGCCCTGAACATCACCCTGACCGCCATCAACTCGGTGCTCGCCGTGTTCACCCTGCCGATCCTGGTCAACCTGTCGGCGGCGTACTTCCTGCCCGACGGCAGGAGCATCGGCCTCCAGTTCGACAAGGTGCTCCAGGTCTTCGCCATCGTGCTCGTCCCGGTCGCGATCGGCATGCTCATCCGGGCGCGGATGCCGCACCTGGCCGAGCGGCTGAACCGTCCGGTCCGGATCCTCTCCATCGTCGTGCTCGTCGCGGTGATCGCCGGCGCGGTGCTCGGTGAGCGGGAGAACATCGCCGACTACTTCGTCTCGGTCGGCCTGGCCGTGCTCGCCTTCAACCTGCTCAGCCTCGCCATCGGGTACGGGGTGCCGCGCCTCGCCGGTGTCGACCGGAGCGCCGCGACTGCCGCCGGGTTCGAGATCGGCATCCACAACAGCGCCCTGGCCATCACCATCGCGCTCAGCCCGGCGCTGCTCAACAGCACCCAGATGGCGATCCCGGGTGCCGTCTACGGCATCGTCATGTTCTTCACCGCGGCGGCCTTCGGCTACCTGGTGACCCGCGTCGGCGCCCGGTCCGCCACCGCCCTGGCGCCCTGACGGCCGGTGCCCTGTCGCCCCGACGGGAGCCGTCGAGGCGACAGGGCGGACGGCAAACGGTCAGCCGACCTGGTTGTTGTCCTTCTGCGCGCCCCAACCGTGCCAGCGGTCGATCTCGATCAGGGCACTGACCCGGGCACGTTCGCGACGTGGGTACGCGTTGCCCGTGTAGTGCTTCGACAACCGGTCGATGTCCGCCAGGCCCTCGTCGGGGCGCAGCTCGGCGACGTGCCCGATGATGCTGACGTGGGTGTACCAGCCAGCCTCGTCGAGCACCGTGAGGGACACCCGTGGGTCGTTGCGGACGTGCTCCAGTCGGCGGCGGCTCTCGTCCATGTTCACCAGGATCCGGCCGTCCTCCCACAGGTACCAGGTGGCGGCGGACACCGGCTGGCCACCGTTGCGAAGGGTGGTCATGACGGCGGGGTTCGGCTTCTGGAGCATGGCGACCGCGGCCTCGGGAAGCGGTGGCTTGGACATGAAGTCTCCTCGTCGCGACAACGTTTACCCCTGCACGTTACGCACCCGCAGGCCCCGATCATGGTGGTACGCGCGGGTCGGCGATGTCCACCGGCTCGGCGATGCCCTCGACGATGCTTCCTCCGGTCACATCGCGGTCGCCAGCGATGCGGCTTCCCAGGCGAACCCGTCCGGGTCGGTGAAATGCCCGGCGTCGCCGCCGATCGTGAGTCGGTGCGATCCGGTGCCGTCGGGGGCGACGCCGACGTCCCGGGCGAGGGCACGACGTCGGTACAGCGCCAGCTTCACGGGGCTGGACCCGGCTACGAACTCGACGTACATGCGGCCGAAGCTCTTCGCCACGGCGAGGCCGCGCTCGACGTAGAACCGTTTGCTCGCCGCCACGTCCGCGACTCCGAGCAGGAGCACGAAATCGTCGATCCGCCGGGTAGCGGGGCCGCTGTTCTTTTTCGCCGAGGTCGCGATCTTCCAGATCGTCCCGTCCGGGGCTTGCAGGACACCGCCGTAGCCCCAGAGCGACTTCGCGGCGGGCTTCAGGGACGTGGCACCGGCGTCCACTGCGGTGCCGATGAGGCCGTCGACGGTGGCCGGCTGGGACACCGTGAGCGCCAGCGTGAACCCCCGGAAGCCGCTCGTCGGTGCGTCCGAGGCCCGCAGGCGAATCTGCTCGTCCAAACCGAAGGCGGCGCTGTAGAAGCGCTGGGCGGCCGCGGGGTCGGTCACGTCGAGGGTGACGGATGCGATGGATGTCATGGTGGTCACGCTAGGTGCGGCCCGACGACCGGTGCTTCTTGATTCCTGACCGGTCTCGTCAGCTGTCCCGAACGGCGCACATCGAGGATCGGACGGCTCAGCGAAGCTCTTGGATGCGGACCAGGTTGCCGGCGGGATCGCGGAAGGCGCAGTCGCGGATGCCGTACGGCTGCTCGGTCGGCTCCTGGACGACCTCGGCGTCGCCGGCCTGCACCTTCTCGAAGGTGGTGTCGAGGTCCCGCGTGGCCAGCAGGATCCAGCCGTAGGTGCCCTTGGCCATCATCTCGGTGATGGCGCGGTGCTCGTCCTCGGTGGCCCCGGGATCTGCGGCCGGCGGCGCCAGGAGGATGGACGTGCCGGGCTGGTCGGCGGGGCCGACCGTGATCCAACGCATCGTGCCCTGACCGACGTCGCTACGGACCTCGAAGCCGAGGGCGTCGCGGTAGAAGGCCAGCGAGGCGTCCGGGTCGGTGTGCGGCAGGGAGCACGTGTGAATCGTGATGTCCATGTCGATCATGTTAGGGGTAACGCCGCACCCCCGTGTGGGTCCTCGTTTGCCCCCGGCGAGGATGTGGTCATGACCAACCCCGCACTGCCCAGGCGTGTCGTCGTCACCGGCGCCACCGGCAAGCTCGGCCGAGCCGTGGGCGCCCACCTGCGCGCCGTCGGCGTCGACGTGCTGGCGGTGGACCGCGCCGGTGGCCGCGACCCGCGCGACGTGAACGGCGAGTTCCTGCTGGTCGACCTGACCGACTACGGGCAGGTGGTGGAGGCGTTCACCGGGGGCGCCGACGAGCACGCGGGCGGCGTCGACGCGATCGTTCACCTCGCGGCGGTGCCGGCCCCCGGGCTGATGTCGAATGCGACCACCTTCGCGAACAACTCCGCCGCGACGTACAACGTGTTCGCCGCCGCCCGGACGGCCGGCATCAAACGGGTCGTCTGGGCGTCGAGCGAGACGGTGCTCGGCCTGCCGTTCGACACCCCACCGCCGTACGCGCCGGTCGACGAGGAGTACGCGCCCCGGCCCGAGTCGACGTACTCGTTGAACAAGGCCCTCGAGGAGGAGATGGCCCGGCACTTCTGCCGGTGGGACCCGGAGCTGGTCATGGTGGGCCTGCGCTTCTCCAATGTGATGGACGTCGAGGACTACGCCCCGTTCCCCTCGTTCGACGCCGACCCGCGGCTGCGCCGGTGGAACCTGTGGGGCTACATCGACGCCCGCGACGGCGCGCAGGCGGTCGAGCGCGCGCTCGCCCACGACCAGCCCGGTGCCGATGTCTTCGTCATCGCCAACGCCGACACCGTCATGAGCAGGTCCAGCGCCAGCCTGATGGCCGAGGTCTACCCGGGCGTCGAGATCCGTAAGGAGCTGGGTGAGCACGAGACGCTGCTCAGCATCGACAAGGCCCGCCGGGTGCTGGGGTACGAGCCGCAGCACTCCTGGCGGGACCACGTCGACGTGCTGTAGGTCAGCGCGCCGCCTGGTAGGCGCGGCCGACGGCGGTCGCGGCGCTGCCGGTACGGAACAGGCCGGTCTGGTCCTTGTCGGTGGCGGGCAGGCCGAACCACGCGTACCGCTGTAGCCAGGACAGGCCACCCAGCATCCGGGTCGCCGCGGTGAGGAACGCGGCCTGCTGTGCCTGGGTGGGGAATCGGACGCCGTTGGAGAAGTCGATCAGGGCGAACTCGGTGAGCCAGACCGGCAGCCCGTACCGGTCGTGCACCGCCTGCAGGTACGACCTGAGCTGGTTGACCGCGTTGGCGGTGGTGAAGTCCCCGCCGTACCAGTGCAGGGCGATGAAGTCGACGCGGTAGCCGCGCTGCTTCGCCCCGGCCATGAAGCGGTCGAGCCACTCGCCCGGCCGGTCGCCGCCCCAGGCCACCGCCGGGCTGCCCAGCGGAAGGCCGGTGGCCTGCAACTGCGGCCACAGCTCCAACGCCTGCTCGACTGTCATCTCCGCCTGACCCTTCAGGTCCGGCTCGTTGAACCCGAGCAGGTGGCGGCCGTTTTTCTTGGCCTGTTGCAGGTTGGTGGCGGTGACGCTCTTCGCCCCCCAGATCATCGGGACGAACTCGGCGCCCTTCGGGCTGGTGACGCCCGAGTGGGCCACGTCCCAGGTGTAGTACCAACTCGCCCCGGAGTTGGCCAGCGCCTGGCTGACGCCGTCGAAGGTCCACACCCCGACGCCCTTGCGCTTCGAGGTCGCCGCCGGGGCCGCCGGAGCGACCGGACGCCGCGATGTCGGCTTCGCCGTCGGCGTCGACGTCGGGGTCGTCCCCGCCGGGCTCGTCGTGGCGGCGGTCGTGGTCGCGGTGGGTGCGCCGGGTTGCGGGCTCGCGGGCGGCGGCGCGTCGAGCGCCTGCGTCGCCGCCGGGGCGGGCGTCGGCCCGGTGGGCTGCACCACGACGATCACACCCGTCACCAGTACGGCGACCACGGCGGCCACGAGGAGCGGCCACAGCAGCCGCCGCGCGCCGATCGGAAGGCGGCCGAGCATCCCGCGTCGGGGTTTCGCGTGGACGCCCCGGTTTCCGCTCGCGGCGTCCGCTTCACCCTGGCCGGTTGCGCGCATCGTCTCGACTCCCTCGTGTGTGGTCGCAGCACTGTTGCATGCTGCGGTGGCGGGGGAACCCCGCCAACGCCTCACCTCAGGAGACTCGCCGGCCGTACCCGGATAACAGTTTCGTCGGCCCGGAGCAGCGTCAGATGGATCATCCTTTCAGACCGGTGTGGGCGAGGCCCTCGATGAACTGCCGCTGCGCGATGACGAACACGACCAGGACGGGCAGCGCCGTCATCGAGGCCGCCGAGAGCTGTACGTCCCACATCGGTCCGCCGTACGCGTCGACGAACTGGGTCAGCGCCTGCGGCAGGGTGAACTTCTCCGGGGTGGACAGGAAGACGATCGGCTCCAGGTAAAGGTTCCAGCTGTGCAGGAAGGTGAAGATCGCCACCGCGCCGAGGGCCGGGCGGGCCAGCGGCAGCGCGATCCGCCAGAAGGTCGCCAGCCGGCCCAGCCCGTCCACCCGGGCGGCTTCCTCCAACTCGCCGGGCAGGGTGATGAAGAACTGCCGCATGATGAAGGTGGCCAGCACACTGGGCGCGCCGAGCGTCGGCACCAGGATCAGCGGCCAGTGGGTGTCGATCATCCCGACCGAGTTGAACATCTGGAACAGCGGCACGATGGTCACCTCGCTCGGGATCAGCAGGCCCACCAGCACCACCAGGAAGAGCGCGTGCTGACCACGGAACCGGATCCGGGCGAACGCGTATCCGGCCAGCGACGAGACGGCGAGGGTGCCGACGGTGACCACCGCGGCGATGTACGCGCTGTTGAGGTACTGCTGGGCGAACGGTTGCAGCTCGAACACCCGCCGGTACGCCGAGAAGCTCAGCTCGGTGGGGATCAGCGACGGAGGGAACGCGAAGATGTCGCTGACCGGCTTGAACGACGAGGTGACCATCCACCAGGTCGGGAAGACGAATGGGATGGCCAGCAGGCAGATCAGCCCATAGATCGCCACCCGGGCCCGCAAGGGGAGCCTATTGTTCATGGAAGACCCACTTCCTGCGCATCCGCCACTGCACGACGGTCAGCGTCAGCACGATCAGGAACAGCAGCACCGACAGCGTCGAGCCGTACCCGAACTGGTGGAACTGGAAGGCCTGCTGGTAGAGGTAGTAGACGAGCACTGTGGTCGAGGTGCCCGGGCCGCCCTGGGTGAGCACGGCGATCTGGGCGAAGACCTGTAGCGCGCCGACCACGGTGATGATCGAGGTCAGCAGGATGGTCGGGCTGATCAGCGGCACGGTGATCCGGCGGAACTGGGTCCACCGGCTCGCCCCCTCTACCCGGGCCGCCTCGTAGAGTTCGGCGGGCACGCCCTGCAACGCGGCGAGGAACAGCACCATGTTGAGGCCGACGTTCTTGACCACCTGGACGACGATCACCGACAGCAGCGCGGTCCATTCGCCGCGCAGCCAGTTCGGACCGTCCAGGCCGACCGCGCCGGCCACCCCGTTGACGCCGCCGTTGTCCTGGAGCAGGAAACCCCAGACGATCGTCCAGGCGACCAGCGAGACCACCACCGGTGAGAAGAACAGCGTCCGGAACACCACGGTGCCGCGCAGCCGCTGGTTGAGCAGGACGGCGAGCAGCAGGGCCAGGGCGAGGTTGAACACGACCAGGCCGACGGAGAAGAACAGCGTGCTCCGGAGTACGCCCGGCAGCTTCGGGTCGTCGACCAGCTCGCGGTAGTTGTCAGTGCCCACGAAGTCGAAGGTGTCCGCGAGCACGTTCCACTCGTGCAGGCTGTACCAGACCACCAGGCCGAGCGGCAGCAGCACGAAGAGGGCCGCACCCACCAGTTGTGGGGTCACGAAGAGCAGGCCGGCGAGCTGGTCACGTCGACGACTGGTCCACCACCCGCGTCGCGGCGACGCTGCCGTGCCGCCCGGGGCGGGCCGGGGCTCAGCCCGACCCGCCACGTTGTCCGTCAGGACCGGCATCGCTGATCCCCTACTTCGCCAACAGCGGGTTGATCGCCGAGCAGACCCCGTCGAGCACACCCCGCACGTCCGCGTCGGCCTTCCACATCGGGTCCAGCGCCGACCGCACGGCCTGGCTCAGCTCGGCCTGCCCGGTGTGGTTGGGCTTCACCACCCCGTTGGCGATCCCGTCGATCACGACGCTCTGCAACTGCTCCGGCTTGAGCAGGGGATTGGTCTTGGCCAGCGTCGCCGCGGTGAGCAGCGGGGTACGCGGCGGCGGGAAGAACTGCGCCAGCTTGGCGGAGTTGGCGGGGTTGGTGAGGAAGGCCAGGAAGTCCGCGGCGACGGCGGCGTGCTTGCCCTTCTTCAACACGCCCATGCCACCCTGACCGATCACCGAGTAGTTGCCCTTCGGCCCGGCCGGCAGCGGCACCAGGTCCCAGCCGAACTTCTGCTTCTCCAGCAGCGAGGCCCGGGAGATCTGGGTGATCGTCATGCCGGCCTCGCCGGCGAAGAAGTCGGCGGCGGTACCCGGGCCCGGCAGCGCCTTCGCGGTGAAGATCGCCTGGTGCAGGAAGGCCATCGCGTCGACCATCTCGGTGGCGTTGAAGCCGCAGGTCTTTCCGTCCGCGCTCCACGCCTGGGCGCCCCAGCCGGTCCAGATGGTGGAGAGGTTGTCCCAGCCCTTGTAGTCGAAGTCCCGTACCACCAGGCCCGCCTTGCCGGTCCGGGCGGCCACCGCCGAGGCGGTGGTCACCGCGTTCTCCCAGGTCCAGGCGTTGGCGGCGATCAGCTCGGCCGGGCTCTTCGCGCCGGCGGCCTTGACCAGGTCGGTGTTGACGAAGATGCCGAACGGTGAGGTGGAGAACGGGTAGCCGTAGAGCTTGCCGTCGGCCTGCCACAGCTTCGTCGCGGCCGGCGCCAGCTCGTCGAAGCCGTACCCGTCGGTCTTGCGCAGGGTTTCGTCCAGCGGCAGCAGCGCGCCCGAGGAGACGAAGTCGGGAGCCGCGTTCTCCAGGACCCAGGCCAGGTCGGGCGGGTTTCCACCGGCGATCTGGGTGGTCAACGTGGTGGTGTAGCTCTCGAACGGGATCGGGTCGAAGGTGATCTTCGCGACGTTGGGGTGGCTGCTCTGGTACTCCGCCGCGATGTCGTTGAACAGCTTCAGGTGTGCCTCGTTCGCCGACCAGGTGGTCATCCGCAGCGAGACCGGGCCGTCGGAGCCGGCGCTGTCGCCGCCGCCGCACGCGCTCAGGCCGAGCATCGCGGCGAGCGCGACGACGGCCGTCAACCGTTTCCTCATCAGGGTTCTCCCTCAGTAGCCGGCGATGTCGGGCCAGCGCAGCTCGACGCCCTCGTCGGCGAGGCGGTTCTGGAATTCGGCCAGCAGGCCGGGGGTGTGACGCACCGCGCGGGGAGTGACCCGGCGGGCCAGGCAGAAGTCCGCGAGCAGACCGGCGACCTCGCCGATGTTCCACTCCACGGGGTGCAGGCGGTACGAACCGTTGGTGATGTGGGTGGTGCCGATGTTCTTCCCGGCGGGCAGCAGGTTCTCCACCCGTCGGGGGATCAGGGCGCCGAGTGGGATCTCGAAGGGACACGAGGCCACGTCGACGTAGTTGTCCCCGCCGGTGGACGGGTGCAGGTCGATGCGGTACATGCCGACGCCGACCGCGTCCGGGTAGCTGACCGCGCCCTTGTCGCCGCGTACCGCCAGGGACAGGTCCTGCTCGACGACGGTGTACTCGGCGCGGATGCGCCGCGCCTCACGGATGTACGGGGCCTGGGCCAGACCGCTGTGCGCGACGTCGCCGCCGATGCTGATGCCACCGGTGCCGGTGACGTCGCCACGCAGCCGCAGCCCGGGGAAGCCGGTCCCGCCGTCGGCGCGCGGCGCCTCGGTCTGCAGCCAGTAGAGCACCGACAGGGAGAGCTCCCGGGCCGCCGCGATCTGGTGGGCGGGGTCGGGCACGTCGATCAGCGGCTGCTCGAAGTAGTCGATCATCGGCCAGTTGACCAGGCAGATGTCGCTGTCGTAGCTGCCCGGGACGAAGCTGCGCCGAGCGGCGATCCGCCGGAAGGTCCACAGGTTGCCGTCGCCCGGGCTCAGCCGCTGGTCGGCCATCACCAGCCACGGGTCGTCGTCCGGGTTGGGGGTGAAGCTGCGCTCGGAGATCTCCAACGTGCGCGGGTTGGGTGAGCGGAAGGAGAGCATCCGGTCGCCCCAGAACGGCGGCTGGTACGCCCGCCAGAAGTCGTACCGGGCCGGCCGGTCGATGGTGTGGTCGCCGTCGACGTGGTCGACCGCGAAGCAGACCGAGAACGCCTGCATGTTCTCCGGCTGCGCCTCGTCCGGCGCGCTCGGCTCCCCGGTCTCGCCCCGCGACTCGAAGCCGGTGACGTACTCGGTGCCGGTCAGCGGCAGCAGTTCGCCGGTCTCGGTGGCGTCCAGCACGTACGGCGCGACAACGTGCACCCGTTCGCCGCTGTCCCGGTGCGCCAGGGTCACCCCGGTCACCCGGTCGCCGTCGGTGTCGGCCCCCACCGGCAGGTACGGCTGGAGCAGCCGCAGCCGGCCGGCCCCCCGGTACGGCGCGAGCATCGCCTCCAGCACCGCCACCGCGACCCGTGGCTCGTGGCAGAGCCGGCTGACGTGCCCGGCCCCCGGGTTGAGCGCGGTGGCCTGGCGGGCCCGGTCGGTGAGCGGGTAGTAGGCGCGGTAGTAGTCCCGGATGCCGTCGCGCAGCTTGCGGTAGCTGGCGGTGACGCCGAACTGCTCGACCCAGGAGTGCTCGTCGGGCGGTACGGCCTGGCTGGTGAGTTGACCGCCGAGCCAGTCGTACTCCTCGCTGAGCACCACGGAACGGCCGGCGCGCAGCGCGGCGAGGGCCGCGGCGACGCCACCGAGTCCACCGCCGACGATCAGAACTTCGGCCTGCATCTCTGGCAAGAGCTGTCCTTTCACGGGGTCACCTTCGGCGGCGCGAGGGTGGCGCCGTCGACGGGCTGGCAGGGCACCAGCCGCTGCGGCACGGTTTCCGGGTCCGCCTCGAGCAGCCCGGTCAACACCTCGACGGACTGCCACCCCATCTCGCGGCGGGGGATGCGGAAGCCGGTGAAGTCGATGTCGGTGCTGGCCGGCCGGGTCGGGTCGCCGAGCGCCAGGATGGACAGGTCACCCGGGATGTCGAGGCCCCGTTCGCGGGCCAGCTGGGCGATGGCCACACCGTCGGCGTACTCCTCGACCACCGCCGCCGTGACGCCCGCCGCGAGCAGGGCGTCGAGCAGTTCCGCGGGGGAGCGGTCGGTGGTCGGCAGGTGCCGTGGCGTGCGTCCGGCCTCGTCGAGCGCGGCCCGGAAGCCGCGCATCCGGTCGGCGTGCGACTCGGGGCCGGAGCCCTGGCCCAGGTAGGCCAGCGCGGTGTGACCTGCGGCCAGTGCGCGGCGTACCACGGCGGCGGTGGCGGTCGGGTAGTCGGCGCCGACGTACGGCACCGGCCCGCCCGCGTCGTCGCGGCGGCCGACCGAGACGAACGGTTGGCCCTCGGTGACCAGCCGGGTCAGCTCGTCATGGTCCAGCGATCGACCGAGCAGGACGCAGCCGTCGGCCAGGCGGAGCCGGTTGTCGTCGTGGAATATCCGCCGCCGGCCGCCCGCCACCGGCGCGCTGGTGAGCAGCAGCAGGTCACAGCCGAGCCGTTCGGCGCACTCCTCGATGCCGACCAGGAACGGGTGGTAGAAGTCGCCGGTGCCGGTGGGAAAGACCGGCTCGTAGGTGAAGACACCGAGGATGCGGTTGTGCCGCGCGGCGAGCCGGCGGGCGACCGGGTCGGCGACGTAACCGGTGGTGCGGATGGCGTGCAGGACCCGTTCCCGGGTTTCCGGGGCGATCCTGACGTTGCCGTCGTCGCGGCCGTTGAGCACCAGCGAGACGGTCGCCTGGCTGACGCCTGTCATCCGGGCGATGTCGTGCTGGGTGACTCGCCTGCGCGAACCAGTCACGTTCCGTGTCCAATCGTTACCGGGGTAATACGCATTAGCGTCGGTGAGGTGAAATGGTGCGGCGCATCCGGCGTCGCCGTCAAGACCCTCGGGCGGAGAAGTTCTGCCGACGAAAGCCGCTCGATAATTCGTATTAGCACCTTGACGGTCGACTGAGGACCCGGCCAGACTCGTCGATGACGACCCCGGGCCACCGGCCAGGCAGCCACATCACCGACAGTGACGCTGGTTGCGCTCTCGTCAGTGCCTTCCGGGCCGCCGTCGCGCCACCACTCACGCTCCGCGATCGACGAGCGTCCCCTCACGATCGGAGACACCAGATGGCACACCCGTACCCGAATCCGCCCTCCGGCCGACCCACCGAGCTGAGCCGGCGCGGGCTGTTGCGTGGCGCGGCGCTGCTCGGCGCCGCCTCCGCCGCCGGCGGTGCCGGCACCCTGCTCCAGGGCGCGCCGGCGCTGGCCGGGCCGGCCGGTTTCCCCAGCTACCGGTACGTCCGCGACGCGTTCGACCGCCCACTGGCCTACAACCCCACCGGCGAAACGATCTTTCCCTGTGTGCGCGGGGTCTACGACAAGATCACCGGCGCCAAGGGGCGGTACTACCTCTACTACGCCCCGCACGACGCGCCCGGCGGGATCTGCCTCGCCTACGCCGACCGGCTGGAAGGCCCCTACACCGAGCACCCCGGCAACCCCATCGTCGACCGGGTGCTACCGACCACGACGGTCAGCCACGTCTCGTCCCCGCACGTCGTCTGGAACGCCTCCAGCCGGGAGTTCTTCCTCTACTTCCACGGGGAGAACACCACTACCCGGGTGGCCCGGTCCCGAGACGGCATCACCTTCAGCGACGAGACGCCGATCCTGAGCACCAGGCTCGTGCCGAACACCACCGAGACGTCGTACGCCCGGGTCTTCGAGCACCGGGTGACCGGGCTCGCCAACAAGTACGTGATGCTCTACATGGGAGCGCACACCGTGCGGCCCGGCACCCGGAAGATCTTCTGGGGTTGGTCGCCGAACGGCTGGGACCAGTGGCAGTTCGCCCCGGAGCCGCTGATCTCGCCGGCCGGCGACGGCCTGAGCGACATCTCCGCACCACATCTGCTCACCCGCAACGGCACCGCGTACGTCGTCTACCACGGCGGTGACGGTCGAATGCACCTCACCGAGGTCGGCAACGGCTTCGACCGGGAGGTGCATCTCGGGGTGTTCCACAGCCCGATCGCCTCCGACAACGGTCGGGTCGCGTCACCGAGCTTCGGCACCGACGGCGGCGTGGGCTACCTGATCTACGAGGCGGGTCCACGCCTGGGCGCCCGGATCTGCGTGGCCCGGGCGGTCTGACCGGTCGTCACCGACGCAGGGTCGTGGACGGCGTCTCGCCGAAGCGGCTCCGGTACTCGGTAGCGAACCGGCCGAGGTGCACGAAGCCGTGTTGCAGGGCAACAGTCGTCACGGACGCCCCCGGCTCGGCCGACCGGAGCGTGCGGCGCGCCGCGTCGAGCCGGCAGGCCCGCAGGTACGCGGTAGGGGTGGTCTGCAACTCACGGCGGAAGCAGTCCTGCAGTGTTCGTACGCTCACCCGTAGCGCCTCGGCGACGTCGCCGACGGTCAGTGCCTCCCCGTGGTGTTCGGAGATCAGGGCGCAGGCCCGGCGGACGAGACGCCCGGGGTGGGCGTGCTGGCCCGGCTCGGCCAGCAGGTGGGAGTGGCTGTGCTGATGGGCCAGCAACAGCTTGCCGATGAGTCCCTGTTCGAAACGGGCGGCCACCTGTGGGTGGTCGAACAGGGACGCGTCCGCCGGCTGGGACAGCTCGTCGGCGAGGAACGCCACCCCGCGCGCCCACGCCCGCGCGGTCGGCGTGGTCATGAGCATGCCGACGTCGAGGCGGACCGGGTCGTCCACCGGGTGGCCCAGTAGGCGGGCGAGTTCCCGGTCGACGGCTCGCCGGTCGGCGTAGAAGATCCGGTGGGGCGATCCCTCGGACCACCGCATGTCCGAGGAGTCGTACGGGGACAGCACCGAGGCGACGTCGGGGGTCGAGGTCACTGTCTGACCGGCGTGCCGGACCATCGTGCTGCCGGCGCTGGGGATCTGGACGAGGTAGAAGGTCTCCAACGCGGGCGGTTGGATGCGCACCGCCTGCCCGTAGTCCAGGTCGATGACGCCCACACCGCCGGCCCGGCGAGCCGCCATCCGCAGTTGCACGCTGTGCACACCCGCCTGCGGGGTGAGCCGGTGGGGACAGAAGACCCGGCCCACCTCGGCGCGAGCCTGGTCGACGTCGTCCGTCCGGACCGTCATCGCATCCATCCGACACCTCCCGGGCGTCCCGTCGCGCTGACCGTAAGGCGTGACCGGGCCGGACCAGACCCGAAAGCCGTCGACCCGACAGGAAAAGGGTCCGGCCGCGTACTGCGGACAGCGCCCGCGTCGCGCGGATAGCGAACTTCCCGGCCTGCTCGCTAGCGTGCGAGCACCGCGGGCGGTCAGCGTCGGCACCGTTCGCACGTCCTTCGGAGGAGATCATGAGGATTGCCGTCGTTGGTGCCGGATTCGCCGGTGTGAGCGCAGCGAAGGTGCTGCGGCAGAGCGGATTCGACGTCACAGTGTTCGAGCGCGCGCCCGACGTCGGTGGGGTGTGGAGCCGTACCCGGCGTTACCCCGGCCTGCACACCCAGAACGACAAGGGCACCTACCACCTCTCCGACCTGCCGATGCCCGCCGACTACCCGCAGTGGCCGTCGGGTGAGCAGGTCCAGCGGTACCTGGAGAGCTACGTGGAGAAGTTCGGGCTGGCCAGCGCGCTGCGCCTGTCCACTGAGGTCGCCTCGGCCGAGTTGGTCAACGACGAGACCGGGTGGCTGGTCACCTCGCGGCCGGCGGGCGCCCAGGACCCGCTGACTGTGGAACGGTACGACCACCTGATCGTCGC
Organism: Micromonospora sp. NPDC047187; assembly: GCF_040643355.1. Taxonomy (NCBI): domain Bacteria; kingdom Bacillati; phylum Actinomycetota; class Actinomycetes; order Micromonosporales; family Micromonosporaceae; genus Micromonospora; species Micromonospora sp. NPDC047187. Next base: position 1,016,753 of record NZ_JBEYUF010000001.1, read on the forward strand.
CAACGGCATCTTCTCCGACCCGTTCGTCCCGTCCTTCGACGGGCACGCGAGCTTCGCCGCCGCCGGAGGGCGCGTACTGGCGACGGGGGAGTTCCACGACATCGAGGCGGCTCGAGGTAAGAACGTCCTCGTGGTCGGGTACGGCAAGTCGTCCTGCGACGTGGCGGTCCCGGTGAGCGAGGTAGCCGCCCAGACCCACGTGGTGGCGCGCGAGCTGCTCTGGAAGATGCCCCGCAAGCTCGGTGGTGCGCTCAACTACAAGTACCTGCTGCTCACCCGGATGGGTGAGGCGCTCTTCCGCTACCTGCACCTGAAGGGCTTCGAGCGGTTCCTGCACGGCCCGGGGAACGGTCTGCGCCGGCGCATGGTCGACAGTGTCGGCTCGGTCGCGACCCGGCAGTTCAACCTGCGCGAGCTGGGTCTCGTGCCCAACGGCAGCTTCGAGGACATCGCCCGCAGCACTGTCAGCCTCGCCACCGAGGGGTTCTTCGAGCGGGTCACCGACGGCCGCATCGCCGTGCACCGGGAGCAGGTGATCACCGAGTTGCTGGTCGACGGTGGGCGGCCCGCCGCCCGCCTGGCCGACGGCACGGTGCTCCCCGCCGACCTGGTGATCTGTGGCACCGGCTTCCGCCAGCACGTGCCGTTCTTCGACGACGCGTTGCACGCCCGGCTCCAGGACGACGCCGGCAACTTCATGCTCTACCGGCAGATCCTGCCGATCGGCGTGCCGCGGCTGACGTTCGCCGGCTACAACTCGTCGTTCTTCAGCCCGCTCAGCGCGGAGATGGCGGCGGTCTGGACGGCCGCGTACCTGCGGGGTGGGCTCACACTGCCGACCGAGGTCCGGATGCGTGACGAGGTGCGCGCCCGGCTGTTCTGGATGACGAAGCGCACCAACGGACGACACGCTCGCGGCACGAACATCATCCCGTTCTCGATGCACAACGTCGACGAGGTGCTCGACGAGTTGGGGCTCAACGTCGGCCCGCTGACCCGGGCCCGGCAGTGGCTGTTCCCGGTCGACCCGGGCTCGTACCGCAGGGTGACGGCACAGATGATCCGGCGTACCGACGACCCGGTATCCGCCATCAGCGACGGCGACCCGATGAAGATGGATAAAATACGCAGATAGGGATCAAGCGGGGCCGGTCGGCGAGGGAGGCTCGGGGGCGATGGCAGCGGAACAGGGTCACCACAGTGGTGTGCCCGTGCCGGCGGCCCTGGCCGGCTGAGCTGTCTCGCCGTCCGTGCTGACGCGCACCGAGTTCTTTCGTGGGCTCGGGGACAGTAGGAGCCCCCGCTCGGCGACCGTCCTGGAACTGCTCTTCGACATCGTCTACGTCTTCGCGCTGGCCCGCCTCGCCGGGCGGATCGCGGACGACCTGACCATCGTCCGGCATGCGTTGCTGTCCGAGGCCGGTCAGACCGTCCTGTTCTTCACGGCGATGTGGATGATCTGGTCGCTCAACGCCCTGCTGGCGAGCACCTACGACCCCCGGCGCCCCGACCTGCAGGCCGTCCTGCTGGCGACGATGTTCGGCACGCTGGTGCTGGCGGTCACCCTGCCGCAGGCATTCGGCCAACGCGGCGTGATATTCGCCTGCACCTACGTCGTCATCCAGGTCGGTCGACCGCTCTTCACGTCGCTCGCCCTGCGGGGTCACGCGGGCCAGGCGTTCGCGCTCCGGGTGCTGACCTGGCACCTGGCGTCCAGCGTGCTCTGGATCAGCGGCGGCATCAGTGGTGGCCTCGGTCGGGGCATCTTCTGGACCCTCGCCCTCGCCATCGAGCTGATCGGCGCCGCCACCACCTACCCCCTGCCCCGGATGGGAAGGAGACAGCTCACCAGCTCGGGGGTCACCGTCTCGCAGGAGCATCTCGCCGAGCGGTACAACCAGTTCTTCATGATCGCCCTCGCCGAGGTGGTGCTCGAAGCCGGCGCCGCGGTCAGCTTCCCGGGCTTCACCACCGAGGGAACCATCACCCTCGTCGCCTCGTTCGTGGCGGTCGTCTCGTTCTGGCGGATCTACTTCTACCACGTCAGATCCGGCCATGCCTCGACCCCGAGCGGGGAGGGGATCCAACTGTCGCGGTGGGCGAGCTACAGCCTGCTGTTGATCGTCGGTGGCATCATCTGCACCGCCGTCGGCTTCGGACAGGTCATCGAGGATCCGCACCCGCCGATCGACTGGGCTCTGGTGGCCATCATCTTCGGCGGCCCGGTGCTGTTCCTGATCGGGCGGAGCACCCTGGAGCGGGCCAACCGATCCGCCCCGCGGTGTCGGGCGCTGTACTTCGGCGTGGTGGCGCTCGTCCTGGCGGCCCCACCGATGGTGCTGCTCCCGCCGGTCGCCGTGGCGGCCGTCGCGGCGATCATCCTGGCCGGCATCACCGTGTACGACCAGCGTGCCCACAAGCGTGGGGCGGAAACCAACCCGACGCTGTGACGATCCGTTGCGTGCCGGCGACCCCGGCGCGTAAGGTCGTCGGGCACGCCGTCGAGCTGGAAGGAGGTCAGAACAATGTCCGATGTTCTGCGCCCCCTCCGCGCTCCGGCGTCCGCGCGGATCTGATCCGGGGCGCGCGCTTCCCGGAGGACCAACCCATGACTGATCTCGTCATCCGTCCGCTCGTCGCGGGCGAGGAAAACCTGTTCGACTCCATGCCTGATCCGCTGCCCCAACTGCGCCAGGTCGCGTACGCCGACGGGATCGCCGGCGGCGGCTACCGTCCCGAGCACACCTGGGTCGCCCTCCGTGCCGGCCGGGTGGTCGGTCGAGCAGCCTGGGTCCTCCCGCCACGTGCCATCGGTGCCCCATGGCTGGAACGGTTCGACCTGGACGCCGAGCCGGAGGTGGGCGCCGAGCTGCTGCGCGCCGCCCACGAGGCGCTGGGCGGTCCCGTGCTGTACTACGCCGCGCTGCCGGCGCACTGGCGGCGTCGACCCGAGGTGCTGGCAGTGGTCCGGGCACCCATGGAGGCCGCCCGGCTCGCCGGGCTGGTCGAGCGGGGGGAGCGGCTCCGCTGCTCCTGGACGGGCACCCCACTGCCGGCGTCCTCCGGGCGGTACGACTTCCGCGCGCCCGTCGACGCGGCGGAGATCAAAGCCCTGGTTGCCCGGATCGCCGAGCCGGACGTGCTGACCGGCGTCGAGAACGCACTAGCGGTCAGCGGTGTCGACCTTGCCACCGACCCGCTGGCCTGGCTGGGCGACGCCACCGAGGGGTGGCGCGTCGCGGTGGACGCCGGTAAGCCGGTGGGCCTGGCCGGAACGGCTGGCGATGCCTGCTTCCCACTGCTCGCCTATCTCGGCCTGCTCGACGAGGCGGCCCGGCCCGAGCTGCTGGCCGAGGCGGTCCGGGTGCTGGCCGCCGGCGGTGCCCGCGAGGTCATCGCCGACGTGCAGTCGCACCGGGTGACGGTGCTGGCGGAGCTGGAGCGGACCGGCTTTCGGCAGTTGCGCTCCCGGGTCGTCTTCGCGCCCCCGAACAGCCAGGAATAGCTGACCGGGTGCGCCCGGTCACCCGGGCGCACCCCCTCAGCCGACGCCGAGCGCAGCCCCTGTCAGCATCTGACCATGCCGGAGATCATCGCGCTTCTCGTCGGCGGGTTGGCGCTCGTCGGGGCGGCGGTCGCCGGGCTCTACCTCTGGCCGGTGGGCCGCCGTGGGCTACGGGTCGCGCCGGCCCGACCGCTCGACTTCGACACCGCCACCCGTGCCGCCGCGGCCATCATCGCCGCCGAGGCGGCCGATCCGGCGGTGCGACCGGAGTCGCGCAGTCGCCTGCTGAGCCATGGCTCCCGTACCGGCCGGGCCGTGCTGCTGTTGCACGGGTACACCCTCGCGCCCGAGCAGTACGAAGGGCTGGCCGAGGAGTTCTTCGACAGCGGGTACAACGTCTGGGTTCCCCGGGCGCCCCAGCACGGGACCGTCGACCGGCTGGCCCACCACCGGGTCGAGGCCGGTGAGCTGACGACGTATGCCGCGCAGGGGTGGGCCGTCGCGGCGGCCCTGGGAGACGAGGTCGGTGTCGTGGGGATCTCCGGCGGCGCCGTGCTGGCCGCCTGGCTGGCCCAGGTGCCGGGCAACGTCGTACGGCATCTGCTGTTGCTGTCGCCGTTCTTCGGCCCGAATCCGCGACAGGCGCCGGCCTACGCGGTGAGACCGCTCATCGTGCTGTACGGGCGCCGCGTTCTGCGGGATCGCGTCACGTCGCGCGGATACTCGCTCGCCGCCGTCACCCAGTACCTGACGATCGCCCGAAGCCTGCCGAAACCGCCCCGGCGGGCCGGTCTGCGGTCCGCGGCGGTCGCGATCAGCCCGCTCGACGGCGTGGTGGACCTCAGGGCAGCGGTCGACGTGCCGCGCCGCATCGCCGACGCGAACGCGATACCGCTGCGGGTGTGCACCCTGCCGGCGGCGTTGGGCGTCGAACACAACACCCTCCACCTCGCCGCCCTCGGCACCGACGGTGACGAGTGGCGTCGGCGGTACGTCGCCCTCTACGAGGGTGAGGCCGCGTCGGCCTCCGGGCTCGCCGGGACGACCAGTATCGGCGAGTGACCGTCGACGACGCCGTGGCGGCAGGGACTCACCCGCCACAACGGCGTCGGTCGGTCAGACCCGGACGGTCTGTCGGCGCTGCCGCCACGGGAGGCTCGCGGCTTGCAGGACGAAAAAGACACCGCCGGCCGCGGTGTAGACGATCAGCATGCTGAGGTTCGGCTCCGCGCCGAGGGCGGCGGGCAGGTAGGTCGCGCCGGCGATGACCGAGAGCGCGCCCGCGACCAGCATCGGCCACTGGCGGCCGAGTTCCGGGCTGTTGCGGCGGATGGCGACGGTGAACTGGGCCACGCCGGAGACGATCGCCCACACGCCGAAGGTGAAGAGCACGGTGCCGATCCCGCTGCTTGCCGCCAGCCCCAGGGCGAGAAGTCGCCTGCCGTACGCGCCTTGGGCGCCGCGCGGGCCCGATTCGACGCGGGAAAGTTCAACCAGGTTCCGGACCTGCTGGCGGCCGCCGAGTTGGGTCCACTCGAACCGTTGCAGCGGGCCGGGGTGGAGCGCCTGCGGGCCCAGGTCGCGTTCGCGCTCAACCCCGGCCGAGCCGCCGGCCTGCCGCTGCTCGCTGCCGCTGGCCGTCTCCGGGAGCTGGATCGCGCCTCGGCGCGCACCACGTACCTTTCGGCGGTGGGTGCCGCCGTTCACGCGGGCCGGCTTGCTGGCGGCGACCTGCGCCGGGCGGCCGAGGCGGCGCGCGGCGTGCCGGCCGGCGACGATCCGGCCGGCCTGTTCCTGACCGGCCTGACGGCATGGACCCTCGACGGGTACGCACACGCCGTTCCGTATCTCCGCCGGGCTCTCGAAACGATGACGGCGGACGAGAACCTGCACCTGCTCTGGCTGGCCGGGCCGGTCGCGCACGAGGTGTGGGACGACGCCGCCTGGTTCCGGATCACCGAGCGGGCGGTCGGTTTCGCCCGCGCCACCGGTGCGCTGTCGCTGCTGCCCACAGCGTTGGCGTTCCGCTCCGGCGCACTGGTGTACGCGGGTCGGTTCGTCGATGCGGCCGGCCTGCTCGACGAGGCCGATGCCCTCGGCCAGGCCACCGGAATGGCCATGCACCCGTCCGCCTCGCTCACCCTGGCGGCCCACCGTGGCCGGGAGTTGCCCGCGATGGAGCTGATCGACGCCACCGTCAAGGACGCCGACGCGCGTGGCGAGGGCCGCCTGCTCGGCCTGGCCGGCTACGCCAGAGCGGTGCTGGCCAACGGGCTCGGCCAGTATCCGGCCGTTCTGGATGCCGCGCGTCAGGCGACCGAGTACGTGGACCTCGCCGTGTTCAACTGGACGCTCGGTGAGCTGATCGAGGCCGCCGTACGCGCCGGAGAGACCGAGGTGGCCGCCGAGGCCCGCGAGCGTCTCGCGGAACGTACCGGTGCCGCCGGCACGGACTGGGCGCTTGGCGTACAGGCCCTCGCCGACGCCCTGACGGGAACGTCGGAGAGGGCCGAGGACCGGTACCGGGAGGCGGTCGAGCGGTTCACCGGCGGCCAGCTCGGTCTGCAACTGGCCCGGGCCCGACTGCTCTACGGCGAGTGGCTGCGCCGGGAGAACCGCCGAGCCGATGCCCGGATCCAGCTGCGTGCCGCGCATGAGGCGTTCGCCGCCATCGGCGCGGAGGGCTTCGCCGAGCGGGCGAGCCGCGAACTGCTAGCCACCGGCGAGACCGTCCGCAAGCGGACCCTCGGTCAGCCGGTCGAGTTCACCCCGCAGGAGGCGCAGATCGCCCGACTCGCGGTGGCGGGGCAGACCAACCCGGAGATCGGTGCCGCGCTGTTCCTCAGCCCGCGTACCGTCGAGTGGCACCTGCGCAAGGTCTTCATCAAGCTCGGCATCGGGTCGCGCAGAGAGCTGGCGGCGGCCCTGCGCGGCCGCTGACCGCAGGTAGCGGACCCCCTCGTTCAGTGACTGAGCACGACCTTGCCCGACAGGCGGCCGGCGGCGTGGCGACGGTGCACCTCGACGATCTCGGTCATCGGGAGGCGCTCGCTGACGCCTGGCGAAACCCCGTCGGCGTCCACCCGGCGGGCAATTTCGTTGAGGTGGGCGGGATCCCAGCGGACGGTCATGACCATCGCGCGCACCGCGCTGCGGCGGTCCGTCGTCGCGGACGAGGTGATGGAGACCAGACGACCGCCCGGCTCAATGAGGGCGACGAGCCGATCCAGGCCGGACCCGTCGATGGGTGCTGTGTTGAACACAGCGTCGACCGGCTCGGTCAGCCGGTCGACCGTGTAATCCAGGATCTGGTCGGGGCCGGCCGACTGGGCTGCCGTGATGCTGGCCGGACCCGCCACTCCCAGAACGGTGGCGCCAGCCAGCTTGGCGAACTGCACGGCCAACCGACCGACGCCACCGCCCGCGCCGTTGACCAGGATGCGCTGGCCTGGTCGGACTCGCAGGTGGTCGTGAATGCCCTGCCAGGCGGTGAGCCCGGCGATCGGAAGGGCGGCGGCGTAGGCGAGCGGGATGTTCGTTGGCGCGGCCACCATCGCCGCCGGAGCGAGCGTGAACTCCCCGGTGGCGCCGTCCGCCGGTCGTGGCAGGGCCGCGATGACCCGGTCGCCGACCGCATGGCCGGTGACACCCGGGCCGAGTTCGACGATCGTGCCAGCGACGTCGGTGCCAGGGATGTGCGGCATCCGGACGGGATGGGAATGGTGCAGGACGCCGGCTCGGATGACGGCGTCCGCCGGGTTGAACGACGTGCCCGCGACCTTGATCAAGACCTCACCGGAACCGGGGACGGGCACGGGTGCCTCCTCGTAGCGGAGCACCTCCGGTCCGCCGTACTCGTGCATTCGGATGGCGTGCATGTCTTCCTCCAGGGGATGTGCGGCAAAGGGGGGTGCCCGCAGCCACGACCCGGGCTGAGGTTTCGTGGCCGCGGGCACGAGGGCGGGTCAGCCGGCGACCAGCTTCTGGGCGTACTCCGGGTTGGTGTAGTCACGCCAGGCGGCGATCTTGCCGTCGCGGATCTCGTAGATCGCCATGTTCATGACCGGTGCCACCGGTCGGCCCGGCAGGCCGAGGCCGTGGACCTGCTCGGCGATCACGACGTCGCCGTCGACCGCCTGGTGCACTGTCGCGAACTTGACCTCCGCGAACATCCCGAAGACGCCGCGCCAGACCTCCACGACGGCGTCCCGGCCGCGCACCTGCTGGTCGCCGTAGGCGTGGAACACGACATCGGGGTGCAGGTAGGGAACGAGGCGGTCCGCGTCCCTGGTGTTGAACGCCTCGACGAACTCACGAACGAGGGTGTCGTTGCTCTGTGCCATGTCCGGTCCTTTCACTTGGTGGGCCCGGTGGCGCCGTTGAACACCGGAGGGGTGTAGCCGGCCGGCTTGTCGCCGATGCCGAGACCGGGGCTCACCACCCAGGACTGGTACTGCGGGGTGAACATCACGTACGGGACCCCGAGCTGCGGCGCGCTGGCCTCCTCGAGCCGGCGGCGGGCGTCGGCCGGGATCTCGAAGTCGAGCGCCTCGAAGTTGCTGCCGACCTGCGCTGCACTGCTCGCCCCGATGATCACCGAGGCGACGGCGGGTTGGGTGGCGACCCAGTTGATCGCGACCTGGGCCATGCTGCGACCCAGGTCGGCGGCCACGCTCTCCAGTGCCTCGATGACCTGCCACTCGCTGGGGCTGACCTCGCGACCTCCGGCGTCGGGATTGGTCAGCCGACCGCTGCCGCTCAGACCGTCGCCGGTGCGCCGGTACTTGCCGCTGAGCAGGCCGCTGGCGATCGGGCTCCACGCGGTGAGCCCCATGCCCATGGTCTGGGCCATCGCCACATACTCCGCCTCGATGCCCCGGCTGACCAGGGAGTACGGGAGCTGCAGATTGATCATCGGGGCCAGCCCGTGCGCTTCGGCGTAGCTCTGCGCCCGGGCCGCGTACCAGGCCGGTACGTCGGAGAGACCGGCGTACCGGATCTTGCCGGCGCGCACCAGGTCGTCGAGGGTGTGCACGACCTCCTCGACCGGGGTGATCCGGTCCCAGGTGTGCAGCAGGTACAGGTCGATGTAGTCGGTGCCGAGCCGGCGCAGCGACGCCTCCACGGCCCGCATGATGTGCTTGCGGCCGTTGCCGCTGGCGTTCGGGTCGGTCGGGTCGACGGTGTTAGTGAACTTGCTGGTCAGCACGAGCCGTTCACGGACGCCGGCCCTGTCGATCAGGCGGCCGAGGATCTTCTCGCTCTCCCCGGCGGTGTAGAAGTCCGCCGTGTCGATGAAGTTCCCGCCCGCCTCCAGATACTGGCGGAAGATCGGCTCCGCCTCCGCCTCGGTCTTGCCGTACGCGGCGTGGAAACCGTCGACGCCGAAGTTCATGGTGCCCAGCGCCAGCCGGCTCACCCGCAGACCGGACCGCCCGAGCAGGTAGTAGTGGTTCATCGTTGCGTCCTCCCGATCGTGGTGTCGGTCCGTGTCGGACCGCGCTCCAGACCTTTGCTCGCCAAAAATGGACCTGCAAGTCCAGAATCTGCGCTAGGGTTGGGCCATGACACGCACGTTGACCCGCAAGGGTGAGGCGACCCGGGCGCGGATAGTCGCCGGCGCGGCCGCCGAGATCCGTGAACGTGGCGTCGACGACGTGCGCCTTGAGGATGTGATGGCCCACACGGGCACCAGCAAGGGCCAACTCTTCCACTACTTTCCCGGCGGCAAGGACGAGTTGCTGCTCGCGGTCGCCCAGCACGAGGCCGACCAGGTGCTCATCGACCAGGAGCCGATGCTCAGCAACCTGACGTCCTGGCCGGCCTGGCTGGCGTGGCGCGACCGGCTCATCGAGCGCTACCTCGCGCAGGGGGTCAAGTGCCCCCTCAACGGTCTGCTCGGCCAGACCGGCCGGCGGGCGCCGGGCGCGCAGGCGATCGTGACCGGTCTCATGTGGCGCTGGCAGGCGGCGATCACCGAGGGCATCCGACAGATGCAGTCGACCGGGGACATCGCCCCGGACGTGGACGCCGAGCGCGCCTCGGCGGCGCTGCTGGCCGGCATCCAGGGAGGCGTACTGCTGCTGCTCTCCACCGGCAAGATCGATCACCTGGAGGCGGCCCTCGACCTCACCATCGAACGCCTGCGGGCGGGTGCCCGCACCGCCTGACGGCCCGGTCGGCGGCGGCCCGGAGCGGGATCGCTCCGGGC
>NZ_JBEYUF010000002.1:0-17220 GCF_040643355.1 Micromonospora sp. NPDC047187
CGGGCCCCCCCGGGGCGGCCCCCGGGCCCCGCTGGGGGGCCCGCCGGCGCCCCCCCGGGGCGGGGGGGTGCCGGCGGGCCCCCCGCGGGGCGGGGGGGGGGGGGGCCCCCCCCCCCGCGCCCCCCCCCCCCACCCCCAGCCCGCAGGAGCCGTGCCGGTCGGCTCCCCGGGCGGTCTCGCGGGCCCGGTTGGCGGCCCGGTGGTACGGGGTGGCGAGCAGCGCGTCCCCGTCGACGGTCAGCCGGTCGAGCGCGTCGGGCACCCCGACCGTGGCGAGGTGGCCGGCCTCGGCGGCCAACGCCAGCGGGTCCACCACCACGTGCCGGGACAGGTGCGTACGCACACCGGGATGGAACGTGCCGGCGCCGAACTGCGCGAACGTGTGGTGCCGCCCGTCGCGCAGCACGACGTTGTGTGCCGCCTGCGCGCCCCCGTTGAAGCGGACCACCGTGTGCACGGGACGGGTGGCGCAGAGCCAGTCCACCACAGTGCCCTTGCCGGCGTCGCCGTAGCCGAGGTCGACCACCGCCAGGTGGTTCACAGCCGGGTCACCCCGCCGGCCGTGTCGGTGAACGCCGGCAGCGTCGACACCTCGGCCCGCCGTTCCCGGCCGAGGCGGGCCAGCGCCTTCGACACGGTTCTGGTGGCGCCGGAACCGGCGCGGTCCAGGTCGCGCAGGCCCTCGTCCAGGTCGATGGCCTGTTCGCCGAGGCCGATGGTGAGCGCGATGGTCTCGCAGACCGCGTCGAGGTCGTCGAGCACGACGGTGTTCTGCCCGAGCAGGTCCCGCCAGAAGTCGAGCACCTTGGCGTTGCCGGCGTAGTGGCTGCCGGCGGGGAGCAGGTAGTAGGTGTCCCAGCGGCGGGTCACCTCGTCGACCACCTGCCGCAGCGGCACGTCCTCGGAGAGGTCGTCCCCGATCAGGCCGGCCACCTCCCGGGCCTTCACCCGCTGGTACGCCAGCTCGTCGCCGATGATGAACAGGTAGCCGCGCCGGCCGCGCTTCTCCCAGTTGTCGGTGACTGTGTGCCGGGCCATGAAGTACATGGCCAGCTCGTACGACTCGCTCATCTGTCCGCCGCCGCCGCCCTCCAGCACGATCCGGCCGAGGTCGTCGTCCATCCGGTTGTCCGACTCGAACTGGCCCACCTGCAACGGCACCCGGTCGCAGGTGGCGTCGCCGATGGCACCGAACATGATCTGCGGGTCGCTGGCGTAGCCCTGCCGTTGCAGCAGCCCGAGCAGTTGCGGCAGCTTGGTCTGCAGGACCCGCGGCACGGTGCGCATCGAGCCGGTCACGTCGAAGAGCACCGCGACGGGCGTCGACCGGGGGTGCTCGTCGGAGTCGCGGCTCTCGCGGGTCGCGTCCCTGGGGTCGAGCGCGGGGTGCACGGTGCGCGCCCCGCTGTCGCTGTAGGAGAAGGCGCTCCTGCCGGTGGACCGGCGGTAGCGGTCGGCGGCGTCGTACACGTCGGTGGACCAGACTCCACTGCCCATGACAGCTCCTTAGGGGGTGAGGGTGAAGGGTCGGAAGGTGCGTGGCCCGTAGAGCCGGTCCAGCACCTGGTCGAGTTCGCGCAGCAGGCGCCAGGCGTCGTCGGGCCGGTCGCCCAGGGACCGTTGCCGGCAGCCTTGCGCGAAGGTGTGCAGCTCGCGGGGTGCCCGCCGCCCCATTAGCCAGCTCATGCAGTGGCTGGCCATCGCGATGTCGGTGCCCGGCCCGCAGGGCTGCTTGGTCAAGACTTCCGGCGGGTACCAGTCCGGGTGGCCGGGCACGACAGCCGGGATCGTGCTGCCCACGGCCGCGGAGAAGCACCAGTCGACGAGCACCACGCCGTGGGCGTCCGGCTCGATCAGCACGTGTCGCGGCAGGACCGCGCCGTGCACCACGCCCGCCCGGTGGGCCAGGCCGAGCACCACCAGCAGCCGCCGCCACATCCAGGCCACGTCCCGGGCGTCCAGCCCGTCGGGGTACGCGCGCCGCACCTCGTCGAGGTCGTGCAGGCCGGGTGCGGTGGCGAGCACGTTGATCCGTCGGTCCGCGCCGGTCGCGGTGTCGCGGTGCCGGAACTCGTCGACGAGCCGGGGCACGTACGGCAGGTAGCGCGGGTCGCCGCGCTCGGCGATGGTGCGCAGGGCGTGCGCCTCGCGGACCATCAGGTCGTTGTCGGTGGGCCGTCGGGGGAGCTTGAGCAGCCGGTCGTCGCCGACGTCGTAGAGGTCCGCCAGGTCACCCGAGTGGGCCGGCGCGCCGAGCCGGTAGTCGCCGAGGATGGTGGTCTGCCGTGCCCGCCACCGGGTGGTGACGTGGATGAACGCGTCGATGGCTTCGGCGCGTACCGCCGGGTCGGTCGGCAGGCGGTCGGGGTGCAGGGCCGCGACCAGCTCGCGGTAGCGGTGGGCCGGCTGGTCGGCGCCGAACAGGTCCGCGTCGGTGCGGGCGGCCGCGACCAGGCGGATGGCCTCCGTGGCCCTCACCGCACCGTCTCCTCGCTGGCGGGGCGCAGCAGCGCCGGATGCAGCAGGCGGGCGTCGCCGGCCCGGTAGAGCCGGGCGCGCGGGCCGCCTCGGGCACCACCGCGCTCGGTGCTGGTGCCGGTGCTCTCCACGAACCCCGGCACGGAGAGCACCTTGCGGTGGAAGTTGCCGGCGTGCAGCGGGTGCCCCCAGACCGTCTCGTAGACGGCGCGCAGTTCGCTGATCGTGAACTCGGCGGCGAGGAAGCGGGTGGCGAGCGGCGTGTACTCCAGCTTGGAGCGGGCCCGCTCCAACGCGTCGTCGATGATCCGGCCGTGGTCGAAGGCGAGCTGTCGGCTGGTCAACGCGGTCACCGGGAGCCAGATCGCCTCGTCGGCGTCGCTGCCGGCGGCCGGGTCCGGCAGGTCGGGGGCGAACGCGAGGTGCGCGATCGAGACGACCCGCATGCGCGGGTCACGGTCGGGAGCGCCATAGCTGCCCAACTGCTCCAGGTGTGCGCGGCGCAGCGCCTCGCCGCCGAGCCCGGTCTCCTCGGCCAGCTCCCGTCGGGCGCCGGCGGTCAGGTCCTCGTCGGGGCGGACGAAGCCCCCGGGCAGCGCCCAGTGCCCGGCGAAGGGTGCCTCGCCGCGCCGGATCAGCAGCAGGTGCAGTGCGCCGTCGCGGATGGTCAGCGCCACCACGTCGACGGTCACGGCGACCGACGGGTAGGCCCGTGGGTCGTACGCGGCCAGGAACTCCTGCTCGTTCATCACGTCTCTCTCATCCTGAGAACATCTCGCTGTGAGAACAACTTAGCGCACGAGGAAGCTTCTGCCAAGCTCGGAATTCTCAGCGCAGGTGACCCGTCAGGTGCGGTCGGCCGCGCGAGTCGTGCAGGGCGAGCCCGCCGTCCGGGAGGACCGCGAAGTTCACGGTGCTCGGCAGCGGCACGGGCAGCTTGAAGGCGACCTCGACGGTGTACGCGTCCGGCAGCCGGGCCTCCAGCGCGGCCAGGCAGCGCGCCTTGCTCCACATTCCGTGCGCTATCGGCCGGCGGAAGCCGAACAGCCGCGCACCGAGTCGGGAGGTGTGGATCGGGTTGTGGTCACCGGAGACCCGCGCGTACTCCGTACCGATGCGCGGTTCCACCCGCCAACGGGCGGTGGCCGTCGGCGCCGCGGGACGTTCGCCGGGCTCGCGTCCGCCCGGCTTGCGTTCCCGACCGAGGTACGTCGAGACGCCGCGCCACACCTCTTCCCCGTCGACCGAGCCGATCAGCACCACCTCCACCTGCCGCCCCCGGTCGTGGGGGCGCAGGTTCTCCGCGTACGTGGTGAAGTCGAGGGTCTCGTCGGCGGTGATCGGGCGGTGCGTGGTGATCCGGTTGCCGACGTGCACCAGGCCGATCAGCGGGAGGGGGAAGTCCGGCGCTGTCATCAGGCGCAGGGCCAGCGGAAAACCCATGACGTGCGGAAACGTCGCGGGCAGCCGATCGGTGAGTCGGAACCCGCAGACCCGGTCATAGTCGGCCAGCTGCGCCCGGTCGACGCTCACCCCGCCCACTGTCAACTCGACCGCCGGCAGGTCGGGCCCGCGCCGCCCCTTGCCGAGGCCCGGCAGGGCGCCCAGCAACGCCCGTCGGTGCAGCGCTCCGGCCGCCGGCATCCGGGGCAGCTCGACGGGGGTACGGCTGCCCGACTCCGGCCGCGCGCCCATCACGCCCCCAGCAGGCTCTGGCCGCAGACCCGGACCACGTTTCCGCTGACCGCGCCGCTGGCCGGCCAGGCCAGCCAGCCGATCGTCTCGGCCACGTCCACCGGCAACCCGCCCTGGGCCAGGCTGTTCATCCGCCGGCCCGCCTCGCGGACCACCAGCGGGATGCGCGCGGTCAGCCGGGTCTCGATGAAGCCGGGGGCCACCGCGTTGACGCTGATCCCGCGCTCCCGCAGGGCCGGCGCGAGTGAGTCGACCAGCCCGATCACGCCGGCCTTGCTGGTGGCGTAGTTGGTCTGCCCCCGGTTGCCGGCGATTCCGGCGATCGAGGAGACCGAAATGATCCGCCCGCCGGACGGGATCAGCTCCCGCTCCAGCAGTACGTCGTTGATCCGCTCCTGGCTGGAGAGGTTGACGTCGATCACCTGGTCCCACCGGTCGGCGTCCATCCGGCCGAGCGTCTTGTCCCGGGTGATGCCGGCGTTGTGCACCACCACGTCGACCCGGCCGTGCCGGCTGGCCAGGTGCTCGGCGAGTCGGGTCGGCGCGTCCGGCGCGGTCAGGTCGAGTTGGACGGCGGCGCCGCCGATGTCGTTCGCCACCGCGGCGAGCGCGTCCCCGGCAGCCGGGATGTCCAGGGCCACCACCTTCGCGCCGTCGCGGGCGAGCACCTTCGCCAGCGCAGCACCGATGCCCCGCGCGGCGCCGGTGACCAGCACGACCTGCCCGTCCAGCGGGCGGTCCCAGTCGGCCGGGATGCTCGCCGCGCCGCCGCTGACCCGGATGACCTGCCCCGACACGTACGCGGAGCGGCCGGACAGCAGGAACCGGAGAGTCGACTCGAGGCCGATGCTGGGGTCGCCCTGGGCGCGGGCCACCTGGACGAGTTGCGCGGTGATGCCCCGGCCGAACTCCTTGCCGATGCTGCGGACGAGTCCTTCGAGGGCGCGCTGGGCGGTCGCCGCGCGGGGCGTCGGGCACTCCTGCGGCGGGTTGCCGAGCACGATCACCCGGCCGCTGGGCAGCACGGCCCGGGCCTGCGGGTGGAAGAAGTCGTAGAGCTGGCGCAGCTCGGTCGAGTCGGTGATCCCGGTGGCGTCGAACAGCAGTGCCCCGTACCGCCGCGGGGTGGTGGCGGCCGGCTCGGCCAGCTCGACCCCGGCGGCGGTCAGTCTCATGGCCACCGGTTTGGCGTACCGAGCGCCGGTGGCCGCGCCGAGCAGGGCCGGGCCGGCCAGCAGCGGGTCGCCGGGGTGGTGTCGGCGCAGTCGGGGCGGGTCGGGCAGCCCGAGGCGCTTGACCAGCGCGCGGCCGGCGGCCGATTGGACGAAGCTCGCGTACCTGTCGGTCATGGGCGTAGCCTACTGGCCAGTAGGGTCCAAGCAACACATGTCGAGGAGGCGGATCGTGCAGAGCATCCGGCGGGTCGCGGTCATCGGGGGCAACCGCATCCCCTTCGCCCGTTCCAACGCCCGCTACGCGGACGCGTCAAACGCGGACCTGCTCGGCGCGGCGCTCGACGGCCTGATCGCCCGCTACGGGCTGGCCGGGCAGCGCATCGGCGAGGTGGTCACCGGTGCGGTGCTCAAGCACTCCCGCGACTTCAACCTCACCCGTGAGGTGGTCCTCGGCTCCCGGCTCGACCCACACACCCCGGCGTACGACATCCAGCAGGCCTGCGGCACCGGCCTGGAGGCGACCATCCTGGTCGCCAACAAGATCGCCCTCGGTCAGCTCGACGTGGGCATCGCCGGCGGCGTCGACACCACCTCCGACGCCCCGCTCGCCGTCAACGAGGAGATGCGCCGCACGCTGCTCAAGCTCAACTCGGCCCGCACGCTGGGCGAACGGCTCAAGATCGCGGCGAAGCTGCGCCCACTTCAGCCGTTCAAGCCGGAGATCCCACGCAACGCAGAGCCGCGTACCGGCCTGTCCATGGGCGACCACGCCGCCCGGACCGCCCTGCGCTGGCAGATCGACCGGCGCTCCCAGGACGAGCTGGCGCTGCGCTCACACCAGCGCCTCGCGGCCGCGTACGACAGAGGTTTCTTCGACGACCTGATGACGCCGTACCTGGGGCTCACCCGGGATGCGAACCTGCGTCCGGACAGCAGCCTGGAGAAGCTCGCCTCGCTGAAGCCGGTCTTCGGCACCCGCGGCCCGGACGCCGAGCAGGCCACCATGACGGCCGGCAACTCGTCACCGCTCACCGACGGCGCGTCCACAGTGCTGCTGGCCAGCGAGGAGTGGGCCGCGGCGCACCACCTGCCCGTGCTGGCCTGGTTCAGCTGGTCGGAGACGGCGGCGGTGGACTTCGTGCACGGCGACGAGGGGCTGCTGATGGCACCCGCGTACGCGGTGCCCCGGATGCTGGCCCGTGCCGGGCTGACGTTGCAGGACTTCGACTACTACGAGATCCACGAGGCGTTCGCGTCGCAGGTACTGGCCACCCTCGCCGCCTGGGAGTCGCCGGAGTTCGCGAAGGACCGGCTCGGCCTGGACGCGCCGCTGGGCGCGATCGACACCGACCGGCTCAACGTCAACGGCTCGTCGCTGGCCGCCGGGCATCCGTTCGCCGCCACCGGCGGACGGATCGTGGCGACCCTGGCCAAGCTGCTGGCCGAGCGGGGCAACGGGCGCGGGCTGATCTCCATCTGCGCCGCCGGTGGTCAGGGCGTGACCGCCATCCTGGAGCGCTGAGCGGAGTGTGCAAGGCGACGCCCGCCGGACCCGAGGGTCCCGGCGGGCGTCGATAGCGCGGTAGGGCTCAGCCGAGGGTGAACCTCTCCCAGGTGCTGATGGCCGGGCCGTTGGCGATCAGTGGCTTGCTGCCCGCGCCGTCGGCGCTGACGTACTTGTTGTTGATACCGGCCTTGAAGCTGACAGTGCCGTCGCTGTTGCGCACGATGGTGAAACGCTCCCAGGTGCTGACGGTCGGTGCGTTCGCGATCAGCGGCTTGGCGCCCGCGCCGTCGGCGGACACGAAACGGCTGTTGGCACGGGCGAAGAGGGCGATCTGACCGCTACCGAGGTCGGCGAAGTCGAACCGCTCCCAGCTACCGGCGGTCGCCGCGCTCGCGATCAGTGGCTTCACACCGGCACCGTCGGCAATCACGAAACGGCCGTTCACGCTGGCCTTCAGCGACCTGTTCGCGTCGGCGACCGGAACCTGGGCGAACTTCTCCCAGGCGCTGATCGTCGGCCGGCTCGCCGAGAGCGTCACAGCACCGCTGGGATCGGCGGTGGCGTACAGGTTGTTGCTCGCCTTGAGGCTGACGGTGCCGTCACTGTTGCGGACGACTGTGAACTTCTCCGAGGCGCCGACCATCTGACTCTCGGCGTTGAGTGATTCGTTGGCCAACTGCGTGACGTAGCGGCCGTTGGCCCGCGCGACGAGGGCCACCTGGCCGTTGCCGGCGTCGGCCAGGTCGTACTGCGCGGCGGCGGTCAACCCGACCTGGTTCGGCAGGAGAACCGACGCGGCTGTACCCACGTAGCGACGGTTGGACAACGCGAGCAGGCCCACGGAAGCGGTCCGCCGCAGCACGCTGACCTGCTCGGTGCTGCTGCCGCTCAGGCCGTCGGTTCCGATGGGGCTGACGGTGACGTTGTAGGTGCCCGGCGTGGCGTACTTGTGTGTGGCGATCGGACTGGACTGGCGGGTGGAGATTCCGTCGCCCCAGCTGAACTCGTAATCACGGATCGGGACGAAGCCCGGCGTCGAGGCGGAGGCGTCCACCCTGACCGTGCTCGTGGCGAGGTCCACTGTGGCGTCGAAGGACGACACCGGGTGTTTGATGGCCTCGGCAGCGCCACGGTCGGCGTACGCGATCGGGCCGGCGCCGGTGTTCGGCACGGCCGGATCGTCCCGGCGTGGCTTGCCCTCGGTGTCGAGATCCTGGTAGCCGGGCACCGTCGAGTTCGCCGAGTCGACATTCTCCCGGACATCCGACGTGTACCGGTCGTGTGCGGCCTGCCCGGTGACGGTGCGGAACTGGGTGAGACCCATCCTGGTTCCGTTCCACGAGTAGCCGGTCGCGGACGCGGACTGGTGCCAGGTGTTGTTGTAATCGATCACGGTGCCGCTCAGCGCGGCGTCGTGGACCGCGATCTCAGCGCCTTCGGGAGCCTGCGGGTCGCAGTAGCCCTGGTTGAAGGCGGCGTTGTTGCGGAGCACGTTGTTCTGCACCGAGACCTGCGACGATGCACCGTCGACCTGGATGCCGCCCAGGCAGCGGTCCTGGATCTCGTTGTTGGCGATGGCAGTGCCCACGGCTCCGCGGTTGTGGATGCCGTACCCGATCCCGCCCTTGATCCGGTTGTTGGCGATCACCGTCCCGGCGGCGGCAGGGCCCACCGCGATGGCAGCGCCGGAGAAGCCGGCGACGTCGCCGTCGATGATCGTGTTTTGTGGCCCGTCGACTCGAATGCCCACGCCGTCATCGACGGCGACGTGTTTCGGGTCGGTCGACACCAGTGAGTCCTCGACGAGCACCTCGCTGGTGGACACATCCATTGTCAGGCCGCCGGCAAGCGCCGTCCCGCTGACGGTGAGGTGTTCCAGCGCCGCCACCCTCACATTGGCGAGTCGGATGGCGGGCGCGGTCGCGACATTCGCCATCGTGAAGTTGCCGCCCGCGATCATGATGTTCGAGGCGTTACGCAGATCGAGGGCGGGTACGTCGGTTGACCCGCTGACATTGATATTCTCGATCTGGATGTCGTGCTGGCCGCCGATGACCAGGCCCGCGTTCGGGCCGACAAGCGTCACCGGTGTGCGGGCGTTCCAGGCCGTGAATGCGATCCGCGCCTCTGGTGTGCCGGAGCTGGTGACGGTGACGCGCTCGGCGTAGGTGCCGCCTTCGATAAGAACCGCCCCAGGGGCGGTCACCACGGCGGCTGCTGCACCGATCGTGCAGAACGGCGTGTCGTCGGAGCCGGGCCCCTGGTCGGAGCAGTTTGCGTCGGCCTGCTTGACGTACAGAATCATGGGGTCGTCTGCCTGGGCGGGTGCGCCGGTGGCCAGCAGGGTGCCGCCGGTCACCGCGATCGCGGTGAGGCCGGCGAGGGATCTTCTACGCATGCGTGCCCTCTGTCGTGAAGGGTGGATTCGGCTTCGCCGGAGATCAGATGGAGACGATGATCCGATACCGGCTGATAGCGCACCGTCCCGGGCGACAAAACGGCCAACCGGCCCCACCGGCACCCGCCCTGGCCTGCTGGCCGGACGGGCCGCCGGGTAGGAGAGAATGAGGCACGTGACGACGATCCCCAACGTGCTGGCCAACCGGTACGCCTCGCCTGAACTGGTCGCCCTCTGGTCCCCGGAGGAGAAGGTCCGGATGGAGCGGCGGCTCTGGCTCGCCGTTCTCCGCGCTCAGCGCGACCTGGGCGTGCCGGTGCCGGACGGCGTGGTCGAGGCGTACGAGCGGGTGCTCGACCAGGTCGACCTCGCCTCGATCGCCGAGCGGGAGCGGGTCACCCGGCACGACGTGAAGGCCCGGATCGAGGAGTTCAGCGCGCTCGCCGGGCACGAGCACGTGCACAAGGGGATGACCTCCCGGGACCTCACCGAGAACGTCGAGCAGCTCCAGGTGCGCGCCTCACTGGAGCTGATCCGCGACCGGGTGGTGGCCACCCTGGCCCGGTTGGCCTGGCTGGCCCACGAGCACTCCGAGCTGGTCATGACCGGCCGTTCGCACAACGTGGCGGCGCAGGCCACCACGCTGGGCAAGCGCTTCGCGTCGGCGGCCGAGGAGCTGCTGATCGCGTACGAGCGGCTGGAGGAGCTGATCGCCCGCTACCCGCTGCGAGGGATCAAGGGACCGGTCGGCACGGCCGCCGACCAGCTCGACCTCTTCGACGGCGACGCCGACAAGGTGGCCGAGCTGGAGCGACGGGTAGCCGAGCACCTGGGCTTCTCCCGGGTGCTGGACAGCGTCGGGCAGGTCTACCCGCGCTCGCTGGACTTCGACGTGCTGGCCGCGCTGGCCCAGACGGCCGCCGCGCCGTCGTCGCTGGCCACCACGATCCGGTTGATGGTCGGTCAGGAGTTGGCGACCGAGGGCTTCAAGCCGGGGCAGGTCGGTTCCAGCGCGATGCCGCACAAGATGAACACCCGCTCCTCGGAGCGGGTGAACGGCTTCGCCGTGATCATCCGGGGTTACCTGTCGATGGTCGGCGAGCTGGCCGGTGACCAGTGGAACGAGGGGGACGTGTCCTGCTCGGTGGTCCGCCGGGTGGCACTGCCGGACGCGTTCTTCGCCGCCGACGGGCTGTTCCAGACGTTCCTCACCGTGCTCGACGAGTTCGGCTCGTACCCTGCGGTGATCAACCGGGAGCTGGAGCGTTTCCTGCCGTTCCTGGCCACTACGAAGATCCTGGTCGCGGCGGTCCGGCGGGGCGTCGGCCGGGAGGTCGCCCACGAGGTGATCAAGGAGCACGCGGTGGCGGTGGCCCTGGCGATGCGCGAGAAGGGCTCACCGGAGAACGACCTCTTCGACCGCTTGGCGGCGGACGGCCGACTCGGCCTGTCCCGCGCCGACATCGACACCCTGGTCGCCGACCGCAACGCCTTCGTCGGCGCCGCCCAAGCCCAGGTGGCAGCGGTGACAAGCCGCATCACCACCGTGGTGACCGCCCACCCGGAAGCCGCCACCTACAGCCCACCCCCCATCCTCTAACCCCACCCACCCCACCCCACCCCACCCGGCGTTGCCCGCCCTTCCCCGGGTGATCAAGAGGTTTGCGTCATTTTCGATCTCCGTGATGACCGAAACCTCTTGATCAACACGGGAGAGGGGGCCCGGTGGGCCGGTGGGTGGGTTACTCGCCGGTTGGGGTTTCGGCGGCGGTTCTCAGGTTGGGGGCGCTGGCCGGTTCGGCGATGCCGCCGGGAGACTCGGTGAAGCCCGCGATTTCCGCGGTCTCCGCAGCGACCGCCGGCTGGTCGGCCGGCATGACCTCGGGCATCTTGGGTACGGCGACCACCGCCGTCCCGTACGCGCAGATCTCCATCCACATCTCGCCACAGTCCCGACTGTCGAACCGCATGCCGATCACCGCGTTCGCGCCGAGCCGCAGTGCCTCCTCGCCGAGGCGGGCCACCGAGTCGGTGCGCCACCGGGTCAGGTTGTCCGGGGCCATCGGGTCGTACGCGCCACCGCGCAGGTTCTTCACACCCTCGCGGTACGGGTTGCGCGTCCTGGCCATCGATGACACCACCTCACCGAGAATCTGGCGGATCTCGTAGCCGGGCAGTTGCTCTGTCGTCACGACCAGCACGGTTCCGATGCTGTCAGGAGTGGCGCGACCCGATCGTGTGCATTGTTCACCTGATCGGATGCTGCAAAACGACGCGGCGCGGACGGCCGGCACGTGGCCGACCATCCGCGCCGAGCGGGGCGCTAACCGTCAGACACCGGCCACCGAGGTGATCCAGGCCCGGTTGTACGCAACGCTGCCGTAGTTCTGGATGCTCGACCCGTCGGCGGTGGAGGCGACGCCGACCTGCTGACCGTTGTAGAACTGCGGGCCACCGGAGTCACCGCGCCAGGCGTTGCCGTTGATCCGGGTGGTGCGGATCGCCTGGCCGCCGTACGCGTCGGTGGCGCTGTTGCTGGTCACCCGGACGGTGGCGGTCTTCAGCACGGTGGACGCCGAGCAGCCGCTGTAGCAGGTCATGCCCCAGCCGTAGATCGAGTTCGTCGAGTTGATCGGCGGGTTGCTGCTGGCCAGGCTCACCGCGGAGGTGCTGACGGTGCTGGAGAGCCGCATGAGCGCGAGGTCGTAGCGGGTGTAGGTGGCGCTGACCGTGCGGGTGACCCCGCCGGAGGTGCGGTTCACGCTGCCGACGCGCACCGACATGGTGCCGCTGATGCAGTGCCGGGCGGTGAGCACCCACTGCGCGGCGATGACGCTGCCGGAGCAGGTGAACGAGCCGTTGCTGAGCACCGCGGCGGCCCAGGGCGCGGACGAGACGGTGCCGCCGCCGATGATGGGTTGCGGGCCGGCGGGGGCGGCGGACGCGGCGGACGTGACGCCGAGGGCGCCGACCAGCGCGGTGCTGAGTACGGCGAGCAGGGGGCGGATGCGCATCGGGTGGACTCCTTGGACGGGGCGCGCCCGGGGTCGCCGGGTGCGGATGGAGCCGGACGGCGGGATTCCCGGAGCCGGCGGAATCGACTTACGTCGATGTAGAGTAGGTCGGGACGCGATCGTTATCAAGGAGCTGATCGAGGTTGCCCAATGTAACGATTCGGCCACCCGCAGCGCCGTATTTGTCCTGCTAGGGCCGCCTGTCGCGCCTGACAGGTCCGACTGAGCGTCAGTAATGTCGATCACTGCCTGAACTGCACCCGGCCGGTGCGTCCGCGGCGATATCTGCCAGGTACGCTGGCTGCGCTCGCCCATTGTGGGTCGGCACCCAACTGCGTACACAGTCAGGAGTGCCCAGTGCCTCGCGTCGTCGTCGACGTCATGCTCAAGCCCGAGATCCTTGATCCGCAGGGCCAGGCCGTCGCAAACGCGCTGCCCCGGCTCGGCGTCGGTGACGTCGCCTCGGTTCGGATCGGCAGGCGGATCGAGATCGAGTTCACCGGTGAACCGGACCTGGACCGCGCTCGGGAGATTGCCGACAAACTGCTCGCCAACCCGGTCATCGAGGACTTCACCGTCCGCCTGGTCGAGGCCGACGAGACTGCGGACGCCCGCTCGTGACCGCCCGGGTCGGTGTGGTCACCTTCCCCGGCTCGCTCGACGACGGGGACGCGGCCCGGGCCGTCCGGATCGCCGGCGCTGAGCCGGTCCGGCTCTGGCACGGCGACCCGGAGCTGCACGGTGTCGACGCTGTCGTCCTGCCCGGCGGTTTCTCCTACGGTGACTACCTGCGGTGCGGTGCCATCGCCCGGTTCGCCCCGGTGATGGAGACGATCGTGGACGCCGCCCAGGGTGGTCTGCCGGTGCTCGGCATCTGCAACGGCTTCCAGATCCTCTGCGAGGCGCACCTGCTGCCCGGCGCGCTCACCCGCAACCAGCACCTGCACTTCCGCAACCGGGACCAGGTCCTGCGCATCGAGTCGGCCGGGACGGCGTGGACCAACGCGTTCCAGCCCGGCCAGGAGGTGCTCATCCCGGTCAAGAACGGCGAGGGCTGCTACGTCGCGGACACCGCGACGCTGGACCAGCTCGAAGCCGAAGGTCGGGTGGTCGCCCGCTACGTCGGCGGCAACCCCAACGGGTCCCAGCGCGACATCGCCGCGATCACCAACGCCGCCGGCAACGTGGTCGGCATCATGCCGCACCCCGAGCACGCGGTGGAGGCGCTCACCGGCCCCTCGCTGGACGGCCTCGGCTTCTTCACGTCGGTCCTCAAGCACCTGGTGGGGGCGCCGGCATGACCGGCGGCACGATCATCGGTCAGCTCAACCGCCGGCCTGGCGGGCACGAGCGCAGCGAGGAGAGGTCATGACCACCCATCCGGACCCGGTACGGGACACACCGGAGGCGTACTCCGCCCCGGCGCAGCCGGCCGAGCCGAGCCTGGCGCAGCCGGTCGCACCGGCAACCGCTCCCGCCCAGCCGGCCGCCGCCGTCTGGACCGAGGGCGTGGACACCGTGCCGCGCGCCGGTGGCACCCCGGGCGAGCTTCAGCCGTACACCGAGCTGGGCCTGCGTGACGACGAGTACGACCGGATCCGGCAGATCCTCGGCCGCCGGCCCACGCAGTCCGAGCTGGCGATGTATTCGATCATGTGGAGCGAGCACTGCTCCTACAAGTCGAGCAAGGTGCACCTGCGCCAGTTCGGCGAGAAGGCCCCGCACAGCGACCGGATGCTCGCCGGCATCGGTGAGAACGCCGGTGTCGTGCAGATCTCCGACGAGCTGGCGGTGACCTTCAAGGTCGAGTCGCACAACCACCCGAGCTTCGTCGAGCCGTACCAGGGCGCGGCGACCGGCGTCGGTGGCATCGTCCGGGACATCCTCGCCATGGGCGCCCGCCCGGTCGCGGTGATGGACCCGCTGCGCTTCGGTGCCGCTGACCACCCGGACACCGCCCGGGTGCTCACCGGTGTGGTCGCCGGCGTGGGCGGCTACGGCAACTGCCTGGGCCTGCCCAACATCGGTGGCGAGCTGGTCTTCGACCCCTCCTACCAGGGCAACCCGCTGCTCAACGCGCTCTGCCTGGGCGTGCTGCCGGTCAGTCGGCTGCAGAACAAGGCCGCCGCCGGCCCGGGCAACGTTGTCGTCCTGATGGGCGCCAAGACCGGCCGCGACGGCATCGGCGGCGTCTCCGTGCTGGCCAGCGCCACCTTCGACGAGGGCAGCGAGGCGCGCCGCCCCGCCGTGCAGGTCGGCGACCCGTTCACCGAGAAGCTGCTGATCGAGGCATGCCTCGAGCTGTACGACGGCCAACTTGTCGTCGGCATCCAGGACCTCGGCGGCGCCGGCCTGACCTGCGCGCTCACCGAGACCGCCGCCGCCGCCGGCACCGGCATGCGGGTCTGGCTGGAGCGGGTGCCGCTGCGCGAGCCCTCGATGGACCCGCACGAGATCCTGGCCAGCGAGTCGCAGGAACGGATGCTGCTGGTCGTCGCGCCGGACAAGCTCGACGCGGTGCTCAAGACCTGCGACAAGTGGGGCGTCCTCGCCACCGCGATCGGTGAGGTCACCGCACCGGAGCCGGACGGCAGCCCGGGTCGACTGCTGATCACCTGGCAGGACCACCTGGTCGTCGACGTGCCGCCGGGTTCGCTGGTCGACGACGGCCCGGTCTACGCCCGGCCGATGCGCGAGCCGGCCGACCTGATCCTGCTCCAGGCCGACCGGGCCGAGACGCTGCCCCGCCCGGCCGACCCGGAGGCGCTGCGGGAGACCGTGCTGCGCATGATCGCGTCGCCCAACCTGGCCGACAAGAGCTGGGTCACCGAGCAGTACGACCGCTACGTGCTGGGCAACACAGTGCTCGCCCAGCCGGAGGACGGCGGCGTGATCCGGATCGACGAGCGGACCGGTCTCGGCGTGGCGCTGTCGGTCGACGGCAACGGCCGGTACGCCCGACTGGACCCGTACAACGGCACCAAGCTGGCCCTGGCTGAGGCGTACCGGAACGTGGCGGTGACCGGCGCGAAGCCGATCGCCGTGACCGACTGCCTCAACTTCGGCTCGCCGGAGGACCCGGGCGTGATGTGGCAGTTCGCCGAGGCCGTGCGCGGCCTGGCGGACGGCTGCCTGGAGCTGGGCATCCCGGTGACCGGCGGCAACGTCAGCTTCTACAACCAGACCGGCGCGGCGGCCATCCACCCGACCCCGGTGGTCGGCGTGCTGGGCGTGCTGGACAACGTCGCCGACCGGGTGCCGATGGGCTTCGTGCCGCGCGCCGGTGGCGACCACGACCAGCTCTACCTGCTCGGCGAGACGAACGTGGAGCTGTCCGGCTCGGAGTGGGCCTGGGTGACGCACGAGCACCTCGGCGGTATTCCGCCGCAGGTCGACCTTCTCCGCGAGAAGGCGCTCGCCGAGTTGCTGGCCGAGGCGGCCCGCGTCGGTCACCTGGCCTCCGCGCACGACCTCTCCGACGGGGGCCTGGCCCAGAGCCTGGTCGAGTCCTGCCTGCGTCGCGGCGTCGGTGCCCGGGTCGCGGTGCCGGAGCAGTTCGCCGAGGGATCGATGCCGTTCGTCTACCTGTTCAGCGAGTCCGCCACGCGGGCGCTGGTCTCGGTGCCGCGCGGCCACGACAAGGCGTTCGCGGCGCTCTGCGCCGAGCGGGGCGTGCCGTTCGAGCTGATCGGCGTCACCGACCCGTCCGGTGGTGCGCTCGAGGTGCACGGCCAGTTCCGGATCGGCCTGGACGAGCTGCGCACCGCGCACACCGAGACGTTGCCGCGCCTCTTCGGGGGCTCGGCGGCCGTCGAGGTGCCCGCGCCGGCTGCCGGTGTGGCGGGTGCGGTCGAGGCCGTCCCGCTGCCGGTCGCGCCGGCTGAGTCGGTCGACGCGGCGGCGGTGGTCTCCGAGCCGATCGCTTCCTCGGGTCCTTCTCCGGAGACCGGCGCGGTCGAGCCGATCGGGTCGGAGCAGCCCGGTGGGGCGTCCGAGTCTGACTCCGGTGACACCGAGCCGTCGTCTGACGAGCGCTGAGGCGTTGACGGCCGCCGTCTACGGCCAACCTGGATCGGGTGCCCGGTTCGACTGGGGGCTGACCGGGGCGGCCGAACTCGGCAGGGTCTGCGCGGCGCTGGTGGTGGTGGACGTTCTCTCGTTCACCACCGCCGTGGAGGTGGCGGTCGCCAGGGGCATGCGGGTGCACCCGTTCCCCTGGGGTGAGCAGGCCGCCGAGTACGCCGTCCGGGTCGGTGCGACCGCTGCTGTCGGGCGGCGGCAGACGACCACGGAACATCCGTGGTCGCTCTCGCCCGCCGCGCTGAGCAGCGCACCAGTGGTGGCGGACCTCGTGCTGCCCTCCCCGAACGGCTCGGCCATCAGCGCCGCCGCCAGCGCCACCGGCCTGCCGGTGGTCGCGGCGTGCCTGCGCAACGCACGCGCCGTCGGGCAATGGCTGCGCCGCCAGGGGTACGGCACGCTGGACGCCCCGATCGGCGTGATCGCCTCGGGGGAGCGGTGGCCGGACGGTTCGCTGCGCCCGTCGGTGGAGGACCAACTCGGCGCCGCCTCGGTGCTGGACGCCCTCTCCGGCGTGCCGGGTGGGCTCTCGGTGGAGGCGGCCATGGCGCTCGCCGCGCTGGCGAGCACCCCGGATCTGCCCGCCGCGGTGCGTGGCAGCGTCTCCGGACGGGAGTTGACCGAGAGCGGCTTCGCCGCGGACGTGGACGTCGCCGTCCGGATCGGCGTGTCGGACGTCGTGCCGGTGCTGCACCAGGGCGTCTTCTCTGCCGCCTGACCGCGCCTGACCGCCGCCAGAAACGGCCACCCGGATCTCCGGGTGGCCGTTTCCATGTGCTGTGGTGGGTCAGTCGTCCAGCCAGTCGAGGCGGCGACCGCCGCGCTCGGTCGGCGGCGGTGGAGTGTCCGGCCGGTTCCGCCCGGCGGGCTGGC
>NZ_JBEYUF010000002.1:17318-32861 GCF_040643355.1 Micromonospora sp. NPDC047187
GCCGTAGCCGCCCTGGTCGTAGCCCCGGTCGTCGTAGCCGCCGCGCTGCTGCGGAGGCTCCTGGCCGTAGTTGCCGCCCTGGTCGTATCCGCCGGCGGGCTGGCCGTAGCCGCCCTGGTCGTAGCCCCGGTCGTCGTAGCCGCCGCGCTGCTGCGGAGGCTCCTGGCCGTAGTTGCCGCCCTGGTCGTATCCGCCGGCCGGTTGACCGTAGCCGCCCTGGTCGTACCCGCCAGCCTCCGGAGCGCCGTATCCGGCGGTCGGCTCTGCGGCGCGACCGCCGTACGGGGCGGCGTCGGGCTGGCCGTACCCCTGCCCCTGCTCCGGCTGGTAGACGCCGGTGGCGTAAGGGTCGGCCGGGGCCGGGTACTGGGTGCTGTCGCCGGTGTACCGGCCGGTCGGCTCGTCGAACCGCTCGCCGTAGGCCGCTCCGCCAGCGGGAGCCGGCGGGTAGGCGGCGGTGCCGCCCGGGGCGTCGTAGTCACGACCGCCGTAGCCGGCACCGGAGGCTGGAGCGTTGCCGTAGCCGGCACCGGAGGCTGGAGCGTTGCCGTAGCCGGCACCGGGCGCGGCACCGTAACCGTCACCGGCCGCACCGGCGCCGTACCCGCCCTCCGGGCCGGCCGGAGCGCCGTAGCCGCCACCGGAAGCGGGGGCGTTGCCGTAGCCGCCGGCACCGTACCCGGCGGACGCTGGCTCCTCGCCGTAGCCGGCGCCGCCCCAGCCCTGCTGACCCGCGCCGCCGTACGCCTGGGCAGGCGCGCCGTACGGGTCTGGCGGAACGTCGTCGACCACCGGTCGGTGCATCATCGTCGGCGCCTCGCTCAGCGCCGCGCCGCCGACCATGGTCGGGTCTGCTCCACCGCCGGGACGACCGCCGACCACCCGGGTCTGGTCGTCGGGGCCGCGGAACCCGCCGCGCGAGGGCGGCACCGCACCGCCGCCACCGGCAGCTGCCGGGGCGTCGTCGTCGTCGCCGTTCTCCCTGCGCTTCATCCAGAGCAGCACGATCGTGCCGACACCGGCGGCGACCAGGAGACCACCGAGCAGAATGATCAGGTACGAGCCGATGCCGCCGCTGTCCTCGTTGTTCGCGGCGTTCGCCGGAGCACCCTGGCTGGCCTCCTCGGTGGGCTCCTCCTCGGTGCCCTCCTCGGTCACCTCGTCGGTCGGGGTGGCCTCGGGGGTGGCGGACGGGGTGGCGCTGGGCGTCACCTCGACCTTGATCGCGAGGCTGATTCGTTGCCCGGTGACGGCCTGTCCGGCGGCGGCGTTGATCGTCTTGGTGGCCACCACGTTGTCGAAGCTGGCACCCAGATCGATCCGTCCGGGTGCGATCGGCTTGTCGGTGGTGCCGGTGAAGCGGAAGTCGCCGCTGCCGTTGCTGGTGGTGTCGAGCTGTCGGCCGGTGCTGTCGCGCAGCATGACCACCGCGTTCGGCACGGCCTTGCCGTTTGCCTGTGCGACTACCTTGCCGGAGACCGACCGCACGGTCTGGTTCTGCGGCGGCGGCGGAGCGGCCTTGCCCTTCACGGTCAGCGAGACGTTGGCGGTGTCCGGGCCGGACTCGGCCTCGACAGCCACCGTGACCGTCGCGGTCGCGTCGCCGGCGTTGTCGTTGGCCGCGATCCGGACCAGCTGCGACCTCGGCTGATTGCCCAGGCCGGGCAGGTCGATCTCGCCACAACCGCTGGCACATCGAACACCCGAGGGCAGGCCGGCGAGGCTGATCGTCGCCTTGTCGTCACCGTTACCCGGTGTGACGCTCACAGTGATCGTGGCGTCGCTGCCGGCGTTTACGGTGATCGAGCCGGGGGAAACGCTGACATCTGCGGCCATGGCTGGTGTGGCGGGGACGGCGAGCAGAGCGCCGGCAACCAGCGCTACGACCACACCGGCCCGCTGCTTCCAGGCACGTCGGTGTGTTGACACGTCCACCGCCTTCCGGGCTGACTTCCCTCTGACCGGCGGGGCGCCGGGCCGGGGATCATCACGGTACGAATACGCCGTCGGCAACTATGCCTTGTCCGACTGCATGAGCGCGACCCAGGGCCAGCGTCGCGTGTCTGGCCTGGGGGTCGTATCGTCCCGTCGTGTCCTCTCCGCACAGTAAGTCCGCTGCCGTTGTGGCCGCGTTGTCGGCGCTCGACGAGGGGCGTACACCCGAACGGCCGGTGTTCCGAGAGGCGGTCCGGTCGTTGTTGGCCGTCCTCGCGGAGCGCGCCCCCGGCCGATCGGTGGAGGTGCGCGTTCCACCATACGGGGCGATCCAGTGCGTACCGGGGCCTCGACACACCAGGGGAAATCCACCAAACGTGGTCGAGATGGCCCCGAACACCTGGTTGGAACTGGCGACCGGCAGGGTCACCTGGGCGGAGGCGGTGACCGACGGTCGTGTCCAGATGAGCGGCAACCGCGCGGACCTCTCGGCGTATCTGCCCCTCTAGTCGTCCCGATGTCCCACTGACTGTAACGGTGAGCAGCGGAATCGTGACTTTCTGTGTTGACGTCGATTCGCGTACACTGTCAGGCGATGACAGTGGTCCCGGCAGAGGAGAGTGGATCCTCCAGTGATCCCCGCCCGGCCGGTCCAGACCAGCATGAGGGAGCGGTAGGTGCCCCGAGGCGACGGCCGGCTGAGCCACGACCTTGACCCCCAACGACCTGGCCCCCAGGATGCCTGCGGCGTCTTCGGCGTCTGGGCCCCCGGCGAAGAGGTTGCCAATCTGACCTACTTCGGCCTCTACGCCCTACAGCACCGCGGCCAGGAGGCGGCGGGCATCGCGGTGAGCGATGGCTCCGGCGTGGTGGTCTACAAGGATCTTGGCCTGGTGGCGCAGGTCTTCGACGAGCCCACCCTGGCGAGCCTGCGTGGTCACCTGGCTATCGGGCACGCCCGATACTCCACCACCGGCGCGTCCAACTGGGAGAACGCCCAGCCGACGATCCGGTCGACCACCTCCGGCACGACCATCGCGCTGGCCCACAACGGCAACCTGGTCAACACGGCCGAGCTGGAGAAGGAGGTCGCCGAGCGCGGCCTCATCGCTGACGGCTCGACAAACGACACCTCCCTGGTGACGATGCTGCTCGCCAGCCGACCGGATCTGTCGGTCGAGGCGGCCGCGCTGGAGGTGCTGCCGCAGTTGCGCGGCGCGTTCAGCTTCGTCTTCATGGACGAGTCGACCCTCTACGCGGCCCGCGATCCGCACGGTGTCCGTCCGCTGGTGCTCGGCCGCCTGGAGCGCGGCTGGGTCGTCGCCAGCGAGACGGCCGCCCTGGACATCGTCGGCGCCAGCGTGGTGCGCGAGGTCGAGCCGGGCGAGCTGATCGCGATCGACGAGAACGGGCTGCGCTCCACCCGGTTCGCCGCGCCGGAGCCGAAGGGCTGCCTCTTCGAGTACGTCTACATCGCCCGCCCGGACGCCACGATCGCCGGACGCAACGTCCACTCGGCGCGGGTGCAGATCGGCCGGCAGTTGGCCAAGGAGCACCCGGTCGAGGCCGACCTGGTGATCCCGGTGCCCGAGTCGGGCACCCCAGCCGCCATCGGGTACGCGGAGGCGTCCGGCATCACGTACGGCGCCGGCCTGATGAAGAACCCGTACGTGGGTCGCACCTTCATCCAGCCGTCGCAGACCCTGCGTCAGCTCGGCATCCGGCTCAAGCTCAACCCGCTGCGGGAGAACGTCCGCGGCAAGCGGTTGGTGGTCGTGGACGACTCGATCGTGCGCGGCAACACCCAGCGCGCCATCGTGCGGATGCTGCGTGAGGCGGGGGCGCTGGAGGTGCACGTCCGGATCTCCTCCCCGCCGGTCAGCTGGCCGTGCTTCTACGGCATCGACTTCGCCACCCGGGCGGAGCTGCTGGCCAACGGGTTGGACAACGACGGCATCCGGCGCTCCATCGGCGCCGACACGCTGGGCTTCGTTTCTCTACCCGGCCTGATCGCCGCGACCGAGCAGCCGAAGACCAGGTTGTGTCGGGCGTGTTTCGATGGGGAGTACCCGATCGAGTTGCCAGCCGGCAACCTGATCGGTAAGCACGTGCTCGAAGGGGTGGGTCGACGCGTCGCCAACTCGGCGTCGGAGGCCCCGCACACCAACGGCTCGTCCGTCGCCACTCCGGGTGGCGTTACCGCAAACCGCCCGTAGCACCAACCGGCGCGGCCCGGCTACCGCCGGCGGCACCGAGAACCAAAGGGGAGAACCGTGACGCACGTGTCCGAGCGCAGCGGCGCAGGAAGCAGCCCGACCGGCGCCGGCGGCGACCGCCAGCCGTGGACGGGTGGTGCTGGCCGCCAGGCGCGCAAACGCTCGGTCTCGTACGCCGACGCCGGTGTCTCCATCGACGCGGGTGACCGCGCGGTGGAGCTGCTCAAGTCGAAGGTGCGGCAGACCCGCCGGCCCGAGGTGCTCGGTGACCTCGGTGGCTTCGCCGGCCTGTTCCGGCTGGACACGAAGAAGTACAAGAGCCCGATCCTGGCGTCCTCCACCGACGGGGTGGGCACCAAGCTGGTGATCGCCCAGCAGATGGACATTCACGACACGGTCGGCATCGACCTGGTCGCGATGGTCGTCGACGACCTGGTGGCCTGCGGCGCCGAGCCGCTGTTCCTGCTCGACTACATCGCCACCGGCGAGGTCGTGCCGGACAAGGTCGCCGAGATCGGCGCGGGCATCGCCGACGGCTGCCGCTACGCCGGCTGCGCGCTGCTGGGCGGCGAGACCGCCGAGCACCCCGGCGTCCTGCGTCCGGACGAGTACGACATCTCCGCGACCGGCGTGGGCGTGGTCGAGGAAGCCGACATCCTGAGCCCCGATCGGGTCGAGGTGGGCGACGTGGTGATCGCCATGCGCTCCTCCGGCCTGCACTCCAACGGGTACTCACTGGTCCGGCACGTGCTGCTGGGCGCTGCCCGGATGCGTCTGGACATCGTGATCGACGACTTCGGTCGGCAGCGGACCCTCGGCGAGGAGCTGCTCACCCCGACCAAGATCTACGCCAAGGACTGCCTCAAGCTGATCGCCGAGGCCGAGGTGCGGGCGCTGTCCCACATCACCGGTGGCGGCATTCCCGGCAACCTGGTCCGGGTGCTGCCCGAGCACGTCGACGCGGTGGTCAACCGGTCCACCTGGAAGCCGCAGCCGATCTTCGACCTGATCCAGACGAAGGGTCGGATCGACGACCACGACATGGAGTCGACCTTCAACATGGGCGTCGGCATGTTCGCGATCGTGTCGGCCGAGGACGCCGACCGGGCGCTGGCCACCCTGACCGGTCGTGGCGTCGAGGCGTGGCAGGCTGGCGAGATCATCGAGGGCACCGGCAACGTGCAGATGGTCGGTCAGCACACCCGAGGATGATCACTTTCCGGTGATCGTACGGGCACCTGATCAGGGCTTCACCCGAGTGGCCAATGCCGCCTAGCCTGAAGGGCACCCTCAGGCTAGGCGGAGGAGGGCGATGGCTGCTCGGGGACAGTCGTTCAGCGGGATGCGCGGTCTGGCCGCCGTCCCGTCGTACGTCGTCATGCAGCCCACCACCCTCTGCAACCTCGACTGCGCGTACTGCTATCTGCCGTTTCGCGCCGCCGACCGCCGCATGCCGGTGGCGGTGGCCGAGGCGGTCGCGGCAGCTGTCAATCCCTGGGCGGCGAACGGTCGGTTCTCCGTCGTGTGGCATGGCGGCGAGCCCCTGGCCACTGGTCGAGAGCACCTGGCCGATCTGATCGCCCCGTTCGGGCCAGAGGTCGAGCACCATGTGCAGACCAACGCCACTCTCATCGACGACGACTGGTGCGATTTCTTCGCCCGGCACGAGATGCGGGTGAGCGTGAGCGTCGACGGGCCCCGGGCGCGCAACGGCGACCGGGTCAACCGGGGCGGTCAGCCGGCGTACGACCGGATCCTGCACGGCATCTCGGTGCTGCGGCGGCGCGGTCTGCCCTTCTCCGCGCTGGCCGTGGTGTCCCGGCCCGAGCCGGGGCTCGCCACCGAGCTGTACGAATACTTCCTTGAGCTGGGCTGCGACGTGCTGGGCATCAACATCGAGGAGACCGAGGGGGTCAACACCCGCGACAACCGCCACGACCCGCCGGCGGTGTCCGCGTTCTGGGCGGAGTTGGTCGGCGCGTGGCGCCGGGAGCCCCGGATCCACCTGCGGGAGATCGAGTGGTCGTTGCGCTACGCCGCGGCGGTGCTCGACAACTCGGCGGACGCATTGCTGCCCCGCCACCTGGACCCGATCCCCACGATCGGTCACGACGGCTCGGTGATCGTGCTGTCCCCGGAGTTGGCCGGTTTTACCGACCCGCACTACGGCGACTTCAGTAGCGGCAACGTGCTGACGACCCCGTTGGCGCAGATCCTCGGCGACGCGGCGACGACGCCGTGGGTGAGGGAGTTCCTGGCCGGGGTGGAGGCGTGTCGGGCATCCTGCCCGTACTTCGGCTTCTGCGGTGGTGGCCATGCCGCCAACCGTTACTTCGAACTGGGGCGTTTTGACGGTACGGAGACCGAGCACTGCCGCAACAGCAAGATCCGCCTATTGGAGGGAGTGTTGGAGCATGCCCGAGACCACCAGTCACCGGCGGCCTGAGCGCGAAGCGGACGACGGAGTTACCGAACGGGTGCGGGACGCGGCTCCCGCGCTCGTCGCGCTGCTTCAGGAGGCCGAGGACGCCCGGCGGCTGCGTTCGGAGGTGTCGGGCGCGGAGGGCTCCAGCGCGGTCTGCGCCTGGAACCACTTCGAGAACATCCCGACGTTCTACAACTGGAACAATCGCCCGCGCTGAGGGAGCCGTTGTCAGGGGCCTGTCGAGCGACCGGAGTGGATCCGGTCGGGCCAGGCCCCTGATCGTCGGCGACTGCACGTGCACGGGACGTGCGTGAGCACGCGGGGGTTACCGCGTGCTCAGCTGCGTCGAGAGGTCAGCGGGTCGGACGGACCCAGGGATCCGGATCGTCGTCCGCGTGATCCTCATCATCGTCGTCGACGAACTCTTTAGAGTCGTCGTCGAAGTGGTGCTCAGACTTACCAGCACCCGCCAGTTCGCGCTGCAAAGCGGTGAGGTCGGTGTTCGGGGAGTGGTACTTCAACTCCCGCGCCACCTTAGTCTGCTTGGCCTTAGCACGGCCGCGCCCCATGGCTCGACCCCCTCGCACAGAATGCGGGGCAGCCCGAAGGCGGGCCCCGATGACGTCAGGCATCTCTCGTGGCTCTTACGGTACATGGGGATGCCATCGTTCGGCACCTCGGGTTACCGTCAGCCGGCTCTGCGCGTCGCGTCGATCCGGCCGTCACCCAGTGTACCGGGTAAGGAGCGGAACGGTTAGCACCCGTGACACCGGACAAACCGCATCAAATTTGACCCCGGCTCAGCTTACCCAGCGAGGCCCGGCACCGAGGCCCGGAGGCGGATCTCGCCGACCCGCCCCCGGGGCTGGAGGCGCTCAGCGCAGGTGGATCGCGCGCAGCCGACCGACGTCCGCCATCCGCCGCTCCGCCAGCCGGTCGGCGGCCACCGCCGGCGGCACGCCCTCCGCGTCAGCCAGGTGCAGGATCTCGCGGGTGGTGTCGTAGATCCGGGTCGCCCGCAGCTTCGCCCGGTCGAAGTTGAAGCCCTCGATCTCGTCGGCCACCTGGATCACGCCGCCCGCGTTGACCACGTAGTCGGGGGTGTAGAGGATGCCCCGGTCGGCCAGCAGCTTCTCGATGCCCGGGTGGGCGAGCTGGTTGTTCGCCGCCCCGGTGACCACCTTGGCGCGCAACGCCGGCACGGTGTCGTCGTTCAGGGCGCCACCCAGCGCGCACGGCGCGTACACGTCGATGTCCGCGGCGACCAGCGCGCTGGAGTCGTCGACGAGGGTGACCTGCGGGTGGTTGCTGCGCACCCACGCCAGCGCCTTCGGGTTGACGTCGGTGGCGACCACCTCGGCGCCATCCTCCAGCAGGTGCCCGGTGAGGTACTTGCCGACCTTGCCCAGCCCGGCCACGCCGACCCGCCGGCCCCGCAGGCTCGGAGTGCCCCACACGTGCTCGGCCGCGGCCCGCATCCCCTGGAAGACACCCCAGGCGGTGAGGATCGACGAGTCGCCGGCGCCACCGTGCTCCACGCTGCGCCCGGTCACGTAGCGGGTCTCCCGGGCCACCACGTCCATGTCCGCCACGTACGTGCCGACGTCACAGGCGGTGTAGTAGCGGCCGCCCAGCGACTCCACGAAGCGGCCGTACGCGCGCAGCAGCGCCTCGCTCTTGATCTGCTCCGGGTCGCCCCAGATGACGGCCTTGCCGCCGCCCAGGTCCAGCCCGGCGAGCGCGTTCTTGTACGCCATTCCGCGGGACAGGTCCAGCACGTCGGCGAGGGCGTCGTCCTCGCTCGCGTACGGGTAGAAGCGGGTGCCCCCGAGCGCCGGGCCCAGCGCGGTGGAGTAGATCCCGATGATCGCCTTCAGGCCGCTCTGCTTGTCCTGGCAGAACACGACCTGTTCGTGACCGGTCGATACCGGGTCGTCGGTGCTCGCGAATACGCCCATTGTTGGCTCCTACTGTGGTGTGCGTCCTTGTGGGACGCGGACCTGGTGGACCCCGGCGGGGATGCTGCCGGTGTGATCGAGCCTAGTATCGGCCGCCGGGCGGGCGCTCGACGCGCCGCGGCCGTCCCACGGTGCGGCGCGCGTGCTCCGGCCGCTGACCGCGTACGGGCGTGGTTCGTGGGAGGATCGCGCGGTGCCGTCGCTCTTCGCTTCTTACCTGCGCGTGTACGAACCGCTGGCCGCCTTCGATCGAGACCGGCAGAGCTACTGGCGCCGCTACGTCTCGGAGGGGCGCGCGATAGCCCCGGTCGAGGGGCCCGGTCGGCAGCGGACGGCGGTGATCGAGGCGCTGGGTGCTGGCTGGACCCGGCTGCCGGACCTGCCGGAGGAGGCGTACGTCCTGGAGACGGACGAAGGCCTGCTGGTCTGCCCCTGGAACCTGCGCATCCGGGTCGCTGAGGCGGCGCTCAGCGCCCGGGACGGGGTGCCCTCGGTGCTCGCCGACGCCTTCGTGCCGCCGGTGCTCGCCGGGCAGGCCAGGGCGGTGGTGGACGACTGGCGCAGTGGCGCCCGGGTGCTGGAGCACGGGGTGCCCCGGGTGCACGAGCAGATCGCCACCTGGGGCGTACCGCTGCGGTGGTTCGTGCTCTTCGACCCGGCGGAACGCGACCTGGTCACCCAGCCGGGCCGACGGGCGCTGCGCTACCGCACCGAGATCTCCAAGGCTCGACGCCGCTCGTCACGGGCGCTGTCGGTGCTGCGCAAGTCGGTCGGCGAGGCGCCGATCACCGAGGCGGTGGAGGAGGCGGCCCGCTGGTTGGAGGAGTTCCATCCGCGGTCCGTGGTCGAGCTGGACTACGGGGGTCTGGTCGACCTGCTCTCCGACGAGACGCTCGCCGCTGACGACTCGCCCGAACTGGTCGCCGGCGGGCTCGCGGGGCTGTCCCGCGGCGAGGCCGAGGAGGCGTCGGCCGCGTACGACAAGTTGGTGGCCCGGTGGCGCGCGGTGCAGCTGTTGGAGCGGTGCAACTAGGGCATATCACCCTAGGAGCGCTCCCAAGGTGAGTTGTGCTCGTAGTTGACGCATCACGAACCGTGATCATGAGTCCGAATAAGGTGGTTTCTGCCGTGTAAAAGTCGTAAAAATCGGGCATGGTTCATCCGTCCGTCTAGGGACCTTCATCCGTTCGGCCCATGTCGGACATCGGGGACTAGCCGGACCATGGGAGACGCGTCGGCCGGCGGGACCCCGGCCGATGTCTATACATGTGGAGGAGTGACCGATGGCATCGCGAACGCACGAACCAGAGCCGCTACTCACGCCGGCCGAGGTGGCGTCGATGTTCCGGGTCGACCCGAAGACGGTGACCCGGTGGGCCAAGGCTGGCAAGCTCAGTGCCATCCGCACCCTGGGTGGCCACCGTCGGTACCGTGAGTCGGAGGTCAGGGCGCTATTGCAGGGCCAGATCCCGCAGCAGCGGCAGGGCGACTGAGCAGGCAACAGTTCTTCGTCAGGGGCGGTGGATCTCGATCTGCCGCCCCTGACGTATGCCCAGCCCGAGCACGACCCCGGCCGCGCCTCAGCGCTGCGGGGTCAGCGCCGCGGCTCGGCCAACGTCACCCGGATGCCGACAGTGCCGCCCTCGCCGCGACGCAACCGGCTGCCCAGCAGGCTCAGCCGGCCGATCAGGCGGTACTTGTGCTTGAGCAGGTCGCGGACCCGACCGGTGTCACCGCCCCCGTAGATCGTCGCGTGAGCTGACACCTCCGCCCCGTGTGGCCGGCCCCGCACGTCGCACGGGGCCACTGTCACGTCGCCGTTGCGGCGGATCCGCTTCACCTTGCCCGAGTCGGCCCGGGTCCAGACCGCCAGCGCCTCCCCGTCGCGTACTGCCCAGACCGGGGTCGGCACCGCCCGACCGTCCTTGCGAAAGGTCGTGAGCAGGATGTACTTCTCGGCCGACAGCCGGTCCAGCATGGTCACGCCGCCAGGATACGGCCGGCGCGGGCCACTGAGTGGCCGGATAGCGTGAACGCCGTGACGGTTGAGCCCCTAATCGGTGACGTGATCGGCGAACTGCTGCGAGACACGCTCGCCGTGGCCACCGGAGTAGGTCCCCGGCCCCTGGTAGGTGGTCGACTCCCGCGACCGGTCATCGAGATCATCGAACGGGACGACGGTCTGATCAACGGCGCCCCGTCCGCGCACTACCTGGACGGGCCGGCGGAGTGGCAGCCGTACGACCACCGCGCGGTGGACCGGGCGCACGGCGAGACGCTGGACATCGGCACCGGAGCCGGCCGGATCGCGCTGCTGCTCCAGGAGCGCGGCGTACCGGTCACCGGGCTGGACACCTCAGCGGGCGCGCTGGAGGTGAGCCGGCGTCGCGGTGTCCGGCGGCTGGTGCACGGCACCGTCGACACACACGTCGCCGACGGGTCGCGGTACGACACGTTCCTGCTGCTCGGCAACAACCTCGGGCTGTTCGAGGGGCGGGACCGCGCTCCCGAGTTCCTGGCCGCGCTCGCCGCACTGGCCCGACCGGGGGCGCAGATCATCGCGCAGGGCACCGACCCGTACGGCACCCGCGACCCGCTGCACACCGGCTACCACGAGCGCAACCGTCGGCGCGGCCGGCTCGGTGGCCAGCTGCGGCTGCGGCTGCGCTACCGCGAGTTGAGCACCGAGTGGTTCGACTACCTGGTCTGCTCGGCGGACGAGTTCGCCGGCCTGGTGCACGGCACCGGTTGGCGGCTCACCGATGTGGACGACCGCGACGCCCCCTACTACCTGGCCACCCTGCGCCTCGTCGCCTGAGCAGGACGGCCCCCGCACTCCGCCAGGCGGAGAGCGGGGGCCGTCCGTACGTCTCAGACCTGGACGGTCGGGGGGAGCTGCTCGGGCGGAAGGCCGCCGTCGCCGTCGACAACCTCGTCCGGTTGGCCGTCCTCGTCGATGTCGACCATGGTGATGTCCACCTTGCCGTCACCGTCGGTGTCGAACTGGAACAGGTCCGCCTTGCCGTCGCCGTCGGTGTCCACCACCCACACGTCGGTCTTGCCGTCGTTGTTGGTGTCGGCGCGCAGCAGTTCGACCCGCTCGTCGCCTCGGGTCTCCACGATCTCCCCGTCGGTGACGCTCTCCGGTGCCTGGCTCATGTCGATGCGGTCCTTCCCTCGGTTGACGGGCCGTCATTACCCGATCCGGCGCTCCCCCACGCATGGGCCGGGTCGTCGCGCTGTCTAGGGTCGCACCATGAGCGAGCGGAGCGGGCGGGACACCCGGGCCGGCGTAGCGGGGACCCCGCGCGTCGGCGGACGGGACAGGGAGGCGTGATGAGCGATCGTTTCGTGGTCGTCGGTGCCGGCACGATGGGACTTGGCATCGCGTACGTGGCGGCCGGCGCAGGGCACGCCGTCGAGTTGGTCGAGGTGGACCCCGAGCGGGGTGCGGCAGCGCTGAACCGGCTCGCCGAGCTGTGGGAGCGGGCGGTGCAGCGCGGGAAGCTGAGCGCCGACGAGGCCGCCACGAACCGGCAGCGGGTGACGCTGCGCCCGACCCTCGCCGAGGTCGCTCCCGCCCCCCAGGTGATCGTGGAGGCGGTGCCGGAGCGTCTCGCCCTGAAGCGTGCGGTGCTCCGGGACGCCGCCACGCTGCGTCCGGCGCTGCTGGGCAGCAACACCTCCAGCATCGCCATCGGGGCGCTGGCCGCCGAGCTGGACGCGCCCGAGCGCTTTCTCGGTCTGCACTTCTTCAACCCGGTCTGGGCGATGGCGCTGCTGGAGATCGTGGTCGGCCCGGCCACCGCCGAGGAGACCACCGCCGCGGCCGTCGCGCTCGCCGGCCGGCTCGGCAAGGACCCCGTCGTCGTACGCGACATGCCCGGCTTCGCCACCTCCCGGCTCGGGGTCACCCTCGGGCTGGAGGCGATCCGGATGGTCGCCGACGAGGTGGCCAGCCCGGCGGACATCGACAAGGCCATGGTGCTCGGCTACCGACACCCGATCGGGCCGTTGGAACTCACCGACCTGGTCGGCCTCGACGTGCGGCTGGACATCGCCCGCACCCTCCAGGCCGCGTACGGGGACCGCTTCGCGCCGCCCCCGCTGCTGCTGGAGATGGTGGCCGCGGGGCGGCTGGGTAGGAAGTCCGGACAGGGCTTCTACCGCTGGGAAGGCGGTGTCAAGCAGTGAGCGGGTTGCGGATCGAGGAGCGGCCGGACCGGCTGGTGGTCACCCTGGACCGGCCGGAGAAGCGCAACGCCATCGACGCCGACCTGATCGCCGAGCTGCACCAGGTCTGCGCCGAGCTGGAGGCGCGGCCGCGCCTGCTGCTGCTCACCGGCGGCGCGTCGGGCATCTTCGCCGGTGGCGCCGACATCGGCCAACTCCGCGAACGGGGTCGCACGGACGCCCTCGCCGCGATCAACTCGGCCGCCTTCGCCCGCATCCGGGCGCTGCCGATGCCGACCGTGGCGGCCGTCGACGGCCCGGCGTTGGGCGGTGGCGCGGAGCTGGCGTACGCCTGCGATCTGCGGGTGTGCACGGCGCGGGCGGTCTTCGGGCAACCGGAGGTGCGGTTGGGCATCCTGGCCGGCGCCGGTGCGACCCACCGGCTGCCCGCGTTGATCGGCGAGGGCCTGGCCAAGGAGCTGCTCTTCACCGGTCGGCGGGTGGACGCCGCGGAGGCCCTGCGGATCGGCCTGGTGAACCGGGTGGTGGACGAGCCGGGCGAGCTGCTGGCTGTGGCGCACGCGTTGCTGGACGAGATCGCCCTGGGCTCACCGTTGGCGGTGCGGCTGACCAAGCTGGCGGTGGACGCGCCGGCCGCCGCGCACCCGCATCTGGACCTGGTCAGCCAGGCGGTGCTCTTCGAGGACGACGAGAAGCACCGCCGGATGACCGAGTTCCTGGAGCGCCGCCGGCCGCGCTGATCCCGCGTACCAGAAACGGCCGCACCGGCGGGAAGCCGGTGCGGCCGTTGTGGTTTCTGGTCCTGCCTACTGCCGGATCTGCACCCCGGCGTCGGCCAGGCCGCGGATCACCTGGGCGGACTCACCGAAACCGATGATCAGTACGGCGTCCGCGCCGAATTCCTTGATCTCCTTCGCGCCGCCGCTGAAGTCGACCGGTGCGGCCTTCGCGTCGGCCGGCGGCTCGTACGTCAACAGCTTGAGCCGGTCGTTGGCGATACCGGCCTTCTCCAGCTCCTCGCGGACGGTGCCCTGGAGGCCCTCACCGTAGGAGTCCTTGCGGGCGACGATGACGATCTTCTGTGACCCGTCGCGGAGGATCACGTCGGCCAGCGCCCGGCCCTGGAGGCTGTCCGGCGGGGCGGTGCGGAAGTAGAGGCCCTGGTCGTCGACGTCGGTCAGGCTGG
This sequence comes from Micromonospora sp. NPDC047187, assembly GCF_040643355.1. Classification (NCBI taxonomy): domain Bacteria; kingdom Bacillati; phylum Actinomycetota; class Actinomycetes; order Micromonosporales; family Micromonosporaceae; genus Micromonospora; species Micromonospora sp. NPDC047187. The sequence continues at coordinate 31,233 of NZ_JBEYUF010000002.1, forward strand.
CGTCGGTGTTGGACGGGGAGAAGAGGATCTTCCCGGCCTGCACCACGTCCGGCAGCACCGCCCGGGAGATGCCCGAACCGCCGGCACCGATGATCACGCTGACGCCGTCCGCCACGTGCTTGGCCACCGTCGCCTTGGCCACTGCCGGGTTGGTGCCGTCGTCGCCGTCGAGCCACGTCACCGGCTTGCCCAGTGCGCCGCCAGCGGCGTTGATCTCCTTGATCGCCAGCGCGGCGCCGGCGGCCATCGGCGGGTAGGCGATCGAGAGGTCACCGGTCTTCGGCAGCAGGCTGCCCAGGATCAGCGGCTCCTGGTCGGCGGCGCCACCCGGGCGCTGCTTCTTCGGCTTCGGCGGCGTCTTGGTGCTCGCCGCCGACTCGATGCCCGCGCCGACGAACTCGGTCTTGCCGTCGTTGATCTGCTGCCCGTCGAAGGTCAGCGTGGCGTAGCTAGCGGTGGCCGGCTCACCCTTGTCGGTGAAGCCCGCCCGGGTCAGCGACACGCCGCGGTACTCGATGTCCTGCCCGTTGCGGGCCAGCGCGAGACAACTGGCCGGGTCCTCGCAGCGCTGCCCGTCGTTCGTCACGGCGACGATCTGCCTGGTGATGGCGGCAGGGTCGGTGCTCCCGGCCAACTGGGCGGCGAGCACGGCGATCACCACCGCGTCGTACGTCTCGGCGGAGTACACGTAGTCCGTCAGCGCCGGATTGACGGCCCGTAGCCGGCCCTTGAAGTCGTCTGGCAGCGGAACGAGGGGCGTGGTGCCCTTCATCCCGTCGACGAGACTCGCTCGTTCCTTCAACTCCGCAGGGTAGGAGTTGAGCATGTTGCCGTCCGTGCCGTAGAGGCGCACCTGTTGGGCGCTGGCCTCTTCGGGCTTGTCATCCCCGCAAGCGCTTGTGGCGAGCAGGATCGTCGCGCAGGCAGCCAATGTGGCTACCCGCGAGCGGCGTGATTCGAACATGGTCGTCCTTCCTCCGGCGAAGGTCCGCTGCGCACATTAGCGTGCCGAGGCCGGCGGCGGGACCGTGGAGGTGGCGTAATGCGCAGGTAGCTCGCGTTGAACACGGACAGTGACGGTTGTCGGGGGTGCTTGACCACCCGTCCTACTGTGCGCTGCGTGACCGACCTACCACAGCAGACGTTCGATGACGCGGCCGCCGTGCTCCGTTCGGCGCTGACCGGCGATGGAGACGCGGTGGTGGGGGCGTTCGACGCGGTCGTCGACCGGGCCGGCCTGAACGGCGCGTACGGCGTCGCCTGGTGCCTGGCCGCGACAATGCTCGGTGACGCGCCGGCGGCCAGCGGGGCGGCGCTCGACTTTCCGGGGATCGATCAGGCCGGGTACGACACCCGCTGGGTGGCCCGCTTCGTCAGCGCGTACGCGAATCGGGACGAGCCGACCGGGGAGGCGCTGTTCGGCGCGGCGGCAGCCGACGGGCTGCTCCCCGACTGCCTGCTCACACTCGCCGGCTCGACGATCGCCACCCTGCGCAGCCGCGCCGGGTGAACCGCGGCCGGGGGGGGGGGGGCCGCGGGGGGGGGCGGCGCGGCGCGGGGGGGCGGGGGTGGTGGCGGGGTGGAGGGTCACCTGGGGGTTGATCGAGGCCAAGTTGTGTGACAACAACA
>NZ_JBEYUF010000002.1:32871-249137 GCF_040643355.1 Micromonospora sp. NPDC047187
CTCCCCACGGGCGTCCCCCCCACTGCCCGCCCTCCCGCGCGGGCACGCGGAGCCCACCCGGCCGCAGGCGGGGGGGGTCACCCGCGACCGTGCGGGTCGGTCAGAACGCGTGGTACGCGATCAGCGGTTCGTACTCGTACCGCAGGTTCTCGAAGCGGACCCGGAAGTTGACGCCGTCCCGGACGTTGGTCGCCACCGTGATCCAGCCCGAGTTGGCCGGCAGGTAGGTCCAGTAGTTGCAGGCGCTCGTCTTGTCGACGAAGATCACGCACGCGTCGGTGGCGTACACGCTCGCGTTGCGCACGTTGATGTCGCGACAGCGCGTCGTGGTGCGGTACTGGCCGGCCGAGCCGCCGTAGCGGCCGGTCTCGAAGTACGACCGGACCGCCCCGCCGTAACAGGTGGCGAGCGGGCCGAACGCGTTCGCCCCGGAGTTGACCGGCGTGGTCGGTGTGGTCGGCTCCGCCTGCGCGGGCGTGCCGACGGAGAGCAGTGCGGTGGCCGTGGCGACGGCAAGTAGACGAGCGGTCGGGGATGGCATCCGTTCGTTCCTCCAAGCAGTTGGTTGACCGTCCGTATCGGACTGATCATCTGGCCGTGACGATGATACGTATCGATCGATTGCCGTGCGGCCCCGATGATGTCCGGCCCGTGTGGTAGCTCTGTAGGCATGTCCGAGGCCATGCTCAGCAAGGTGCGCAAGCTGCTGGCCCAGGCCGAGGACCCGGCCTGCACGCCGGCCGAGGCCGCCGCGTTCACCGCCAAGGCGACCGAGCTGATCGCCCGCTACGGCGTCGACCGGGCGCTGCTCGCCGCCCGGGACCCGACCACCGACCCGGTCGGCGATCGGGTGCTGGACGTCGTCGCCCCGTACGCCCGCGACAAGGTCGGCCTGCTCGCCGCGGTGGCCGAGCCGCTGCGCTGCCGCTGCGTACGCCGTCGGCAGGGCAACGGCTTCGCCCTGCACCTCTTCGGCTTCGCCAGTGACCTGGAACGGGTCGACCTGCTCTTCACCTCACTGCTCGTGCAGGCGGCGCACGGCCTGGCCGCCACCGAGGTGCCCGCGGACGACCACCCCGCCGCCTTCCGCCGCTCCTGGCTGGCCGGCTTCGCCGAGGTGGTCGGAGGTCGACTCTGGGCGGCCGAGTCGGCGGCGGCCACCGAGTCGGGCGCACCGTCGATGGCGCTGGTGCTGGCCGACCGGTCCGACCGGGTGCAGCGCCGGCTCACCGAGGAGTACCCACGGCTGCGTACCGCACCGCCACGTCGGTTGGGCGGCACCGGCTTCGGTTCGGGGGCGGAGGCCGGCCAACGCGCGAACCTTGGTGGTCGGGACGTCGGCGGCGTCGCTGCCGGTCGGCGGCTCGGCCGGTGACCCGGCAGGTCGTCAGGCCGTCGAGCTGGGACGGTGGCGCGATACCGTGGCGACGTAGCGGGTGAGCAGCTCGTGCCAGCCGGCCGTGAGCGCCTTGCGGTAACCCTCGGCAGCCTCGCCGTGCCGGTCGAAGTGCCGATGCTCCAGCTCGACCCGGGTGTGTTCCGGCCCCTCGGCATGGAACAGCACCTCGACCTCGCTCGCGCGGGCCGGGTCCGGCACCGGCGCCCGGTCGGGACCGATCTGCCACACGAAGACCAGTCGGCGAGGCGGATCCCAGGTGAGCACCCGACCCCAGTCGGCGCGGAAACCGTACGGGCCGATCTCGTAGAGCATGCCGCCGGCCCGAGGCTCCATGCCCAGCTCGGCCAGCGCGTCCGGGCCGGACCAGGTGTATTCGGTGACCCACCAGTCGGTCAGCTCGTCGGTGAAGACCGCGAACGCGTGGTCGGCGGAGCCCGGGACGAGAAGGCTGCACCGGAGAGAGAACTGGCCGACGTCCTGCCGGATGTCGGCCGGATCAGTCAATTCCTGTCCCATAGGCCCGGACCATACCGGCTGATGCCTCGGTGTGCAGCTTCGCGCTGTGCCCGGTTCCAGACAGCGGGTCGTCGAGTCGTCACGGACGGGATGGCCCGCCGGAAAGCGGGTAACCGCGCCCAACGGCTCGGACGACCGGGCCGGTGTGCAGGTGGGGCGGGAGAGCATGAGCGAGAGCGGGCAGCAGCGGGAGCCGGACCGGAACGTCGACAGCGGGAACCCGGACGTCCTGCTCGACATTCCGAAGGTCTCCGTCGACTCCATCCGACTGGAGGTCGACGGTCTGGAGGCCGACCTGTCGCTGCGGGCCCGGGTGGCCAACCTGCTCCAGGTCGACGCCGGCGTACGGGTGCACCTCAACGGCGGCGAGTTGAACATCGACGGGGTGAACGCCGAGGCGCAGCTGCGGGTGCGGTTGGAGCAGCTGACCAGAATCCTGGGCCGCGCGCTCGACACGCTCGACCACAACCCACACATCATCGAGGCGCTCGCGGGCACGGCCGGCACCGCCGTCGACGACGTGAACCGCAGCGCCCAGCAGTTGGCCGCGGGCGCAGCGGAGATCAAGGCATCGAGTCGACGCCTGGGTTCTGATCGGCCGGATGCGGGTCGGTCTGGGGCTGGCCCGGTCGGTTCGGGACCGGGTGCCGGCGGACCCGGGCCGCGAGCCGGCGGCCCAGGGCTTGCCGACCAGGCGCAGCCGCAGGGCCAGCAGCCGCAGGGTCGGCGTCCTCAGGGCCAGCATCCGGGATCGGCGGGGCCGACCGCCGGGCAGACCGGCAACAAGCCCGGCCAGTCGGCGGCGTCCGGTCCGAGCCCGTCCGGGGACGGCGACGGTGGTCTTCCAGGCGCGGCGCAGGCTGCGGCGCAGAACGCAGCCCAGTTCGCCGAGCAGGCGGGGGAGACGCTACGAGAGGCCGGGCGCAGCGTGTGGGAGGCGATCCAGGGCAGCGTGGCCCAGCATCGCCCGCAGGGTCGCCGCGACCACTGAACACCGCGCGCGGTGTCGCGCCTGCTGGGACCGCGCGACTTCAGAAAGTCGTGTTGATCATCCAGGAGAGTGGTGGGTATGGCGTCACTGAAAGCGACCCACCAAAGCAAGATCCCCACCTGCGTTTCCGCTGGCGGGGACCTCTGTAGCCCGGCGAAAGGCTATGTGGCCAGGGGCGGGGTCGAACCGCCGACCTTCCGATTTTCAGTCGGACGCTCGTACCAACTGAGCTACCTGGCCGTGTCGCTCGGCTCATGTTACCCGGCAACCGGACGAACCGGCGGCAAGGCGACCTGCTCCGATACGCAGAACGCCGCGCGGGGCGCGGCGTCAGCGCTGCGGTCCTGACGGGACTTGAACCCGCGACCTCCGCCTTGACAGGGCGGCGAGCACTCCAACTGCTCCACAGGACCTAGCTTGTGTTGCTCCGACTTGCGCCGGTCTTGCCTTGCTCCGGCTTACGCCGGTCGTGCCCCCAACGGGATTCGAACCCGTGCTACCGCCTTGAAAGGGCGGCGTCCTGGGCCGCTAGACGATGAGGGCGGCCCCGCCATCATTGCACATTCGCAACTTCAAGCGGACTTGCTCCCATCCGGCCCCGCCGGAGGCTTGGAAAGCATACGTGATGCTCCGTCGGTCGACAAAATCGGTGTCGGCAAGGGCTTGATGTGGGCCATAACCGCAGGTCAGAGCGTTTCTAGCGGAGCCGGGTGATGCCGAAACGCTGCTTCAGGTCGGCGATCAACTTCGGGCATGCGGCGAGTGTCGCGGCCCGATTACCGCCCCCGTCGTGCAGAAGGACGATCCCACCGGGCCGGGTGGCGGCGTGCACACGCTTGCCGATCGTGGCCGCGGTCGGCTTGTCCCAGTCCTGCGGGTCGACCGACCAGTGCAGGGGACGCATGCCGAGGTCCTTGGCCACCCCGAGCACCTCCGACGTCCACCGGCCGCCCGGCTGCCGGTAGAACGACACCTTCGCGCCGGGAACGGCCTTCCGGATGGCCTTGTTGGTGCGGTCCAGGTCGGCCCGGATCTCGCCGACAGGTCGACGGGCAAGATCGAGGTCGTGACGCCAGCTGTGGTTGCAGAGCTGGTGTCCCTCCCGGACGATCCGCCGGACCAACTCCGGGTGACGTTGCACCTCGCGACCGACGACGCAGAAGGTCGCCGTCACCTTGGCGGCCTTCAGTTGGTCGAGCACCTTGGGTGTCCAGGCCGGGCTGGGCCCGTCGTCGAACGTCAGGGCCACCGGGCGTACGCCGGTGTTGCGCCCCAGACCGGCGGGGAGCTTGGCCGGCAGCGGCCGCAGGGGCGGCTTGGCCGGCTTGGTGACGCTGGGGTGCGGTGTCGGGGTGGGCGGCGTGGTCGATTCCACCGGCCGTGGAGCGCCGGCGGGTGCGATGGTGCGCTCCGGCTGCGCACAGCCGGAAAGGGCCAGCGCCACGGCGAGGACGGACGCCAGGATGGCGCGGGCTTGCATCTGCTCGCTCCCGGAGGGTCGGGGTAGGCGGACCCGCCCGACGGTAGTTCACGCCGCGATTCGGCGACAGTGCGATCAATCACGCCTCGACTGGTCCAGGGAGTCGCGGACGGCGGCGGAGAGCGAGACCGCCTCGGCCAGGTCGACCGGTCGCACCACCCCGGCGGGCAGCGTGTCGGCTCGCCAGCCGGGGCCGGCGGCGAGCACCAGCAACGGGCGCCGGGGGGCGGCGAGCAGCGCGCTGAGTTGGGTCGGGTCGGCGGTGGCCCGGGTGTGCGACCAGAGCACCACGGCGGCCGGTCCGGTCCGGTTGACCGCCTCGACGAGGGCAGCCACCGGCACCCGGGCGCCGAGCATCCGGTAGCTGACACCGGCCTCCGCGAGAGCCGCCGCCAACGCCTCCAGCGGCAGGGTGTGCTGTTCCTCGTCGGCGCAGGAGAGCAGGATCCGGGCCGGCCCGGTGGGGACGTTGGCCCGACTGGCCGCCGCGAGCGCCTCCGAGACGCAGCGGGACATCAGGTGTTCCACCTCGATCAGGCCGGCGGTGGCTGCGTGTCGTTCGCCGATACCGGCGAGCACCGGGCGCAGCAGGCCCTCCCAGGTGGCGACGACCCCGCCGGCGGCCAGGGCGTGCGCGATCGTCTCGCTGATCACCGCCGCGTCCAGTCGCATGGCGGCCCGGGCCAGGCCGCGGGCCGCCGGACCGGCACGGCCGACCGGGATGGAGCCGCCGCCGTCACGGCCGGTGGGGTGGATCCGGGCGGGGGCGACGGTGCCGGTGCCGTTGGGCATCGGGTCCGGTGCCTGGCGGGCCCAACGGGCCGCCTCAGCGGGGCTCACCCCCTCGGCGGTGAGCCGTCGCATGATCTCGAGACGGGCCAGGTCGGTGGGTGTGTACCGGCGGTGGTGACCGGGGACGTGTTCGCTGGGCCCGAGCCCGTAGCGCTGGTGCCAGGTGCGGAGGGTCGTCACCGCGACCCCCAACCGACGTGCGACAGCGCCCGCGCTCAGCGCCTCATCGACCACCCGACCGCTCCGCCGTGTCATCCGCCGACGATCCGGGCGGCGTCATGGCCGGGCCGGTTGCGCCCGACCGGGGCTCCGCGGGGCGTAGCAAGCGGTTCACCACCCCGCCCAGCCAGGGCGCGTACGACCGGGGATCGATCTTCAACTCGGCCTCCAGCGCGGCGGGGTCGGCCCACCGCAGCTCAGCCACCTCGTCCGGGTCGGGCAGTAGCGGAGCGTGGGGCAGGAACTCGCCTCGCAGTACGTGGTCGTACTCGAACTCGACCCGACCGGTCGCCGGGTCCTCGGCGTAGTAGACGTAGATGCCGACCTCGGTCAGCTCGACCGGGCCCGCGCCCAGCTCCTCGCTCAGCCGTCGGTTGGCCGCCTCGGCGAGCGACTCGCCAGGCTGGGGGTGGCCGCAGCAGGAGTTGGCCCAGCGCAGCGGGAACCGGGTCTTCACGGCGGCTCGGCGCTGGAGCAGCACCTGGCCGTCCGGGTCCACCAGCAACACCGAGAAGGCCCGGTGCAGCTGCCCCGGTGGTTGGTGCGCGGCCGCGACGGTCGTCTCGCCGTGGGCAGTGCCGGCCTCGTCGACGAGCTCGACGAGGTGCTTCTCACGACTGCTCATCGGCCTTCCCCGGTGATCCGGCCGGCGGCGAGCTTGCCGGAGATGAGCACCATCGGTACGCCGACGCCGGGTTGGGTCCCGGAGCCGACGAAGACCACGTTCGGCAGGTCGCGGTGCAGGTTGGACGGGCGGAACGGGCCGGTCTGGAAGAGGGTGTGCGCGGCGGCGAACGGGGTGCCGGCGGCCATCCCCTGCTCCTCCCACTCGGCGGGGGTGATCGCCCGGAGCACCTCGACCCCGGCGCCGAAGCCGACGTAGCCGCGCTCCTCCAGGGTGCCGATCAGCTGGTCGGTGTAGCGCTGGGTCAGGTCACCGCGCCACTCGAACGGCGCCCGGTGCAGGTTGGGCACCGGGGCGAGCACGTAGTAGGTGTGTCGGTCCGGCGGGGCCACCGCGGGGTCGGTCCGGCTCGGGTTGGTCACCAGCAGCGACGGATCGGTCATCAGCTCACCCCGTCGGATGACCTCATCGAAGGTGCCCTTCCACGCGCGTCCGAAATGGATGTTGTGATGGGCGATCTTCGCATAGGCCTGTCGGGAGCCGACGTGCAGAACGACGCAGGACGGCGAGTAGGTGAGCCGGCGCTGCGGCGCGGCGGGGAGCAGGTCCCGGTAGGCGACCGGCAGGTCGGGGTTGAGCACCACCACGTCCGCCGGCACCAGGTCGCCGTCGGCGGTGAGCACGCCGGTGGCGCGGCCGTTCACGGTCTCCACCCGGGTCACGGTGGTGTCGTACCGGATCTGCACGCCGTGCTTCTCGGCCGCGCCGGCCATCGCCCTGGAGACCGCGTGGATGCCGCCGCGTGGGAAGTAGACCCCGGCCACCGAGTCGAGGTACGCGATGACCGCGTAGATGGCCAGCGCGTCGTGCGGCGCGAGGCCGGCGTACATCGCCTGGAAGGAGAAGATCCGCTGGGTACGCGGGTCCCGGAAGAACTGGTTGATCTTCGTTTGGAGGCGTCGGAAGGCCCCGCCGCTGAGCAGCTTGAGCAGGTTGCCGGTGATCAGGTCGGTGGGCGCGTCCAAGTTGCGCTCGATGAAGTCGGTGCGCTCCAGCCGCCACAGCTCCCGCGCGTACTCGACGAACCGAAGGTAGCCGTCGGCCTCCCGAGGCCCGCAGACCCGGGAGATCTCGGCCGCCATCCGGGTGGTGTCGGTGAGCACGTCGAGGGTCGAGCCGTCCGGGTAGTACGCCCGGTAGGCGGGGTCGAGCGGGGTCAGGTCCAGCCAGTCGTGCAGCTCCTCGCCGACCGCGCCGAGCGCCTCGGCGATCAGGTCGGGCATGGTGAGCACTGTCGGGCCGGTGTCGAACTCGTAGCCGTCCACGCCGAGGCGTCCGGCCCGCCCGCCGGGCACCGGCTCGCGCTCCAGCACCGTCACCTGTCGACCGCTACCGGCCAGGTGCAACGCGCAGGCGAGCCCGCCCAGCCCGGCCCCGACGACCACCACCCGGTCCGTCCGTCCTGTCACCGTCCGCACGTGACCACCTCCTCGCTCAAGTCGCTCTTCAGGCCCGCCGGTTGGCAGCGGCGGTGGCCAGCCCGGTCAACGCGGTCCGCGCCGTCTGGTCCACGGGCGCGGCGTCGAGCGCGGCCAGCGCGTCGCTGACCCGCTCGGCGATCATCTGCTCCACCCGGGTCACCGCGCCGGTCTCGGCGACCAGTTCGGCGAGCGTGTCGACCGATCCGTCGGCGGCCCGCTCCAACGCCGTGAGCTGTGCCGGCGTGGCCAGCTCACGGGCCAGCATGAGCAGCGTGGTCGGCTTGCCGGTGCGGAGGTCGTCCCCGGCCGGCTTGCCGGTCGCCGCCGGGTCGCCGTAGACGCCGAGCAGGTCGTCGCGGAGCTGGAACGCTTCGCCGACAGCCAGGCCGTAGCGGGTGTACGCGGAGACCAGCGGGTCGTCGGCGGGCACCCCGGCCAGGCAGGCGCCGAAGAGCAGTGGTCGCTGGACGGTGTAGCTGGCGGTCTTGTAGCGGGCCACCCGTAGTGCCCGGTCGACCGACCAGCTCTCCGGGTCGTTCTCGCCGAGCACGTCCAGATACTGCCCGGCGACCGTCTCGACCCGCATCTGGTCGTAGCAGCGGCGCACCTCGAAGAGTCGCGTCGACGGCACCGAGGCGTGGGAAAGCAACTGGTCGGCCCAGACCATGCAGAGGTCGCCGATGAGCACGGCGACGGCCTCCCCGAACCGGCCGGGATCACCTCGGTGGCCGGCGGCGACGTGCTGTTCGGCGAGCGCGACGTGCGCGGTGGGCCGGCCGCGGCGGGTGGTGGACGCGTCCATCACGTCGTCGTGCACCAGCGCGAAGGTGTGCAGCAACTCCAGCGCGGCCAGCGCGGGCAGCACGGGTGGTAGCGGCGCGGTGCCACCGACGGCCCCGCGCCACCCCCAGTAGGCGAACGTGGAGCGGATCCGCTTGCCGCCGGTCAGGACGGCCTCCCGCGCGGTGGCGGCGAAGCTGCCCATCGACGAGTCGATGTCGTTGAGGGTGTCGACCTCGGCGGTGAGGAAGGCGTCCAGGGTCTCGTCGACAGCCGTGACCAGATCGTGGGTATAAGCAGCCAGAACGGCGCGGACCGGATCGTCCCCGTCCCCCGGCCCTGTCGGCGCCACGCGGGTCACGTTGCCCGCAACTGCGTCGTTGGCCATGCGGCTGAGCGTACCCTAGGGTACGAGTTGCGTCGATTGGTGCGTCGAAAAATGGAGGAGGGCCGGTGGAAACTGATCTCACCGCTGCCTATGACCGGTGCCGTGAGCTGCACAAACGCCACGGCCGCACCTACTATCTCGCCACCCGCCTGCTCCCCGCTTGGAAACGACGACATGTGCACGCCCTCTACGGGTTCACGCGGTACGCGGACGAGATCGTCGACCGCACCGAGGACCTGCCGCCGGCCGAGCGGGCCGCCCTGCTGGACTACTGGGCCAGCCAGTTCGTGGCGGGTCTGCACGGTGCGCCGGTCGACGACCCACTGTTGCCGGCAGTGCTGCACACGATCGCCGTCTTCGATCTCGACCGGGACGACTTTGCGTCGTTTCTGAAGAGCATGGCGATGGACCTGACCGTCACCGCGTACCCGACCTACGACCACCTGCTCGACTACATGGAGGGCTCGGCGGCGGTCATCGGCACCATGATGCTGCCGATCCTGGGCACCTCCGACCCGGTGGCGGCCCGGGAGCCGGCCCGACAACTCGGCTTCGCCTTCCAGCTCACCAACTTCATCCGGGACGTCGCCGAGGACCTCGACCGGGACCGCACCTACCTGCCGGACGAGGACATGGCGAAGTTCGGGGTCACCCGCGAGGAGTTGGTCGAGGCCCGCGCCCGGGGCCGCGTCACAGCCCGGATCCGCGAGCTGATCGAGTACGAGGTGACCCGCGCCCAGGCGCACTACGCCGCCGCAGCACCAGGCATCACCATGCTGGCGCCCGCCTCGCAGGCCTGCATGCGCACCGCGTACGCCCTCTACGGCGGCATCCTCGACGAGGTGGCCGCGCAGGACTACGACGTCTTCGTCCGGCGGGCCCTGGTGTCGCAGCGGCGACGGATGGCGGTGGCCGCGCGGGCCCTGCTCAGCCCGACCGGTACCCCGGTCGTCATCCCCGGGCCGACCATCCAGCCGGAGAGCCGGTGACCGCGAGCACGGCGATCGTGCTCCTCACCCGCGACCTGCGGGTGCACGACCACCCGGCGCTGGCCACCACCTGTGCGGCCTTCGACCAGGTGGTGCCGCTGTACGTGCTCGACCCGGCGCTGGCCGACCTCTCCGCCAACCGCACCCGCTTCCTGCACCAGGCCCTCGCCGACCTGCGCGACCAACTCCGTGAGCGTGGTGGCGACCTGGTGGTCCGGCACGGCGACCCGGCGGCCGAGACGATCCGGCTGGCCGGCGAGGTCGGGGCCACCGCCGTCGCGCTGTCGGCCGACGTCAGCCACTACGCCGTCCGTCGGGAGCGGCGACTACGCGCCGAGTGCGAGCGGCACCGGCTGCACCTGCGACTGTTTCCCGGGTTGACAGTGGTCGAGCCGGGCGCGTTGCGGCCCGGTGGCGGCGGCGACCACTACCGGGTGTTCAGCCCGTACCACAGGGCCTGGGCGGCGAACCGGTGGCGCGAGGAGTTGGCCGCGCCGCGCCGGATCGCGCTGCCCGATCGGGTACGCGTGGGTCGGCTGTCGGCGCTGCCGGCCGGCGACTCACCCGACGCGGCCAGCGGTGGTGAGCGGATCGCCCGGCAGCGGCTCACCGACTGGCTGCCCGACCTGACCCGGTACGGCGATCAGCACGACGACATGGCCGGCGACGACACGTCCCGGCTCAGCCCGTACCTGCGCTTCGGCTGCGTTTCGCCGCTGGCGGTGGCGAACCGCGCCGGCGACCGGTCCGGCCCGTTCGTCAGGCAGCTCTGCTGGCGGGACTTCTACTACCAGGTCACCGCAGCCTTCCCGGAGATCTCGACAACGGCGTACCGGCGGGGCGCCACCGAGCAGTGGCGCTACGACGACGACGCCTTGGCGGCCTGGACCGAGGGACGCACCGGAATGCCGATCGTCGACGCCGGGATGCGGCAGATGCTGGCACAGGGCTGGATGCACAACCGGGCCCGGCTGATCACCGCCGGCTACCTGACCAAACACCTCGGGCAGGACTGGCGGTCCGGAGTGGCGGTGTTCTTCCGCTGGCTGCTCGACGGGGACGTGGCGAACAACTCCGGCAACTGGCAGTGGGTCGCCGGCACCGGCAACGACACGAAGCCCTACCGGGGGTTCAACCCGGTCCGGCAGGCCGAACGGTACGACCCGGACGGCGACTACGTGCGCCGGTGGGTGCCGGAGCTGGCGGGGGTGCAGGGCAAGGCCATCCACCAACCGTGGCGGCTGCCCGAGGCCCTGCGCCAGACGCTCGACTACCCACCGCCCCTCTCGGTACCGGACACCGACCCCGTCTGGCTGCGCTGATCAGAGCACCGAGTGCAACGCCTCGACCAGTTCGTCCACCCGGTCGTGCTCGGCGAGGTGCGCAGTGGCGTACGCGAAGATGTAGCCGCGCTCGGGGTCGGCCCACGCGCTGCTGCCGCCGATGCCACCCATGCCCCAGCTGCCGTCCGGCTCCCACTGCATGCCCAGGGTCCAGTGGGCGTCGCGGTCCAGCACCAGGTCCGGCCCGTCGTACTGGACCCGGGTCGCCTCCGCCACCAGCTCCGGGCTGAACAGCCGAACCCCGTCCAGGACACCACCGGCCAGGAGGCCGGCGTAGAGCCGGGCCAGGCTGGACGCTGTGGCGTGCAGGTTGACCGCTGGCACCTCCGCGCCCCGCCACATCGGGCTGTTCAGCACGGCCAGGTCCAGCCCGCCGGCCGGGTTGCCCATCGCCCGCGCCCGTGGCGAGCCGGGCTCGCCGAGCATTCGGGTCGGCCACTGCGGGTCGCCGTACCGCAGGTCCGCGCACCGCAACTGGTCCGCCTCGGTCAACCCGAAGCCGAGGTCGAGTTGCCACCGGTCGGCGATCTCCTCGGCCAGGAACCGGCCCACCGACCGTCCGTCGACGCGGCGGACCAGCTCGCCCACCAGGTGCCCGTACGTCCAGGCGTGTTCCCCGGCGACCGAGCCCGGCGACCACTCGGGGTCGGCGGCGGCCAGGTCGCCGATGAGCAGCGCCCAGTCGGCGATCGCGGCGGCCGGTCGCGGCACCGGAAAGGCCGGCAGTCCGGCGGTGTGCGACAACACCTGACGCACTGTGGCGGGAGTGCGGAACTCCGGCCAGTACCGGTCCACGGGTGCGTCGAGATCGACGGTTCCCCGGTCGACGAGCAGCAACAGGCAGAGCGCTGCCACCGGCTTGCCGACCGAGTAGACGTTCACCAGCGTGTCCGGCAGCCACGGCTCGCCGCCCGGCCCGTGGCCGCGGCGGGAGCCGCCGGTCAGGTCCACGACCGGCTGCCCGTCGTACCAGATGGTCAGGGCTGCGCCGGTTTCCCGACCGGAGGCGAGCAGGTCGTGGAAGCAGTCCTGGACCGGAGCGAAGCGTGCGTGCATCCGGCCACGGTAGGCGTCCGGGTCGGTGCGCGCGCCGACTTTTCCGCCGACCCCGGTGGTTGGGGTGGTGTCGCTGGGGGATGCTGTTCGGTGTGGCGGATCCGGAGCTGGTGGATGTGGTCGTGGTCGGGCTCGGGGTCGGCGGCGAGGAGGTGGCCGAGCGACTTGCCGAGGCCGGCCTGAACGTCGTCGGCGTCGAACGGGATCTCGTCGGCGGGGAGTGCCCGTACTGGGGCTGCATCCCGAGCAAGATGATGATCAGAGCCGCCAACGCGCTCGCCGAGGCTCGCCGGGTCGACGGGCTCGCCGGAACGGCGCAGGTCCAGCCGGACTGGGCGCCGGTGGCGAAGCGGATCCGCGAGGAAGCCACCGACACCTGGGACGACACGGTCGCGGCGGAGCGGTTCGTCGGCAAGGGCGGCCGGCTCGTGCGGGGCAGCGGCAGGCTCGACGGTCCGCGTCGGGTCCGCGTCGGTGACCAGGTGTTCGAGGCCCGGCACGGGGTGGTGCTGGGCACCGGCACCCGTCCGTCGGTGCCGCCGATCGACGGCCTGGCCGACACGCCGTACTGGACCAACCACCAGGCGATCGAGGTCGAGGAGCTGCCGGAGTCGCTGCTCGTGCTGGGTGGCGGCGCGATCGGCCTGGAGTTGGCGCAGGTCTTCGCCCGCTTCGGGGTCCGGGTCACAGTGGTCGAGGCGCTCGACCGGGTGCTGGCCGTCGAGGAACCCGAGGCGTCCGAGGTCGCCGCGGCGGCGCTGCGCGCCGACGGCGTGGAGATCCACACCGGGGTACGCGCCGAACGGGTCGAACACGACGGGACCAGGTTCACCCTGCGCGGTGGCGGCGGCGCGGAGTTCACCGCCGACCGGCTGCTGGTGGTGACCGGGCGCAAGGCACACCTGAGCGAGCTGGGCCTGGACACGATCGGCCTGGACGCCAGCCAGCGTTACCTCCCGGTCGACGACCGTCTGCACGTCACCGACCACCTCTGGGCGGTCGGCGACATCACCGGCGAGGGCGCCTTCACGCACATCGCCATGTACCAGGCGGGGATCGTGATCGCCGACATCCTGGCCCGTGCCCGGCAGGCGAAGGCGGGGGCGGACGCCAGCGGCACCTCCAGCGTGGTCGGCGGCGCGATGGGCGCATCCAGCTCGCTGGCCGCCAGCGGGTCGAGCGGGTCGGCCGGCACCGTTCCGCGAGCCGACTACCGCGCGCTGCCCCGGGTGACGTTCACCGATCCCGAGATCGGCGCGGTCGGGCTCACCGAACAGCAGGCCCGCGAACGCGGCATCAACGTGCAGGTGGGTTTCACCAAGCTCAGCAGCTCCACCCGCGGCTGGATCCACCGGGTCGGCGACGACGGTTTCATCAAGCTCGTGGCGGACGCCGACCAGGGCGTGCTGATCGGTGCCACCTCGGCCGGTCCGGCCGGTGGCGAGGTGCTGTCCGCGCTGGTGGTGGCGGTGCACGCGGCGGTGCCGCTGAGTCAGCTCCGGCACATGATCTACGCGTACCCGACCTTTCACCGGGCCATCGAAACCGCCCTGCGCGACCTGTCCTGACCCCGGCTCCGCGTGACGATCAAGCAGTGCGCCGACAAACGCCGGCAATTTGCTGTTCATTTCTTTCATCCAGGTGACGTACGATTGCGACCGTGACCAAGCGGTTGACTGAAGTTGCCAAGAAGGCGGGCGTCAGCGAGGCCACCGTCAGCCGGGTGCTCAACGGCCGCGACGGGGTCTCCGAGGCGACCCGCACCGCCGTGCTGACGGCACTGGACGTGCTCGGTTACGAGCGGCCGACCAAGCTGCGCGGCGAACGCGCCCGGCTGGTCGGGCTGGTGCTGCCCGAGTTGCAGAACCCGATCTTCCCGGCGCTGGCCGAGGTCGTCACCGGCACCCTCGCTCAGCGCGGCTACACCCCTGCGCTCTGTGCCCGGACCATCGGTGGGGTCTCCGAAATGGACTACGTGGAGATGCTCCTCGACCACCAGGTCTCCGGGGTGATCTTCGCCGGTGGCTCGTACGCGCTCGCCGACGCCCGACACGACCACTACCGTCGGCTGACCGACCGTGGGCTTCCGGTCGTGCTGGTCAACGCCGGTGTGGACGAGCTGGGTTTTCCCCGCGTCTCCACCGACGACGCGGTGGCGGTGGAGCAGGCGTACGGGCACCTGCGCTCGCTCGGGCACGAACGGATCGGCATGGTGCTCGGCCCGGAGGGGCATGTGCCGTCGCGGCGCAAGCTCGACGCGATGGTCCAGGCTGCCGGCTGGGACGAGGGCGACGCCGAGTGCGTCGAGCGTTCCAGCTTCTCGATGGAGGGTGCGCGGGTCGCCGCGACGAAGTTGGTCGAGCGGGGCGTGACCGGCATCATCTGCGCCAGCGACGTGCTCGCGCTGGGCACGATTCGGGCGGCCCGCCGGCTGGGCCGTTCGGTTCCGGCCGACGTGTCGGTGGTGGGTTTCGACGACTCCGCCTTCATGACGTGCACCGATCCGCCGTTGACCACAGTGCGGCAACCGATCGAGACGATGGGGCAGGCCGCCGTGGATCTGCTGGTCACCCAGATCGAGGGTGCCGGTGTCCTTCAGGACGAGCTGCTGTTCGAGCCGGAGTTGGTGGTGCGGGGCTCCACCGCGCCCGCCCCTGGCCGCTAGGCGCCACACCGAACGACGCTTCGGCCGTCGACCGCCTCTCGCGGTCGGCGGCCGTTTTCGTCGTTGCTCACCATCGTCAGCATCGACCGGTCCGAATGGCCGGTCATAAGCGATCAATAGCCGTCAAATCGGGCTGCTTTCAGCGGCTTGCCAACATCTGTCGTCATCACGTCGTGTCCTTTCGGAACAGGGTCGATACCTTGCCGAAATGAGTCGGCCTCGCTACAGTGGCTCCACTCACACCTGGCTCCGACGCAGCTACTGGGCGTCAGGTCGTATCACCGCAGATCAGCGAAGGTCATTGGAGACACCCGTTCCCGAAGGGATGGACAGATGTCCGTACCGCAACACCGAAAGGCTGCGGCGGTTGCGCTCGTGGCCGGCCTGGGGCTCAGCCTCACGGCGTGCTCCACGAAGAGCGACGACAAGGGCTCGAACGCCAACGGCAAGGTCACCATCACGGTCGACTGCCAGCCGGTCGGCGCGCAGAAAGAGCTGTTGAAGAACTGGAACGACGACGTCGCCGAGTTCCAGAAGCAGAACCCGGACATCACCATCAAGAGCGTCAGCGTCGGCGAGCAGTGCAACAACCCGCCGGACTTCACCGCCCGCCTCGCCGGCGGCACCGTGACCGACGTCTTCTACGGATACATGACCGATCTCCAGCAGGTGCTCGACTCCGGTCAGGCGATGGACATCGGCCCGCACGTCAACAAGGACGCGATCTCAACCTGGGACAGCGTCGACCCGGCGCTCAAGGAGGTCTTCACCGACGGCGGCAAGCTCTACGCCGTTCCGGTGAAGAACTACTCGATGGGCCTGGTCTACAACAAGGCCCTGTTCCAGCAGGCCGGGCTGGACGTGAACAACCCGCCCAAGACCTGGGCCGACGTCCGTGCCGCCGCCAAGAAGATCTCCGCGCTCGGCAACGGCATCGCCGGCTACTCGGAGTACAGCGCCGGCAACACCGGCGGCTGGCACTTCACCTCCCTGCTCTACTCGCAGGGTGGCCAGGTGCTGACCGAGGACGGCAAGAAGGCCGACTTCAACAACGCCATGGGCAAGCAGGTCCTGCAGAACCTCAAGGACATGCGGTACGGCGACAACAGCATGGGCGCCCGTCAGCTGCTCCAGTGGGGCGACCTGCTGACGAACGCCGGCGCGGGCAAGGTCGGCATGTTCATCGGCGCGCCGGACGCCACCCAGGCGATCGTCAGCCAGTTCCAGGGAAAGTTCCAGGACTGGGCGATGGCCCCGCTGCCCGGCCAGGACGGCGCGGCGAAGGGGACGCTCGGTGGTGGCGAGGGCTACTTCTTCAAGAAGGACCTCACTCCCGAGCAGGTCAAGGCCGGTCTGAAGTGGATCGCGTACCAGAAGCTCACCCCGGGCAAGGGCCAGTTCGACTACGTGCGGGCCAAGCCGCAGAACTACCCGGTGGGTCTGCCCCAGCCGCTGCTCTTCGCCAACGGCAGTGACGCCCAGAAGCAGGAGCTGGAGCTGCGTAAGGCGAACGCGAACGTCGACACGGCGAACTTCGCGCTCTTCGAGGCGACCCCGGTTCCGATCAAGGGTGAGCCGCGCAACGCCCAGGCCGTCTACGCGGTGCTCGACGCCGCGATGTCGGGTGTGCTGACCAACCCGAACTCGAACATCGACGCACTGCTCAAGACCGCCGAGGAGAAGGTCAACCAGCTCCTCGCCGCCGAGAGCTGACCGATCGTGTGGGGGTCGGGACGCCGACCCGACCCCCACGCCACTCGCGCCACATCTCGACGTCACCGACTCACCCAGGAGTTGCCTTGGCGATCACCACCGTCCCGGAGACCCCCAGGAAACCGGGCCGCCCGCCGTCGCCGTACTCGGCGAGGCCGCAGCGCACCAGCCTCGGCCGCAAGGTACGGGACAACCTCACCGGTCACGCGTTCCTGATCGGAGCGGTGCTCTGCTTCGTCGTCTTCTCCTGGTACCCGATGGTCCGCGGCATCATCATGAGCTTCCAGCGGACCCGGCGCGGCGAGACCACCTGGGTGGGCTGGGACAACTACTCCCGCATCATCGCCGACCCCAGCTTCTGGACGGCCTGGCAGAACACCTTCTACTTCACCGTCCTGGCACTGGCCCTCGGGTACGTGGTGCCGTTCTTCGTGGCGATCCTGCTCAACGAGTTCCGCCACGCCAAGGGGTACCTGCGGATCCTGGTCTACCTGCCGGTGATGCTGCCGCCGGCCTCCGCGCTGTTCCTCTTCAAGTTCTACGCGTACGACCCGAGCGAGGCCGGGCTCTTCAACGCGATCCTCAAGGCGCTGCACCTGCCCACCTCGCAGTGGATGCAGTCACCCGAGATGACGATGCCGGCGATGGTGCTCGCATCGACCTGGATGAACATGGGCGGCGCGGTGCTGATCTACCTGGCGTCGTTGCAGAACATCCCCGGTGAGCTGTACGAGGCCGCCGAGCTCGACGGCGCCGGGATCTGGCGCCGGATCGTCCACGTGACGATCCCGCAGACCCGGTTGATCCTCGCGCTCCTGGCGATGTTGCAGATCGTCGCCACCATGCAGCTCTTCATCGAGCCACTGATCCTCGCCAACGGTGCGGGCGCGGAGGACTCGGCGACCTCGGTGGCGTACCTCATCTACCAGCACGGGTTCTTCCAGAACGACCTCAACGGCGCCGCCGCCCTGGGCGTGATCATGCTCGTGGTGCTGGCCGGCTTCTCCGCCGTGTACGTGCGGCTGACTGCGAAACAGGACTAGGACGGCGAGGAATGGCACAGGATTCCGGAACCCGGACCCTCATCTCCCAATCCCAGCTCAGCCGGGGGCGCGGCCGGGTCATCTACTGGACGCTGCTGGTGGTGGTGGTGGCGGGGTTCACGCTCGTCTTCCTCGGGCCGCTCTACTGGATGGTCACCGGCGCGCTCAAGTCCGGCCAGGAGATCGCGCAGACCCCACCGTCGCTGTTCCCGAAGGATCCGCAGCCGCAGAACTACATCGACGCGTGGAACAACCTGGCCCTCGCCAAGCTGCTCTTCAACACCTTCTACTACGCCATCGGCGCAGTGCTGTTCCAACTGGTCTTCGACACCGCCGCCGCGTACTCGCTGTCAAAGCTTCGACCGATCTTCGGCAACGTGATCCTCGCCCTGATGCTGGGAACGCTGATGATCCCGGCGATGGTCCTCATCGTTCCGCAGTACGTGACGGTGATCGACCTGCCGATCGTGCACATCAACCTGCTGGACTCACCGTTCGCGATCTGGTTGCCCCTGGTCGCCAACGCGTTCAACATCTTCCTGTTGAAGCGGTTCTTCGACTCGATCCCCGAGGAGCTGATGGCGGCGGCCCTGATGGACGGGGCGACGTCGCTGCGCACGCTCTGGTCGATCATCCTGCCGCTGTCGCGTCCCATCCTCGGCGTCGTCTCCATCTTCGCCGTGACGGCGGTCTGGAAGGACTTCCTCTGGCCGAAGCTGGTCATGCCGTCGCCCGAGACCCGGACGGTCAGCGTCGGCATCTACGCCTTCGCGGGTGGCACGCCGATGAACGTGGTGATCGCCGCGTCGGTCATCGCCGCGATCCCGACCGTCATCATCTTCCTGATCTTCCAGCGGAACATCATGTCCGGTCTGACCACGGGCAGCATCAAGGGATAGCGACCACCGGTCCTCCCGCGCGGCGAACAACGACCGTTCGCCCGACACATAACCAGGTCCGGCGAACCCGCCGACGTACTGACGCAGAAAGCAGGTGCTCGTGTCCACAGCTGACAGAAGTCCGTGGTGGCGTGGAGCCGTGATCTACCAGGTGTATCCCCGGAGCTTCGCCGACGGTAACGGCGACGGCATCGGCGACATCGCCGGCATCCGGTCCCGGCTGAACCACCTGTCCGCGCTCGGCGTCGACGCGATCTGGTTCAGCCCCTGGTACCCGTCCCCGATGGCCGACGCCGGCTACGACGTCTCCGACTACCGCGACATCGACCCGGTCTTCGGCACCCTGGCCGAGGTCGAGGCGCTGATCGCGGAGGCGCACGCGCTGGGCATCCGGACCATCGTCGACGTGGTGCCCAACCACTGCTCCGACGCCCACCCCTGGTTTCAGGCCGCGCTCGCCGGGGGCCCCGGCGCGCCAGAACGGGACCTTTTCTGGTTCCGACCCGGCCGTGGCCCCAACGGCGACGAACGACCCACCGACTGGGTCGGCGAGTTCGGCGGCGAGACCTGGACCCGCACCACCAACCCGGACGGCACCCCCGGCGACTGGTACCTGCACCTGTTCGCCCCCCAGCAGCCGGACTTCAACTGGGACCACCCCCGGGTGCGGGAGGAGTTCGAGAACATCCTGCGGTTCTGGTTCGACAGGGGCGTGGACGGCATCCGGATCGACTCGGCCGGGCTCCTGGTCAAGGACGGGACGCTGCCCGAGGTCCGCGAGGACCAGCCGCACCCGTTCCACGACCTCGACGGGGTGCACGACATCTACCGGGGCTGGCGTCGGGTCGCCGACGAGTACGCCGACCGGGCGCTGATCGGTGAGGTGTGGCTGCCGGACCGGCAGCGGTTCGCCAACTACCTGCGCCCGGACGAGCTGCACGCCGCGTTCAACTTCGACTTCCTCGGCTGCGCCTGGGACGCCGCGGCGCTGCGGGAGAGCATCGACGGGACGCTGAGCGCGCACGCGCCGGTCAACGCGCCGGCCACCTGGGTGCTCTCGAACCACGACGTCACCCGGCACGTCACCCGCTACGGTCGCGCGGACACCCGGTTCAGCTTCGCCGCCAAACGCGAGGGCACCCCCACCGACCTGGAGCTGGGCACCCGCCGGGCCCGCGCCGCCGCGCTGCTCTCGTTGTCGCTGCCCGGTGCGGCCTACATCTACCAGGGCGAGGAGCTGGGCCTCTACGAGGTCGAGGACATCCCGTACGCGATGCGGCAGGACCCCATGTGGGAGCGGTCCGGCCGAATCGACCCCGGTCGGGACGGCTGCCGCGTACCGCTGCCGTGGGCCGGGGACGAGCCGCCGTTCGAGTTCAGCCCCGAGGGTGCCGTGGCGCCCTGGCTGCCGCAGCCGGCCGACTGGAAGGACCGGACAGCCAGCGCGCAGACCGGCGACTCGGCCTCGATGCTGGAGCTGTACCGGGCGGCGATCCAGGCCCGAAAGGCCGACCCGGCGCTCGGTGACGGCGAGCTGACCTGGTTGCCCGCCCCGGGCGGGGTGCTGGCGTTCAGCCGCGGCGGTGGCTTCACCTGCCTGGTCAACCTGTCCGCCGCGCCGGTGCCGATGCCAGCTCAGGGGGAGTTGCTGCTGGCCAGCGGGCCGCTCGACGACGGGTTGCTGCCGTCCGACATCGCGGTCTGGCTGCGTACCGCCGAATCCACCGACGGGCCGCTCGGGGCGGACGGCCCGGCCTGACCTGACTCCGCACGCCGTGGTGCCGGCGGCCCGTCCCGGCCGCCGGCACCACGCCACCCAAGAAAGGAGAACCGAGGGGACGCGCGACACCGCACCGACACGGGGGGATCTGGCCTGCCTGACGAAAGGGAGAGCGCAGCTCATGGCCAACCACACCACCGGCACCCCGCACCACCTTCGACACCCGGCCCGGGCACTGTCGGCCGCCATCGCCGCCACCCTGCTCGCCGCCACCTCGGTCACCGTCCTCGCGGTCACCGGCACCGCGACCCCGGCCTCGGCGGCGGGGTTGTCCCCCTTCGACATCCCCAACCGGGGCGCCACCGTTCCGTTCGTCGAGCAGGAGGCGGAGGAGACCGCCCACAACGGCACGAAGATCGGCCCGGACCGGCGCTACGGCACGCTGCCGTCCGAGGCGTCCGGCCGGGAGGCGGTCACCCTCGACGCCGTCGGCGAGTACGTCGAGTTCACCCTCACCGCCCCGGCCAACGCTGTCACCTTCCGCTACAGCCTGCCGGACAGCCCGGCCGGCACCGGCCGGGACGCCGCCATCGACCTGCGGGCCAACGGGGCGCTGCTGAGGTCGGTCCCGGTGACGTCGAGGTACGGCTGGTACTACGGCGGATACCCGTTCAACAACAACCCGGGCGACACCAACCCGCACCACTTCTACGACGAGACCCGGGCGCTGTTCGGCAGCACCCAGCCGGCCGGGACGAAAATCCGGTTCCAGGTCTCCTCGACCGCGCAGTCGCCCACGTTCACCATCGACCTGGCCGACTTCGAGCTGGTCGCCCCGGCGATCACGAAGCCCTCCGGTGTGCTCGACGTGGTCACCGACTTCGGTGCCGACCCGAGCGGCGCGACCGACTCGACGGCGAAGTTCCAGGCGGCGGTCGACGCCGGCAAGGCCCAGGGCCGGGCGGTCTGGATCCCGACCGGCACCTTCACCCTCTGGGATCACGTGGTGGTCGACGGGGTGACACTGCGCGGCGCGGGGCCCTGGTATTCGGTGCTCGGCGGCCGGCACCCCACCGAGCGACACCGGTCCGTCGGCATCTACGGCAAGTACGTCCCCGGTGGCGGCTACACCGGCCCGGTCCGCGCCCACGAGGCGAACGGGCCCAGCCGCAACGTCACACTGCGGGACTTCGCCATCATCGGCGACATCCGGGAACGGGTCGACGACGACCAGGTCAACGCCCTGGGCGGGGCGATGACCGACTCGGTGGTGGACAACCTATGGCTGGAGAACACCAAGGTCGGGGCGTGGATGGACGGCCCGATGGACAACTTCACCATCCGCAACAGCCGGATCCTGGACCAGACCGCGGACGGGGTGAACTTCCACACCGGCGTCACCAACTCGACGGTGACCAACACGTTCGTCCGCAACACCGGCGACGACGCGTTGGCGATGTGGGCGCAGAGCGTGCCGAACGTCAACAACTCCTTCACCCGCAACACCATCGGGGTGACCCTGCTGGCGAACCACCTGGTCAGCTACGGCGGTCGGGACATCAAGATCACCGACAACGTGACTGCCGACTCGCTGACCAACGGCGGCGGCATCCACGTCGCGAACCGCTATCCCGGCGTGCAGGGCGCCACCGGAGTCCAGGGCACCTGGACGATCGCCCGGAACACGTTGATCCGTAACGGCAACTCGGACTACAACTGGAACTTCGGTGTCGGGGCGATCTGGTTCTCCGCGCTCAACGAGGCGTTCCAGAACCCCACCATCAACATCACCGACACCGACATCCTGGACAGCTCGTACGCGGCGCTGCACTGGATCGAGGGCCAGACCAACGGGATCAACCTCAACAACGTACGGATCGACGGCGCCGGCACGTACGCGCTCCAGGTGCAGGCGAACAGCCAGGTGTCGTTCACCAACGTGCGGGCCACAAACATCGCGCAGAGCAACCCCATGCACAACTGCGTGGGCGCCGGCTTCCAGATCACCCAGGGCTCCGGCAACTCCGGCTGGTACACCCCGACCCCGTACTGCGGCCCGTGGCCGAACCCCCAGTGGGGCGGCGGACCCACCTCGCCGCCACCGACGACCCCACCGCCCACCACCCCGCCGCCCACCACCCCACCGCCCACCACCCCGCCCCCGACCAGCGGGAACCTGGCGCTGGGCCGGTCGACGACAGCGACCAGCACCAACCAGAGCTACACGGCCGCCAACGTGGTGGACGGCAACGCGTCGACGTACTGGGAGAGCGCCAACAACGCCTTCCCCCAGTCGGTCACCATCGACCTGGGCGCTTCCCGGTCGGTCGACCGGGTGGCGCTCAAGCTGCCCACCGGTTGGGAGCAACGCACCCAGACCCTGTCGGTGCTCGGCTCCACCGACGGCTCGTCGTACACCACACTGGCGTCGTCCGCCGGTCGGGTCTTCGCGCCCGGTACGGGCAACACCGTGTCGATCGGGCTGCCCTCCGGTGACCGCCGCTACATCCGGGTCACAGTCACCGGCAACACCGGCTGGCCGGCCGCCCAACTCTCCGAGGTCGAGGTGTACGGCGGCACCCAGACCACCCCGCCGCCGACCACCCCGCCGCCGACCACCCCGCCGCCGACCAGCGGCAACCTGGCGGCCGGACGGTCGATCACCGAGACCAGCCACTCCGACGTGTACGCCGCTCCCAACGCGGTGGACGGCAACGCGAACACCTACTGGGAGAGCGCCAACAACGCGTTCCCGCAGTCGTTGACAGTGGACCTGGGCGCCGACCGGTCGGTGTCCCGGGTCGTGCTGAAGCTCCCACCCTCGTCGGCCTGGCAGACGCGTACGCAGACGCTGGCGGTGCTCGGCTCCACGAACGGCTCGACGTTCAGCACGCTGAAGGCGTCCGCCGGCTACAGCTTCAACCCGGCCAGCGGCAACACGGTCACCGTGACCTTCACGGCGACCACCCAGCGGTACCTGCGGCTGACCGTCACCGGCAACAGCGGCTGGCCAGCCGGCCAGCTCAGCGAGTTCGAGATCTACTCCAGCTAGCCCCCAACTGTCGCGGAACGACGGGCGTACCCCTGCACCCGTCGCCGGGCAACGCACCCACACCCACCCCCGAAAGAGGTGTAGCGACCCCATGTCCAGGACCGGCACCAGACGAGGCACGCCGCCAACCGGCGCGCCCACCACCGTCCCCCGCACCGCCCGAACCGGCCGCCGTCGGATGCTCGCCGGCGCGCTCGCCGGGATGCTCCTCGCCACCGCCCCGGTCGTCACCCCGATGGCGAGCGCGGCACCGGCGGCCGACCCGTCAGCGGCCGCCGCCCGCGTGGCAATGCTCGCCGGGCTCTCCGCCACCATGACCGCCAGCAGCCACAACCAGAACTACGTGGCGGGCAACGCCAACGACGGCAACGCGTCGACCTACTGGGAGAGCGCCAACAACGCGTTCCCGCAGTGGATCCAGGCGGACCTGGGCGCCACCGTCAGCGTGGACCGGGTGGTGCTCAAGCTGCCACCCGCGTCGGACTGGCAGACCCGTACCCAGACGCTGTCGGTGTCGGGTTCGACAAACGGCTCGTCCTTCACCACCCTGAAGGCGTCCGCCGGCTACACCTTCAACCCGAGCAGCGGCAACACCGCGACCGTCAGCTTCACCGCCGCCAGCACCCGCTACGTACGCGTGCAGGTCACCGGCAACACCGGTTGGCCGGCCGCCCAACTGTCCGAGGTCGAGGTGTACGGCGCCACCGGCAGCACCGACACCCAGGCACCCAGCGTGCCGGGCAACCTGGCCTACACCCAGCCGGTCAGCGGGCAGATCCGGCTCGCCTGGTCGGCGTCGACCGACAACGTCGGGGTGACCGGGTACGACGTCTACGCCAACGGCGCGCTGCGTGGCAGCGTCAACGGTTCGACGCTCACGTACACCGACAGCCAGCCGACCACTGCCACGGTGTCGTACTACGTGCGGGCCAAGGACGCGGCCGGCAACCAGTCGGCCAACAGCAACACAGTGACCCGCACCGGCACCGGCAACCCGCCGACCGGTTCCAACCTGGCGATCGGCAAGCCGATCAGCGCCTCCGGGTTCGTGCACACGTTCGTGGCCACCAACGCCAACGACAACAACGTGGCCACCTACTGGGAGGGCAACGGCAACCCGAGCACGCTGACAGTGCAGCTCGGCGCGAACGCCAGCCTCAGCCAGGTCGTCGTGAAGCTCAACCCGGACTCGGCGTGGGGCGCGCGTACCCAGAACATCGCGGTGCTCGGCCGGGACCAGGGCTCGTCGAGCTTCACCACCCTGGTCGGCGCGGCGAACTACGCCTTCAACCCGGGCAGCGGCAACACGGTGACCATCCCGGTCTCCGGCGCGGCGGCCGACGTACGGCTCTCGATCGCCTCGAACACCGGCGCTCCGGCCGGTCAGGTGGCCGAGTTCCAGGTCTTCGGCACCCCGGCGCCGAACCCGGACCTGACCGTGACCGGCATGTCGTTCAGCCCGTCCGCACCCGTGGAGACGAGCACCATCACGCTCTCCGCGACGGTGCGTAACGCGGGCTCGGCGGCCTCCGGCGCGACCAACGTCAACTTCTACCTGGGCTCCACCCGGGTGGGGACGGCCTCGGTCGGCGGTCTCGCGGCCGGTGCCTCGACCACTGTCAGCGCCAGCATCGGCACCCGGGACTCGGGCAGCTACCCGCTCAGCGCCAAGGTCGACGAGTCGAACACCGTCGTCGAGCAGGACGACACCAACAACAGCTACACCAACCCCAGCCCGTTGGTCGTCGCCGCGGTCGCCAGCTCCGACCTGGTCGCCTCGGCGGTCGCCTGGTCGCCGGGCAACCCGTCAGCGGGCAACACGGTGACCTTCTCCGTTTCCATCCGCAACGCCGGCAACCAGGCTTCCGCCTCCGGTGCGCACGGCATCACCCTGACCGTGCTCAACGAGTCCGGCACCGTGGTCCGTACCCTGACCGGCTCGCACTCCGGCGTGATCAACGCCGGCGCCACTGTCGGCCCGATCAGCCTGGGCACCTGGACCGCCGCGAACGGCAAGTACACCGTCCGGGTGGTGCTCGCGGTGGACGGCAACGAGCTGCCGGTGAAGCAGGCCAACAACACCAGTGACCGGCCGCTCTTCGTCGGTCGCGGCGCCAACATGCCGTACGACATGTACGAGGCCGAGGACGGCGTGATCGGCGGCGGCGGCACAGTCGTCGGACCGAACCGGGAGATCGGCGACCTGGCCGGCGAGGCGTCCGGTCGGCGCGCGGTGACCCTGAACTCGACGGGCAGCTACGTCGAGTTCACCACCCGGGCCAGCACCAACACGCTGGTCACTCGCTTCTCCATCCCGGACGCACCGGGCGGCGGTGGGATCAACTCGACGCTGAACGTCTACGTCAACGGCACGTTCCACAAGGCCATCGACCTGACGTCCCGGTACGCCTGGCTCTACGGCAACGAGGCCAGCCCGGGCAACTCGCCGAGCGCGGGCGGGCCGCGGCACATCTACGACGAAGCCAACGTCATGCTCAACTCCACGGTTCCGGCCGGCAGCAAGATCCGCCTCCAGAAGGACCCGGCCAACACCACCACGTACGCGATCGACTTCATCAACACCGAGCAGGTGGCGCCGATCGCCAACCCGGACCCGGCCCGCTACACCACGCCGACCGGCTTCACCCATCAGGACGTGCAGAACGCCCTGGACCGGGTGCGGATGGACACCACCGGCAACCTGGTCGGGGTGTACCTGCCGGCCGGTAACTACTCCACCTCGTCGAAGTTCCAGGTGTACGGCAAGGCGGTCCAGGTGACCGGCGCCGGCCCCTGGTACACCCGGTTCAACGCTCCGTCGGGCCAGGACAACACCGACATCGGCTTCCGGGCGGAGAACTCGGCGGCGAACTCTTCCTTCAAGAACTTCGCCTACTTCGGCAACTACACCTCGCGGATCGACGGTCCGGGCAAGGTGTTCGACTTCGCCAACGTGTCGAACATCGTGATCGACAACATCTGGAACGAGCACATGGTGTGCCTCTACTGGGGCGCGAACACCGACTACATGACGATCAAGAACTCCCGGATCCGGAACATGTTCGCCGACGGCATCAACATGACCAACGGCAGCACCAACAACCTGGTCAGCAACAACGACGCCCGGGCCACCGGCGACGACAGCTTCGCGCTGTTCTCGGCGATCGACGCGGGCGGCGCCGACATGAAGGACAACATCTACGAGAACCTGACCTCGACCCTGACCTGGCGGGCCGCGGGTGTCGCCGTGTACGGCGGCTACGGCAACACGTTCCGCAACATCTACATCGCGGACACCCTGGTCTACTCGGGCATCACCATCAGCTCGCTCGACTTCGGCTACCCGATGAACGGCTTCGGTGCCAACCCGCCGACCCGGTTCGAGAACATCTCGATCGTGCGGGCCGGTGGGCACTTCTGGGGTGGGCAGACCTTCCCGGCGATCTGGGTCTTCTCCGCCTCGAAGGTGTTCCAGGGCATCCGGGTCAGCGATGTCGACATCATCGATCCGACCTACAGCGGCATCATGTTCCAGACCAACTACGTCGGCGGGCAGCCGCAGAACCCGATCACCGACACGGTATTCACGAACGTCTCGATCAGCGGTGCCCGCAAGAGCGGAGACGCCTACGACGCGAAGTCCGGCTTCGCCATCTGGGCGAACCCGATGCCGGAAGCAGGGCAGGGGCCGGCCGTCGGGTCGGTCACCTTCAACAACCTCCGGTTGAGCAACAACGCGGTGGACATCCAGAACCCCACGACAACCTTCACCATCAACCGCAACTGAGCTAGCCGGTAGCCGACGCCGCCGGGGGGTGCACCCCTCCCGGCGGCGTCGCGCCGTGTCGGCCCTCGCCCGCGGCGAACCGGGCCGCGCCGGCCGCCGCGTCCGTGGCCAGTGAGTCCATCCCGTACGCCAACTCGGTCGCCAGCGCCTCCGGCTCTGGCCGCCCCGCGCCGGCCAGCAGCGCCGCCCGGTCGTTGCGCAGGCAGGTCTGCGGATGCCGGGCGATCGCCGCCGCCAACTCCTCGGCCGCGGCCCGCGCCTGGCCGGCTGGCACCAACCGATTGACCAACCCCATCGTGTACGCCTCGTCGGCCGGCACCGGGCGACCGGTGAGGATCAGGTCCATGGCCCGACTCTCGCCGATCAGCCGGGGCAGCCGGACGGTGCCACCGTCGATCAGCGGCACTCCCCAGCGGCGGCAGAACACCCCGAAGGTCGCGTCGGACTCGGCGACCCGCAGGTCACACCAGAGCGCCAGCTCAAGTCCGCCGGCCACCGCGTACCCGGAGATCGCCGCGATCACCGGTTTGCTGAGGGTCATCCGGGTCGGACCCATCGGGCCGTCCCCCTCCGGCTCGACCCGGTTGCCGCTCGGTGTGCCGATCGCCTTGAGGTCGGCGCCGGCGCAGAACGTCCCACCGGCGCCGCAGAGCACTGCCACCGCCGCGTCCGGATCAGCCTCGAAGGCCCGGAACGCGTCGGCCAGCGCCCGAGCGGTAGGACCGTCCACGGCGTTCCGAGCGTCCGCCCGATCCAGCACAACAGTGGTGACCGCCCCGACCCGCTCCACCCGCACACCCATCCCGCCAGCATGCCGGCCCGGCCCCACCCCCACAATCCCCGTCGATCTTGCATTTCCGGTTGCCGGTTCGCGGCTTGTGCCCCGGATCATTCCAGCAGAAACTGCAAGATCGACGGCCTGGGTGGCGCGGCAGGTTTGTCACCGCCGACCGGTTTGCGACGGCGATCGCCGGGAAGTCGGTACTCGTGCGAGCACTTTTGACGAAAGTTGAGCAGGACTCCCGGCTGGACCGCACGGGTGACCGGTTGCAGAAGATCGTCCTGGGGACGCTGCGTCCACGCCGGCTGCGCGACCTGCTGCACGGGGTGACCCTCGGGCATCCGCTGCACCCGGCGATGGTGCAGGTGCCGGTCGGCGCGTGGATCAGCGCCGCGGTGCTGGACCTCATGCCCGGGCAGCGTCGGCCCGCCACAGTGCTGGTCGGTCTGGGCACCGTCAGCGCGCTGCCAGCGGCGGTCGCAGGTCTGAACGACTGGGCGGCACTCGCCCGCGACCAGCGCCGGGTCGGCCTGGTGCACGCCGCCGCCAACACCGTCGGCCTGACGCTCTACGCCGGCTCGTTGGCCGCTCGGCTGTCCGGCCGCCACGGAATGGGCCGCGCCCTCGGCTTCCTCGGGCTCTCCACCGTGAGCCTCGGCGCGTACATCGGGGGTCACCTGGCGTACAAGCAGGGGGCGCAGGTCAACCAGAGCGTCTCCGAGCTGCACCGGATGACCGATGGCTGGCACTCGCTGGCCGACATGGCGACGCTGCCGCAACGCACCCTGATCACCCGAGAGGTGGACGACGACATCTCGGTGATCCTCTACCGGCACGGTGACGAGGTGACCGTGATGTTGGAGCGCTGCCCGCACCAGAGCGGGCCGCTCGGCGAGGGTGAGGTGCAGGAGATCGACGGCCACGCCTGCGTGGTCTGCCCGTGGCACGGCAGCGCCTTCCGGCTCAACGGCGGTGAGGTCGTGCAGGGGCCGTCCGGCAACGACCAGCAGGTCCTGCCCACCCGGATCCAGAACGGCGTACTCCAGACCCGCGTGCCCTGACCGCCTGCCCTGACCGCCTGCGCTGGGTGTGTCACCCCGCACCGATGCTCCTCGCCGCGCGGCAGTAACGCCTTCGACGCATATGCCTGTGAGTCATCTTTATGACTCACAGGCATATCGCTCACCGAGACACTGCCCCGGCCACTCCCGCTAGGCGGCGTGCCTCGACCGTCGCCGGCCGCAGGACGGCGGAGACACCGGGTCGTGCGGGCCCGCTCAGGTGCGTCGGTGTCGGCCGACCGGCGGACCGTCGGGCACGGAGTCCAGGCCGTGCCCGCCGTCGAACAGCCCGCCCTCGCCACCAGCACCGGCCCAGCCCTCGTCACCACTCCAGCCCCCAGGGCCGGCGGCCGTCATTCCGCCGCCGTGGGGCGCCGTGCCGCCGGAGAGAGCCATTCCGCTGCCCGGAAACGCCGTGCTGCCGGGGAAAGCCATTCCGCTTCCGGCGGGCGTGACTTCGCTACTGGTAGGTGCCACCCCACTGCCGGTAGGTGCCACCCTGCTGCCCGTCGGTGCTGCCCCGCTGCCGGTGGATGTCACTCCGCCGCCGCGAGGTGCGAAGCCGTTCCCGCTCGGTGCCACCCCGCCGTGCGGTGTCGCCGGTGCTTCGATGGCCGCAGCCGCCCGGCTCGCAGCCCAGGCGGCACCGCTGCCGGCCGCCCCACCACTGCCCCGCCGGCCCGCGCCGCTGCTGCTTCGGCCCGCGTCACCGCTTCGGCCCGCGCCACCGTTTTGGCCCGCGCCTGCGCTGCTTCGGCCCGCGCCGCGCCGGGATGTGCGGGAGGACGCGGCCAGTCGGGGAGCCGCCCCGGCGGTGGCTGGACGGCGGCGCAGCCCCAGGACTGCGCCGATCTGGGCGCCGACGATGCTCGCCACGGCCAGCACTGCGGAGACCGCCAGTGGGCGGTTCACCCGATCGGCGGCACCAGCCCCGGCTGCACCGACCGTCACCGCTGGTGGTTGGCCCGTTGACTCCGTACCGCTGGGTGGTGCCGGGGCCACCCGCGGCGGTGCGGCCTGCTCGGGCGCCGGCCGGGGCGCGGGCGGCTTCGGTGCTGCGGGCCTGTCGACGAGTCGACCGGTGGCGTGCTGGCGGGCCCCCTGGTCCGCGGCCTCGGTGGGCAGTCGGAGCAGTTGGCCGGGGCGGATCCGGTCCGGGTCGTCGAGCTTGTTCAGCTTGGCGAGCTGTCGGTAGTCCCCGAACTCGTCCAGGTACCGCTCGGCCACCTCCCCGAGGTAGTCGCCCCGCGCCACCCGGTACACCGGCGCGGCCGTGTCCGGTGTCGTCGCGGCGCGGGTCGGCGCGGCCAGGGTGGTGACGGACGTTGCGCTCGGACTCGCGTACACCGGAGTTCCGTAGACCGCCGCGGCGCTGGCGGCGGCGGGGCTGGCGACCAGGATCAGCGCGACCGAGCCGACCAGCGCGGCGGCGGCCTTCTGCTGGCGGCCCATCCCGGGCAGCTTCGGCGCCGGCCGGTGCAGGGTCTGTGCGCCGAGCTCGACGAGGACGGAGAAGGCGAACGTGGCCCAGCCGAACCAACCGGCCATGGCCAACGCCCGCAGGAAGAGCTGACCGTCGTCCCGGCTGGTCAGCGCGGTGCCCACCTCGCTGATCGTGGGGAGGTGGTCAGGCAGCGGGTTACCGGCGAAGGCGAGCAGCGCGATCGGCGCGCCGACCAGTAGCACCAGTAGCACGGCCAGCGCGCCGATGCCGGTGAGGATCCGTCCGGTCCGCCGTACGACGGACCCACCCGATGCGGGCATGGCTGCCTTCCTTCCTACGGTGTTGCGGTGATGGCACGCGCGGTCGCCTCGCCGGTGACGGTGACCGTCTTCTCCTGGATGAACGGTCCGATCATCGAGCGGTGGTAGGTGATGGAGACGGTCACCCGGATCAGGGTTTCCCCGTCGACCTGGGGGAAGTCCACGGTGTGGCCGGCGGTGTCGACGGCGGCCAGGTAGCTGGCGACCGCATCACGCGCCTCCGGCTCGTCGATCCGCTTCGGCCCGCCCTCGATGGCGGTGGCCCGGTCGATGGCCTGACCACCGGCCCGGGCCGCCTCGGCGGCCAGGTTCTGGGCGTGTTGCAGGGTGCGGAGCTGCCCGGCGCCGTCGAAGGAGAGGCCGATGATGGCCAGTACGCCGACCATCGTCACCGCGAGGAAGATGCTCACCCGGCCGTGCTCATCTCCCGGCGAGGGCAGGGCAGCCGACGTGGTGACCGTCATTGCCGACCCCGGTAACGGTCGAGTGGGGAGGTGAACTGCGCGGAGACCAGCCGTTCACTCTCCATCCCGGGCAGGATGTCGAGGGTGATGTCCTTGAAGGACACGCGGCAGCTGATCGTCACCGTCACCGTGGCGTTCGTACCGACTGCGCTGCTGAAGGCCTCGTCAAAGTTGGACCCGTTGCCGGGCGACCTGCCGGTGAATGTCGGCTTCAGGTCGTTGGCGCAGGCCAGGCCATGCCAGTCCAGCTGGGCCTGGGCAGCCTCCACCGCCTTCTGCCGGGCGGTGTCGGAGTCCCGGGAAATCGAGGCTGCTCGGGCGGCGTCGTGCGCGGCCGCCTGGAGCGCCTCCGCTGCCACGGCGCTGCGCCCGACCACGCCGGCCAGCACCATCAACGCGATGAACGCGGGCGCGAGGACCGCCACCTCGATGGAGACCGAGCCCCGCTCGGCGGTACGGCTCATGGCGGGGTCACCCTCTCCACCGTTCCGTGGGCAGTCTGCTGTATTGCGAAGTCCACGCCCGGCACCACGGACAGGGACCGGCCGCTCACCGTGCAGGTCACGTCGGTCGTGGTGGTCACGCAGGTCGGGCCGGCCTTGTCCCAGCCCACCAGCCAACCGCCGGCTGCCCTCAGGAAGCGGGAGGCGCTGTCCACCCCGGCGCCGTTGCGCGCCTCGTACGTCCGTTGCGCGTTGACGCCACTCTGCGCGGCGTTCAACGCGGTCGAGCGGGCGAGGAAGACGGCCGCGACCTGGATCGAGGCGAAGAGCAGCACCAGGATCAGCGGCATCATCACGGCCAGTTCCACCGGGTTGGCGCCCCGCTCCCGGTCGCCGGCCGCGAGGCGGCGCCGGGTGGCGGTGACCGCCCGGCTCCACCTCGGGTACGCGGCTCGACGCATCCCGGCTACTTCGGGACCGTGTAGTCCGGGATGCCGTCCATCCAACCCTTGGCCTTGGTCAGGGCCAGTGCGGTGATGGCCATGGCGACGGCGACCAGGCCGGCGATGATCACCGCGGTGGGCACCGGGCTGTCGCCTCGTTCACCGTCCCGGCGCAGCTCGGCCAGGCGCGTCGTCACCACGACGTGCAGATAGCTGAGGATGGACATGGCGTTCTCCTTCGAGGGGGAGGGGTCAGACTCGGGCGATGAACGGATAGAGGACGAACCCGAGCAGCACGAAGACGAGCAGCGCGCCCGGGATGTCGAGCTTGCTGGTCACCCCTTCGGCGCGCGTCAGGTTGTCGGTGCGGATCTGGTCGCGCAGCGAGTCGGCCCGGCTGCGCAGCGTCTCGTGCACCTGCGCGCCCTCGCTGCCGGAGGAGCGCATGATGGCGCCGACGTCGCCCAGTTCCGGAATACCGATCTTGTCGGCCAGGTCGCGCAGCTCGTCCCAGGGCGCGTGCATCTGCATCTGGGCGATCCGCAGCGACTCCTGGAGCCGGTCGAACACCCAACCGTCGCAGACCGCCGCCGCCCGCTCCAGCGACTGCACCGGCCCGTGCGCCGCCGAGAGCTGCAACGCCACCAGGTCGAGGTAGGTGCAGACCGCCTGGCGGAATTCGTCGCGGGCGGCGTTGGCCTTGGTCAGCACGGCGCGGTGCGCCAGCAGGCCGGCCAGCAGCGCCAGACCGAGACTGCCCAGCACCGGCACGACCAGCGGGAACGGGATGCCAAGCACCCACAGCACCACCCCGAGCAGTGTTGGTGTGGCCAACCCGATCAGCGCGGAGAGCAGCACCGACAACGCGTACTGCTCGGAGGTCTGACCGATCAGGGCGAGCTGCATCTGCGGCGGCCGCAACCAGCGGGACATCCCGGTCAACCAGTCGAGCCGCCGGGACGCGGGCGTGGCCACCCGGCCGGTGCCCGGCGGCTGATGCAGTCGGCGCAGCGCGGGCCCGAGCGCCGGTGTCGCCGGCACCAGCTCCCGGACCACCAGGAACACGCCCAGACCGACCCCGGCGCCACCGCAGACCGCGAGGGCGAACTGCCAGTTCACGATCACGGGAGCCGCCTTTCGTTCGGGACTGCGGGGCTCCGCTGCGCTGCACTCCTCGCGCTCACGCGATCACCTCGGCCGGGTTGGGCGCCGGCAGGAACCGGGCCGGCCGCTGCGGCTGGCTCATCGACCGCACCCAGGCCAGCAGGCCGATGAAGGCGGCGCCGAGGGCGGCCATCACCAGCTGACCCACCGGTGTGCCGTACGGCCTGATGTACTCGGTGTTGATCAGCCCGTAAGCCAGGGTTGCCAGCGTCATCCCGGTGAGGAAGCGGACCGCGAACCGGGGCTGGGTGCGCTTGGCCTCGATCTCCCGACGGGTCGCCACCTCCGCGGACGCCGCGCCGGCGATCGAACCGAGCACGTCACCAAGCCGCTCACCCCGGTCCGACAGGTGCAGGATCAGCGCCGCGACCACCTGGTCGCAGACCGGGTCGGCGATCTCGTCGGCGAACGCCAGCAGCGCGGAGCGGGCCATCCAGCCGGCCTGGAGACGGGCGGCGAGCAGCCGTACCTCGTCCTCGACGCCGGGCGGCACGCTGCCGATCGTGCCGATGATCGACTGCTGGAGGCCCTGCCCGGTGCCGGAGACGTCCTTGAGTCGGCGGGTCCACTCGCCGACCGCCTCGATCCGGGCGATCGCCCGCTGCTCGGCCTTGCCCACTCCGAACAGCCACGGGGTGCCGGGCACCGCCACCGCCACCAGCAGGCCCACCACCGGCAACCCGGTCAGCAGGAACGCCAGCGCACCGCCGACCAGCGCGACGACCAGCAGGGCCTGGTAGCTCCGCTGCTCGGCCGGAGTACTGCCCGGCCCGCGCCACAGTCGGCTCAGCCCCGGCCCGCTGCCCGGCCGCGGCCCGGGGGGCCGACGGGTGCCGACCAGCGCGACCACGGCCAGCAGCAGCCCGGCCACACAGGCGGCGCCGGAGACCACGGCGATCAACTCCAGGCTGTCGAGCATCAGGTCACCGCCGGGCCAGTCGAGTCTGCCGAGGCCGCCGCCAGGCACCGGCACCGGCCTCGACCCACCGGGTCAGCAACCGTGCGTCGTAACCCACCCGCAGCAACTGGTCGCGGACCCGCTCCGGCAGGTGCCGGGGGACCGCACGACCGTCCGGGCCGGGCCCGAAGACAGTGGTGGTGGTGATCCGACCGGCTTCGCCGGCCCCGATCACCTCCTCCACCTGCGAGACGAACCGGTGCTTCCGCCCGCCGATCGCGGTCTCGTCCTCGATGGTGACGTAGACGATCAGGTCGAGCGCGTTGCCTGCCATCCGGCGGGCCTGGTCGACGGTCATCTCGCGGCCGTGCGCCAGGGCAAGCTCGACGATCCGTTCACCCACACCGGCGGCGGTACGGGCGTGGATGGTGCACATCGACCCGCGGCTGGTGGTCATCGCCTGGAGCATCGGCACGATCTCCCGGGACCGCACCTCGCCCACGATGATCCGCAGGACGCCCATCCGCAGCGACAGCGGGATAAGGTCGGCGATGGTCACCTCACCGGCTGGACGCCCGTCGAACCCGCGCTCGCCGTGGCCCTCCCGGGCCTCGAAGCTCATCACCGCCCGGTGCCGCTCCCGGCGGCGGGCCGGGAGCAGCTCCCGACTCTCCTCCAGCAGCACGTACGGCTCATCCTGCGGGATCTCGTTCATCAGTGCCCGGATGACAGTGGTCTTTCCAGCACCGGCCAACCCGGCGACCATGATGTTCAGACCGGCGCGCATCGCCGCGCGGAGGAAGTCGCGCAGCAGCGGGTCGATCATCTCGTCCAGGTCACCTCGGGCACCCGCGAGGTCGTCGAGGCTCACGTCCAGGGTGTTGTGCTTGCGGATCACCGCGTACGGGCGGTGGCTGACCAGGAACACAGCGGCCAGTCGGCTGCCGTCGGGCAGTTGCAGGTCGAGGGTGGGCTTCACTGTGGAAAGGGACCGCTCGGTCGCGCCCGCCCGGCGGGCCGCCGCCTGGAGGATCTCCACCAGCTCGGCGTCGCTGTCGGCGATCGGCTCGGCCCAGTCCACCCCACCGCCGTGCCGGGTGATGCGTACCTGGTCGCAGCCGAGGATGTGCACCTCCTCGATGGTGTCGTCGACCAGCAGCGTCTGTAGCCGGCCGAGCCCGACCAGCTCGGCGGTCACCTGGTCGAGCAGCAGGCGTTCATCGCCGGCGGCCATCGGCGTGCCGGCCCGGCGCACCGAGTCCGCGTACGCGGAGACCACAGTGACGGCGAGTCGGGCCCGCTCGGTGTCCTCCTCGTCGACTGTGAACTCCCGGCCGCGCTGCCAGAGGGTGAGCCGTTCGGTGAGTTCCCGGCGCAGCTCCCGGACCACCTGGAAGTCCATCCGGGCCCGGGGCGGCGCCTCCGGTGGCGGGCTGGCCGCGGGCGTCGACTGCGGCTGCGGCCCGGCCTGGTGGTGCCGGCCGTTCGGCACGGCCAGGGGCGGCGCGGTGGAGGTCACGCCCGGTGGCTGTTGGCGCGGGTCGGTGGAGACCGGCTCAAACCGCATCCGGCACCCCCTGCTGCACGGGCCACGCCAACCGGGCCCGCCGCCGCTCCAGCAGCGCCCCGACCGGCACCTCCAACGCGGCCGCCGCGCGCATCAGCGGCCGACCGGCCCGCACTGTCCCGCCCAGGGCGAGCACCCCGGCGGTACGCGGATCGTGCGGCAGCCGCGCGATGACCGGCAGTTTCAGGGCCCGGCTGATCTCGGACCGCCCGTGCCCGTCGCCGACCAGCAGCAGCCGCAGGGTGCCCGGGGGCACCCGGTGCTCGGCGAAGTCCCGTTCGATCGTGGTGACCACCGCGCGGGTGCCGGAGAGGTCCGGCAGGTTCGCCCGGGTCACCAACAGCACCACCGAGGCGGCCCGCAGCACCGGCCACGGAGGCCCGGTCACGTGCAGCCGACCACAGTCGACCAGGACGTCGTAGCCGGGGGTGCCGCGGTCGAGGGCGTCGAAGTAGTCGGCGAAGCGCTGCCAGAGCGGGGTGACACTGCCGCTCTGGGCCGGGTCGACGAGGCCGGGCAGCAGCAGCCGTTCCCGGCGGGGTGCGTCCAGGTCGACCAACTGGGACCAGAACGCGGTCTCCAGGTTGCCGTCGCGCAACTCGCCGACGGCCAGCTCTCCGATGCCGCGCGGGCCGTCCAGTTGGCCGCCGAGGTATCCGGCGAGGATCGAGCCGCCGGCCGGGTCACATTCGGCGACCACCAGCCGCCGGTGCCAGGCAAGAGCGCAGGCCAGCGCCGAGGTGGTGACGCCGGGCGAACCCTTCGCGGAGACCAGCGCGATGATCGCCATGCTCAGGCCGCTTCGGTCAGCACGACGGCGAGTCGTTCCTGTGCGGCGAGCGCCACCACAGCGGGCACGTCACGGATGAGCAGCGCCAGGTACAGGACCTTGTCGTCGGTGGCCGGGCTGACCATGTCGATGACTGTGGCCGCGAACCGGGTGCCGGCGGCGGCCGTGTCTCCGTCGGCGTTGTTGTCCGGGGTGCTGACCAGCAGCACCTTGTCGCCCGGGTGCAGTTCGCGGGCCGGCACCTGGGCGGTCTTCAGACCGAGCGCGATCTGCTGCTGGCCGGGGCCGAGCAGCGGGTCGTCGGTGACCTGTCCCAGGGTGAGCAGCGTGCCCGGAAGCAGCGCGACCGCGGCCCGTTTGCCGACCACCTCGTCGAGCCGTGCGGCGGGCACCGGGCGCAACCCCTGGCCGCCGGCGACCTGCACGGTGACCAGGTCGGCTGCGCTGATCTCCCGGCCTACCTCCACCGGTCGTGCCACCGCCAGATAGCTGCCGGTGGCCCGTACCGAGGTGACAGCGAAGGCCGCGCCCAGCCCGCCCAGCGCGATCAGGAGGACGGCGAGACCGAGCAGTCCGGGACGGACCCGGCGCTGGCGGACCACCGTGGGCGGGTTGACGGGTGCGTCCACCGGCGGGGTCCCGTTGCGCGTCGCGAGGCTCATCTGGTGACCACCTGGAGTTCGTTGATCTGAATCTGCACGATGCCGCTTCTCCGGGTCTGCGGGATCACCCGCCTTGTGGCGTCGCTGTTGGTCCACCAGCTCACCGTCCAGTGGGTGGTGGCGGTGACGTCGTAGGTGTCTGCCTTCGGGTAGCCCTTGTCGTAGCCGCAGTCCGGGGAGGTGGAACCCGCCCGGGTGCCCGTGGCCGTGTACTCGGTGCCGGCGCTGTAACAGGGGACCTTCTCGCCGTTGCCCATGTCCCAGACGATCTTGTTGACCTTCGCTTCGATGTAGACGGTCAACCCCCGGTCGGACTCGTCGGCATATAGCGGGCCGAAGTAGTTCTTTCCCGGCGTTGCCCACATCCACACGGGCAGGCCGACCAGGCCGGGACCGATGTTCTTGCGGGGGGCGACCTTCAGTCGCGCCGGCAGCAGGCTGATCGACGCCAGGGCGCGACGGGCCAACTCCTCCGGGTCCGGGGGCGCGCCGAAGCCGGCCGGCGGGTCGGCCAGCGACACCACGTCCTGGGCGCCCAGGTCGCCGCCGTTGCAGGTCTGCAGGTACCACTGGTGACCCTCGGGGGGCTCGACAGTCCCCTCGGTCAGCTTGTAGTAGCACCCGTCGCCGTTGTTGAACCAGCCCAGGTCCTCGTCGTAGCAGGGGATGGTCCTCCCGTTCCACTGGCAGACGCCGCCACCGCCACCGCCGCCGTCGTCCCCGCCCCCACCGTTGTCCCCGCCGCCCCCCGGATCACCGGGATTGCCGGGCTCGTCGTCCCAGACGCTGCAGTCGGGTTGGTCGGGTGGGCAGCCCGCTCCCGGGTCGGCCCGTAGGGCGGCGGCGGCCGGCGGGGCCGCACCGACCACCAGCAGGAGCGTGAGGCCGAGCCCGGCGAGCGCCCGTCGGGTTGTCGCGGCCCCGCTCAGCACGGCTGGTCCCGGTGCGTCGCGCCGTAGTTGATCAGCCAGCGACCGTCGGGATATCGGGTCGCGGTGGCGGTGGAGAGGTGCCGGCCGCCGCCGCTGCCCGGGACCGAGCGCTTGTCCTTGGCGTAGACCAGCCGGTAGCCGGTCGTGTCCAAGCAGTCCTGGATCTCCACGGTGGCCGGCTTCGCGTCCAGGCTGACGGCGGTCACGGTCGGGTCGGACTTCAACGTCCCGGTACGCATAGCGCCGTGCTCCTTGGCCTCGCGAATGGACACCCGGACCCGGGTCAAAAGTGGATCACCGAGGAACCGGGACAGTTCCGGCGAACGCGGATCACTGCGCAGGCCCGCCGTGCGCGAGGCCGCGAGATACCCGGAGTACGCGTCAAGTGCCGCCTTTTCGGCAGCGCGTCGTTCGACGTCGGAATCGGTCTGAGGTCCGTTGTCGCGGACCGCCGTCGGCCGTTCGACCGTTTCCCGTCCGCTGGCGCAGGCGGTGACCGGCATCACCGCCACGACCGCCAGCAGGCAGATTGCCGCTCGTCTGAGCTGCCGTCCGCGCACCGTCGAGCCTCCTCGTGGTCGCCCGGGGCGGTGACGGTTCACCGCCGTCGGGCATGCGGAAGCGCGCCCGGATCAGCACATCCGGAGCCGTTCATTGCGCTTCCGCATTCACCGTTACGGATCTTTTACAATTCGGGGTCCTGTGTCGTCCGATGGTGAAGGTGAGGCTTGCGTCACACCCAAGGGGCGAGCATAGGCTGACGCTCGCCGATGCAACAGAGGCAATTCAAGCGAACACTCAGCGTGATGACAGGTGGTGGTGGCGGGTGTCCACACTGCTCCCCGGGCAATGGGCGAACAAAAGGTCGTTATTGCTGGGGCGTCGCCGGGCCGGATGGGTTAACCGGAGTCGCGCCACCGGTCGCGGGAGTGGGACATCGCGGTCTCATCCCGGCATTCGACCGACGTCGGAACCCTGTCGGCGGGCCGCCTCGTCCAACGGCACGCCGGACTCGGAGGCGGTCGAAGGCACACTTGCAGGCTCGGGTCGGCACGTCGCTTTCTGCGCCATCCGCTACACCTCAGCGAATGTCCAATCACGATCCGTGTTCACCATCCCGGGGGAGCAACTGGCCGCAATGGAGGCGACATGGCGCTGACCGGGCCCCCGGGGGCCATCCCCGGTCGGGAAGACCCACCCGATCGGAGCCCGGTACCCCCGCCGTCCGGTGCTACGGCGGAACCCGCGAGCCAGGCAACGCCCGCTCCGTCGCGCGAACGACCGGCGGGCCTCGCCTCGGCGGTGGCACGCACCCGGGTCTCGACGGTGTTCGCGATCCTTGCGATCAGTCCGCTGATGCGGATGGCCGCGCTGCGCTACGCCGTACCCCCGGGTCTGCCCAGCCGGACCGGCTGCGACGCCTGCGGCGCGCCGGTCGGCCTGACCCACCCCTGGCCGGCGCTGGGCCCGGCGGCCCGGTGCGGTCAGTGCCGCGCCCGGGTCGGCCCACCGCCGGCCACCGTCGAGTTGGCCGTGCTCGCGGCGGCGGTGCTGCTGGCACTCGCCGGTCCACCGGGCGGGGCGCTGCCGGCGCTGATCTGGTGGCTCGGCTGGACCATCCCGGCGATCCTCGTCGACCTGGCCGTGCACCGGTTGCCGGACCGGCTCACACTGCCGGCGGCGGCCGGGACCTGGCTGCTGCTCGGCGTGGCCGCGCTCGACGCCGACCCGGGGCACTGGCTGCGGGCCGTCATCGGCGGCGCCGGGCTGGCGCTCTTCTTCGCCAGCACCGCCGTGCTGCTCGGCCGCCGCGGCTTCGGGCTGGGCGACGCCAAGCTGGCGCTCAGCGTCGGCGCGCTGCTCGGCTGGTACGGCTGGCCGGTGCTGCTGTTCGGGCTGGTGCTCACCTTCGGGCTCTCCGCCGTGGTGAGTCTGGGCCTGCTGGCCGCCCGCCGCGCCAACTGGAGCACCCACCTGCCCTTCGGCCCGTTCCTGCTGCTCGGCACCACGGCGGCGCTCGTACTGGCGACCTGACCCCGCCCCCGCCCCCGCCCCCGCGATCTTGCACTTCCTGTCCCGGCATAAGGGGCGTCCCGCTCATATCGACAACCGAAAGTGCAAGATCGGCGTGGCGAGGGGGCGCGCTCTCACTCCAGGTCGCGCTGCCGCTAGGGGCGGGAGCGGCTGGCCAGTTTGGGGACCGGGCTGTCGGGACGGTTGGCGCGGCGACGGAGCACCTCGCTGGTCGGGCGGGCCAGCAACGGGGTGAGCACCACGGCGACCAGGGCGCCGAACAGCACACCCGCGATCACGTCGTGCGGGTAGTGCACACCCACGAAGACCCGGGAGAACGCGCCGAGCGCGGCCAGGGGCAGCGCGACCAGGCCGAGTCGGCGGGAGAGCAGCAACGTGGTGACCGCCAGCGCACCGGCGATGGTGGCGTGGTTGCTGGGGAACGACCAGTCGCCCGGGGGCGGGCAGGCACCCGCGATGATCTCCCGACCGATGGTCCGGCAGGGCCGATCCTGGTCCACCACGGTCTTGAGGAACTCGCTGCCCACGTACGCCAGGAGGGCCGGCACCGGCGCGATCAGGGCGAGTGCCCGGTCGTGCGGGCCGCCGGACCGGCGGCTCAGCGCGGCCATCACCAGCAGCGCGCCGAGTAGCAGGATCACCCCCTCGGTGGCGTGTCCGACGAACCACTGCACCGGCTCTGGGCTGCCGGCGGCGGCGTCGACGACGTCGCTGTACCACTCGGCGCTGATCTCCGGAACGTCCATGCTGCCGTTGTCGAGCATGCATCACCTCACTTCACGTTCATACCCTGTTCACCTTGGGGACACCCTAGGAACGCACCAGAGGGCATCGCTGCTGTCGAAGGTCGGACGGCCCACCCGACCTTCGTCCAGGAATCGCACAGCCGGCTCTGGTTGGCTGTCGCAGGACGTCGACATCGACAGGAGGCCTCGTGCAGACCGGTTCGGCCACCGACCAACAGCAGTCCACCGCCGCTACGGCGGACGACGAGACCTGGCGGATCCGGCGTACGGAGGCCGACCTGGACCGGCTCGGCGAGACCGAGTCGATCTTCGCGTTGGGCAACGGGTGGATCGGCTGGCGTGGGGTGCTCGACGAGGGTGCCCCGTGCGGGATGCCAGGCAGTTACGTCAGTGGCTTCCACGAGCGGCGCGAGCTGAGCTATCCCGAGGAGGGGTACGCGTTTCCGCCGGCCAGCGACACCGTCATCAGCGCACCGAACGCCGCGCTGATCCGGCTCTGGGTCGACGACGAGCCGTTGGATCTCCGGACCGGGACGCTGCGCAGCCACCAACGGGTGCTCGACCTGCGTACCGGCGTGCTGCGCCGGGAAACCGAGTGGATCTCACCGGCCGGGCGGGGCGTGCGCATCCACAGCACCCGGTTGGTGTCCCTGCCGCGTCGCCCGGTGGCCGCCGTCCGGTACGAGGTCGAGCCGTTGGACACCGCCGTCGAGCTGCGGGTCTGCTCGGATCTGCTGGCCAACGAGACGGTGCCGGAGCGTTCGGACGACCCTCGGGCCGCCTCGGTGCCCACCGACCCACTGACCGCCGAGACGTACCGTGCGACAGGCCTCGACGGCGTGCTGGTCCACCGCACCGAGCGCAGCGCCCAGCGTGTCGCGGTCGCTGTCAGTCACCTGCTGGAGGGGCCGGGCACCGTGACCACCACCGGTGACTGCACCCCGGACCGGGTACGGCTGACAGTGACGGGTCGCCTGCACCCGGGGGAGCGGTTGCGGCTGACGAAGTTCGCCGCCTACGAGTGGGCGGCGGTCGACGCGACGCCCGCCGACGAGTTGGCCGCCCTGGTCGCCGCCGAGGCGGACGCGGCGCGCGCGGACGGCTTCGATGCCCTGCTCACGGACCAGCGTGCCGCCCTGGACGCGGCGTGGCAGGTCGCCGACGTGCAGCTCGACGGCGATCCGGAGCTTCAGCAGGCCGTTCGGTTCGCGATGTTCCACCTGATCCAGGCCGGTCGCCCAGACTCCGACCGGACCATCTCGGCCAAGGGGTTGACCGGCAACGGCTACGACGGGCACGTCCTCTGGGACACCGAGAGTTACGTCCTGCCGGTGCTCACCTACCTGGCCCCGGCGGTGGCCCGCTCGGCGCTGAGTTGGCGGCACGCCCACCTCCCCGAGGCGCGGGAGCGGGCCGCCGAGCTGCGGTTGACCGGCGCGACCTTCCCGTGGCGCACCATCGGCGGCCGGGAAAGCTCCGGCTACTGGCCGGCGGGCACCGCCGCGCTGCACGTCAACGCCGACATCGCCGACGCGGTGTTGCGCTACCTGGCGGCCACCGACGACCAGGGGTTCCTGGCCGAGGCGGGGCTGGAACTGCTGGTGGAGACCGCCCGGCTCTGGCACGGCTTCGGCCACTGGTCGGACGAGGGCGACTTCCACCTGCACGGGGTGACCGGCCCGGACGAGTACGCCGCGCTGGTCGACGACAACGTGTTCACCAACCTGATGGCGAAGCGCAATCTGCGCGGCGCGGCGGACGCCGCCGAGGCGCATCCCGAGCTGGCCGGCCGGCTCGGCGTGGACCGCGACGAGGTGGCCGGCTGGCGGGCCGCCGCCGACGCGATGGCCGTCCCGTACGACCGCGAGCGCGGGGTGCACCAGCAGGCCGCCGGCTTCACCGAACAGCCCGAGTGGGACTTCGCGAACACCGGTGACGACGACT
Organism: Micromonospora sp. NPDC047187; assembly: GCF_040643355.1. Lineage (NCBI taxonomy): Bacteria > Bacillati > Actinomycetota > Actinomycetes > Micromonosporales > Micromonosporaceae > Micromonospora > Micromonospora sp. NPDC047187. Next base: position 75,503 of record NZ_JBEYUF010000002.1, read on the forward strand.
ACCCGCTGCTGCTGCACTTCCCGTACCTGGAGCTGTACCGCAAGCAGGTGGTCAAGCAGGCCGATCTGGTGCTGGCCATGCAGCTCTGCCCCGGTGAGTTCACCGCCGACGAGAAGGCCCGCAACCTGGCCTACTACCAGGCCTGCACGGTCCGCGACTCGTCGCTGTCGGCGGCACCGCAGGCGGTGCTGGCCGCCGAGGTCGGGCACCTGGATCTGGCGTACGACCTGTTCGCCGAGTCGGTCCTTCAGGACCTGGCCGACCTGGGCGACAAGACCGCCGACGGGCTGCACCTGGCCTCGCTGGCCGGCGCGTGGCTGGCGCTGGTGCAGGGCTTCGGTGGGCTGCGCGACGACCGGAGGATGCTCTCCTTCGACCCCCGGCTGCCGCGCCGGATCGACCGGCTGGCATTCAGCCTGCGCTGGCGCGGCCACCGGCTGCGGGTCACGTTGACTCCGGCCGAGGCCCGCTACGAGCTGCCCGACGCCGCCACGGATGCCGAGGTCGAGCTGTGGCACCACGGCGAGTCGCTGCGGGTCACCGGCGCCGAGCCGGTCACCCGGCCGATGCCGCCGGTGCCCGACCCCGGCCCGGAGCCGCCCTCCCCGCCCGGCCGCCGCCCCACCCGCCGCTCAGCCGACTGAGCCGCACCGACCGGCTCAGGCTGGCGCGGGCTCCAGCTCAGGTCGGGGCGGGACCACCGGCCATCCGCTCGCGGACGGCCTCCAGCGCCTCGAAGGCGTACGCCCAGTTGTGGCACTTGAAGCTGCGCAGACCGTCGATCGCTGTGTGACAGTCGGAGCAGCGCACCCCGGCGATGGCATCCGGGATCTCGGTGTTGACGTACTTGCGCTCGCCCAGGATGACCGTGGCGATCATGGCCTTGTCGTGCAGGCCGGAGAGCGCCGACGAGACGATGTCGTACCAGGTGACCCGCCGGCGGCACTTCGGGCAGTCGGGTTCGTCGCCGCTGACCCAGAGCGGGGCGCCGATGCTGCGCGCCGGCATGCCGAGCAGTTTCTCCAGCCGCCGGACGTCCGACTCGGGGGTGGTCCAGCGGTGTCGGCCGGGCAGTGATGCGGGCGAGTCGTACACGGCGCGGAACAGGTCGTGGTCGACCTGCACGGTCTCGCGCTGAGCGGTCATCGGCGTCCCTCCTCGTTGAGTCGGTGCCCCCACCGTGGTCAGCGGTGACCATGGGCGCAGCCGGATCAACGACACGAGGGGTCGGTGGGTCGTCGCCCCCGAGGCGTCGCGCCGCCGCTGACCCCGCTTTCGCCTCCGGTGGCCGGTGTCGGGTGGTACGACGGACGCAGGGCGTACGCCAGCGGGAGGAGCGCCGATGGCGAGCAGACCCGAACGGCTGCTGCGGGGCGGTGACTCGCCGCTGAGCGCCTCGTTCCTGGAGCTGTTCTTCGATCTGGCGTTCGTGCTCGCCCTCAGTCAGCTGGCCACCCACCTGTTGCACGACCTCAGCGTCGCCGGCGCGCTGCACACCGCAGTGCTGTTGACCGGGGTCTGGTGGATCTGGGTGACCACCACCTGGTTCGCCGACTGGTACGACCCGGAGAGCCCGGCGGTTCGGTGGCTGCTGGTCGGTGCCGCGCTGGGCAGCCTGCTGGCCGGGGTGGCGGTCCCGCAGGCGTTGGACGGGCGGGGCCTGCTCTTCGCCGGCGCGTACGTCTCGGTGCACATCGCCCGGGGTGTGTTCACAGTCCTCGCGCTACGTGGTCACCCGCGGCAGCGCCGGGCGCTGCGCATCCTCTGCTGGTTCTGCGTCTCGGCCGTACCGTGGTTGGCCGGTGGGTTTCTGCCGGAGTGGCGGGTGCCGCTCTGGTTGCTCGCCCTCGCCCTCGATCTCACCGGCCCACGACTCGGCTGGCCCACGCCACTGATGGGCCGGACCGGGCCGCAGGAGTTGCACCTGGCCGGTGAGCACTTCGCCGAGCGGTACCAACAAATCATGATCATTGCGCTCGGCGAACTCGTCCTGGTGGCCGGCCTCTCGTACGCCGACACCGACCTCGTCTTCGCACAGACCGCCGCGTTCCTGCTGGTCTTCGCCACCGCGGTGCTGATCGGTCTGCTCTACGTCACGCCCGCCGGCCAGCGCCTCGGCCCGGCCCTCGAGCACGCCGACCCGTCCCGACTCGGGGTCACCACCGGATACCTGCACCTGGTGATGATCGCCGGGCTGGTGGTCACCGCCGTCGGCGCCGAGCTGAGCATCGCCCACCCCCTGCGCACCGGTGACACGACTGCGGTCCTGGTCATCCTGACTGGCCCGATGCTGTTCCTCGTCGGGCGGATCCTCTTCTCGGCGGCGATCCACCGGCGACTCTCCTGGCCGCGGGTTGTCGCCCTGCTCGTCCTGGCCGGTGCGGCGGCCGTTCTGCGGCTGCCGCTGTTGGCGGTCAGCGCGGTCGCCACCGGGGTGGTGCTCGTGGTGGTCGTCCTGGACCACGCCGGCATCGGGTCCTACCGGCACCGAGCTGGCGCGTAGTCGAGAAGCCTGACTAAAGTCAGGTGTATGGACCCGGCTCTCATCGCCGCCGTGCGGCGGTTCAACCGGACGGTCACCCAACGGGTGGGTGCGCTCGACGACGAGTACATGGCCCAGGGGCGCCCGCTGGGGCAGGCCCGGCTGCTCTGGGAGATCGGCCCCGCCGGTGCCGAGGTCGCCGCGCTACGGGCCCGGCTCGGCCTGGACTCCGGATACCTCAGCCGACTCCTGCGCACCCTGGAGAACGACGGCCTCATCGCCGTCGGACCGGCCGACCGGGCCGGCGGCGACGGCCGGGTCCGCGTCGCCACGCTCACCGACGCCGGCCGGACCCAGTGGGCCGACCTCGACCAGCGGTCGGACGATCTCGCCGCCTCGATCCTCGAACCACTCACCGAACACCGCCGCGAACGACTCGTCACCGCGATGGCCGAGGTCGAACGGCTGCTCATCGGGTCGATGGTCGTCGTCGAGCCATGCCCGCCGAGCGACCCGCGGGCCCGCGCGTGTCTGCGGGCCTATGCCCGCGACATCGCGCGACGGTTCGACGACGGGTTCGACCCCGCGCTGAGCAACCCGGTGCACGACGAAGCGCTCGTCCCGCCCAACGGGGTGCTCCTGCTCGCCACCCTCAACAGCGAACCGATCGGCTGCGGCGCTGTCAAACTCCACACCGACGCGCCCGCCGAGATCAAACGCGTGTGGGTGGCCGACACCGTACGCGGGCTCGGCGTCGGGCGGCGGCTGCTGGGCGAGTTGGAACGCTACGCCGCCGAGCGCGGCGCGACAGCGGTCCGGCTGGACACCAACCGCAACCTCACCGAGGCGATCGCCCTGTACCGGTCGACCGGTTACCGGGAGATCGAGGCGTACAACACCGAGCGCTACGCCCACCACTGGTTCGAGAAGCGGTTGGGGCACTGACGGCCGTAAACCGTCCGGTGATCGGGCGCCCCGCTCGCGGGCGGCTACAGCCGCTCGAAGCTCTCCATACCGGCGAGTTTGAGCACCTCGGTCCGGGTCGCCGGGCATTCCTTGCTGGTCTGGTCGTCGATGTCACGGCCGTTGGGTACGGGGCCCTGCTTCTCGTACCAGGAATAGAGGTTCACTGTGAGGTTGGCCATCGCGCCCGTCTCGGACCCGATCCCCTTGAGCGTCGGCACCTGGCCGTCCAGGTAGGCGCACACGTCCTTCGCCGACACGGGGGAGCCGTCGGCCGGAGCGGATCCGGCCGCGCTGGTCGATCCTGTCGTGTCTGGCGCCGCAGCGGGCTCGGGCGCGTCGGCCTCGGTGCACGCCGTCAGGGCGAGCACGAGGCAGAGGGTTGGTGCGAGCGGTCGGAACGTACTCATTGGATGTTGTCCTCACGGGTTTCGTGGTGGGTAGGGGTTCCGGCGGCGTTCGCGGTGACGAGCCAGAGGCCGGTGGGCAGCCGGTAGCCGACGCCAGGCTCACGGAACCGGCCGAGCAGCCGGGCGACCCCCGTCCGGGCCGAAGCCTGACCAGCCGGCGGCGCCGCCCGGTACGCGGTACCGGCCGGGCCGACCTCGATGAGCCATTCGGCCACCGCGTCGGCGTCGTCCGGAGTCTCCAGAGTTACGTCGCACTGTGTGATCGTGACGGCGGTGAAGCCGGCGGTGGTGAGGATCCGGACGAGCCGCGCCGGGTCGGCTAACGCGAACGGACCGGGCTCGTCACCGACCGGGAGCGGTGGTAACGGTCCGAGGTGTGGTGCGGCACCGAGCATCGCCGCGGACAGCCACGGGTTGACGCCGCTGTCGCGGAAGACGGTAGCGGCGAGGCGTCCTCCCGGGCGCAGTGATCGCCGGATCGTGCGGCAGCCGGCAACCGGGTCCGCCAACAGCATCAGGGTCATTCGTGAGTACGCCGCGTCGAACGGGGCACCAGGCACGACATCGAGAGTCTCGATGTCGGCCACCTGGAACTGGATGCCCGGGTACCCGTCGATGGGGAACCGGCGTCGAGCGGCGGTCACCATCGCCACGTCGATGTCGACACCGATCGCCGCGCCGGTCTCGCCGACCGCGGCGGCGATCTCGGCCGTGGTGCCGCCGCAGCCGCAGCCCACATCGAGGATCCGCTCGGCGGGTCGTGCGGCCAGCCGATCCATGGCCGCCGCTCCCAGCGGCCGACCGGTCTCGTCCTGCCGATCGGCGTGGCGAATCCAGCCAGCTGCCGCGCCCGCCCAAAAGGCGGCGCCGCGGGCCCGCAGGCCTGCGGTGTCGGCCATCAGAACGGCATCTCGGTGCCGTCGACGCTCATCGAGCGGAAGTGAGCCGCCTTCGTCGGGTCGAAGCCGTCCTCCTGTGCCGCCAAGCCAGCAGCCCGGACCAGCCGTTCGGACTGGAACCGGCGGAATGCCGCTTCGTCCTGCCAGACGTTGATGATCCGCCAGCCGTCCTCCGTCGGCCCGGCGACATGGGCGAGGAGGCCCGGTGGCCGGTCCGGTCCGAGGTGGCGTTCCACCTGCCGGTATTCCGCCTCGCTGACGCCGGGCATCTCCTGCAACACACCGAACGGCATGGCCGTCACCTCTCGATAGAGTGAGCCTCTATCCAATAGAGCACTACACTTGAGAGGTGGTTGTCAAGAGACGTTATGACTCTTCCCGCCGACAGGAGCAGGCCCGACAGACCCGGCGAGCGATCCTCGAAGCGGCTGGCCGGCTGTTCGTCGACCCGGGCTACGCGGCCACACCGCTGACCGCTGTCGCCGTGGAAGCCGGCGTCGCGGTCCAGACCCTGTACGCGGTGTTCGGCAGCAAGCGGCAACTGCTCTCCCAGTTGGTCGACGTCACCCTGGCCGGCGACGACGAACCGGTGGCCCTGCCGGATCGGCCCTTCGTCGCCGAGATCCGCGCCCTCACCGACCCCCGGGCCAAGCTCGCCCGCTACGCCCGTCACCTGGCCGAGGTCAACGCCCGGCAGGCCCAGGTGATGCTCGCGCTGGCCGGCGCGGCCACTGCCGATCCGGACGCCGCCGAGATCTGGCGCAAGAACGTCGACGACCGCCGCCGCGGCATGGCCATGTTCGCCGCCGAACTCGTCGGCACGGGAGGCGTACGGCCCGACCTGGGCGTCGATCAGGTGGCCGACATCCTCTGGTTGGCCCAGGACGTCCGCAACTTCGACTGGCTCGTCCGGCAACGCGGATGGGCGATCGAGCAGTACCAGCGGTGGTATGTGGACACGGTCAGCGGCGCGATCATCGCCGGCGCCGAATAGCGGAGAGCGCCGGTAATGGGCAGGCTGATGGACGTCGTCGCCGAACAGCATTCGGCAGACTGAACGAGGAGATCGTCGTGCGCAAGCTCGTGTATTACATCGCCGCCACAGTGGACGGCTTCATCGCCGGCCCCGACGGCGCCGACCCGACCGGCCCCGGCGGGTTCTGGCCCATCCCGGACGACTACCTTCACCACCTCGTCAGCGAATATCCGGAGACGCTCCCCGGTCCGGCCCGGCAGGCGTTCGGCATCACCGACCAGGGCAGCCGGTTCGACACCGTGCTGGAAGGGCGCCACTCGTACGAGGTGGGCCTGAAGGCCGGCGTGACCGACGCCTACCCGCACCTGCGCCACCTGGTGTTCTCCCGGACGCTGGGCAGCAGCCCGGACCCGGCCGTCGAGGTCGTCGGCCAAGACCCGATTGCCACCGTACGAGAGCTGAAGCGGCACGACGGCAAGGACGTCTGGGTGATCGGCGGCGGCGCGCTGGCCGGTGCCCTCTACCCCGAGATCGACCAGCTGATCATCAAGCTTGCCCCGTTGACCATTGGTGCCGGCATTCCGCTCTTCGGCCGTGACGCCGTCTTCGCACCACGTACCTGGCGCCTGACCGACCACACCGTTCTCGACAGTGGCGCTCTCTTCCTCACCTACACGCGCGCACAGACCGTGAGTGGTGGCGCGTAGACACGTTGGGCCAGAACGGCGAGCCCGTCGGGCTCGTCGTTCCGGCACGCACGCCTACCACCCGGTGATCGAGCGGGTCATCAACATGGCCTGGTAGCGAGCGATCGGCTGCCCCCAATCAGCCCTTCACCGCGCCCGCGGTGAGGCCTTCGGTCAGGAAGCGCTGCCCGAGGGCGTACATGATCACCACGGGGATGCTGACCAGCAGCGACGCCGCAGCGAGCTGTCCTTGCGGTACGACGTCCCCGGCGATCATCGATTGCATTCCCACCGGGAGCGTCTTGTACTCGTCCTTCGTGATGAACACGAAGGCGAAGAGGAACTCGTTCCAGGCGTTGGTCAGGGTGAAGAGCGCGACCGCCAGCAGCCCTGGCTTGGCCAGCGGCAGCACCACCCGGCCGAACGCCTGGATGCGGCTGCAACCGTCGACCAGTGCGGCCTCCTCCAACTCGATGGGGATCGACGAGAAGTAGCCCACGAGCAGCCAGGTGGCGAACGGCAGCGTGAAGGTCGGGTACGTCACCACCAGGGACCACAACGAGTCGGTGAGGCGGACGCCGATGAGCATCTGGTACAGCGGGATGAACAGCAGCGCGCCAGGCATCACATAGGTGAGCAGCACCGTGACGGTGAAGCCCTGCGCCCCGCGGAACCGCAGCCGGGCCAGCGCGTAGCCAGCCAGGGCGGCGCAGACCAGTGCCACCGCGGTCGACGCCGCGGACACCAGCAGGGTGTTGAGATACCAGCGGCCGAACGGCTGGTTGTCGAACAGGGCGCCGAACTGCTCAAGCGTCCACGGCGTCGGCCACAGGTCGTCGGTGCGCATGACGACCTGGCCCTCGGACTTGAAGGCCGTGACGGCGATCCAGTACAGCGGGCCCAGCACGAAGAAGAGCAAGCCGGCCAGCGCGGCCCAGGAACCCAGGCCCGACACCGCTGACGACGAACGGCGACCACCTCGGGACTGGAGGGTCGAGACCACTCGGCCGACCCCCGCCGCGATCAGCAGAATCACACCGAGGACCACCGCCGCCTTCCAGAAGATCTTCGGTGACGCCCAGGCCAGCAGACCGGTGACCAGCGCGGCGACGACCCACGGCAGCGCCTTCCGCGCCTTTCCGGCCCACCGCTGTGTCCCGACCCACAGTGCTGTCCGGCGTCGCCGGGGCAGTTTTATGTTGGTGTCCTGGCGCAACAACCGGACCAGGACGAACACCAGCCCACCGATGATCGGCAGCATGACGAGCGTGACCGCCGCGCCCGCGCCGTACTGGAGCTGCAGGATGGCCTTCGAGTAGGCGATGAGCACGTACGGCGCGGTCACGTCGCCCGGGCCGCCCTGCGTCAGCAACCAGACCAGGTCGAAGTTGTTGAACGTCCAGATCGACGACAGGGTCACCGTCACGGTGATCACGTGACGCAGTCCGGGCAGCGTCACGCTTCTGAATCGCTGCCACGCCGAGGCGCCGTCGATGGTCGCCGCCTCGTAGAGGTCCGCCGGAATGGCCTTCAACCCCGCGAGGAAACACACGGTGAAGAACGGCACTCCCTTCCAGACGTTGACGAGGATCACCGACGGCATGGCCAGCGACGGGTCGGACAGCCAGCCCGCGGGCCAACTGTCGACCAGGTGCGCGCTGGCCAGCAGCGGCCCGATCCCGGTGGCGGTGAGCAGCGTGTTGACGCTGCCGAAGATCGGGTCGAGCAGCGCGCGCCAGCTGAACGCCGTCACCACCGTCGGCACCACCCACGGCACCAGGAGCAGCCCGGCCAGCACGGCCCGCCCACGGCGGCGATGGTGCAGCAGCAGGGCCGCGGCCAACCCCAGCACGACCTTGAAAACCTCGGCGTACGCGGTGAAGACGAACGAGTTCACCACGCCGGTGTGGAACTGATCGTCGCCGACGAGCGCGAGATAGTTGTCCAGGCCGACGAAGACGGTGTCCTGCCCGTGTCGTTCGGTGGTGCTGGTGATGATCGACCGGGCGATCGGCACGAGAACGAGCCCGCCGACCAGCACGGCCATCGGCGCCAGGAACAGGGCCGCGAGTCGCCAGTCGCGACCCAGCCGCCGCTGGACCGCGGTGAGGGAGCCGGGCCCCGACGGCGGGGATTTCCTCGCCGCCGGGACCCGCGCAGGACGGACCGATTTCACTGCGGCAGCCCCTGCTGGTTGAAGATCTGCACCATCTTCGCGTGGGCAGCCGTCACGGCCTGCGCCGGCGCTGTGCCCTGAACGACCTGCTGCATCATGTCGGTGAGGACGTAGGCCGACCCCACCGCCTGCTGGCCCGCGCTGGCCTTCTGCGGGAAGGCCAGGCCGTTCTTCGTGTTCAGCGGCAGCTTCAATTCCGTGATCTTGCGCAGCATGGGGAACGCCGGGTCGCCGCTGGTGAAGAACGGGTCGGCGTCCCAGACCTTCTCCCAGGCGGGCATCACCAGGCCGGGTGCTTCCTTCGCCACCCCGAGCAGCGCGGGCGCGCTGACCAGGTACTGCGCCAGGAGCTTGGCGAGCGCCGGGTTCTTGGCACCCTTGAAGACGACGAAGCCCTGCGACTGGCCGAGCAGCAGCGGATTGTCGGTCGCCGGCCCGATGCAGTCGGAGAACACGTGGGTGTTCGCGTGCACCGGGTTCTTCTTGGTCCTGGAGTCCGCGTAGACGCTGAACTGGTTGCGGGTGTAACCGAGGATCCCGGCGAGCCAGTTCTCGTTGTTGCTGGTGTCGGTCCAGCTCGCGATCCCCGGTGGCAGCATCGGCTTGTACTTGGGGTTGGTGTAGATGTCGCCGAGGAACGTCACCGCCTGCACGGTCTCCGGCGTGTTGAAGGTGACCTTCCGGCCGTCGTTGGCGGCGATCGACCCGCCGTAGGCGTTGATCAGCGCCTCGATCATTCCGTTGCCGTCACCGGACCGGTTCACCGTCATGCCCCAGCCGAACCGGCGCTTGGTCGGATCGGAGATCTCCAGACACAGGTCCCGCAGTTCCTCCCAGCTGTAGATGTCCTTGGGGGAGATGCCCTTGTCCTGCATCCAGTCCTTGCGCAGGAACGACCCGATCCCGATGAAGTGGTACGGGATGGCGAACCACTTGCCGTCGAAGACGCAGAAGTTCTTGGCCTCGGCGCAGGGCTCGCCGTACTTGGCGGTCAGCGCCGTGACGACGTCCGTCACGTCCTCCAGGTCGCCCAGCGCCTGGAACTGCGCGACGAACCGCGAGTCGGTCATGAACGCCAGGTCGCGGGCCACCCCACCCTTGACCTCGGCGTCGATCTTGGCCACCACGTCACCGGCGTCGGCCTGGACCAGACTGTTCTCGATCTTCGTTCCGGTGCTGTCGGCGAACTTCTTGATCGAGCTGTCGAGGGCTTCGTTCGCCGCCGTCGAGTACAGCTTCTGCGACAGCATGCCCATCGAGGAGCCCTTCATCGCCGCCGCGGCGTCGATCAGCTCCTGCGGAACCTCCGGCTGCACCCTGGTGGGCGATTCGGAGCCGTCCCCGCAGGCGGCCAGACCGGCCGCGCCGAGCACCCCCACTCCCATCCCCAGAAAGCCGCGCCGTGACCACCCCGACTTGTCCTCCATGGACACCCGCCTCCTTCTTCTCCCCGCGCACGGCTGCACGCCGAAGGTCTTACTGGCGAACACCGCGATGCTTGTGTTGCAGTTGGTTTCTGCCGGCGACCACCGAGGGACGCCCGTCGAGATCAGTGCGTTCGTGGGTTCCTACGGTGGTGAGCGGGCCCGCCCGTCACCGTGGGAAGTCCGCTCACGCGCGCTTCGTCGGAGCCACCCGAGACATGTCGGGTGGCGCTCTCCGGGTAGCGCGACGAGGTTGAGGCGATCGGCGACCGGGCCGAGGCAATAGCGCTGACGTTCCAGTTCGGTCGGGTCACAGGACCACCGCCGTTCGAGATTTCGAACTAGGTTCGATATACCGTATCGAGTGGTCGCGACGCTAGGGCAGCGCGGTGAGCGATGTCAATGTTTCGATGTTGTTTCGAGCCGAAAGCGGGAGGTTGCCTACCGAGATTGCGCCCGGTAGCCCATGCGGGCCGACAACACAGCCGCGCCCTCGCGAACCAGCCCGGTCCACTCCACCTGCACCTGAGGTGTCCAACGAATGCTCGGCGCGGACAGACTCATCCCAGCGATGATGGCACCGGTATGGTCCCGGATCCCCGCAGCGACACAGCGCATCGCGGTGTCCGACTCGCCGATGTCGACCGCGACACCCTCCGCCCGGACACGGTTCAGATGCTCACGAAGAAGATCCGGGTCGGTGATGCTGTCCGGCGTCATGCCCGGCAGGGGGTCCTTCAGCAGGACGGCGTCCAGGTCCGCCTGATCGAGAGCCGACAGCAGTACCTTGCCAACGGCCGTGCAGTGCGCGGGCAGCCGCAGCCCGACCCCGGAAACCATCCGGACGGGGTGCGTGCTGTCGAACTTCACCAGGTAGATGACATCGGCGCGGTCGAGCACCGCCACATGAACCGCCTCGTCGCACGCGGCAGCCACGTCCCGCGCCACGCCCTGCGCCTCGCGGACCAGATCAAGCCGGCCGGCGAACGCCGCACCGAGCTGGAACAGCGGCATGCCGAGCCGATAGTGCACCGGCTGACCCGGTACGGAGATCAGGTACGCGCGAGCCTCAAGCGTCACGAGCAACTCGTGGACGGTCGTGCGGGGCAGATCGAGCCGCTCCATCACCTGGCGGGCCGACAACTGAGGGCAGTCCAGGAACAGTTCGAGGACGTCGAGCGCGCGGTTGACCGCCGGTACCACACGGGGCATGTCGATAGTCCCTTCGCAGCGCCGGACCCATGTCAACGATCTCCACACGGGCCAGCACCTGAAGAGGATATCTACGTCAGCCTCCGGCGCCAGGTGTCATCATCACCACCCCCACCGGCGGAGCCGCTGCCGTCTGTCCGGATCGCCGCCCGCCCGAAACATCTCGGGCGGGCGGCGAGGGGCTCAGCTCTGGCTGACCAGGCCGGCGTCGACCACGTACTCTGCGCCATGCACGGCCTGGAATTCGGCGCTGGCGACGAGCAGGGTCGGCTCGAACTGGTACGACCTCACGATGTCCGAGTCCGTGGCGTCGTCACCCACGTCTGCGACAGTCCGGCCGTACGTGGCGGCTGCCTCCAGCCGGACCTCGTACAGCAGCTCGGTGCGGGCGGTGATCGACCAGGTTCCGTCCGGGTTGACGGTGGCCGAGCCACCGCCAATTGCCTGTCGCTGCGGACTCGACAGACTCACCTCCAACACGCCGTCCGGGCCACCAGCGATGGCCGGCTCATCCGCCTCGCGCTGCCCATCCCGGTCAAGGTCGTGCCACACACTGCCGCGGATGACGCACGTGCCCGAGATCGCCACCGTGACGGATTCGGTGTTGTTGTCGGTGTTCGCCTCGCGGCGTTGCGGGGTGATGCTCGTGGTGATGGGCACCCTGCTGCCCGGTGTCGCGCCGGCCACGACGAACGGCGCGAACAGCCGGCTCGCCCGACCACCGGCCGCCAGTTGCGGATACGAGCACGTGTAGCTCGTCGTGCTCACTGCCGTGCAGGTCCAGGCAGGGTCACCGACCGACGGCGTCGTGGTCCTGAGCCCGGCGGGCACCGCGACCGTGACGCTGATCGGGTCCGACGCTCCGGTGCCGTAGTTCCGGATGTCGATCTCGGCGGAGAAGGTCTCGCCCTCCGCCGGATTCAGCACGTCGGTCATCATCAGATCGACGACCAGATCGGGCTGGAGTCGCCCGGCCGCCACCGCGTCGGCCGGAGCGAGGGCCGCCGTGCCCCCGACGAGGGCGAGGGTGGCCAGCGAGGTTGCGAAGGTACGTCGGATCGAGCGGGAAAGGGAACGAGGGCGCATAGGTTCCTCACGTCGCAGGTGACGGCCCTCCCAGGAGGGTGAAGGCCGCATTGGAGATCAAGATCTCCACTCATCCGGCGTCGTCGATCAGCCCGGCGTTACACGGAGCCGGTGTCAGTGGTGCCTGTCCCCTATGCTGCGCCAGGCAGTTGGTGTGAGCAGTCCATTTAGGGGGCGCGGAGCCGCATGGCCGACGAGATCAAGTACGAGTACAAGACCGTACGGCCAGTTCGCGGCACCGACGGCTGGGTTATCTCGAAGATGCAGAAGGAAGGCTGGGAGCTCGTACAACAGGCCCCAGGCGCGCTTCGCTCCACCGTCGACTTCCGTCGGCCGAAGAAGCCGCAGCCGTGGCTCCTGATCGGCGCGGCAGCCGCCGTCCTCGTGATCCTCGCTGTCGTCATCGGCGCCGCCTCTGCCCTCAGCGGCGGAGACGAAAAGAAGGACGAGTCAGACAAGTCGACGGCTGCTGTGAGTGAGAAACCGTCTGCTACGCCGGCTCCGACCGCTGCCGAGTCGGCTGCCACTGAGGTGATCACGCCGCAGAACAATCCGGAGTTCGCCGCGCTGCTGAAGGCAGACAGTTGCGACGACGCGAACCTGGCCTTCGCGACCAGGCACGAGGGCAAGACGATCGCGTTCAACGGCTCGATCGTGAACATGGTGCCCCACGGTGACTACGACACCCGCTACGACTTCCTCCTGGGCCCAGGCGACAAGGGCCCGAACACGGCAGTCGGCCCGGCCTTCAAGTACGAGGACGTCAACATCCTCGACCTGAAGCTGACCGGCAAGAAGATCCCCCCGGCCACCGTCGGCGAAGGCGACACGTTCCGCTTCGTCGCCGAGGTAGGCGAGTTCAAACCCGCCCAGTGCCTCTTCTTCCTCGACCCGGTCTCGACGGAAGTCCGGTAGTCAAGATGGGCAGCCGCGTCATCACTGACCAGCTTGCCCGGTGATCACCTAGGCGGACACGTCACGGCCGCGCCGTGACCCGCCGGGCTGCAGCGGAGAAGAAGAGCTGTAGCCGCTTACCGGTCCAGCGTGCGCGCTTCTCGGCCTGGTTCGGCTGGCACGGTCGCTGTACTTCGCTGCGGTATTGCTGGCGTCAGACGAGGCGCTGGATGCGCACCTTCGGGCGCTCGTTCCTCAGGTGGCCGTGCTTGTGTTGGCGGACCTGCTCGTCCCAGACCTCCTGGTCGTAGTCGGGGTCCGGCGGGATCCACTTGTGGGAGCCGTCGCTGTAGTGGAACTTCTCGTCGCCGGGTCGCAGGATGCTCATCGGGTCCAGCCGAGGAATCGATAGTGCAGGTGGCCGGCGGGGACGTGGGCCAAGTCCTGGGCGGCCTCGACGAGCTGGGCTGCCAGGTACAGGGCGAGTGACACCGGGGCTCGGTCGTACTCCGCTCGCAGCTCTCGCCGGCGGGTGTGACAGGGCCAGTCGGCACCACAGCCGCTGCACGTCCAAACCGGCGTGACCGGGAGGTGGGTTGTCATTGCGGGCCGTCCTGACTCGGCCAGTGACCGCGGTTGATTGGGATGAGGTGGAGGCTTCTGCATGGCAGGTCGGCTCCGCAGTGGCAGACGCGTCGCCAGTGCCGCCAGGACCACATCGGCCGATGGCGTCGGGCCAGGGTGAGTGCCACTGCGATGACGTACTCGTCGTAGGCCACCCGCCGCCGAGTGCTCTCCAACCTTCGCTGCCAATGTCCGGAATCCCGGGTCGCACGGCCGGCACCGGTGTCTGAGGCAGTTGCATCGTTTGGTCTGGTCACCGTGCCTCCGGCCGACGCTTGGGGGGTTCCGTGGGCACCCGGTCAGCCGTGTCCGGAGACAGGGCACCCACGGCGGGGCAACCCGGCCGCCAAGCTGGGTAACCCCACAAGCAACGTAGGACGCAATGTGCGCATAGTCAACGACTGACAACACATAGCGTTGTAAGTCGAGCTTGAGTTGTGGTCTGCTTGCACCAGCCGCCAAGCTGGGAGCACCACCTATGTCTGAAGCTGCGTACCTACAGGTCGCCCGAGATATCCGCGAGCAGATCAGCTCCGGCCAGTTGAACCCGGGCGACAAGCTGCCGTCCTTCGCTGCCTTGTGCGAGCACTACGAAGTCAGCAACACGGTGATCCGCGCTTCCATGCTCGTGCTCAAAGCTGAGGGCTTGATCGACGGGCGCCAGGGCAAGGGCGTCTACGTCGCCAACCCACTTCCCCGATAGTCCCCGGTGCCTTCGCCGAGCTAGGACGTCTCGCTTACAGGCTCTGTGCACGTCGTCCGGGAACGGCCGCACGCTCGGAGCTTCGTCTATGCCCGGACTCGTCAGCGTGCCGCCGTCCGGCGCGGCTGCTGTCAGCGCTGCTGTCGAAAGCCATTCTGCCGACGAATCGTGCCGACCCCCGTCGGGTGGATGCGGTCTCAAGGTGTTGGTCGCTGCCATCCGGTTGGAGAGATTCTCGGCCCGCCACGTCAAGACGGCCTTGACGCACGGTCGGATGCTGGCGGGTCGGGCGGTGGCCTGCTCGGCTTACCCGGGTCGATGGCAGGCGGGATGGCCTACCGCAACCACCCACGGCCCGGCACCCGCCGACGGACCCCCGAACATCCTGGAGCCCGAGCGCCCCGCCGGAGGCGAAGTAACCGCAACCCCGCTACCCGCCGCCAGTTCGCCGACGCAGCCGGCGTGCGCTGCACTATGCCGCGCGGGCTCGTGACCGCGCGGCCCGGCCGGCTGCCGGCCCCATGGGCTGACCGCTTCCGCGCCAGCCGCCGGGCGTGTTGCGTGGCCGGAGTCGGAGCGACGGACGCGCGCCCAGGCGGCGGCGCGTGCGGCACGTCCAGGCCCGCCTTGATAGATGTGAGGAAAGTCCTCCCACGTCGCCCGGGGGCCGGCCTACCTGCGCGATATCAGGAGTGGCGTCTACTGGCAGAGGCGATTGGGATCAGCCTGGCTGCTACGTCCTCGAAGTCGCCGAAGCCACTGACGGTTTGCCACAGGCCATGGGCCCGGTAATAGGCGCGCAACGGCTCGACCTGCTCTCGGTAGGTCTCCTGTGAATGCGAGTACATCAGCAAGAGTTCCTGGCGTCGCTCGGCTTGCTGAGAGTCCAGGTCTATCTGACGTTCCACCCGGCCCTGCGCGGCGAGGCGGAGTTGGTCCTCCGTAAGGACAACTTCGATCACTGTGTCGGGGACATGGCCGCTCTGCGTCTGCAACTCAGCTTGGCGGATGTTGCGAGGGAAGTTGTACAGCACCCAGCCACCGTCGGCGTTGGTTAGGGCGTCAGCGATGGCTTTGACCATTAGCTCATCCGGGACAAGATGTCCGGCCTGCATATACCGGCTCGCCTCTTTGCCCAGCGAAGTCTGCTGCTGCACGTGACCGCGGAAGACGTTACCTGCGCTGACAACCTGTAGGCCGATGGCGTCTGCCATAGCCCACGCAGCGGAAGCCAGGTCGACTACCGGCCCGGCGATGAGGACCACGTTGGGCATGTGTACTCCATGTGGATGGCGCCGAAGCGCCAAGCTAGCCACCCGCAA
Organism: Micromonospora sp. NPDC047187; assembly: GCF_040643355.1. Taxonomy (NCBI): domain Bacteria; kingdom Bacillati; phylum Actinomycetota; class Actinomycetes; order Micromonosporales; family Micromonosporaceae; genus Micromonospora; species Micromonospora sp. NPDC047187. The sequence goes on from NZ_JBEYUF010000002.1 coordinate 91,360, forward strand.
CGCGCTCAAGCGGCTCGGCAGAGCACTGGACCGGTGGAGCGCTACTGCTGTACTTCGCTGCTATACGAGTCGTGCTGACAAAGACAGCGGCCCTACAAAGGGCCGCTGAGCTGGAACGGAGTGGGCCGCCAGGGACTCGAACCCTGAACCTATGGATTAAAAGTCCACAGCTCTGCCATTGAGCTAGCGGCCCGCGCGCTCAGGTTACCCGACGGTCTGCGCCCCGGCTGATGTCCGCCCCCGGGCCAGAGGAGCGATGCTGATCTACGCCCACGACGGTGTGGGCGTTGGGACTGCCGCCGTTGCTGGTGCAAGGCCGAGCGGCCCGCCGGGATGACCAACTGGCGAGGTGGCTCGCGTCCGCAGCCGGCCTCGACGCCTCCGGCAAACTTCTGCATTGCTTCGTCACCGGTATAGCTTCATCACCGATATATTAGCGTCATGGCCACACCCACGCCACTGCGGGAACCCACCTTCTTGATCCTGACTGCCCTTGCGCGGGAATCCATGCACGGCTACGGCATCATCAGCGACGTCGCGGCCCTCTCCGATGGGCGGCTGGCGCTGCGGCCCGGCACCCTCTACGGCGCACTCGACCGCCTCACCGACGAAGGGCTGGTCGAGCGTGCCCACGAGGAGGTCGTCGAGGGACGGTTACGCCGCTACTACCGGCTCACCGAAGCGGGCCGGTCCGTGCTCACCGCCGAGACCGAACGACTGCGCCGCAACGTCGAGGCCGCCACGCAGCGGTTACGTGCCCGACCTGCGGGCACCCGCACCGTCGACGGCATCTCACGCGGCCCTCTCACCATCCCCGGAACGGCCGCCCACCCCGTCCTTCGACCGACCGGAGGCCCGGCATGAACCAGCCCAATCCCGCGCAGGAACAGGCCGGGTCGCCGCTGGAGTCCCGCTACCGGCGGCTGCTGTGGGCCTACCCGGGTGACTACCAGGCTGAGCGGGGCGACGAGATCGTCGGGACGTACCTCGACACCGTCGATCCGGGCCGGCGCTGGCCATCCCCACACGACGCCGTCGATCTGCTCGGCGCCGGGCTCCGGGAGCGACTGCGCGGGTACGGCGCTCTCGGGCTGGTTGCGGCTCTCCCACTGGCCGCGACCGCCGCGCTGAACACCCTGGTCGCGGTCTCCGCCTTCCTGCTCCTGCAGGTCGAGTTCGAAGATCCGCGTTTCGCTCGGCTGGACCCGGTTGGTCCGTTCCAGACCCTCGGCGCAGTGATCTGGCTTGGCTGGCTGCTCGTCGGCCTCGCCGCCACGGCGCTGCCCGGGGCCTGGGCTCGAACCGTCGCGGCCGGTGGTCTCCTACTGACTGTCGCCGTGCCGCCAGTGGCCGCCGTCACCGGCCAACCTGGGCCGCCGCTGTTCGTGCTGGTCCCCGCCGTCGCGCTCGGCCTGGCCACGCTTGCGCTGCCCTCCCATCCCGGTTGGGTCGTGCGTAGCCTGCCGCCGTTCACGGCCGGTTGTGTGACGGCCGTATCGGTGGCATTCAGCGCCGCCGAGAACGGCGGCAACATGTTCACCTCGTACGGCTCGACCCCCGAACTGCTGGCGATGGCCGGGGGGTCGATGTTCGTACTGGTCCTGCTCGTCGGCCTCGTTCGCGCCCTGGGAGCCGATGACGCAGGCCTCTGGGCGACCCTGCTGCTCGCCACCCCGGCCGGCCTGTTCAGCGCCGACCAACTCAGCCAGGCGACCTGGGGTGCCAGCGGCGGCGGGCCCGCCCCGACGGCCTATGCCGTCACAGCCGGGTCGATCCTTCTTGTCGGCGCGGCGCTGCTGGCAGCGGCCCTCGCCGGCCAGGCCGCCCGACACCAGACCGTACGTCGACGAGTGCTCGATGACGTCTGTCCGACCTGCGGGCACCGCTCGACTGCGATGACAGGGGCCTGACTTCGGCAGGATCAGCGATGTGGCGGGGTCGGTGAGCTGGGGTGAATCGAGCGACCTCGTTCGGCGGCGCATGGGTGGGGGCCGATGGGGAACCAGGACCGGCATGGGATCGAGCCGATTGCCTGCCGTGGCGGCCTCCGGGGAGGAGGAGGTCGGGCGCGATGGCGTACGCCAGCCGGGTGGGGAGGTGCACGCCTGGTTGCCCGGCCAGAACCAGACGGTCTGTGGCCTGGCGCTGAGCCGTACCCGACTGCGTCGCTTCCCGCACGTGCCCTTCGACTACTCGGGTACCGACGTGCTCACCGAGGCGGACGCGGTGGGCTGGATCTGCCCACGCTGCCTGGCCGCCACCGCCGGTAGGCGGGGCAAGGAGAAGCACGGCTGGGTACGGGAGTCTCCTCGACCTTGATCGACTCGGGATCCCGGAAGTCGGGCTGTCCTGTGCGCTTGGGTACCCCGACGTCCAGGAAGTCGAGTGGATCAAGCGGCGGGGGCGGGGCGGGCCACCGCGCTGATGGTGGTTGAGCTGCTGCTGGGCGGGTACGGGGTCGGTCATGCGGATCGTGGTGGTGGGGGCGAGCGGCAACGTCGGTACGGCGCTGCTGCGCCGGCTGCGCCGGGAGCGGGGCGTGGAGCTGGCCGGGGTCGTTCGACGGTTGCCCGGCCCGGACGCCGGCGAGCCGTACGACCAGGTGGAGTGGCACTCCTGCGACATCGGCGCGCCGGGCGCGGTCGGGCAGCTCGCCGAGGTGTTCGCGGGTGCTGACGCGGTGGTGCACCTGGCCTGGCAGATCCAGCCCAGCCACGACCAGCGGGTGCTGCGCCGGACCAACGTCGAGGGCAGCCGGGCGGTGATCAACGCGGTGGTCCAGGCCGGAGTTCCGGCCCTGGTGTACGCCTCGTCGGTCGGCACCTACGCGCCCGGCCCGAAGGATCACCCGATCAGTGAGCGGTGGCCGGCCACCGGTGTGCCCGGTTCGTCGTACAGCGAGCACAAGGCGGAGGTCGAGGCTCTGCTGAACGAGGTCGAACGGGATCAGCCGACGCTGCGGGTGGTGCGGATGCGACCCGGGTTGATCTTCCAGCGGGCCGCCGGTGCGGAGATCACGCGTTACTTCCTCGGCCCGTTGGCGCCGGTGCGGCTGCTGCGCTTCGGCCGGATTCCGCTGGTGCCGACGAACCGCCGGTTGCGGATGCAGGCGGTGCACGCCGATGACGTGGCCGACGCGTACGCCCGGGCGGTGTTGGGTGATGCGCGCGGCGCCTTCAATGTCGCCGCGGACCCGGTGCTCACTCCGGAGCTGGTGGCCCGGCACTTCCATGGTTGGACGGTGCCGGTCGCCGCGCCGGTGCTGCGGGCGGCGGCGGCGCTGACCTGGCGGGCGCGGCTGCAACCGGTCGACGCGGGCTGGGTGGAGCTGGGTCTGAACGCGCCGCTGATGTCCAGCGAGCGCGCGGAGACCGAGCTGGGTTGGCAGCCCAAGATCAGTGCGCTGACGGCGCTCAAGGAACTCTTCGCCGGAATGGCCGACGGCGACCACACGCCGAGCCCACCGATGTCCGGCGCACGGGACCTGCCCGGCCGCCCCGCCGCCCTCCTCCACGCCCGCCCCCCAGGCCAAGGAAACCCCTACTGACCCCCACCCCAGCTCGGTGATCAAGAGCTTTCGGTCAGAAAAAGCCGCCCCGATGACCGAAACCTCTTGATCACCGGCGCGGGCGCGGGGACCCTCGGCGGGTGTGGGGAGCCTGGCGGGGCTGGGCGGGCCCCGGCGGGGCTGGGCTGCCGTGGGTTAGGAGAGCTTGGCGTTGGTGAGCGTGGGGTTGCGGGCGCCCAGGAAGAAGATGCCGGGGAAGCCGCGGGTCTCGAACTTGGCGCTGGGGTTGCGGCGCAGGGTCGAGTTTTCGATCCTCATGGTGCCGGTGCGGTTGTTGCTCACGAAGAAGATCGCGCCGCCACCCTCGTTGGCAGTGTTGTTCTCGATGATCGTGCCGGCGATCCGGACGGTGAACTCGTTACCGTCGCAGTAGATCGCGCCGCCGCTGCCGCCGCCGGGCGTACCGGACTTGGCCGGGTTGGCGCCGCTGCCGATCGCCTCGTTGTTCCTGAGCAGGCTGTTCAGCACCACCCACGACACGCCGATGCTGCTCAGCGCCCCTCCGTTGGAGCAGGAGCCGCCGTCGAATGTGCTGCCCACCACGTACACCGGCTTGTTCTCGTACTGGCTCAGCACCCGGACGGCCGCGCCACCCAGGTCGGGGCCGGTGCGGTCGCAGCGGTTGCGGACGAAGCGCGAGTTGACCACCTTCAGCCGCCCGCCGCGTACGAAGATCGCCCCACCGCCGCCGCCCTCGGCCTTCTCGCCGGTGGCGTTGCCGTCGGCGAAGGTCAGGTTCTGCACGGTGAGCTGCGGGTGATCCTGGTTCTGGCAGTGCGAGGTGGTGAAGCCCTGGGCCTCGTCGCAGGTGTTCATGTAGAGGATGCGGCGCTGCCCCTGGCCGCTCAGCGTGACAGTGCCGCCGCCGTCCAGCACGATCTTCGGGCCGTTGGCGTTGCGGACCTTCGCGGTGGCGGCCATCTTGATCGTCACCGGGGCCGGTCCACAGTTGAACGTGATGACACCGCCGGCCGCGACGGCCTTGACGACCGCCGCGGAGGTGCAGCTCGCCGGGGTGCCGGTGCCGATGGTCCGGGTCGGCTTGGAGGTGTCCACCGCCCGCGCCTCGGCCGGCACCGTGGCCCTGCCGTTCGGGTTGCCGGCGGCGAGCACCTTGTTGGCGGGCTTCGGGCTGGCGCTGGCCCCCGGGCCGCCGAGGCCGTCCCGCGCACCCGGCGCTTCGCTCTGACCGCCGGTGGGCAGCGCCGTCGGGGAGGCGGTCGAGCCGGCCTCGAAGGCGGGGGCCGGGTCGTTGGGCGCGCAGGCGGGCAGGGTCGCGGTGGCGACACCGAGGACGAGGAGAGCGGCAAGCGACGTCATGCGCACCCCGTGATGCTAGGAGCCGCGACGGCCTCGCGACGAATCCGCCGAGCCGGTTTAATGCCCCGCTAAGCCACGCCCGCCGCCCGCCGCCCGCCGGCTGCGGCGCGGTGGGTCCCCGGCGGCAAACCGGGCTCAGAAGTCGGCGAAGAGGTACGGCACCCGGCGGGGGAAGAGGCCGCGCAGCTCCGTGGCGGCGTCCATCGGCACCTCGCCCAGACCGCGTAGCGGCAGCTCGGCCGGGTCCAGCACCCCGTACGCGAGGGCGGAGAGCCCGGCGGCGGTGAGCGTGGCCATCGGGGCGCGGCCGGTGGTGTCGTCGACCAGTTCCAGCGCCCCGGTGGTGCCGTCGAGCAGGTGGGTGCCGGCCAGCCAGCGGTCCCCGGTCAGCTCGATCCGCACCCGGCCCGGTCCGGCGGGCAGCCCGCTCAACGCGTCCAGCGACAGCAGCCGGGCCATCGGCGCGGACGAACCCGGCACTGCCGTACGGGCCTCGACGTGCACGTCCAGGTCGGTCAGCCACAGCTCGGGCAGCTCGTCCGGCGGAACCTGAACGGTGACCCGCTCGATCTGGTCGACGTGCCGGGCGAAGAACTGCAGCAGCAGCGTCCGTGCGAGCGGGTCGGTGACCAGCAGTTCGTTGCCGTGCAGCGTGCCGCCGTGTTCGTCGATCCGGTACGTCACCGCGCCGGTGACCTCCCCGCCGACCCGGGCGGTGAGCAGCCAGTACTCGTCACGGTCACGCACTCCGACCGCCCGGTAGTCCGGGAAGATCGCGAAGCCGTGTCGTTCCTGGAGGTTGCGTTCGGTGAACGCCCGCCACGCCGGATAGCCGGCGGCGACGCGTTCCCAGCCGACCTCGCCGGGCAGGTCCACCCGGAGCAGCGAACCCAGGTTGGCCGGAGTGAAGGTGACACGGCGCGGCTTGGGCAGCCCGACGTAGCCGAACCGGGCGTAGAAGCTGGGCCGGAACGGATAGAGCGCGCTGAGCAGATGGCCCTCGTCGCGCATCTCGTCGAGGAGTCGGTGCAGCAACGTCCGGACATGCCCCTGCCGGCGGGCCAGCGGATGGGTCGCCACCCCGGCGACACCGGCCATCGGCAGCACCACCCCGCGCAGGTTCTGTCGCATCGGGATGGCCGAGACGGCGGCCAACGTGGTGCCGTCCTCCTCGGCGATCAGCGTCCGGTTGCCCTGGTTGTAGGGCAGGTAGTCGCGGAACTCGGCGGCGCGGGCAGCACTGAGCGGCGAGGACTCGAAGGCGTACGCGGCCAGCGGAAAGCTGGTGGTGAGACGGTCGTCGTCGGTCACCCGGCGGATGGTCATTCGCCCATCTCAACCCGCCGCGCGGGTCGTAGCAACCGGATTGGCCCGATCCGTGGCCGGCGCGGCGGTCAGCCGACCGGCAGGTGCCGCAGGTGGCGACGGCGGCGCAGGCGGACGCTGGCCACCGCGGCCACGCCCAGGGCCAGCAGTGCGGTGACGACGAGCCCGTGCAGCAGGCCACGGGAGAGGTAGCCCTGGTCGGTGTTGTCGACAGCCCAGGTGGCGATCTCACGGCTCGACCAGAACGGTGTCAACCTCGCCCCGGACCCGGCCGGGTCGATCAGCATCTGCACGGTCACCACTGTGAGCAGCAGCAGCGTGCCCTCCAACTCGCGGGGCAGCAGCGCACCGATCAGCATCCCGAACGGCGCCGCCACCGCGACGGAACAGAGCAACGCCGCCGCCAGGCCGCCGTACCGCAGGTCCGCGCCGTCGATCATCGGGAGCAGGAAGAAGGGTACGGAGATGACCAGCCCCACGGTCCACAGGCCGAGCATCCGACCGAGGTAGAGGTGGTGTGGGCGGTAGCCGGCCAGTCGCAGCCTCGGCTCCAACTCGCGGGCCGCGGTCGTGGCGAACAGCGCGGCGGTGCTCACCGCCCAGCCCACGCCGAGCAGCAGCGAGCGAACCGACTGCCCGAGGTAGGCGTCCCGCCGGATCAGGTAGAAGGTCAACGGCATCAACAACAACAGCAGGAGTACGCCTCGACGCCGCAGCAGCTCCCGCAGGGTCATCTCGGCGACGGTCACGAGCCGGTTCACGGGCGGCCTCCCTGGATGCCGGGCGCGTGCCACAGGGTCTCGTGTGCCGGGGTCAGGTCGAGCACGATGTCCACCCGGTCGAGTTGGTTGAGCAGGTGGGTCACCACGACGATGGCGGTGCCGGCGTCGCGCAACCTGCTGAGCTGGTCCCAGAAGTTGACGTATGTGCCCTGGTCGAAGCCCTGGTACGGCTCGTCGAGCAGCAGCACGTCGGGGGCGCTGAGCGTGGACATGGTCAGGTTGAGCTTCTGTCGGGTGCCGCCGGAGAGGTGGCGGGCCTGCACGTCGCCGCCGGCTTCCCAGCCGAGCTGCCGGGCCGCCGCCCGACCGGCGCGGCGGGCCGGGCCCCGGGCCACGCCCTGACCGGCGCCGATCAGCACGAAGTGCTCGTCGGCGAGCAGGAAGTCGGCGGTGCCGCCGGACTGCGGGCAGTAGCCGAGCCGCCCGGAGACGGTCACCTCACCGGCGTCCGGTGACATGAGTCCGGCGCAGATCCGGAGGAAGGTGCTCTTGCCGCAGCCGTTCGCGCCGACGACGGCGGCGATCTGTCCGGCCCGGACGGTCAGCGTGGCGTCGCGCAGCACGGTTCGCCGTCCGTACCGCTTGGTGATGCCTGCCGCGTGCAGCCGGACCGGGCCGGGGCGGGGTCCGGGCGCGGTGCCGATGCTCTCCACGACAGCACCCGCGTACTGCTGGGGTGGGCCGAAGACGACCCAGGGGTCGCCGCCGCCCTCGCGTAGGTGCGTGGCGGCCTCGGCGACCACGTGCCGTGCGGCGTCCGCCGCGACCCGGCGCTGGTGCAGCTCGGCCGTGAGCGTACGCAGCCAATCGTCGGCGTTCACCGGGTGACCCCCTTCGTGACGATGTCGTTCACCGGCTGGACGAAGGTGAGCCAGGCGCTGCCGCCGGTGCGGAGCGCCGCGTGCCCGTCGTCGGTGAGCCGGTAGTACTTGCGGGCCGGCCCGGCGCTGCCCTCCCGCCACTGCGCGGCCACCAGGCCGGTCTTCTGTAGGCGCAGGAGCACGGGGTAGAGCGTGCCGCCCTGGATCGGCCCGACGCCCGCCGCGTCGAGCGCCTGGGCGAGCTGGTAGCCGTAGGACTCGCCTTTGGACAGCAGGGCCAGGACGCAGATGTCGAGCACCCCCCGCAGCCACTGCCCGCGCCGGTCGGAATCCACGCGTCGGACAGTAGCGGCGCTAGCTAGATGGCACAACCACCTACTGGGGCAGCGGAACCCGAACCAGTCGGTTCGGGTGAGCCGCCGAGTGAGCGGTACGGGTCAGCGGGCGACGACGTCGGAGACCACGACTGTGACGTTGTCCGGGGCGCCGGCGTGGTGGGCCAGCTTCACCAACTGCTCACCGCACTGCTGGCGGTCGGCGTACATGCCCAGGGCCGCGGCGATGGCCTCGTCCTCGACGTAGTCGGAGAGCCCGTCGCTGCACAGCAGCAGCCGGTCACCGGGGACCACTGTGAGCACCCCGACCGCGGGTGGGGTGTCGGCGCCCTGCACGGCCCGGGTCACCAGGGACCGCTGCGGGTGGTGGCGGGCCTGCTCGGGAGAGAGGGTGCCCTGATCGACAAGCGCCTGCACGAACGTGTCGTCCCGGGTGAGCTGGGTCAGCTCCCCCTCGCGCAGCAGGTAGCAACGGGAGTCGCCCACCTGGGCCAGCACCAGTGTCTCCCCGGCCAGCAGCGCCGCGGTGAGCGTCGTACCCATGCCGTCCCGGCTCGGGTCGACGGTGATGGCGGCGTGGATGCGCTGGTTGGCGGTGCTGACCACGGCACGCAGCGCGTCGGCGGCGCCGTCGGGATCGGTGGGCGGAGCCAGCTCGTCCAGAATCCGGATCACGATCTCGCTCGCCACCTCGCCCGCAGGCAGCCCACCCATGCCGTCGGCGACGGCGATCAGGCGGTCACCGGCGAGGGCGGAGTCCTCGTTGTTGGTGCGCACCAAGCCGATGTCGTTGAGGATGACCGAGCGGAGGATCAGCGTCATGGGGTCAAGCTTGCCAAGAACAACCCGCATTCGTCTCTACGCCTCCTACCTAGGTCGAGAAATGATTGCGATTTTCGTCGACGGAGCCGACGGTCCGTGACCGATCGGCGGGGTCTCAGCGGCGCGGATAGCGCAGCAGCAGGCTCGCGGCGACCTCCTCGTCACCCACCGCCGCGTAGCTGTGTGGCACGTCCGACACCCAGCGGAGGTGGCCACCGGCCGGGGCGGTCAGCGGTGCGTCGGCCGGCCCGGCGCGCAACACCCCGGCGAAGACGGTGACGTGCTCGGTGACTCCCGCCGGGTGGGCGGGGGAGAGCTGGCCGGGGCCGGGCGCGACCCGCATCCGGTACAGCTCGTAGGTCGCGTCGGTGTCGGTGAAGACCTCCAGCAGGGTCGCGGTGACCGCGGTGCCGTGCACTGTGGGCCCGGCGGCCGGCTCCGCCAGCACCGCCGTCAGCGGTACGCCGAGCTGCGCGGTGACCGCCCAGAGCGTCTCCAGGGTCGGGTTGCGGGTGCCGTGCTCCAGGCCGGAGAGGGTGGCCTTTCCGACACCGGCGAGCCGGGCGAGTGTGGACAGCGAGATCCCCTGCTCCTCGCGCAGGGCACGGACCCGGCGCCCGACGACGGCGGGATCCACGTCGAGGCCGGGGCGCGGGACTGGTGGTGGGTGCGGCACCCGGCTATCGTGCTACACGCTTCCGTTCCGTAAACGGAACAGTCGGGAGGGTGGGGTGGCCGGACGCGTGCAACCGGTGCTGGCGGGGGTGGTGACAGCGCTGGTGGGCTTCGCCAGCTCGTTCACAGTCGTGCTGGCCGGGCTCCGAGCGGCGGGCGCGTCGGACGCACAGGCCGCCTCCGGCCTGCTCGCGCTCTGCGTGGCGAGTGGGTTCGTCGCCGTCTGGCTGGGCTGGCGGTACCGGATACCGATGAGCGTGGCCTGGTCCACGCCGGGCGCGGCGCTGCTGGTGGCGACCGGGCCACCGCCGGGCGGATGGCCGGTGGCGGTGGGCGCCTTCCTCGTCTCCGGTGTGCTGATCGTCGCGGCCGGGTTGTTCCCGCCGCTCGGCCGTGCGGTGGCCGCCATCCCCAAGCCGGTGGCCGGCGCGATGCTCGCCGGGGTGCTGCTGCCGCTGTGTACCGCCCCGGTCCGCGCGCTTGTCGAGCTGCCGGTGGTGGCCGGATCGGTGGTGGTCGGTTGGCTGCTGCTGCACCGGTTCGCCCGACGCTGGGCGGTGCCCGGCGCGCTGGTGGTGGCGGTGGCGGCGATCGCACTGACCGCACCGCCGACCGGCCTGACCGGTGCCGCGCTGATCCCGTCGGTCACGCTGACCGCGCCGGCGTGGAACGCGTCAGCGCTGGTCGGGTTGGCCCTGCCGCTGTTCCTGGTCACCATGGCCGCGCAGAACGTACCCGGCATGGCGGTGCTGGTCGGCTACGGCTACCGGCCGCCGTTCGGCGCGGCGCTGCGGACCACCGGTCTGGCCAGTCTGCTCGCCGCCCCGGCCGGCGGGCACGCGGTGAACCTCGCGGCGATCACCGCCGCGCTGGCCGCCGGCCCCGACGCGCACCCCGACCCGGAGCGCCGGTGGATCGCCTCGGTCACCGCGGGCGCCGGGCTGGCAGTGCTCGGTCTGGGCGCCGGCGTAGCCACCACGCTGGTGGCGGTCGCCCCACCGATCCTCATCGAGGCGGTCGCCGGGCTGGCGCTCCTGGGCGCCCTCGCCACCGCGCTCGCCTCGGCGGTGACCGACCCGGCGACCCGGGAGGCCGCCGTGGTCACCTTCGTGGTGACCGCGTCCGGGGTGACGCTGATCGGCGTGGGCGGCGCGTTCTGGGGCCTGGTCGCGGGCTGCCTGATGCTGCTGATCTTCCACCGCCGCCAACCCGCCGCGCCGGATCAGCCCGCCACCGCCGCGCCCGACCAACCCGCCCCTTCGGCGCCGAGAAGATCCACTCGGGTTTCATGATGTCGGGCTGTCCCGAGGCTCCGGACACCCCGAATGCCGTGGACCCGAGTCGGTCAGGGAGGTTGGGTCACTCCTCGGGCGGCAGGTCGGCCACCCCGACGGCCAGGAGGACCCGGCCGTCGGCCACCGCACCGATCCGGTCGGCCGGTACGTAGACCGCGCCGGTGCGGGTCAGGTCGGTCGAGACCTTCAGATAGCCGCTGTGCAGCAGCCGCGCCGCCAGATCGGCCGGGACGTCCGGCTCCTCGACCGCGGTCGCCTCGATCAGTTCGTCCAGGCTGCTGCCCGGGTCGGCGGTCGGTGTCTGGACGGTCACCGCGTTCGGGTCACCCCGCTGGACGAGGTCCACGGTGCCGACCTCGGTGCCAGCTGAGTCGATCACCGGCATCCCGGTGGTGATCCGCGAGATGGTCGCCTGCTGCTCGTCCTGCTGGTCCATCCCGCTGCGGTTCCCAGGGTGGCGCGCCGCTAAACGCCGCCGCCCGCCCACTCGCCCGACGCTCAGCAACTGCGGCAGCGACCTGGAGGCGGCGGGCTTTGAGGCGGCGGGCCTGGAGGCGATGGCCCGGAGAGCGTTATGACTCTGAGTCATATTGATGCCTCAGAGTCATCACCGTCGAAAGCAATACCGCCTCCACGGCCAGGCCACTCAGCTGTTCGGGAGGGTCCAGCCGCCGGGCGGTCGGGGGGACAGCTCCCGCCAGGTGTCCGGGCCGTCGAGCAGCGCCCGGACGGTGTCCTCGGCCTCGTCCGCACTGCCGTACTCGTAGAAACGGGAGATGCCCTCGGCGCCGCCGGCCCGCTGCTCGACGTGCCACCGGTCGGCGTCCACTCGCAGGAAGACGTCCCGCCGGGCCAGCCGCCCCCACTTCCCGTTCCACCAGTGCTTTCGCTGCTCCATGGCGGGACTCTATCGAACACACGTACGAGAAGGTGCGGCCCCTGCGGGAATCCCACAGGGGCCGATGTGCATCCGTTCGGGTCAGCGCTGCGTCGGCGGCTCCGGGCGGCGGCCCAGCACGTCGTCCAGCGCCCCACGCTGCTGGCCGGGGGTGGTGTGGCCGGCGGAGACCAGGGCGTCCCGGATCTCGGTGAGCAGCTTGACCTCCTCGCTCGGCGCCGAGGGCGGCGGCTCCTCGCCCCGCTTGCGCCGCTCGGCCAGCCGGTTCATCGGGTAGACGACCAGGAAGTAGAGCGCCATCGCGGTCAGCAGGAAGGTGATCACCGCGTTGACGAAGGCGATCCAGTCGAACGAGATGCCGCGGAAGCTGGGTGCCGTGCCGGCCAGGCCCTTGTCGCTACCGGTGATGAGCAGCACGAAGACCCGGATCAGCGGGTCGAGGAACGACTTGGTGAGCTGGGTGACCACGCCCGTGAACGCGGCGCCGATGACGACACCGACCGCCAGGTCGACGACGTTGCCGCGCATGATGAAGTCTTTGAAGCCCTTGAGCATTCGTACTCCCGAGGTGTCCGCTTTTCTGTCGGGCACAACCTATGCCCGTTCGGCGGGTTCCAGAAAAGCGCCGGCTTCGAGCGCCGCCCGGCCGGGATCGCCGGCCCGGATCGCCTCGACCAGCCGGGTGTGGTCGACGTAGCGCTCAGGGGTGAGCTCCCCGCCCATGGCCTGGGCGACAGTGCTGCGCAGGGCGGTGCCCACCGAGGCGTACAGCTCGGCGAGCATGGCGTTGTGCGCGGCGGCGACCACCGCCGTGTGCAGTGCCGCGTCGGCCTCGACGAACGCGTCGACCCGGCCGCCGTGCCAGGCGGCCTCGCGCTGGGCGAGCGCGCCGTCGAGCGCCGCCAGGTCCTCCGGGGTACGCCGCAACGCGGCGAGCCGGGCGGCCTCCACCTCGAAGGCGCGGCGTACCTCGATGACCTCGGTCATCCGGTCGTCGCCGAGTCGGCGGGCGACCACAGGTGCCAGTTCGTCGGTGGACACCACGTAGGTGCCGGAGCCCTGCCGGCACTCCAGCACCCCGGCGTGGACCAGGGCGCGGACCGCCTCGCGGACCGTGTTGCGCCCGACGCCCAGCGCGGCGACCAGTTGTGGCTCGGTGGGGATGCGCCCGCCGACGGGCCATTCGCCGCCGAGGATCCGGGCGCGGAGTTGCTCGGTGGTCTGCCGGACCCGGTGGCCGCGGGGCGGCACGGCGGGCTGGCTGTGGGGCGGCACGGCTGGCTGGCCGCCGGGCGGCACCGGCGGCGCGGAGGGGAATTCAACCGACGGTGGCACTGGTTACATCACCGGTCCCAAATTCATCCCATGATTGTAGGTTAGCGGTCATGACCCCGCCACCAACCGCCGCTCCGGCGCTGCCCGCCCCCGTCGCCGTCGACCCTCGCCCGACGCGGGACCCCGGCACCGGCCGGCGGACGCACCCGGCGACCGGTGGCGCGCTGGTGCTGGTCGGGATGCTGCTGGTCGCGCTCAACCTGCGCGCCGTGGTGACGAGCCTCGGCGCGCTGCTCGACGAGGTCCGCGACGGGCTGGGCCTCTCCGGCGTCACCGCCGGTCTGGTCACCACCCTGCCGACCATCGCGTTCGCCGGCCTCGGCGCGCTCACCCCGTGGCTGGTCCGCCGGGTGGCGCCGGCCCGGGTGCTGGTGGTCGCCATGCTCGCCCTCGCCGTGGGCCAGGTGCTCCGGGTCGTCACCGACTCGGCCTTGATCTTCGTGCTCACCAGCGCGCTGGCGCTGTCCGGCATCGCGGTCGCCAACATCCTGCTGCCGATGCTCGTCAAGCAGCACTTCCCGCACCGCACCGGCCTGGTCACCGGGGCGTACACGATGGCGTTGACAGTGGGCACGACGGTGGCCGCCGCCTCCGCGGTGCCGATCGCGCACGCCTTCGGGTCGTGGCGGGCCGGGCTCGGCGTCTGGGCCGCGATGGCCGCGGTGGCCGTACTCCCGTGGGTGCCGCTGGCGCTGCGGACCCGCGCCGCGGCGCGGCGGGCGACCCCGACGGCGGTCGCCGCCACGCCGGTGCGGGTCCGGCCGGCGCGGACCCGGCTCGGCTGGGCGATGGCTGTCTACTTCGGGGCGCAGTCGCTCAGCGGGTACGCGATCATGGGCTGGCTGGCCCAACTGTTCCGCGACGCCGGTTACCAGCCGGAGTCGGCCGGGCTGCTGCTCGCCGGGGTGACCGCGCTCGGCGTGCCGATCGCGCTGTTGATGCCCACCCTGGCCGGTCGGCTCGGCAGCCTGCGCCCGCTGGTGCTCGGGCTGACCACCGCGTCGGCACTGGCCTACCTGGGGTTGGCGTTCGCGCCGCACGGTGCCGCGCTGCTCTGGGTCGCCCTGCTGGCGATCGGTCAGGGCGCGTTCCCGATGATCCTGACCGCCATCGGCCTACGCGCCCGCACGGCCGAGGGCACTGTCGCGCTCTCCGCGTTCGCGCAGAGCACCGGGTACGTGATCGCCGCCCTCGGTCCGCTGATGGTCGGCATCCTCTACGAGGCCACCGGTGGCTGGACCGCACCGATCGGGTTCCTGCTGGGCGCCCTGGCCGTGCAGACGACGGCGGGCATGGCTATCGCTCGTCCCCGTTACGTCGAGGACGAGTGACGCACGCGGACGGTCAGGAGGAAGCCGGCGTCGATTCGCCGGCGACTGCCTCATCCACCGTCGGGTAGGTGTGCAGCACCTCGACCAGCCCGCTCACCTCGAGGATGCGCAGCACGCCGCGCTGCGGAGCGGCCAGCCGGACCACGCCGCCCGCCTCGTCGCAGCTGTTCTTGGCGCGGACGAAGACCGACAGGCCGGTCGAGTCGCAGAAAGAGACGTCCGCCAGGTCGAACACCAGCCGGTTGCGGCCCTTGTCGAGCAGGTCGGTGATCTGGTCCTGCAGCTGCGGTGCGGTGGCCATGTCAAGCTCGCCCGCGACCGCCACGACGACCACGTCGCCGCGTTGTTCCGTGTGCACCGTCAACGACATTCGCCAGACCTCCTGTTATCGGGGGAACGGTATCCCACGACCATGGTCGGAGGTAGCACGGGAGCGGTGATCCGGTGGCCATCGTCATTCCGTTGCTACGGGGCAAGTAGTTGATCAGACCCCGGTGATAGAGTCCGCCCGGTCCAGGTCAAGGGGGTTCGAAATGGCGTTGAGCACCGAAGAAAGTGGTCGGCTCGCCGCGCTGCTGAGCGGGCAGGACGAACGGGTCACGACTCGGTGGACCGAGATCGTCACCAGTTCGTTGCGAGGCCGGCTGAGCCAGGCGGAGCTGCGCCGACAGGTCCAGGACCTGCACCGTGCCATCATCACCACCGGCGAGCAGGGCACCATCGACCTGTCCGCCGAGAGCGCCGGCGAACTGCGTGCCGCGCTCTCCGAGCTGTCTCGTGGCCGGGCCCGGCAGGGCTTCTCCGCCACCGAGACCACGGTCAGCATCTTCGCGCTAAAGGACGTGCTGGCCGAGCTGGTGCAGGAGACCGGCGGCCCGAACGCACTGCAGGACTTCGTCGCCTTCTCGAAGCTGGTCGACGAGATGGGCCTGTTCACGTTCGAGAGCTTCGTCCGCACCCGGGAGAGTCTGATCGCCGATCAGGCCGAGCAGCTGCTCGAACTCTCCACGCCGGTGGTCAAGCTCTGGGAGGGCGTCGTCGCCGTGCCGCTGGTCGGCACCCTGGACTCGGCCCGGGCCCAGGTCGTCATGGAGCGGCTGCTGCAGACCCTCGTCGACACCAGCTCGCCGTACGCGATCATCGACATCACCGGCGTACCGGCGGTGGACACCCAGGTCGCCCAGCACATCCTGAAGACCGTGGTGGCCGCCCGACTGATGGGCGCTGACTGCATCATCTCCGGCATCCGCCCGCAGATCGCGCAGACCATCGTGGCGCTCGGCATCGAGTTCGGCGACATCGCCACCAAGGCGAGCCTCGCCGACGCGCTGCGCCACGTGCTGCGGCTCAACGGGGTGGAGACCGCTCGCCGCCAGCCGCGTCGGGACGCCTGATGGAGAGGGTTCCGATCCTCAAGATCGGGGACATTCTTCTCGTCTCCATCCAGCTCGACATGTCCGACCAGACGGCTGTCGCGCTCCAGGAGGATCTGGCCGAGCGGATCGTCGCCACCGGCTGCCACGGCGTCATCATCGACATCACCGCACTGGACATCGTCGACTCCTTCGTCGGGCGGATGCTCTCCACCATCGCGTCGATCTCCAAGGTGCTCGACGCGGAGACGGTGGTGGTCGGGATGCGTCCGGCCGTCGCCATCACCCTCGTCGAACTCGGGCTGTCGCTGAACGGCATCCGTACCGCGCTGAACGTGGAGCGGGGCATGGAGCTGATCGCGGCGGCCCACGCCGACGAGCTCGACTACCAGCTCGACGACGATCCGGACGCCGAGACGGCCAGGCCGTGACCGCGGGCATCGACCTGGGCCAGCCACAGGCACAGTCGGTCCGCAGCGATGAGGACGTGGTGCGCGTCCGGCAGCTGGTCCGCGCCGTGGCGGTGGCCGTCAAGCTGTCCCTCGTCGACCAGACCAAGGTGGTCACCGCGGCGAGCGAGTTGGCCCGCAACACCCTGGTGTACGGCGGCGGCGGTTCGGTCGAGGTGACGGTCGTGGACAACGGCCGACGCAAGGGCGTGCAGATCGTGTTCGCCGATTCCGGGCCGGGCATCGCCGACCTCGATCTGGCCATGACCGACGGCTACACCAGCGGCGGGGGCCTCGGCCTCGGGCTCAGTGGGTCGCGACGCCTGGTCGACGAGTTCCAGATCGAGACGTCGACGGAGACCGGCACCCGGATCACGGTCACCAAGTGGTCCAGGTGAACGCCGACGCTGTCACCGACAGTGGCATCTGGTTCCGGGTGGAGGCCAGCAGCGCCGCGAGTGCCGTCCGGCGTGCCGCCGAACGTCTCGGCGCGCAGGTGGAGATGGGTGCGGCGCGCATCGCCGACCTGGCCATCGTCGCCGCCGAGCTGACCAGCAACCTGGTCAAGCACGCCGACGACGGTGTCCTGCTGCTCCGGCCGGTACGCCGCGCCGGGCAGGCCGGGGTGGAGATGGTGGCCATCGACTCCGGGCCCGGCATGGCCGACCTGACCGTCTCGTCCCAGGACGGGCACTCCACCACCGGCACACTCGGCATCGGTCTGGGTGCCATCGTCCGGCAGGCCAGCTGGTTCGACGGATACTCGCTGCCCGGCCGGGGCACCGTCCTCGCCGTGCAGGTCTGGCCGGCCGAGGCGGCCCGGCCGTCCTGGGCCGGGGCTCTCACCCGACCACTGACCGGCGAGACGATCAGCGGCGACGGCTACGCCGTGCGGGTCGTCGACGGGCGGCACCAGGTGCTGGTGAGTGACGGGTTGGGGCACGGCCCGCTGGCCGGGGCCGCCACCGACGCCGCGCTGGCCGCGTTCCGCGACGCCCCGGCCGGCCCACCGGCGATGGTGGTCGGTCACCTGCACCGGAGCATGTCGCACACCCGGGGCGCCGCGCTCGCCGTCGGCGAACTGATGCCGGACGCCGGCGTGCTGCACTACGCCGGCCTGGGCAACATCGCCGGCGTGGTCGTCGAGGGTGACGGCCGCCGTCGAGGGCTGGTGTCGCTGCCCGGCATCGCCGGCCACCAACGACCGACGATCCGGGAGTACGACTACCCGTTCGGACCCGGCGCCCGGCTGGTGATGCACAGCGACGGGGTGGTCGACCGGTGGCGGATGACCGACTACCCGGGCCTGGCGGAGCGATCCCCGCTGGTCATGGCGGCGACCCTGCTCCGTGACGCCGGTCTGCGACGTGACGACGCCTGCGTACTGGTCGCGAGGTCGTGGGCGTGAGCGGGGAGCCGGCCGGGCTGCCACTGCTCCAGATGGCGCTGCGGGTCGAGCAGGACATCTTCGTGATCCGTCAGCGGGGACGCGAGGTGGCCGCCGTGGTCGGCCTCGAACACCAGGACCAGGTACGGATCGCCACAGCGCTCAGCGAGGTCGCTCGGGATCTGCTGCGGACGGCCAGCGGAGCGGACGTCTCCTTCCACGTCGACGCGGGCGCCGACGGCCGGTTCCACCTGCGCGCCGACCTGGCCCCGGTGTCCCCGCTGCCGGACGATCGCTACCAACCGCAGTCCGGCGCGGTGTCCCGACTGGTCGACACACTGAGCGTGTCGACCGTCGACGGGGTTACGGTCGTACGGATGTCCCGACGAGTCCCGGCCAACGCGCCGACGCCGACCCCGGAGCGGCTCGCCGAGTTCCGTACCGAACTCGGCCGCACCGCGCCGGCCAGTGCGCTGGACGAGTTGACAGTGCAGAACGGGCAGCTCATCGCCGCACTGGACGAGGTGCGCAGTCAGCGCGACGAGCTGGCCGTGCTGAACGAGGAGCTGGCCGAGACCAACCGCGGAGTGCTGGCGCTCTACAACCAGCTCACCGAGGAGTTGGAGGAGACCAACAGGGGCGTCGTCGCCCTCTACGCCGAGCTGGACGAGAAGTCGGCCCAGCTCCGTGCGGCGAGTGAGTCGAAGAGCCGATTCCTGGCCAACGTGAGCCACGAGCTGCGCGCCCCGGTCACCGCGATCATCGGCCTGGGGCGGCTGCTCACCGACTCCGCCTCCGACCCGCTCACCGACGAGCAGGGCCGCCAGGTCGATCTGATCCGCTCCTCGGCGGCGGATCTGCTCAACCTGGTCAACGAACTCCTCGACCTGGCCAAAGCCGAGTCCGGTCGGATCGAGCCGGACCTGACCGAGGTCGACCTGCGGCCGGTCTTCGGTCAACTACGCGGCACCCTGCGCGCGCTCGCCACCCGCCCCGGGGTGGAGCTGGTCGTGGAGGAGCCCACCGGGCCGGCCCTGCTGCGCACCGACGAGGTGCTGCTCGGCCAGGTGCTGCGCAACCTGCTGCACAACGGGTTGAAGTTCACCGAGCGTGGCGAGGTGCGCCTGCGGGCCAGCCAACACGGCGACCGCTGGCAGTTCGAGGTCCGCGACACCGGGCCGGGCATCGCTCCCGAGCTGCACGACCGGATCTTCGAGGAGTTCTACCAGATCCCCGGAGCCACCCGGGTCGGCGGCACCGGCCTCGGTCTGCCGTACGCCCGGCGGTTGGTGACGCTGCTCGGCGGGTCGCTGGAGCTGGCCAGCGCGCCGGGCGAAGGCAGCACGTTCACCGTCTCCCTGCCCATCGGCGGGGCGTGACGGCGTGGACGGCATGCCGACAACCATCCTGGTGGTCGACGACAGTCGTACCAAGCGTTACCTGCTGGTCAGCTGGCTGACCCGGGCCGGGTTCACAGTGCTGGAGGCCGAGAACGGCGCCGAGGCGTTGGCTCGGGTCGAGGTGGACCGGATCGACCTGGTGGTCCTCGACGTCCGGCTGCCCGACCTGAGCGGCTACGAGGTCTGCGAACAGATCAAGGCGCGGCACCCGGCGATGCCGGTGATCCACGTTTCGGCGCACGCCGTGGACGTGGCCGACCGCGCCCAGGGGCTGACCCGGGGCGCTGACGCGTACCTGACCGAGCCGATCGAGCCCGAGGAGCTGATCGCCACCACCCGCGCGGTGCTGCGCTACTACCAGGCCCGGCAGCGCGCCGAACTGCTCGCCGAGCGGCTGCTCGGGTTGGCCGACACGACAGTCGCGGTGCACGCGGCGCCGACCTTCGCGCGCCTGCTGGAGGCCGCCGCCGAGGGTGCCGCCCAGATCTTCAAGAGCCCGGCCGCGGTGATCGCCGAAACCTTCGACGGCGACTGCCTCGCGGGTGTCTGCGCCGGTCCCGGCGCGGTGGCCGCCGTGGTGCCGTGGGTCGTCGACGACACCGGGGTGCCCACCGGCGCCACAGTGCGGGTGGAGGCCCCGTCGAACTGGGCGCTCGTCGACTGGCCGGCGGACGACACGGTGACCGTCGCCGCCGCCCGACTGCGCGAGGACCGGGCCCCGCTGTACGTGGTGGTCCCGACCGCCACCCAGACCGCGCGGACCCCGGTGCTCAAGCAGCTGGCTCAGGCGGTGGCGGCGGCCGTGGAGGGGCAGCGCTCGTTCGACGAGGAGCACCGGATCGCTGTCACCCTCCAACGCAGCCTGCTCCCGCGTGGGCTGCCCACCGTGGCCGGCCTCGACCTCGCGGTGCGCTACGAGCCGGCCAGCGCGCAGACCGAGGTGGGCGGCGACTTCTACGAGCTGGTGATGCTCGACGGTCACCTGCTGCTCGCGATCGGGGACGTCGCCGGCCACTCGCTGCACGCGGCGACCGTGATGGCCGAGCTGCGGCACGCGGTGCGGGCGTACGCGGTCGAGGGCCATCAGCCCGGCGAGATCCTGCACCGGGTCAACGAGCTGATGCGGACACTGCTGCCGAACGAGGTGGCGACGCTCTGTGTGCTGCTGATGCACCCGCCGACCGGACGGGTCCGGCTGGCCAGTGCCGGGCACCTTCCACCGTTGATGATCATGAACGGCAAGGTCGAGTTCGTGCAGCATTCCGCGCCGCTGCTCGGCGTCCGCGCCCCGCGCCCCGCCGACCTGGAGTTCGTGGTGCCGGCCGGGGCCACGCTGGTCTTCTACACCGACGGGCTGATCGAGCGACGGGACGCCGCCATCGACGAGGGGCTGGCCGCACTGGCTGCGGTCGCCGCGACTGTCGACGGTGACCTGGACCAGTTCTGCGCCCGACTGCTTGTGGAACTGGCCCCACCGGAGATCCAGGACGACGTCGCCGTGGTCGTCCTGCGGCGTCGCTGATCTGTCAGCTCTGTCAAGCTCTGTCAGCTCCTCGGCTTCCTCAGCTCACCGAGCGGGCGTACGCGGCGGGGGACACCCCGGCCACGGCGGTGAAGTCACGGACCAGGTGGGCCTGGTCGCTGTAGCCGAGGTCGGCGGCGAGATCGGCCCAGCTCAGCGGGCCACCGGCGGCCTGTTCGACCGCCTCCTGGAGCCGGTAGCGGCGGATCACCCACTTCGGCCCGACCCCCACGTACTCCATGAAGAGCCGCTGCAACCGGCGGACCGGAACGTCGTGCCGCGCGGCGAAGTCGTCGACGCGCAGCACCGTCCGGTCGGTACGGATCGCCTCGGCCAGCCGGACGGCCTCCTCGGCCACCGGGTCCGGCTCCGGCTGCCAGGCGGTGAGGATGGCGTCCAGCGCCCGGCAGCGCTCGTCGTCGCCGGCCGACGAGGTGGGTGCTCCCGGAGACGCGCCCACCGGGACGTCCGGGTGGGTCAGCCGGCCGAAGGGCAGCAGCACCCTACGGCCGGTCAGGTCACTGACCGCGCGCCGCCAGAACGGGTGGAAGCCGCCGGGGCGGAACTGCACCCCGGACACCCGCCCGGCGCCGTTGAGCGTGATCCGGAACAGGTCGCGCCCCACCCCGGCCACCTCGCCGGACTCGGGCCCGTCGTCGTCCCGTCGGAACACCACGTTCACCGCCGGGTGCGGCACGACCCGCTGCTCGAACGGCGCGCTCAACGCCCAGTCGATCAACCAGTAGTGCTCGACCCACTGGCGCAGTGACTCCGCCGGCAGGTGTCGGCGGAAGCGCATCTCGCGCAGCAGGCGCCCGGGGTCGAGAATTCCCCGGCTGTCGCCACGCGGTCGCTGTCGCATTTGTTCAAGACCACCCTCATACGCTGGCCCTATGTCCACTCAGACTAGCGAGCTGCTGGCGGCCGCCGCGCCGCGAACCGTCGATGTCGTACGGGGTATCTCCGACGACCAGCTGGACCTGCCCACCCCGTGCAGCGACTACCTGGTCCGTGATCTGCTCAACCACCTCTTCCAGGTGGTGATCAACTTTCAGGACCTGGCCGAGAAGCGACAGGTGGAGTGGGCCGAGAAGCCTGACCACCTGGGCGACGGCTGGCGGGACCGTTTCGAGGTGGAGACCGGCCGGTTGGTGACCGCCTGGTCGGACCCGTCCGCGGTGGAGGGCATGTCACCGCGTATGCCCATGCCGCAGACCGCCATCGGCGGGATGGCCCTGCTGGACCTGACTGTGCACGGCTGGGATCTCGCGGTCGCCACCGGCCAGCCGTACCACCCGGCCCCGGAGGTGGTGGCCCAGCTGCACGAGCTGGTGGAGCAGTTGGGCCCCACCGCCCGCAAGATGGGCGTCTTCGCCGACCCACTACCCACCCCCACCCCCACCCCCGACCCGACAACCGACCTGGCCCACCTCCTGACCCAAACCGGCCGCACCCCCACCTGGCCCCAAACCCCCTGACCCACCTCCCGGCCTGCCCACCCGCCCCCACCCGCCCCGCCCTCGGTGATCAAGAGGTTTGAGTCAAGTTTCGGCGTGCTGGTGACGCAAACCTCTTGATCAACGGTGTGGGTTCGGGTGGGTCGGGGGCGTTGGCGGGGTGGGGTGGGGTGGGGTGGGTTGTTGACTTGGGTATTCGCTGGGTGAATAGTGGGCGGGGTGTCCACGCCGCATGTTCTGCTCGGGTTGCTCGCTGGGGGCAGCCGGCACGGATATGAGCTGAAGCGTGCGCACGACGAGCGGCTGCCGCGTGCTCGGCCACTGGCCTTCGGGCAGGTCTACGCCACTCTCGGCCGCCTCGAACGCGACGGGCTGGTGGCTGCCGCCGGCCAGGACCGGGCGGGCGGGCCGGATCGCACCGCGTACGCGCTGACCGACCAGGGGCGGAACACGCTGGACCAATGGCTGTCCACTGTGGAAGCACCCATGCCGTACGTGGCCAGCACGCTCTTCACCAAGGTCGTGGTGGCACTCCTGGTCGCCGATGTCGATCGGGCCCGGTCGTACCTGATCGCCCAGCGGGCCGCGCACACCGCACGGCTGCGGGAGCTGACCGCGGTCAAGGCCGATCCGGCCGCCACCCTCAGCGACGTGGTCGCTGCCGATTTCGCGATCGCCCACCTCGACGCGGATCTGCGGTGGCTGCACGCCACCCTGGGCCGGGTCGCCGACTGGCACCGGGAGGTGCATCCGTGACGCAACTCCAGGCTCGCGGCGTGGTTCGGGCGTACGGCCCGACGCCCGCGCTGCGCGGCGTGACGCTCGACGTGGCCGAGGGCGAGATCGTCGCCGTCACCGGGCCGAGTGGCTGCGGCAAGTCGACCCTGCTGCACTGCCTGGCCGGGATCCTCCGGCCGGACGTCGGCGAGGTCACCTGGCGTGGGCACCGCATCGACACCTCGTCGGAGGCGGCCCGGTCCCGACTGCGGCGCACGGAGTTCGGGGTGCTGTTCCAGTTCGGTCAGCTGGTGGCCGAGTTGACCGCCGCCGAGAACGTCGCCCTGCCCCTGCTCCTCGCCGGCACGGGGCGGCGAGAAGCACGGACGGCGGCGCTCACCTGGCTGGAACGGTTCGGGGTGGCCGAGGTGGCCGACGTTCGGCCGGGTGAGATGTCCGGGGGTCAGCAGCAGCGCTGCGCCACGGCGCGGGCGCTGGTGACCGAGCCTCGGGTGCTCTTCGCCGACGAGCCGACCGGCGCACTGGACACGCTCACCGGCGAGCAGGTCCTCACCCAGCTGGTCCGGCTCGCCCGCGAGCAGCGCACCGCCGTCGTGCTTGTCACCCACGAGCCGCGGATCGCCGCGTACGCAGATCGGGAGATCGTGCTGCGTGACGGCTTGGTGGACCACACCGGCCTGGGGCTCGACGTGCCGCTGACCGGCGGCGCTCGGTGAGACCGGCGACGCTGCTCCGCCTCGCGCTCGCCGGCACCCGTACCGACACCGCCCGGGTGGTGCTCACCGCGCTCAGTGCCCTGCTGGCGACACTGGCCGGGCTCGCGGCGTTCACCGTGTTGGCCATCCCGACCCCCGTGGCGACGGACGAGAACCAGGACAGGTGGTCGGAGCAGTATCACAACGCTCTGCTGGTGGAGCCCGGGTTGCGCGGCGGTACGGCGTTCGCGCTGCTGATGCTGATGATCCCGGTGCTGGCGCTGGCCGGTCAGTGCGCCCGGCTCGGCGCGCCGGCACGGGACCGCCGGTTGGCCGCGCTCCGGTTGGCCGGCGCCACGCCCGGACAGGTCACCCGGCTGGTGGTGCTGGAGACCGGCGTGGCCGCTCTGCTCGGCACGCTCGTCGGGCTGGGTGTCTATCTGGTCGGCCGCGATCTGCTGCACCGCCCGGACGCGCAGGGTCAACTGGCCCTGCCCACCGACGTGCTGCCGTCGACCGGCGCGCTGGCCGGCTTGGTGCTCGGTCTGCCGGTCGTGGCGGCGCTGGCCACCGCCCTGATGCTGCGAACGGTCACCACCAGCCCGCTCGGGGTGAGCCGCAAGGCGGCTCGCGAGCGTGGTCCGGGTCCGTGGGCGGGGCTCCTGATCGGGTTCGGCGTGGCCTCGTTCGCGGTGATCCGCCCGGTGGTCCACCGGTTCGCCGACGACGCCGAGTTGGTGGCCTGGCTGGTGCCGGCGTTGTTCGCGGTGGGCGCGCTCGCGGCGATGATCGGTGTGGTGATCGGCACCGGCTGGCTGTCTTACCACTGCGGGCGGTTGTTGCGTCGGCACGCCCGCGGCCCGGCTGCCCTCCTCGCGGCGGGCCGGCTGATGGCCGACCCGTGGGCGGGTAGCCGCACGTTCGCGGCGCTTCTCGCCGCCCTGATCTTCGGCGGGGGCGCGGCCGCCCAGCGGGCCTACTTCGGGACCAAGGACCAGCTTGAGCGGGAGCAGAGCCGGTTGGTGGGGTTGGATGGCGGCACCAACCCGTTCTACCTGTCCACTATGGATTACGTCGATGGCGCGATCGCCGTGGCCATCCTGATCGCGACGGGTGGGCTTGTCGTCGCGCTGGTCGAGGGGATCGTCGCCCGTCGACGTGCCTACGCAGCGTTGGTCGCCACCGGGGTGCCCCGCGCCACGCTGAGCCGTTCGGTGGCCTGGCAGGCGCTGGCCCCGGCCGTGCCGGCGATCCTGCTCGCGCTCACTGTCGGCACGCTGCTCGGCCGTGGGCTCGTCGGGAAGGTCTCGACGGGCGTCTCGTCGACGGAGATCTGCGAGGCCACGGCGGCGCTCTGTGACGACCCGGCCACCCGCGAGCAGTACACCCGGATCGTGTACGCCCCCACGATCGAGCGAGCCGTCCCCGTACCCCTGGAGCACCTGGCGTGGCTCGGCGCCGGCGCGTTGGCAGCGGTGCTGGTGACGATCGGTGTCGGCCTGCTCTTCCTGCGCGCCAGCACCGCCCTGGACGAGCTGCGCACGACCTGAGTCGATGTAACGCCGCTGGTGGCGGCGCCGCTGTGTGCAACGGAGACCCGGCCCATCGGGTCTCCGACGCCGGTTGCCGGCGTGGTGACGGTGGGAGTTTGCAGATGCACAGTCAACCGGGCTCTGTCCCGCCGGTGTTCGTCGACGGCACCGGGCGTCGCCGCCGGCTGACAGTCATCGCGGGCACAGCGATGGGCCTTGGCCTGCTCACCAGTCTCGTCCTGATCGCCGCGGGGCTCTTCCTGGACACTTCGGTGCCACTGCCCGGCTGGTCGGAGGACTCCCGGGGGACGCGCCCGGTGGAGGCCGGCGTGGACGGGGTCAACCCGCCTCGGTTGGCCAAGTCGCCGTCGCCGGTGGGCCGTACGTCAGCGCCGCTGCCGCGCGCCACCCCGACCAGCGACCGATCCCCGACCACGGCCGGTACGACCGCCACGGCCACCGGCACGCCATCCGCCACCGACCAACCGGGCCGTGGCGACGAGCACCGCAAGACCGCCAAGCCGAGCAGGTCGCCCGGTAAGCCGCAGTGACGATGGCGAGACACGTGGCCCGGCGAGACCCTCGGGCGCACTGGCTGCTGCTCCTGCTCGGGCTGCTCCTGCTGCTCGCGGCGCTCACCGTCAACGGCCTACTGACCGGTCTCGCGGGCGGCTCGGGAAACGCCACCGCACAGCCCGCGCCGGACGTGCCGGCCGCCGTCGGCTCGGGTGGCCCGGTGCTACGGCTGGACCGTGCCGAACCGGTCAGTCGGGCGTTGCCGGACCACACCATCGCGCTGACCTTCGACGACGGGCCGGACCCGCGCTGGACGCCGCAGGTCCTCGACGTGCTGCGTCGGCACGGCGCCCACGCCACCTTCTTCGTGGTGGGCGCCCGGGTCAACGAGCACCCCGAACTGGTCCGGAGGATCCTTGCCGAGGGGCACGAGATCGGGTCGCACACGTTCACCCACGCCGACCTCGCCGAGGTGCCGCCGTGGCGGCGTGACCTCGAACTGTCGCTGACCCGCAAGGCGGTCGCGTCGGCCACCGGCCGGGAAGTGACCCTGCTCCGGCCGCCGTTCTCCTCGGTGCCGACGGCGCTGACCGGGTCCGAGTACGCCGCGTTGCGCGCCGCCGCCACTGCCGGGCACGTCGCGGTGCTCACCGACCTGGACACCAAGGACTGGCAGCGCCCCGGCACCGACCAGATCGTGCGCGCCGCCACTCCGAAGCGGGGACAGGGAGCGGTGGTGCTGATGCACGACGGCGGCGGTGACCGGGCGCAGACCCTCGCCGCGCTGGACCGCCTGCTGCCTGCGCTGGGCGATCAGGGCTACCGGTTCACCACCGTCTCCGCCGGCATCGACGCCTCACCGTCGATGGTTCCGGCGGGCACTGGTAGCCGGCTGAGCGGCACCGGACTGCGCTGGACCCAGGCCGGTGCCCGCTGGTCCGCCGAGGTGATGAACTTCCTGCTCGCCACCGCACTCGTGCTCGGGGTGGCGCGTCTGGCCGTGCAGGTGCTCTGCGCCCAGCGGCACGTGCGCCGGGTCCGCCGGCCCCGCCGGGACCGTCCCGAGGTGCGGGTACCGGTGTCGGTGATCGTGCCCGCTTACAACGAGGCGGCGAACATCGCCGCCACGGTCCGGTCCCTGCTGGCCAGCGCGTACCCGGCGTTGGAGGTGATCGTGGTGGACGACGGGTCGGACGACGGCACTGCCGACATCGTCGAGCGGATGCGACTGCGCGGGGTGCGCGTGATCCGGCAGGCCAACGCCGGCAAGCCAGCGGCGCTGAACACGGGCATCCGGGCGGCGCGGGCGAACCTGCTGGTCCTGGTCGACGGCGACACCGTCTTCCAGCCGGACACCGTGCATCGCCTGGTGCAGGGCTTCGCCGACCCGTCGGTGGGCGCGATCAGCGGCAACACCAAGGTCGCCAACCGGCGTCGCCTGCTCGGTCGGTGGCAGCACCTGGAGTACGTGATCGGCTTCAACCTCGACCGACGGATGTACGACGTGCTGGAGTGCATGCCGACCATCCCCGGCGCGATCGGCGCGTTCCGCCGCGAGGTGCTGCTGCGGGTGGGAGGGGTGCCGTCGGACACGCTGGCCGAGGACACGGACCTCACCATGAAGGTGCTCCGGGCCGGCTGGCGGGTCGTCTACGAGGAGTCGGCCATCGCCTGGACCGAAGCCCCGTCGTCGTTGCGCCAGCTCTGGCGGCAGCGCTACCGCTGGTGCTACGGCACCATGCAGGCGATGTGGAAGCACCGGCACGCGCTGCGCGAGTCGGGTGCCGGAGGCAAACTGGGCCGACGCGGCCTGCCGTACCTCACGGTGTTCCAGATCGTGTTGCCGCTCACCGCGCCGGCGGTCGACGTGTTCGCCGTGTACGGCCTGCTCTTCCTGCCCTGGTCGACCCTCGCCCTGGCGTGGGCGGGCCTGCTGCTGCTCCAGGCGGCCACCGCCGCGTACGCGCTGCGACTGGACCGGGAGCGGTACGGCCCACTGTGGGCGCTGCCGTTCCAGCAACTGGTCTACCGGCAGCTCATGTATCTGGTGGTGGTGCAGTCGGTGGTCACCGCGTTGATCGGCAACCGGCTGCGCTGGCAGCGGATGGTGCGGACCGGCGAGGCGGCGGCGTTGGTCGGGGCCGGCCGCGGCTGACGCCACCTCGATGCGGCGTCAGCCGTCGGCCGGTCAGGTCGGGGTGTGGAAGAGGCCGGCCGACCAGGAGATCAACAGGCCGACGGCGGCGGAGCAGCAGCAGACGAGCAGAGCGGCGGCGACCACTGCGAGGATCATCCGGGCGGACGCCCGTCGGGGCGTCGGCCCCGGCTCGGTCCCGTCGGTCATCGTCGCCGCCGCCCGTCGTCAGGCCCGGCCGATGCGGTCCAGGATCCAGGCGTTGATGAACGCCTCCTCGCGCCAGGAGTCGTAGCGACCGCTCGGGCCGCCGTGCCCGGCACCCATCTCGGTTTTCAGCAGGTAGTCGCCGCTCGGGGCGACCGCCCGCAGCCGGGCGATCCACTTCGCCGGCTCCGAGTAGAGCACCCGGGTGTCGTTGAGGCTGGTCACCGCGAGGATCGCGGGATAGTCGACGGCGGCCACGTTCTCGTACGGCGTGTAGGACTTCATGTACGCGTACACCTCGGGGTCCTCGAGGGGGTTGCCCCACTCCTCCCACTCGGTGACGGTCAGCGGCAGCGACGGGTCGAGGATCGACGTGAGCGCGTCCACGAACGGCACCTGCGCCACGATCCCGGTGAACGCGTCCGGCGCGAGGTTGGCCACCGCGCCCATCAGCAGGCCACCGGCCGAGGCGCCCCGGGCGACCAGCCGGTCGCTGGCCGTCCAGCCGGCCTTGACGAGGTGCCGGGCGCACGCCACGAAGTCGGTGAAGGTGTTCTTCTTGGCCAGCAGCTTGCCCTGGTCGTACCACCGTCGGCCCAGCTCACCGCCGCCCCGGATGTGCGCCACGGCGAACACCACGCCCCGGTCCAACAGGGACAGCCGGGCTACCGAGAACCACGGGTCCATGCTGGCCTCGTACGAGCCGTAGCCGTACAGCTCGCAGGGGGCCGAGCCGTCCCGGGGGGTGCCGACGCGGCAGACCAGTGAGATCGGCACCCGGGTGCCGTCGTCGGCGAGCGCCCAGTCCCGGTGCTGCTCGTACTCGGCCGGGTCGTACGGTCGCCCGTCCGGCCCGGGCAGCACCGGCTTCTGCTTGAGCAGCACCATCTGCCGGGTGACCAGGTCGTAGTCGTACACCGAGTCGGGGGTGATCAGCGAGGAGTAGCGCAGCCGGACCTGGCCGGTGCGGTACTCCGGGTTGGCGTCCAACCCGACGCTGTAGAGCGGCTCGGGGAAGTCGATGTCGTACCCGTCGTCACTGCCCACCGGCAGCACCCGCAGCCCGGTGAGCCCGTCGGTGCGCAGCGACACCACCAGGTGGTTGGCGAAGGCGTCGACGGCCTCCAGCCGGGTGCCGGGCGTGTGCTCGATCAACGGCACCCAGTCGCCCGGTACGTCCGCCGAGGTGAACGCCAGCGCGAAGTCCTCCGCGCCGTCGTTGTGCAGGATCAGGAAACGGTGGCCGTGGTGCTCCACGGTGTATTCGACGCCCTGTCGGCGGGGGGCGATCACGGCCGGTGCGCCGGTCGGGTTGCCGGCGGGGATCACCAGCACCTCGCTGGTCACCTTGCTGTGTACGTCGATGAGGATGAACCTCTCCGACCGGGTCAGCTCCACCCCCACCCAGAACCGCTCGTCGTCCTCCTGGTGGACCACCACGTCGTCGGCGGCGGCGGAGCCGACGGTGTGTCGCCAGACGCGGTTCGGCCGCCAGGCGTCGTCCACCGTCACGTAGAACAGCACCGAGGCGTCGGCCGACCAGGCGGTGCCGTAGAACGTGTCCGGCACCTCGTCCGGTAGCAGCTCGCCGGTGGTCAGGTCCTTCACCCGCAGGGTGAAGCGCTCGTCACCGGAGAAGTCGGTGGAGTAGGCCAGCCAGCGACCGTCCGGGCTGACGTCGAACGCGCCGAGCGAGAAGAAGTCGTGCCCCTCGGCCAGCAGGTTGCCGTCGAGCAGCACCTCCTCGCCGTCGAGCGGGGCGCCGTCCGCGCTGACCGGCGGGTCGGTCTCACCGTCGCGGACCGCCCGGCGGCACTGCACCCCGTACTGCTGTCCCTCGACCGTCCGGGTGTAGTACCAGTGCCCGCCCTTGCGGGTCGGCACGGACAGGTCGGTTTCCTGGGTGCGTCGGCGAGTCTCCTCGAACAGCTCGGCGCGCAGGTCGGCCAGGTGTGCCGTACGCGCGTCGGTGTACTCGTTCTCGGCGGTCAGGTAGGCGATCGTCTCCGGGTCGTCCTTGGCGGCGAGCCAGGCGTACTCGTCGACGACTGTGTCGCCGTGGTGGGTGCGCTCGCTGGGCACCCGCTTCGCCGCGGGCGGGGCAGTCTCGGTGGTCACGGCGGCCACGTTACCGGCCGGCAGCGGCAGCGCGCCGGACCAGCGGCATCCCGATACTCGCCACCACGGCATTCGAACACATGTACGATGGCCGGCATGGCGGCAGCAGCGAGTTCCCTCGGCCGGTCCGGAGCCCTCGAGATCACCCGGCGGTTGGCGGCGATCTGCGGTCCACCGTTCTCCCGGCTGGCCGGGCCGGCCGACGAGGTGGCGGGGCGACCGGCGCGCTGGGTGGCCGTCCCGGGCGGCCCGCACGCCGCCGCCGAGGTGCTGCGGCTGGCCGCCGTGCACGATCTGGCGGTGGTGCCCCGAGGTGCGGGCACGAAGATCGACTGGGGGGCCGCCCCCGTTCAGGTCGACATCCTGCTCGACACCGGCCGGCTGGCCGGCATCGGTCACGAGCCGGTCGACTCGCTGGTGACCGACGTCGGGGCCGGCACTCCACTGCGGGCGGTGCAGGCCACCCTGGAGCGCACCGGGCAGCGGCTCGCGATGGACGCCCCCTCACCCGGCGCGACAGTGGGCGGTGTGCTCGCCGCCGGCGAGACCGGCCCGCTGCGCCACCGCCACGGCAGCCCCTGCGACCAACTGCTCGGTGTGCGCTACCTTGCCGCCGACGGCGAGTTGATCAGCGTCGGCGGTGGCGCGCCCGGGCTCGACCTGGCCCGCCTGCTCTGCGGCTCCCAGGGCGCGCTCGGCGTGCTGGTGTCGGCGAGCCTGCGGGTGCAGCCGGTGCCGGCGAGCCGGCTCTGGGTGTCCCGCCCGGTGTGGACGCCGCTGGAGGTGCACGACCTGGTCCGGACGATCCTCGCCGCGCGGCTGGAGCCGTCGGCCATCGAGCTGGACCTGCCCGGAAGCACCCCCCGCCCACGTACGCCCTACCCGCCAGGTCACCCGGCGGCCACCGCCCGCGAGCGTCATCCGTCCATGTCCGGTCGGGCCGGCGCCCCGTCCCGGGCCGGCAGCCTGGTGGTGCTGCTGGAAGGCGGCCCCGCCGACGTCACCGAACGTGCCGAGCGGCTCGTCGGCCTGCTGCACGGGGAAGCGACGATCGCCCACTCCGCGCCGACGTGGTGGCGCCGCTACCCGTTCGCGCCCGGCGACACGGCGCTGCGCCTGGAAGTGCCCATCGGCGACCTGCACGCCGCCGTCTACGCGCTACGCGACGCGGCCGGAGCGCCGGTGCCGGTGCGCGGCTCCGCCGGGCTGGGCGTGGTGCACGCGGCACTGCCCGGGGCGCTGGCAGCCGACCGGGTGGCGTCCATCCTGGCCGCCGTCCGAGGGGTGCTGTTGGCCCGGCAGGGCCGCTGTGTGGTGGTGTCCGCTCCGGCGGCGGTCCGCCAGGCGGTCGACCTCTGGGGCGAGTTGGCCGGCCTGGCCCAGTTGCGGGCCGCGAAGCGGCACCTGGATCCGGAGCACCGACTCGCGCCCGGGCGGCTCCCCGGCGGCCTGTGAGGCTGAGCCGCCGGCCGGTGCGGCGCGCCCGGGTGAGCCGGTCGGCCGGTGCGGCCCGGCCGAGGTCAGTCCATCCACCACCGGTGCATGTCCAGCAGCGGCGGGGTGAGACGGGCCATCAGCACCAGCAGGCTGCCGACCCCGCCGGCCAGCAGCAGTGACCGGGTTGCCCGGGGCAGGGCCTCGCGCTCCCGGGCGACCATCACCCCCGCGACGATCGCCAACGGCAGCCCGAGCACCGCACCCGTCAGGTAGAGCACCGCCACCACTGGGTGGAGCACACCGAAGAAGGCCACGTCCTTCGGGTCGTACGCGCCGGTCAGCATCTCGGCCGGGCCGACGTCGGCGCTCGTCATCCGACCGATGTAGAGCAGCAGCACGGTGAGGAACCCGCCGATGGTCGCGAACTGCGCGAGGATCAGGGCCCGGACCGCCGGCCGGGAGTACGACGTGACCTGCGCGACGCTCGTCATGGCCGTCAATCTACCGAGCGGACCCGAGACCAGGGGCCTGTGCGGCGGTCAGGTCGCGTCGTTGCGGAGCACCAGGATGGCGATGTCGTCCCGGGGCGGCTCGACCGAGAAGTTGATCGCCGCGGCCCGCAGCCGGGCGGCCACCACGTCGGCCGAATATCCGGCCAGGGGCGCTGCCGCGTCCCGCAGTCGGTCGGTGCCGAACAACTCCCGGCCGCGCCGCCGCTCGGTGACGCCATCGGTGTAGAAGATCAGCGAATCGCCCGGTCCGAGCGTGATCTCCGCCGTCGGCGAGGTGATCGTGTCGAGCAGGCCGAGCGCGGTGCCGCCGGTGCCGACGAACCCGGCGCCGCCCGCCGCGGCCAGCAACACCGGCCGGTCGTGCCCGGCGAGATGCAGCGAGACGTCCAACTGGTCACCCTCGCCCGGCCCGACCGCTGCCAGCGCCAGCGTGCAGTAGCGACCGCCACCGCGCTCGACAAGTGTCTCGTTGAGCCGTGCCAGGGCCTCCGGTAACGGTTTTCCGTCGCCGACCAGCACCCGGATCACGTCCCGGACCAGCCCGGTCACCGCGGCGGCCTGGACACCCTTGCCCGAGACGTCACCGATCACCACCAGCCAGCGCCCGTCGGGCAGCGGCACCACGTCGTAGAAGTCGCCGCCCACCTCGGCGTCGTCGCCGGTCGGCACGTACTCGGCGGCGAAACCGATCCCGTCCACCAGTGGCAGCACCGGCGGCAGCAGAGACTGCTGGAGCGTCTGCGCCACCCGACGGCGTTCGGCGTGGATCCGGGCGTTCTCGATGGCCAGCGCGGCCCGCCGGGCCACGTCCTCCAACACGGCCACCTCGTCCGGGTCGTGCCGGTGCCGCTGGTGCCGCCCCACCGCCAGGGTCCCGAGCCGCTGCCCGCGGGCGATCAGCGGGACGGCGAAACCCTCCATCGGCCCGCCCAGGGGGATCTGCGCCGCGCTGCGGGACGCCTCGCGGAGGCGGGCCTGGATCGAGTCCGGCCCGGTCTCCGCCAGCACCTTGTGCAACTGCGGAAGCATCGACTCGTCGGCGTGGCTGGCCGCCGCCAGCCGGAGCCGACCCCACTCGTCGGCGGTGTGCACCGCGCACCACTGGCCGAGTCGCGGCACCACCAACTGCGGCACCAGCGCCATGGTCAGGTCGACGTCGAGCGACTGGGCCAGCAGCTCGCTCGCCTCGGCCAGGAACGTCAGCCACACCTGCCGGCGGACGTCGGCCCGGCGCAGCCGGTCGTTCTCCAGGTGCAGCGACAGCCGCTCGGCGGTGAGCACCGCCAACGGTTGGGCGTACGCCGACGGCGCGGCGTCCAACTCCAACTCCCCGGCGTACGGGCGGTGCACTGTCAGTGGCACCCGGAGCAGCTCGCTGCCGGGGCGGGACGGCCGACCGAAGCGGGCCAGCACCTGACGGCCCTGCCCGTCGCCCCGGTCCAGCCGGATCGTGCCGCCGGCTGCCCCCACCATCTCGGCGACCCGGCTGAGCAGGCTGGTGGCGAAATCGGGCAACGGATCGTCCCCGTGCAGGTCGGGGGCGGTCTGCATGAGTTCGCTCATCGCGCTGGCGCTCGGCGCGGACCCGTCGGTGCTGGTCCGAGGGCCGGCGTTGGCCGGTGTCGATTCGCCGATGGTGCCCGAGGCGGGCGGGTCGGCGCCGGGGCGGTCCAGCCGGAACCAGACGCCCTTGCCGGTGGGCAGGTACGTGGTGCCCCAGCGGCTGGCGAAGTGGTCGACCAGCAGTAGGCCCCGGCCCCGCACGGAGACCTCGTTGATCTCGGTGGAGTCGTTGCGGTCGCCGACGGTCAGCTCGTCGCCGGAACCGGGGGCGAAGTCGGAGACGGTGACGGTCAGCCCGATCTCGTCCGCGACGACCTCGATGTCCAGTTCGGTACGGGCGTGCTCGACGGCGTTGGTGGTCAGCTCGGTGGTGAGCAGCAGCGCCTCGTTGGCCAGCTCGTCCAGGTGTGACTCGGTCAACACCGAGCGGACCACGGCGCGGGCGGCGGCCGGGGTACGGCGGTCGGCGGGCAGCCGCACACGCCGGACGGCCCCGTCCCGGGCCCCGGCCGTCGCGGGCCCCGCCTCGGCTGACACCCCCGTATCCTCCACCGTCCCCCTGCCGGGTGCCAAGCCGATCACCGATCGTGGGCTGTCGCGTCGGTCAGCGGCACCGGCGGCAGGAAGCGGGTTGACGTGTCGAAACGACCGGTCCGGGAGC
The DNA here is from genome assembly GCF_040643355.1 of Micromonospora sp. NPDC047187. Classification (NCBI taxonomy): domain Bacteria; kingdom Bacillati; phylum Actinomycetota; class Actinomycetes; order Micromonosporales; family Micromonosporaceae; genus Micromonospora; species Micromonospora sp. NPDC047187. Next base: position 125,569 of record NZ_JBEYUF010000002.1, read on the forward strand.
CGGGCGAGGTTTGCGGCGCGCCGTGCCGGCTCGACGCCGATCGGGCGGGTCGACGGGGCGATCGATGCCACCTGGCGGGTCGCGCACCCTGGCATCACGGCGCGCGCGGGCACAATATGGGGTGCCGGTGTGTCCGCACGGACCGGCGCCCCCCGAGTTGAGCGAGGAATGATGACCACGTCGAAGCAGTCGGTGGCGGATCCGTCCGCGCCCGACCACGAGGCGCTCCTCGGTGAGTTGGCCGAGGCACTGCGACGGATCGGGCGCGGCGACCTGAAGGTCCGGCTTCCCCGCCGGGCCGGCGCGGCCGGTGAGGTGGCGGACGCCTTCAACGAGGTGGTCTCGCTCCAGGAGCGGCAGTACCTGGACCTGCGGCGGATCAGCCGGATCGTCGGTCGCGACGGCCGGCTCACCGAGCGGCTCGACGACGAAGGGCTGGACGGCTCCTGGGCGGAGGGGCAGCGGGCGATCAACTCGCTGATCGACGACCTGGGTCGACCGACCACCGAGATCGCCCGGGTGATCGTGGCGGTCGCCGACGGTGACCTGTCCCAGCACATGGCGTTGGAGATCGACGGTCGGCCGCTGCGCGGTGAGTACCTGCGCATCGGGCGCACCGTGAACACGATGGTGGACCAGCTGTCGTCGTTCTCCAACGAGGTGACCCGGGTGGCCCGTGAGGTGGGCACCGAGGGCAAGTTGGGTGGCCAGGCCGACGTGCGGGGCGTCGCCGGCACCTGGAAGGACCTCACCGACTCGGTGAACACCATGGCGTCGAACCTGACCGGCCAGGTGCGGTCGATCTCGCAGGTGGCGACGGCGGTGGCCAAGGGCGACCTGTCGCAGAAGATCACGGTCGGCGCGCGTGGTGAGGTGGCCGAGCTGGCCGCCACGATGAACTACCTCACCGACACGCTGCGGCTCTTCGCCGAGCAGGTGACCCGGGTGGCCCGCGAGGTGGGCACCGAGGGCAAGTTGGGCGGCCAGGCCGAGGTGCCGAACGTGGCGGGCACCTGGAAGGACCTGACCGACAGCGTCAACTCGATGGCGTCGAACCTGACCGCCCAGGTCCGTAACATCGCGCAGGTCTCCACGGCGGTGGCGCGCGGCGACCTGTCGCAGAAGATCACGGTGGCGGCGCAGGGCGAGATCCTGGAGCTGAAGGACACCGTCAACACGATGGTGGACCAGTTGTCGTCGTTCGCCGACGAGGTGACCCGGGTCGCGCGTGAGGTGGGCATCGAGGGCAAGCTGGGCGGTCAGGCCCAGGTGCGCGGCGTCTCCGGCACCTGGCGGGACCTCACCGAGAACGTCAACCAGTTGGCCGGCAACCTGACCAGCCAGGTCCGCAACATCTCCCAGGTCTCCACCGCCGTGGCGAAGGGTGACCTGTCGCAGAAGATCACTGTGGACGCCCAGGGCGAGATCCTGGAGCTGAAGAACACAGTCAACACGATGGTGGACCAGTTGTCGTCGTTCGCCGACGAGGTGACCCGGGTGGCCCGTGAGGTGGGCACCGAGGGCAACCTGGGCGGCCAGGCGCAGGTGAAGGGTGTCTCCGGCACCTGGCGGGACCTGACCGACAACGTGAACTCGATGGCGTCGAACCTGACCAGCCAGGTCCGCAACATCGCCTCGGTGACCACGGCGGTGGCGAAGGGTGACCTGTCGCAGAAGATCACTGTGGATGCGCGGGGCGAGATCCTGGAGCTGAAGTCGACTGTCAACACGATGGTGGACCAGTTGTCGTCGTTCGCCGACGAGGTGACCCGGGTCGCGCGTGAGGTGGGCACCGAGGGCAAGTTGGGCGGCCAGGCGCAGGTGCGCGGGGTCGCCGGCACCTGGCGGGACCTGACCGACAACGTGAACTCGATGGCGTCGAACCTGACCGCCCAGGTCCGCAACATCGCCCAGGTCTCCACGGCGGTGGCGAAGGGTGACCTGTCGCAGAAGATCACCGTGGATGCGCGGGGCGAGATCCTGGAGCTGAAGTCGACTGTCAACACGATGGTGGACCAGTTGTCGTCGTTCGCCGACGAGGTGACCCGAGTGGCCCGCGAGGTGGGCACCGAGGGCAAGCTCGGTGGTCAGGCGCAGGTGAAGGGCGTCTCCGGCACCTGGCGGGACCTGACCGACAACGTCAACTCGATGGCGTCGAACCTGACCAGCCAGGTCCGCAACATCGCCTCGGTGACCACTGCGGTGGCGAAGGGTGACCTGTCGCAGAAGATCACCGTGGACGCCCAGGGCGAGATCCTGGAGCTGAAGTCGACAGTCAACACGATGGTGGACCAGTTGTCGTCGTTCGCCGACGAGGTGACCCGGGTGGCCCGCGAGGTCGGTATCGAGGGCAAGCTCGGTGGCCAGGCGCAGGTGAAGGGCGTCTCCGGCACCTGGCGCGACCTCACCGAGAACGTCAACCAGCTCGCCTCGACGCTGACCACGCAGTTGCGGGCCATCGCCCAGGTGTCCACCTCGGTGACCCGGGGCGACCTCACCCAGCGGATCGCGGTCAAGGCGCAGGGCGAGGTCGCCGAGCTGAAGGACAACATCAACCAGATGATCGTCACCCTCCGGGAGACGACAAAGAAGAACGCCGAGCAGGGCTGGCTGGACTCCAACCTCGCCCGGATCGGCGGCCTGTTGCAGGGCCAGCGCGACCTCGGTGAGGTCTGCCGCATGATCATGACGGAGGTGACTCCGCTGGTCGACGCCCAGCTCGGCGCCTTCTTCCTGGCCGACGACACCGACGGCAGCATGCGGCTGCGGCTGACCTCCTCGTACGGGTACGTGGCACGGGGGCACGACGTCACCTTCGGGCCGGGTGAGGGGCTGGTCGGGCAGACAGCGCTCTCCCGTCGCACGATCCGGGTCAGCGCCTCCCCGAACAGCCGGCTCACCCTGCGCTCCGGCCTGGCCGAGACACCCCCGTCCGACCTGGTGGTGCTCCCCGTCCTGTTCGAGGGCGAGCTGCTCGGGGTGATCGAGTTCGCCAGCGTGTCGGCCTTCTCCGAGCTGCACCTGTCGTTCCTGGAGCGGCTGGTGCTCACCATCGGCATCGCTGTCAACACCATCCAGGCCAACCGGCGTACGGAGGAGCTGCTGGCCCAGTCGCAGCGGCTGGCGCACGAGATGCAGGAGCAGTCGGCGGAGTTGCAGCGCACCAACGCCGAGCTGGAGGAGAAGGCCACTCTGCTGTCCGAGCAGAAGGGCAACATCGAGACGAAGAACCGGGAGATCGAGCTGGCGCGGCTGGGCCTGGAGGAGAAGGCGCAGCAGCTGACCCGGGCGTCGGCGTACAAGTCGGAGTTCCTGGCCAACATGAGCCACGAGCTGCGGACCCCGTTGAACTCGCTGTTGCTGCTGGCCCGTCTGCTGGCCGAGAACTCGGAGCAGAACCTCAGCCCGAAGCAGATCGAGTTCGCCCGGACCATCCACGGGTCCGGCTCCGACCTGCTGCGACTGATCGACGACATCCTCGACCTGTCCAAGATCGAGGCGGGCCGGATGGACGTCGAGCCGACCGAGATCCGCTTCACCGAGCTGCGCGGCTACGTCGAGCAGGCGTTCGCGCCGCAGGCCGAGGAGAAGAACCTGGACTTCCAGGTACGGGTGAGCAAGGATCTGCCGCCGGCGTTGGTGACCGACGCGCAGCGGTTGCAGCAGATCCTGCGCAACCTGCTGTCCAACGCTGTGAAGTTCACCGACAACGGTGCCGTGACGCTGCGGATCGCCCCGGCCGCGGAGAACGCGGTCTTCGACGTGCCGGCGCTGACGAACGCCCAGCAGGTGATCGCGTTCACCGTGATCGACACCGGGATCGGCATCTCCGACGACAAGCTGTCGATCATCTTCGAGGCGTTCCAGCAGGCCGACGGCACTACCAGTCGCCGGTACGGCGGCACCGGCCTGGGCCTGTCGATCAGCCGCGATCTGGCCCGACTGATCGGCGGCACCATCACCGTGTCGTCCGCGCCGGGTCAGGGCTCGACCTTCACCCTGTTCGTGCCGCAGGTGCTGGCCCCGGACGCGGTGGTAGCGCCGCAGATGCCGTCGCCGCAGCGCGCCGGCCTGCCGTCGTCGCTGCTGATGCCACCGCTGGAACTGCTGCCGGAACGGCCGGAGGCGCCGGCCACCCGTCAACTGGACGGCGCCACGGTGCTGATCGTGGACGACGACGTCCGTAACGTCTTCGCCTTGACCAGCGCGTTGGAGCTGCACGGGATGACCGTGCTGTACTCGGACAACGGGGCGGACGGTGTCCGTCTGCTGGCCGAGCATCCGGAGGTGGACATCGTGCTGATGGACGCCATGATGCCCGACCAGGACGGTTACGAGACCACCCGCCAGATTCGCCGCAACCACCGGTTCGCCGACCTTCCGGTGGTCTTCCTGACCGCGAAGGCGATGCCGGGTGACCGTGAGTCGGCGCTCGCTGCCGGGGGCAGCGACTACATCACCAAGCCGGTGGACCTGGACGACCTGATCGAACTGATGTCGTCCTGGATCAACGGCAGCCGGACCGAGGAGACTTCGTGACCCAGATGGCCAAAGCGCTGCTCGTGGACGACCGGCGGCAGAACCTGACGGCCCTGGAGGCGATCCTTCAGGGCCTGCCGGTCCAGTCCGTGGCGGTGGAGAGCGGCGAGGCGGCGCTCAAGCAGCTGCTGGTGGACGACTTCGCGGTGATCCTGTTGGATGCGCAGATGCCGGACATGGACGGCTTCGAGACGGCGAGCCACATCAAGCGCCGCGAGCGGACCCGGCACGTGCCGATCATCTTCCTCACCGCCGCCGACCGGGACGCCCAGCTCGCCCTTCGGGGCTACCAGGTGGGCGCTGTGGACTACCTCACCAAGCCGTTCGACCCGTGGGTGCTCCGGGCCAAGGTGTCGGTCTTCGTCGAGCTGTGGGTGAAGACCCGGCAACTCGCCACCCAGTCGGATCTGGTCCGGGAGCGCGACACGCAGTGGCGGCGGCTCACCGACGCTGTCGACGAGGCGACCGCGCAGCTCCGCTCGGACGACCCGGAGGTCCGTGACCGGGCGGTACGGCTGCTCGAACAGGCCCGTTGGGGCAACACCGCCTGACGCGGTGGGGCGGCTCAGCCGGTGGGCTGGTCGTTGCGGATCATCAGGGCGCTGCGCAGGCCGGTGATGTCCAGCACGCGGATCAGGAAGTCGCCAACGTGCGTCAGCATCAGCAGGCTCTGCGCGTGGCTGGCCTTGCGGCTGAGCACGACCAGGGTGCCCAGGCCCTGCGAGTCGCAGAAGGTGACGCCGCCGAGGTCGAGCACGATCTTCGGCGGCGGGTCGGCCAGCACCTCGTTGACGACGGTGGAGAGCTGGGCCGCCGTGAGCATGTCGATCTCACCGGCCAGGCGCAAGACTGCTTCGTCGCCCGTCCGGTGTAGCGTGATGGACAGTTCGGCACGATCCACCCGGTCAGCCTAGCGCGATCCGATCGACCTGGCCTGTCGAGGCCGCGAGCCGTCGCCGTCCAGGCCACGAGGCCCCCCGGGTCGGCGCTGCTGACCGGCGCGGGTCACAGGTGAGCCGGGTAACCCCACCACGGGGTGGCTGCTGGTTGACCGTCCGGCGCTGTCACAATGGCGGCATCGTGACCGACATCTTTCCCGCCGGGTCCGGCCGCTACCCAGCCGACGCGCCGGCCTCCGAGGCCCTGTTCGACCGCGCCCGCGCCATTGTGCCGGGCGGGGTGAACTCTCCTGTGCGCGCCTTCCAGGCGGTCGGCGGCACCCCGCGTTTCATGGTCCGTGGTGAGGGCCCGTGGCTGTACGACGCCGACGGTCGCCGCTACGTCGACCTGGTCTGCTCCTGGGGTCCGCTGATCCTCGGGCACGCCCACCCGGAGGTGGTGGAGGCCGTCCAGGCCGCTGCCGCCTTGGGCACCAGCTTCGGCACGCCCACGCCCGGTGAGGTGGAGTTGGCAGCCGAGATCGTCGCCCGGACCCCGGTCGAGCAGGTCCGCCTGGTCAACTCCGGCACCGAGGCGACCATGTCGGCGATCCGGCTGGCCCGCGGCTTCACCGGCCGCTCGAAGATCGTCAAGTTCGCCGGTTGCTACCACGGCCACGTCGACGCGCTGCTCGCCGCCGCCGGCTCCGGCGTGGCCACCCTGGGCCTGCCCGACTCGTCCGGCGTGACCGGCGCGGCGGCCAGCGAGACGATAGTTCTTCCGTACAACGACATCCGGGCCGTCGAGGAGGCGTTCGCCGCCGAGGGCCCGCACATCGCCGCGGTGATCACCGAGGCCGCCGCCGGCAACATGGGCGTGGTGGCCCCCCGCGACGGCTTCAACCAGCAGCTCGCCCGGATCGCGCACGCACACGGCGCCCTGCTCGTGGTGGACGAGGTGATGACCGGGTTCCGGGTCTCCCGCGCCGGGTGGCACGGCCTCGACGCCTCCGACGCCGACCTGTGGACGTACGGCAAGGTCATGGGTGGTGGCCTGCCCGCCGCGGCGTTCGGCGGGCGCGCGGACATCATGGCGCGGCTCGCGCCGGCCGGCCCGGTCTACCAGGCCGGCACCCTCTCCGGTAACCCGCTCGCCTGCGCCGCCGGCCTGGCGACCCTGCGGCTCGCCGACGACGCGCTGTACCAGCGCCTCGACGAAACCGCCGCCGTCGTGGGCAAGTTGGCGTCCGACGCGTTGGCCGCCGCCGGGGTCCCGCACCGACTGTCGTACGCGGGCAGCATGTTCTCGGTCTTCTTCACCGACGCCGACGTGGTCGACTACGACAGCGCGCGCACCCAGCAGGTGCCGGCGTTCAAGGCGTTCTTCCACGCGATGCTCGCCGCCGGCGTCTACCTGCCGCCGAGCGCGTTCGAGTCGTGGTTCGTGTCGGCGGCGCTCGACGACGCCGCTCTGGAACACATCGCCGACGCGCTGCCGACGGCGGCGAACGCGGCGGCAGCGGCCGGTCACGGGGGGTAGAAGACCTTGAGCAAGACGGTGGTCCACGTGCTTCGGCACGGCGAGGTGTACAACCCCGACCAGATCCTCTACGGCCGGCTGCCCGGTTTCCGACTCTCCGAGCTGGGCGTGCAGATGGCCAAGGCCGCCGCGCAGGGCCTGGCCGAGCGGGAGATCGTGCACGTGGTGGCCAGTCCGCTGGAGCGCGCCCAGCAGACCGCCGAGCCGATCGCCGCCCAGTTCGGGCTGCCGGTCGGGGTGGACGAGCGGCTGATCGAGAGCGCCAACTGGTTCGAGGGCAAGAAGGTCTCCCCGGGTGACGGATCGTTCCGCGACCCGCGCAACTGGTGGGTGCTGCGCGATCCGGTGACCCCCTCCTGGGGTGAGGCGTACCGGGTGATCGCCGAGCGGATGTTCGCCGCCGTGCACGCCGCCCGGGTCGCCGCCGAGGGACGCGAGGCGGTGCTGGTGTCGCACCAGCTCCCGATCTGGACGTTGCGCCGTTACGTCGAGCGCAAGCGGCTCTGGCACGACCCGCGCAAGCGGCAGTGCGGGCTGGCGAGCCTCACCTCGTTCCACTTCGACGGCGCGAAGGTGGCGGGCATCGGCTACAGCGAGCCGGCCGCGCACCTGATCGCTCTCTCCGCGACCGCCCGGACGGCCAAGGGGGCCTGATGAACGCCCGGAGGTGGACCGCCGGTCTGCTCGCCACCGTCGCCGCGGTGGCGCTGGTCGGCTGCACGTCGTCGAAGGCGCAGGAGAAGACCTGCACGACCACCACCGACGGGATCTTCGAGTGCGCACCGGACCAGCGCTCAACACCCCCGAAGGTCGCCGGTGAGCTGCTGCTCGGCGGCAGCTACGACGTCAGCGAGGCGCGCGGTCAGGTCGTGGTGGTCAACTTCTGGGGTTCCTGGTGCGCGCCGTGCCGCGCCGAGGCGGACGACCTGGAAGCCGTCTACCAGGCCACCAAGGGTTCCGGGGTGACCTTCCTCGGCATCAACGTCCAGGATTCGCGGGACAAGGCCAAGGCGTTCGAGAAGGGCCGGGTCACCTATCCGAGCCTGTTCGACCCGGCCAGCAAGACGGCACTTTCGCTGGACATCCCGCCGAACAGCGTGCCGGCGACGGTGGTGCTCGACCGGGACGGCCGGATCGCGGCGGTGATCCGGGCCGCCGTCAAGCAGGAGGGCCTGCAACCGATCGTCGAACGGATCGCCGCCGAGAAGTCGGCGTCGAACTGATGGGTGAGACCTTCGAGCAACTGGCCCTCAGCGGGCCGCTGCTGCTCGCCATCGGCGCGGCGGCGCTCGCCGGCCTGGTCAGCTTCCTCTCCCCGTGCGTGCTTCCGCTCGTCCCCGGCTACCTGTCGTACGTGACCGGTCTGGCCGGCGCCGACCTGGAGGGCCGGCGGCCGGAGGCCGATCCCGCGCCCGCCGGCGGGGGTGTCGCGGTCAAGGAGCGGGTCGCGCGAGCCGGCGCGGTCAAGGGCCGGGTGCTCGCCGGGACGCTGCTCTTCATCGGCGGCTTCACAGTCGTCTTCGTGGCCACCGCGATCCTCTTCGCCAGCATCGGCCGGGTGTTCTTCGACTACAAGCGCGAGTTGCAGGTCGGCGTCGGCGTGCTGATCATCGTGGCGGGGTTGAGCTACCTCGGGATGATCCCGGCCCTGCAACGGGAGTTCCGGATCTCCCGGCTGCCGTCGGCCGGGCTGCTCGGCGCACCGGTCTTCGGGGCGGTCTTCGCGCTCAGTTGGGTGCCCTGCACCGGCCCCACCCTCGGCGCGGTGATGGGCATGGCCACCGCCAGCGGCCAGAGCGACCGAGCCGTGGTGCTCGCCGTGGCGTACTGCCTCGGGTTGGGGATACCGTTCATCGTCTTCGGGCTGGGCTTCGAACGCCTGCTCGGGGTCTTTCGCGCCGTCCGGCGCAACAGCCGCTGGGTCACCCGGGTCGGCGGCGCCCTGCTCATCCTGATCGGTCTGGCCCTGGTCACCGGCGGATGGCAGAGCTTCGTGATCTGGCTGCAGACCACCGTCGGGGTGGGCGAGGTGAGCATCTGATGACGGTCGTCGACGACCGACCGGAGACCGCGGCGCCCGCGCCACGTCGCCGACCGAACCGGCTGCTGGCCCTGCTGCGCAACTCGTGGCGGCAGCTCACCAGCATGCGTACGGCGCTGATCCTGCTCTTCCTGCTCGCGATCGCCGCCATTCCCGGCTCGGTGCTGCCGCAGCGCGGGATCAGCCCGGAGAAGGTCAACGAGTACTTCGTCGACCACCCGGACTGGGCCCCCCGACTGGACCGGATCGGCGCGTTCGAGGTCTTCGGGTCGGTCTGGTTCTCCGCGATCTACCTGCTGCTGTTCACCTCCCTGATCGGCTGCATCACGCCCCGGCTGCGCGACCACATCCGCACGCTGCGGTCCCGTCCGCCGGCCGCGCCGAAGCGGATGGCCCGGCTGCCGCAGCACACAGTGCTGCCAGCTCCGCCCGGTGGGGCGGCGGCGATCGCCGAGGCGCTGCGCAAGCGCCGCTGGCGCGTCGAGGTGCGCGGCGACGAGGTCTCCGCCGAGAAGGGCTACCTCAAGGAGACCGGCAACCTGCTTTTCCACACCTCGCTGATCGCGGTGCTGATCGGGGTGGCGCTCGGCTCCTGGTACGGCTGGAGCGGCAACCGGCTGCTGGTGGCCGGCGCGGACAACGCGTTCTGCAACACCCGCCAGCAGTACGCCGAGGCGAAGCTCGGCCCCCAGGTGGACAGCGCCGACCTGCCCGGCTTCTGCCTGCGGCTGGACGACTTCGAGGCCCGGTTCCTGGCGTCCGGCCAGCCGGAGTTCTTCAATGCCACTGTCACCGTCGACGGTCCGGACGAGCCGACCCGCAGGGCCGACTTCTCGGTGAACTCGCCGCTGCGCCTGAACGACGCGAGCGTCTACCTGCTCGGCCACGGGTACGCCCCGGTGATCCGCTACACCGACCGGTTCGGCAACAGCCAGATCAGCGACGAGCCGTTCCTGACCAGCGGCGACATGGGCCTGACCAGCGAAGGGCTGGCGGCCTTCCCGGACGCGAACGTCGACCCGGCGACCGGCCAGCGCGCACCGGATCTGCAGATGGCGTTCACCGGCATCTACCTGCCCACCGCGCCCGAGCAGGCGCCGTTCGTCCGCTCGCAGTACCCGACCGAGCGCAACCCGGCGCTGAACCTGGTCGCCTACCGGGGCAACCTCGGCCTGGACGCCGGCATCCCCGGCTCGGTCTACCAACTCGACCAGCGGCAGGTGCGGGCCGGCAAGGTCAAGGAGGTCGGCACCAAACTGCTCCGCAAGGGCGAGACCTGGAAGCTGGACGATGGCACGACAGTCGAGTTTCTGGGCACCGAGCGGTACGTCACCCTCTCCATCCGGCACGATCCCGGCTCGACGATGCTGCTGGTCAGCTGCGGCGTCCTGCTGGTCGGGCTGATGGGTTCGCTGTTCGGGAAGCGCCGTCGGGTGTTCTTCCGGGTGGTGCCGGCCGACCCCGGGGGAGGATCTCCGACGAGCGGTAGTAGCTTGATGGAGGTCGGTGGGTTGCCGCGTACCGACTATCCAGGGTTCGCCGACGAGTTCACCCAGCTGGTCGCCGCCGTCAGCGGCGCGGAACGGGCTGGTGCTGGCGCTGACTCCGCTGACCGGGCCGGCGTGCGAGAAGGAGCCGAGTGATGTCCGCACTCTCCGACAATCTGGTGACGTTCGCGATCCTGGCGTACCTGGTCGCGATGATCGGCCACGCCGTCGAGTACGCGCTGGGCAACGTGCGTACCCGGGTCGCCACGGCGGCTCCGGTGCGCGAGTTGGTCGGTGCCGGCGGCGGCGGTGTCGTCTCGAAGTCGCCCGCGCCGGTCCCCTCGTCACCCACTGCCGACCGCTCCGCCGGGCGGGCTCGGCTCGCGGGCCTGATCGGGGTGGGCGCCACAGCGGTCGCCGCCGCGCTGCACCTGGCGGCGCTGGTGACCCGTGGGCTCGCGGCGGACCGGATGCCCTGGGGCAACATGTACGAGTTCGTGCTCACCGTGACGTTCATCGGGGTGGCCGCCTGGTTGGTGGTGCTCTGGAAGCGACAGTCGCTGCGCAAGCTCGGGCTCTTCCTCACCCTGGTGATGGTGTTGCTGGTCGCCACCGCCGAGTTGGTGCTGTACGTGCCGATCGTGCCGCTGGTCCCGGCGCTGAACTCGTACTGGTTCATCATCCACGTCTCGACGATCGTCTTCGCGTCCGGCATCTTCCTGCTCGGCGTGGTGCCGGCGGTCGGTTTCCTGATGCGCAACGGGTACGAGCAGGGCAAGCGGAGCTTCCCGTACACCCTGGCCAGGCGGATGCCCGGCGCGGCCGGGCTGGAGCGGCTGACCTTCGCGCTGCACGCCTTCGCGTTCCCGATCTTCACCTTCGCGGTGATCGCCGGTGCCATCTGGGCCGAGGCGGCCTGGGGTCGGCCGTGGGGCTGGGACCCGAAGGAGACCTGGGCGTTCATCTCCTGGGTGGTGTACGCCGGCTACCTGCACGCGCGCGCGACGCCGAGCGTGAAGCGCAACGTGGCCACCTGGATCGCGGTGCTCGGCTTCCTCACCATGCTGATGAACCTGTTCGGCGTGAACATCTTCTTCACCGGCCTGCACTCGTACGGCGGGCTGGACTGACCTGTTCGATGACGCGCGGGCCGGCCACGGAATCGTCCGCGACCGGCCGGCAGCCGACGATCAGCCGCCGAACCAGCCGGGCACGTCGAGTCGGAACCAGTTGGCCGAGGCCATCGTGCCGAGGTCGTCTTCCATCGCGGTGACCCGTTCCGGGCCGAGCGTCTCGGCCCACTGTGCACGCAGCCGGTCGAAGATCTCGGCCGAGCGGCGTAGCCCGTCGGCGCCGCGCGGTGTCACCCGCACCAATCGGCGTCGGGCGTCGGAGGGGTCGTCGACCCGCTCCAGGTAGCCGACGGCCACCAACCGGTCGACGGTCTTGCCGGCGGCCTGCTTGGAGATGCCCAGCCGCTGGCCCAGCTCGGTGGCGGTGGTGCCGTCCGCGCCGACGGCCTGGAGCACGAACCCGTGCAGCGGTCGCAGCTCCGGGTGCCCCTCCCGGGCCAGCTCGGCGTGCAGGTCGTCGATCAGCGTCCGGAAGCCGGCCAGCAGCAGCAGCGGCAGCGCGAAGCCGGGACGCGCGGGATCAGCGGTTGCCATGTTCGACAACCACGTTTACTATTTCGTCAACCACGTTGACTATCGTAACGTCCGCCGAACCAGGCTCCGGAAAGCAGGTCACCATGTCCGTCTTCACCGCCCACACCGCTGAGACCGCACCCACCGCCGCCCGTCGGTCCATCGAGGGAGTACGCGGCAGGTTCGGCTGGCTGCCCACCCCGGTGGCGCTGATGGCCGACTCGCCGCAGTTGCTCACCGGCTTCCTCACCGCCAGCACGGGCTTCGAGCAGACCGACCTCGCCCCGCTGGACCGGGAGGTGGTCATCCTGACGGTCTCCACGAGTCACGAATGCCATTTCTGCGTCGCCCTGCACACCGGCAAGCTCACCGGACTCGGCGCGACCCCCGAGTTGATCACCGCGCTGCGTGCCGGCTCGGTGCTGCCCGACCCGCGCCTGGAGGCGCTGCGCCGCTTCACGCTGGCCGTGCTCGACCACCGGGGCGCGGTGCCCGACGACGAGATGGACGACTTCCTGGCCGCCGGCTACCAGCCCCGGCACGCGCTGGACGTGGTCCTCGGCGTTGGCGCGTACACCATGTCCACCTTCGCCAACCGGCTCACCCGGGCACCGCTCGACCCGCCACTGGCCGCCCACGCCTGGACGCCCGCCGCCTGACCGAAGACGCTGGCGGGCCGCGGTTCAGGCCGCCTGAAGGAAGTCGCGCAGCAGGGCGAGCATCTCGTCCGGGCGCTCCTCGTACAGCCAGTGCCCGCAGTCCTCGATCACCTCGCCGCGGACCGTGTCGGCGTACCGGCGGACCTGCTCGGCGACCTGCCCGCCGAGGCTGGCCGCCGCCCCGACGGCCAGCACCGGCATGGTCAGCTTCGTGCCCCGGTACGCCGCGTTGTCGGCGATGTCCTGCTCGAACGCCCGGAAGTAGGCGAAGCTGGCCCGCAGGTGCGCCGGGTCGCGCAGGTGGCTGGCGAACTCCTCGATGTCGGGCGCGGCGATGCTGCCCTTGCGCACCATCAGCGCGTCGGTGAACTTGTCCACCCAGAGCGACTCCCGCGCGTCGACCAACGCCTCCGGAAGCCCGTTGCCGAGGGAGAAGTAGCCGAAGTTCCACACCCCGGGCCCGGCCGAGGTGAGCGCGGGGAACGTGTAGATGCTCTCGTCGGGGATCGGCGCCTCGCTGAGCACCAGCCGACTCACCCGCTGCGGATGGGCGGCGGCGTACGCGTACGCCACCATGGTCCCCAGGTCGTGCCCGACCAGCCGAAGGTCGCCGGCCAGGCCGAGCTGGTCGAGCAGTCCGTGCAGGTCGGCGGCGACAGTCTTCTTGTCGTACCCGCCGTCCGGGGCGTCGCTGCCCCCGAAGCCGCGCAGGTCGGGCGCGACCACGTCGAAGGAGCGCCCCAACTCGGGCAGCAGGTGCCGCCACATGTACCAACACTGCGGGTACCCGTGCAGCAGCACCAGTGGCGGGCCGGCGCCGCCACGGACGTAGTTCATGGTGATCTGGCCGACCCGAGCCCGTTGCTCGGTGAACCCCGCCGGAACCCGTTCCCCGCCCATCGCCGCCCCCGTCCGCCGCCCCGCCCCGCTGCCGCCTGCCCGGCTACCCGCTCAAGCGCCCGCCATGCCCCGAGGCGCTGACGGCGGGTGATCGCGAGCGTCACAGCACCCGGCTTGGGTCGTGCGGGAGCCGGTGGGAGACTGGGCGGCATGGCGGCTCGTGGCTTCCCGTACACCGATCTCAAGGACTTCATCGCGGCGCTGGAGCGCGCGGGGGAGTTACGCCGGATCGACGTCCCGGTCGATCCGACCCTGGAGATCAGCGAGGTGGTCACCCGCACGGTGCGGGCCGGCGGCCCGGCGCTGCTCTTCGAGCGTCCGACCCGGGGCGAGATGCCGGTGGCGATCAACCTGTTCGGCACCGAGAAGCGGATGGCGATGGCCCTCGGCGTCGACTCGCTGGACGAGGTCGGTGCCCGGATCGGCGCGATGATCAAGCCGGAGCTGCCGGTCGGCTGGTCGGGCATCCGGGAGGGCCTCGGCAAGGTCATGCAGCTCAAGTCGGTGCCGCCGCGCAAGGTGAAGACCGCTCCCTGCCAGGAGGTCGTCTACCGGGGTGAGGACGTCGACCTCAACCGGCTGCCGGGGTTGCAGGTCTGGCCCGACGACGGCGGGATCTTCCACAACTACGGGCTGACCCACACCAAGCACCCGGAGACCGGCAAGCGCAACCTCGGCCTGTACCGACTCCAGCAGCACGGCCGCAACACCCTGGGCATGCACTGGCAGATCCACAAGGACTCGACGGCGCACCACGCGGTCGCCGAGCGGCTCGGGCAGCGCCTGCCGGTCGCGATCGCGATCGGCTGCGACCCGGTCGTCTCGTACGCGGCCAGCGCGCCGCTGCCCAGCGACATCGACGAGTACCTGTTCGCCGGGTTCCTGCGCGGCGAGCGGGTGGAGATGGTCGACTGCCTCACCGTGCCGTTGCAGGTGCCGGCGCACGCGCAGATCGTGCTGGAGGGCTACCTGGAGCCGGGTGAGCGGCTGCCCGAGGGGCCGTTCGGCGACCACACCGGCTTCTACACGCCGGTCGAGCCGTTCCCCGTGCTGCACATCGAGGCGATGACCATGCAGCGCAAGCCGGTCTACCACTCGATCGTCACCTCGAAGCCGCCGCAGGAGGACCACGGCCTCGGCAAGGCCACCGAGCGGATCTTCCAGCCGCTGCTCAAGCTGATGATCCCGGACATCGTCGACTACGACCTGCCGGCCGCCGGGGTCTTCCACAACTGCGCGATCGTCTCGATCCGCAAGCGCTACCCGAAGCACGCGCAGAAGGTGATGAACGCGATCTGGGGCGCGCACCTAATGTCGCTGACCAAGCTGATCGTGATCGTCGACGAGGACTGCGACGTGCACGACTACAACGAGGTCGCCTTCCGGGCCTTCGGCAACGTCGACTACGCCCGCGACCTGCTGCTCACCCAGGGTCCGGTGGACCACCTCGACCACTCGTCGTACCAGCAGTTCTGGGGCGGTAAGGCCGGCGTCGACGCGACCCGCAAGCTGCCCACCGAGGGCTACACCCGCGGTTGGCCGGAGGAAATGAGCATGAGCCCGGAAGTCACGGCCCTCGTCGACAAGCGGTGGAAGGAGTACGGAATCTGATGGCCGTCATCGACGCACCGACGGCGAGGCCGGGCCGGACCAGGTCCTTCCTGAAGCTCGTCGCCGTCGAGCACTCCGTCTTCGCGCTGCCGTTCGCGTTCCTCTCCGCGCTGGCCGCGATGCAGGGTGCCGGCGGGCGGGTACGGTGGCTCGACCTGCTGCTGATCACCGTGGCGATGGTCGGGGCGCGGACGTTCGCGATGGCCGCCAACCGGATCCTCGACCGCAAGATCGACGCGCGGAATCCGCGTACCGCCGGTCGGGAACTGGTCACCGGAGCGGTGAGCGTGCGGACGGCCTGGACCGGCGCGGCCGTCGCACTTGTGGTCTTCCTCGTCGCCGCCGCCCTGCTCAACCCGCTCTGCCTGGTGCTCGCGCCGCTCGCCGTGGTGCCGCTGGTCGTCTACCCCTACGCCAAGCGGTTCACCAACTGGCCGCACGCCATCCTCGGCATCGCCCAGGCGGTCGGCCCGGTCGGCGCCTGGCTGGCGGTCACCGGCACCCTGGACGGCTCCGGGCCGGCCTGGCTGCTCGGCGCGGCAGTGGGGCTGTGGATCGGCGGCTTCGACCTGATCTACGCCTGCCAGGACTCCGAGGTCGACCGGGAGATCGGCGTGCACAGCGTGCCCGCCCGGTACGGTCGGCGCTTCGCGCTGCACGCCTCCTCTGTCGCGCACGTGGTGACCTTCGCGCTGTTCGTCTGGTTCGGTGCGCTGATCGGTCTCGGCTGGCTCTGGTGGATCGGGCTGGCGCTGACCGCTGTGGCGTTCGCCTACCAGCACCTGGTGGTCACCCCGACCGACCTCAGCAAGGTCAACCGGGCGTTCTTCACCGCCAACGGGTTCGTCGGCATCGCACTGTTCCTCTTCGCCCTGCTCGACCTGGTGGTCCGGCTCGGGCTACGGCTCTGAGGCCGGGTGGTCCGGCTCGGCCTACGGCCCTGGGGCCGGCGGGCTGGTGCTGACCGGGTAGCGGGCGCTCTCGAAGGTCCAGTCGATGGTCCCGCGCACGGCGTTCGCGATCCCGTCGAGATGGTCGGCGACCGCCTCGTCCAAGGCTGGGCCGAACGACGGCACCGCGGCTCGCAACGCGACGAAGCGCCGCATCGCCTCCCGCCAGTGCTCGGCAGCCCGTTCGGCCGCCTCCGTCTCCGGCACGCCCAGTTCGGCCCCGATGGCGAGGACCAGGTTGTGCCCGCCGGCGGTCACCCGGTCGCGTTCCAGCGAGGCCAGGTCGTTGTACCAGGAGAGCAGATCGTTGCCGGTGCGGGCGATCTGACGCACCAGCGGGTGGTGGTAGACCGGGTCGGGCAGTGGCCGGCCGCTGACGAACTCCACGAGCGGGTACGACACCTCCGCCGCCGAGGTCGACCGACGTAGCTCGACGTACTCGGCCACGCTCGGACGGCGGCCGGCCTCCTTGGTGACGGCCTCCTGCCAGGTGCCGTCGAGGTGTCGGGCCACCGCGTCGGCGAAACGCTGCCGCCACCGTGCCGGCATCCGGCGGCGCGGCTCCCGCCAGGCCAGCACCAGCAGTCGCCGCAGCGGGCCGGTCAGCCCGGCCTGCCGCAGCCGGGTGCCGTCGTGCAGCAGCGCCAGGGTGCCGTTGCGCAGCGCCCGGATCTGCTCCGGCGTCAACCGACTTGGCCCGTCGCAGGCGTCGTCGACCAGGAAGAACCAGGTGAACAGCGCGGCCAGCACCCGCAGGTCGGCCTCGGTCGCCGCCGGGTAGAGCCGCGCGGCGTACCTGGCGAAGGCGCCCCGGGACAGCCGGCGCAGCGCGGCGTCGTCCAGTGGAAGGCCAAGCTCGGGCAGCAGACCGAGCAGCCAGTCCTGCACACGATCGGTGTGTGGTGGTGGAAGCCGGGGCGGAATCGGACATTCGGCACGCAGCGCCCGGAGGATCTCGCCGGTCGTCACCGATGCCTCCTCTTCGAGATGGTTCCGGTGCGAATCGCCAGCGGCAGCATGTCAGGTCGATGGGATGCGCAGGTACCCCGTCCGACATGTCGGACCAGACCAACCCCGGGGGTGCCCACCAGCGGACCAGCCGGACCAGGCAGGCTGGGGGCATGCGGGAACCATGGGTGGTCGGGGTCTCCGGTGCCTCCGGCACGCCGTACGCGGCGGCCGTCATCGGCGGGCTGCTCGACGCGGGCGAGCCGGTGGACCTGATCGTGTCCCGGGCGGCACGACTCACAGTGCTCGACGAGACCGGCCGACCCTTCCGTGACGGGCACTGGGCCGAGGACCTCGCCGCCTGGCTGGATCGGGACCTGACCACGGCGGATGTGCGGCACTGGCCGGCCGGCGACCTGGCCGCCGGGCCGAGCAGCGGCTCCTACCGGGTACGCGGGATGGCGGTGGTCCCGGCCAGCACGGCCGCCTGCGCGGGCATCGCGATCGGGCTCTCCAAGGACCTGTTGCAGCGCGCCGCAGAGGTCAACCTCAAGGAACGCCGTCCCGTGGTGCTGGTCCCCCGGGAGACACCGGTGACCCGCAGCCATCTGGAGCACCTCATCGCCCTGCACGACGCTGGCGCGGTGGTGCTGCCGGCCAGCCCCGGCTTCTACGGTGCCGGGGCTGCGGCCAGCGCGCAGCAGCTGGTCGACTTCGTGGCCGGCAAGGTGCTGGACGCGCTCGGCGTCCCGCACACCCTGTTCCGGCGGTGGTCCGGCCAGCTCGGCGCAGCCCGAAGCTGAGCCGGCGTAGCCGGAAGCGAAGCCGTCCCGCTCGCGCTGGCATCGTTGCCGCTGCTCAGCACGAGCGGTGCCGCCGCCCGGCGGTTGGTCGAAGCGGGACGCGGACCGGACTGGTGTCCGGTCCGCGTGGCGTTGTCCGCACCAGTTCAGTACATGCCGGCGTTGGCCGGACCCGGCCCCGTGGATGCCGCCGGCCCCACATTGCGTGGCTTGCCGACCTCATCCACCTCGTCCAGCATGCCCTCCCCCTCAAGCAGGGCTCGCACCTCGGATTCCCGAAACCGGCGATGCCCGCCTGGAGTCCGGATGCTTCCTATCCGGCCGGCCGCCGCCCATCTCGTCACAGTTTTCGGGTCTACCCGAAACAGCGCGGCGACCTCACCCGGTGTCAGCAGGCGATCTCCAGTGTCCACAGCCCCCTCCTCGCGTCGACGAAGCCCCCGGCTGAACACACTGCCCCCGGCTGGTGCGTAGCCCAGAGCCGTCATGAGGGACGTATGGCAATTACAGCACCAGGGACATGGCCTGTCCGCCCAAACGCGAAAAATGCACTGAGTGGGGAGTTAGTAATGTTACTGGTGCTACCTCTGCCCTGACCGGCGGTTTATGAACAGTGACTCACCGCTCAGTCCAACGGGTGCCGAAGGCCGCACGTTACGTGTCAGCGGTTAAGGTCACTCTCTGTGGATGCCATCGACCTGAGCCTTGTCGACCTGCTGCGCGGCAACGCCCGACTCTCGTACGCCGAGCTGGCCCGACAGGTGGGCCTCTCGGCCCCGGCCGTGCACGAGCGGGTCGGCAAGCTGGAGAGCAGCGGCGTGGTCCGGGGCTACCGCGCGGACGTGGCCCCGGAGTCGATCGGGCTGGGTGTCACCGCGTTGATCGGCATCGTGGAGGACTCCGGCGCCGACAGCGACGACATGCTCGAGTCGCTGCGGGTGCTGCCCGAGATCGAGTCCTGCTACTTCATGGCCGGCGTGGAGTCGTTCCTGCTCAAGGCGCGGGTCGGCACGATCGCCGAGCTGGAGCAGTTGATCGTGCGGTTGAACCGGACGCCGGGGGTGGCCTCCACCCGTACCGCCATCGCGCTCTCCACGAAGTGGGAGAACCGCCCCCAGCCGGTCGGCCCGCCCGCGGCCTGACCGCCGCGTACCCCTGGTGTCGCCCGGGCGGCCGGCGGTAGCGTGCGCCGATGACCCCGCCGGCGCGTCCCGTGGCCGTGGTGACCGGCGCTGCCGGCGGCCTGGGCCGCGCCATCGCCACCGCGCTGCACACCGACGGTTGGTCGGTGCTGCTCACCGACCTCGACCCGGTGGCGGTGCGGAGCGCCGCTGCGCCGCTCGGCGGCTGGTCGGCCGCCCTGGACGTCCGGGACGAGGACGCCTGCGCCGCCGTCGCCGCGAACGCGGCAGGTCGGGGCGACCTCGCCCTCTGGGTCAACAACGCCGGAATCCTGGTCACCGGGGCGTCGTGGGAGCACGACGCCGCGACCCGCCGTCGGGTGCT
This sequence comes from Micromonospora sp. NPDC047187, assembly GCF_040643355.1. Lineage (NCBI taxonomy): Bacteria > Bacillati > Actinomycetota > Actinomycetes > Micromonosporales > Micromonosporaceae > Micromonospora > Micromonospora sp. NPDC047187. Next base: position 145,077 of record NZ_JBEYUF010000002.1, read on the forward strand.
CGACGTGAACACCCACGGTGCCATGAACGGCACCCTGGCCGCGCTGACAGTGATGCGCGGGCAGGGCCACGGCCACGTGCTCAACGTCGTCTCGTTGGCCGGGCTGGTCGCCGCGCCCGGCGAGACGGTGTACGCGGCCAGCAAGCACGCCCTGCTGGCGTTCAGCCTCGGCACCCTGTCCGACCTGCGGATGGCCGGGTACCGGCGGGTGCACGTCTCCTGCCTCTGCCCGGACGGCATCTGGACACCGATGCTGCACGACCGGCTGGACGACCCGGGGGCGGTGGCCTCGTTCACCGGATCGATGCTGACCGCGCAGCAGGTGGCGGCCCGGGCGGTCCGGCTGGCCCGCCGGCCACGTCCGGTGGTCAGCCTGCCCCGCTGGCGGGGAGCCCAGGTACGCCTGTTGGACGCACTGCCAAGGCTGGCTGTCGCACTCACCCCGCTCGTCCGGGCCGCCGGCCGCGCCGGTCAGCGCCGCCAACGCCGCAGGTCAACGCCACCGGACCCGCGCTGACCACCGCTGGCCCGCTTGCTAGGTTTCCGAGCGTGACTCATCTCGACCGGTGCGACGAATCCAGCCGAACCTGGGTGACCGAGGCGATCGCCGCTGTCGAGGCAGACGCGAACCGGTCCGCCGACACCCACCTGCTGCCGTTCCCGCTGCCCCGGGAATGGGGGATCGACCTCTACCTCAAGGACGAGTCGTCACATCCCACCGGCTCGCTGAAGCACCGGCTGGCCCGCTCGCTGTTCCTCTACGGGCTCTGCAACGGCTGGATCGGGCCGCGCACCACGATCGTCGAGGCGTCGTCGGGTTCCACTGCGGTCTCCGAGGCGTACTTCGCCCGGATGCTGGGCCTGCCGTTCATCGCGGTGATGCCCGCCTCCACCTCGCCCGAGAAGATTACGCAGATCGAGTTCCAGGGCGGTCGGTGCCACCTGGTGGACGACCCGGCGAGCGTGGTGGTCGAGGCCCGGTGGCTCGCCGAGGACTCCGGTGGGCACTTCATGGACCAGTTCACCTACGCCGAGCGGGCGACCGACTGGCGGGGCAACAACAACATCGCCGAGTCGATCTACGCGCAGTTGGAGCTGGAGCGGCACCCGATTCCCGCCTGGGTAGTGGTGGGCGCCGGCACCGGGGGCACCAGCGCGACCATCGGCCGCTACGCCCGGTACCGCAGGCTCGCCACCAAGCTCTGCGTCGTCGACCCGGAGAACTCGGCGTTCTACCCGGCCTGGCTGGCCGCCGACTGGTCGGTACGCACCGGGAAGGGGTCCCGCATCGAGGGGATCGGCCGGCCCACGGTGGAGGCGTCGTTCCTGCCCTCGGTGGTGGACCGGATGGTCCAGGTGCCGGACGCGGCGTCACTGGCCGCCATGCGCGCCGGATCGGCGCTGCTCGGCCGCCGGGTGGGCGGGTCCACCGGAACCAACCTGTGGGGCGCGTTCGGCCTGATCGCCGGGATGCTCGCCGAGCGTCGGACCGGCTCGGTGGTCACCCTGATCTGCGACCCGGGCGACCGGTACGCGGACACGTACTACGCCGACGACTGGGTGGCCGCCCAGGGCCTCGACCTGACCCCGCACCTGGCCACCATCGACCGCTTCCTGGCCAGCGGTGCCTGGCCCGCCTGAGGCGGCCAGCGGGACCTGCCTGGGGCCGTCAGCGGGGCCTGGTCCTCTGAGGCCGATCGGCCGGGCCTGGCCCGCCGGCCCGGTGATCAGCGCGGGTCGATCCGTTCGGCCAGCCCGGGGTAGCGCACCACGTAGCCGCTGTCGTCCAGGTCGATGTCGGCAGTGAAGGTGCCGCTGGCGAAGCGCACCCGACCCGGCCCGAGCCCGGTGTAGATCTGCTCGGCCGGCACCACCTCCAGGCCGGGCAGCAGCACCCAGGCGACGGTGATCCGGTGCGCCACGTCGGCCGGCTCGGCCGCCATCCGAAGCCGGTGGACCGGCAGGGTGTTGAACAGCGGCGAACCGCTCAGGTCGACGTCGAGCGCGTCGGCCAGCCGGTCCGGGTCGTCCGTACCCGGCAGACCGGCCCGGCGGTGACCGGCCGCGACCAGGGCCGCGTCCAGGTCGCCCTGCTCGGCGGTGGTCACCCGCCAGCGGCCGGCGGCCCGCTCCAGGGTCACCCGGCGCAGCCAGCCGAGACCCTCTGCCTCGACCTCGACCCGGGTGGTGGCCCAGTCCGGCGTGGTGGTCAGCTGGTAGCGGGCGGTCCACGGGATCGGGTCCACGGCGAGCAGAGTGCCCCGGGCCGCCAACCCGTGGCCGTCGTCGAGCAGGACCTGCTCGCTGCCGGCGGTGTCAGTCCGGGACCAGAAGATTGACTTCGGCATGGTCGGCATGAGCCGGACGTTACGCGACCTGCTCGGTATCGGCAGGGCATGCGCGAACGCCGCCGCGAAGCCTGGGCTTCACGACGGCGTTCGGTGGATCAATCAGTGGGTACGCGCTGCCGGTCGCCCGCCGAAACCGCGCCGATCGTCACGTGGGCGGTCCTCGCGGGGCCGGTCGTCGCGGGGCCGGTCGTCGCGGGGCCGGTCGTCCCGGACCCGGCTCTCCGGGCGGAACCCACCCCGAGCGTCCCGGTCGCCGAAGCGCCGCTCACCCTGCGGCCGGTCGCCGAAGCGCCGCTCGCCGGTGGGCCGGTCGCCCCGACCGTCGCGGTCACCGAACTGCGGCCGGTCGCCGAACCGCCGCTCGCCCTGCGGCCGGTCGCCGTGTCCCCGGGTGTCCCGATCGGCGTAACGCCGCTCGCCCTGCGGCCGGTCGCTGTAGCTCCGGTCGCCCTGCGGCCGGTCGCCGAAGCGGCGCTCGCCGGTGGGCCGGTCGCCGTAGCGGCGCTCGCCCTGCGGCCGGTCACCGTAGCTCCGGTCGCCCTGCGGCCGGTCACCGTAGCCCCGCTCGCCCTGCGGGCGGTCGCCGAAGCGGCGCTCGCCGGTGGGCCGGTCGCCGAAGCGCCGGTCGCCCTGCGGACGGTCGCCGTAGCGGCGCTCGCCTCCCGTGCGGTCACCGAACCGACGCGGGCCGCCGGAGCGGTCGTCGAACCGGCGCGACCCGCCGGAGCGGTCGCCGTAGCCCCGGGGCTCCGCCTCGACGCGGACCGGGACGCCACTGGGCTCGCGGGCGCCGACCAGCTCGGCCAACGCCGCGTCCCCGACCCGGACCCGGGTCTCGGCCGGCGCGACGCCGGCCTTCTCCATCATCGCCAGGGTGGTGCGGCGCTGCTTGGGCAGCACCAGCGTGGCGACAGCGCCCGACTCGCCGGCCCGGGCGGTACGCCCCGCGCGGTGCAGGTAGTCCTTGGGGTCCTTCGGCGGGTCGACGTGCAGCACCAGGGTGACCCCGTCGACGTGGATGCCTCGCGCCGCCACGTCCGTGGCGACCAGCACGTTCATCCGGCCCTCACGGAACTCGGCGAGCGTCTTGGTGCGCATCCGCTGGGTCTTGCCGCCGTGCAACCCACCGGCGCGTACGCCGACGGCCGCGAGCTGCTCGACCAGCCGGTCCACCCCGAGCTGGGTACGGGCGAAGACCATTGTCCGACCGTCCCGGGCGGCGATCGAGGCCGCCACCGGGAACTTCTCGTGCGGCGGGATCAACAGCATGTGGTGGTCCATGGTGGACACCGAGGCGGTGGACGGCGCCGTGGAGTGGGTGACCGGGTCGGTCATGAACCGCCTGACCAACGCGTCGACGTCACCGTCCAGGGTGGCCGAGAACAGCAGCCGCTGACCGTTCGCTGGCGTCTTAGCCAGCAGATCGGTCACCTCGGGCAGGAAGCCCATGTCGGCCATCTGGTCGGCCTCGTCGAGCACCGTGACCTCGACGTCGTCGAGCTGGCAGATGCCCCGCTCGATGAGGTCGCCGAGCCGGCCCGGGGTGGCCACGATGATCTCCACGCCGCGGCGCAGCGCGTCGATCTGACGGTCGTACGGAACGCCGCCGACGGCGGTCTTGAGGAAGATGCCGACGGACTTGCCCAGCGGCACCAGGGCGTCGTTGACCTGCATGGCCAGCTCGCGGGTGGGCACCAGGACCAGGGCGCGCGGACGCATCGGCCGGGCCCGGTTGCGGTTGGCCAGCCGGGCGATCATCGGCAGCCCGAAGGCGAGCGTCTTGCCCGAACCGGTCTGCCCGCGGCCCAGCACGTCGCGGCCGGCGAGCGCGTCCGGAACGGTGGCCCGCTGGATCTCGAACGGGCTGGTGATGCCCTGCTGCGCCAGCGCGCGGACCAGCGGCTCGGGCAGGCCGAGAGCGGCGAAGCTCATCGGCTCGGCGGTCTCGGTCGGCTCGGCCTGCGCGGTCGCCACCGGCGCGGTGCCGGCCTCGCTCGGGGGGACGTCGAGCTGCTCCCGGGCGGCGTCGGCCGCCGGGACTGAGTTGAAAACGGACGTAACGGTGCTGGGGTCAGCAGAGGTGGTCAACAAAAACCTTTCGAGCGGGGCGCATCTTCGCGATGGCCTGCCGCGGCTTTACCGCCGGATCGCCCGCAAGATCGCCCAGGGGCGCACACCACGCGCGCCGGGTCAGTGATCTCAGCCAGTGTACGGCGGTCTGGCGAAGCCGCCAGCCGGTTGACCGACCGTAGTGGGCGGACTCACCATCGCTGGCGCTCGCTGGCTCACCCCTTGAGCACGCTGCCCACCAGACCGTCCAGGGCGTCGCCGGCCAGCAGGACGACCATGACACTGATCGCCACCAGCAGCCCCAGAGCGGCGGCCAGGACGATCATCACCCGGGCGTTACTGGACCGCTCGGCCGGCGTGTCGGACCAACCCTGGGCCAGGATGTGCCCGGTCAGCGAGCCGGAGGTCTCCACCGCGTTGGCGGGTATCGCGACAGTGGTGAAGCCGGCGCCCTCGCCGTTGCCGTAGACGGTGCCGGCCAAATCGGTGCGACTGTCGTGCCGTCCACCACGGGCGCCGGCAGCGTCCCGTCCGGCGGAACCACCCGGTGGGCCGCTCGCCGGCGCTGTCATGCGGGAGTTTCCGGTGTTCCCGGTCGACGAAGAGGCCCCGGCGGCGGACGGTGGCCAGCTCGGCAGCGCTGGCGCGGGCACCACCGGTGGCGCGGAGGGAGCTGACCCGGCCCATCCGGCACCGGACGTCGGGCGGGTCGCCCCACCGGGGGACGGCCACCCGGCCGGCGGTGCGGAGACCGAAGCGCTGGCTCGTACGCCGGGCGTGTCGGTCATCGCGGGCGGCGGCGGAAACGGCGGTGCCGGCATCGGGCCGGGCGGCGCCGGTGGTGCCGGCACCGGCGGACCGGGTGGCGGCAGCGGCGGGCTCGGGACGGGCGGCGTCGGCGGGCCGGGGATGGGCGGCACCGGCGAGGGCGGCGGGGTCGGCGGGCCCGGAACGGGCGGAACCGGACCGGGCGGCGGCGTGGGTCGAGGACCCGGCGTCGGCACCGGGTCGGGCGGGTACGGACCCGGGGCCGGCGCGGGCTCCGGTTCCGGTGGCGACGGCTGGGTCGGCCCGGAGCCGGGTGGCGTGGGGTCCGGTTCCGGCTCCGGAGTCGACGGCGTCGGAGGCTGGGCCGGCTCGGCGCCCACCGGCGTGGCTCGATAGACGGCGGGCGCGCTCTCGCGACGGTCCGGGGTGCCCAGGGCGCTGGCAGTGCCCCGGCTGCTGCTCGGAACCGTGGCGCTGGCCCGGGCCGACGCGGAGGAGTCGCTTCGCTGGCCCGGCAACGACACGTCGGCCGGGCTGGCCGAGCCGGTCGCACGGTAGGTGGTCGCGGTGACCGGAGCGCTGGCCGGCAGGTCACTGCGGGAAGCCCCGGCGGTCCCGACGCTGGCACGTGCGCGGACCGGTGCGGCGGCCGGGCTCTGTCGCTCGTCGCCCGCCGATGCGTCGTCATCGGCGTCGGTCGAGGCGTCCGCGCCGACCACTGCCGTGCCGCTGCCGACCGTGCCGCTGACAGCCGGGGCGGCGTCGCTGTCAGCGGAGCCGGCGGCCGTCGAGCCGGTGTCGCTGCCTGTCGAGCTGGTGGCAGCCGGGCTGGCGTCGCTGGCGGCCACCGGGTCGGCGGTGTCCGGCCCTGGTGGACCGGCCTGGTCGACCACGGGGTCGACAGTCTCCGCCGGATCTCTCTGCTCGGCCATTTCCGCCCTCCGCGCCATGCTCGCACCCGGACCCGTGACGTCGGGTCGGATGTGCCTGGTTGTCACGGTGCCACAGATCTTCCCGAGCGGACAGCCGGAGCCGGTCGTGGCGGATCAGCCCGTGGCGCTGGGGCTGCCCGTCGCGCTGCCACTGGCCGTCGCGCTCGTGCTGGCCTTCGGCGTGGTCGTCGGAGACGCGCTGGCCGTCGCGCTCGTGCTGGCCTTCGGCGTCGTCGTCGGAGTGGTGGTCGGGGTGTTCGACGGCTTCGGCGTGGTGGTGAGGGTGGGGGTGGGCGTCGGCGTCGGGGTGGTCGTCAGCGTGGGCGTCGGCGTCGGCGTCGGCTTGGTGGGCTTCGTGGGCGTCGGCTTGGTGGTCTTCGTGGGCGACGGCGTCGGCTTCGGGGTCGAGACGGGCGGGGTCGGGTTGGTCACGACCGGTGCCGGCACCGCGCCGATCACCCGGGTGGCGGCGTACAACCGGGACCAGCGGACGACCGAGATCTTGACGACGTCGCCAGTGGTGGGCGCCTGCACCATCTTGCCGTTGCCGATGTACATGCCGACGTGGTGGATCGTCGTCCAGCTGCTGCCCGAGGCGAAGAAGAGCAGATCGCCGGGGAGTAGCGCGCTCTGCGGGACGGTACGGCCCCGGGTGGCGGCGTACTGGTCGCGGGAGACCCGGGGCAGGTCGAAGTAGTCGGCGCCAGGGGACCGGTACGCCGCCCACATCAGGCCGGAGCAGTCGAACTGGTTCGGCCCCTCCTCGGACCACTTGTACGGGTCGCCGAGCTGGGCGAGCGCGTACCGGACCGCGGCCAGTGCCCGGGGGTGCGCGGCCATGCCGCTGATGCTCTGGTTGGAGACGTAGCCGGCGCCGATCTGCTGCTCGGCGGCTTCCTGCTGACGTTCGATCTCGATCAGCGCGGCGGCGTTGTCCCGGCGCAGCTTGAGCAGGCTCGCCTCGGCGGTGCGGAGCGCCGTCTCACCGGCGGTGAACTCCGCCTCGGCGGCGACGAGCAGATCCTTGGCCTGGCTGTGCTTCTGGTACGCGGCCTGCTCGCCGGCGCGGGCCCGGGACAGCTCCCCGGCCACGCCTGTGGTGCCGCCGTCGACCTTCTCGCCACGGGTGATCGCCTGGAGGCGGCTGAGCCCGCGGATGTCCTGGGCGAAGTCGCCCGGCGGCAGCGCGGCGGCGGCCTTGACGGCCTCGGCGGCGGCGGTGTCGGCCGTCTGCTGGGCCCGGAGCAGGGCATCCTGTGCGGTTGCCAGGGCCTTGCCGGCCGCGTCGAGCTGCGCCTGGGCGTCGACGCGTTTCTGCCGACTCACCAGCAACGCCTCGCCGAGCGCGCCGACCTGGACCTCACCGGCGGAGATCGCGGTGGCCAGCGGACCGTTGCCGATGTTGACCACCGGAGGGGCGGGCACGCCGGCGACCGGCGCGCCGCCGGGCAGCTGAATCGAGCCGGTGACCGCCGGGCGCGAACCGGTGTCCGGCACTGTGGTCGGCACGCCGGGCTCCGCGTACGCGGGGGTGGCCAGCACGGCCGCGGCGATCGCGCCGAGCAGGGCGGCCCAGAGCTTCGGACGTAGGACCGGCGAGATCACCGGGCTCCGTCGTCGCTGCCGTCGCCCGCGCCCGCTGTAGACCATGCCGCTCCCCGTCCAACCGCTCGTCGCCGCGCTCGGTGGGCGCGACCGCCGGGACGGTACCAGTGTGTGTGTTCCGCCCCACCTTGTTACTACCGCACCGCGCCACTCATGTCGATGCGTTGTCGGGTTACGGGAGGCTGAGAGTCTGGTGAAGTGGGTCGCTGCCGGTGACCGTGCCGCCGGGCCCGTCGGCGCCGCGACGTACGCTCGATCCGGACCGCAGGTGGAAGGGACGTGCCATGGACGCCGGACTCAAGCGTGAGCTCGAAGCGAAGGTGTACGCCGGTGAGCGGCTGACCCGGGAGGACGGGGTCGCCCTCTACGAGAGCGACGACCTGACCTGGCTGGGGCGGCTGGCGCACCACAAGCGCACCGAGCTGAACGGCGACCGGGTGATGTTCAACGTCAACCGGCACCTCAACCTGACGAACGTCTGTTCGGCGTCGTGCGCGTACTGCTCGTTCCAGCGCAAGCCGGGCGAGAAGGACGCGTACACGATGCGCATCGACGAGGCGGTCCGCAAGGCCAAGGAGATGGAGGACGAGCAGCTCACCGAGTTGCACATCGTCAACGGCCTGCACCCCACGCTGCCCTGGCGTTACTACCCGAAGGTGCTGCGCGAGCTGAAGGCGGCGCTGCCGAACGTCAAGCTCAAGTGCTTCACGGCGACCGAGGTGCAGTGGTTCGAGAAGATCAGCGGCCTGAGCGCCGACGAGATCCTCGACGAGCTGATGGACGCCGGCCTGGAGTCGCTGACCGGTGGCGGCGCGGAGATCTTCGACTGGGAGGTCCGGCAGCACATCGTCGACCACGCCTGCCACTGGGAAGACTGGTCACGCATCCACGCCCTGGCGCACAGCAAGGGCATGAAGACCCCGGCGACGATGCTGTACGGCCACATCGAGGAGCCCCGGCACCGCGTCGACCACGTGCTGCGGCTGCGCGAGCTGCAGGACGAGACCGGCGGCTTCGCGGTCTTCATCCCGCTGCGCTACCAGCACGACTTCGTCGACTCGGCGGACGGCAAGATCCGTAACCGGATCCAGGCGCGCACCACGATGGCCTCGCCGGCCGAGTCGCTGAAGACGTTCGCCGTCTCCCGGCTGCTCTTCGACAACGTGCCGCACCTGAAGAACTTCTGGGTGATGCACGGGCTGTCGGTGGCGCAGCTCTCGCTGAACTTCGGCGTGGACGACCTGGACGGCTCCGTCGTCGAATACAAGATCACCCACGACGCCGACTCGTACGGCACCCCGAACACGATGCACCGGGACGACCTGCTGCACCTGATCTGGGACGCCGGCTTCCAGCCCGTCGAGCGGGACACCCGCTACAACGTGGTCCGGGAGTACGACAAGGCCCCGTCGCTGGCGCAGCGGCGCGCCGAGCCGCAGCAGGTCTGGGCCTGAGCCACCACGTACCCTCGCAGTCGATGACCGAGCAACGAGGACCTGAGCAGCAGAGCGGCTTTCCCCGCCGGGACGCCGAGGGCCGCATCCGTACCCTGGGCGATCTGCTCGGGGTGTGCCTGGCCGGCCTGGTCATCGGCGTGCTCGCGCTGGTGCTGTTCGACTGGGCGTTCGCCTCGATCGGCGCCGGCGACTTCGGGCACACGAACGGTTGGCTGGCGGTGATCCTGCCGGCCTGGCTGTTCTGGGACGACTTCCGGGCCTGGGAGTTCGGCGCGGCCCGGGTGGTGGCCGCGGTGGTCGCCGCCGCCGTCGGGGTGTTCGCCGGGCTGCTGATCGCCGGTCTGGGCGCGGGGTTGCCGCCGCTGCTCTCCGGCGCGTTGGCGGCCGGGGCGTTCACAGTGGCGTACGCGGCCCTCTGGTTCCCGGGTGTCCGCTGGCTGGCCCGCCGGACCGGCTGACCACGACCGCCCGTCGGGCGGTTCGACCCTTCCGCCGGCAGCGGCGGGCGACGGAGAGAACGGAGTGGTGCAGGTGAGCGCCGCGCTGAAGTACACGCTGGGCCGGATCGGGCTGTTCGTCGCCGTGCTCGCGGGCCTCTGGCTGATCGACATGAACGTGTTCCTGAAGCTGATGCTGGCGCTGGTGTTCTCCGCCGCGCTCTCCTTCTTCCTGCTGCGCGGGTGGCGGGACGAGATGGCCGGGGAGATCGCCGAAGCAGCCGAGCGCCGCCGCACCGAGAAGGAACGCCTCCGCTCCGCCCTAGCCGGCGAAGACGACCAGCCCCCCACCGACCAGCCCTCCCGTTGACCAAGAGGTTTGCGTCACGGAATCGGCTTCCGGTGACGCAAACCTCTTGATCACCCGCGTTCGGCGGGGCCGAGCGGGTGGGGCCGGGCCGGGTGGCCTACCAGTTGGTGGAGCCGGGGACCTTGGGCCAGGGCTTCGCGGTGGGCTTGATCAGGTACGCGATGCCGCCGGAGCCGCCGGAGACGCCGCCGCTGGCGTTGGTGCGCTTGGTGCGCAGCCAGATCTGCTCGAACTGCGCACGCTTGTAGACGTTGCGCACCACGTCGTTGCTGGACGAGGCCGGGTCGTTGACGATCACGTCGCCGTCGGCGGTGAAGCCGACCACCACGAAGAGGTGCCCGGAGGTGCCGTAGTTCGCCCCGTCCAGCTCACTGGCGAGGAAGGACTGGCTGGTCACGACGGGGATGCCGGCGGCGATGAAACGCTCCAGCTCGTCCAGCGAGTGCAGCCGGGTCACCCGGCCCTCCAGCCCGGGGAAGCTGGCCGCGTACGCGGTGTTGAACGGCCAGTTGCCCGCGCCGTCGTACGCGTAGTCGTAGGTCATCCGGGCGGCGTGGTTGACCGTCGGGTCGGGGTAGGTCGGGTCCACCCAGGAGGTGTCGGCCGCCGACGGTTTGCGTCCCCAGTACTCGACCACCATCTCCGTCGAGGTGGGTGAGCACCACGCCTCGCCGCCGCCGTCGTACTCGGGGTAGTGCCCGGAGTGCACGTTCTGCGAGTAGCGCGGCACCGGCAGTTCCCGACCCCAGGCGATGTGCCCGGCGCTCGGCGGCACCGTGAACCGGTCCGGCACCGTGGAGCTCATCGCGCCCAACATCCGGACCACCGGGGCGGCGCTCTGCCCGGGTGTGCGGTAGAGGGTCAGCTTGAGCTGGTACGAACGCAGCAGCACCCCGGCGGCGGCGTCGTCGATGCTGAAGGTGTCGGTCCAGATCGTCGACCAGGGGTCGCCCTGCCGGTTGACGCTGGTCCGCAAGATGTCGGTGTCGCCGGACGCCCAGCGACCCAGGACGTACCACGGGGTCTGGTCGCCGCTGGTGTAGCTGCCCTGCATCTCCACCTGGATCCAGGTGCCGGCGGGGGTCTCCGCGTTCCAGGAGGCGATCAGCTCGGTGGCGTCGAACCCGACCCGGGTCACCGGCGAGGTCCAGGTGCCGTACTCCCAGGTGCGGGTGGCGCCGGTGTGCGGGTCCGCGTACTCGATGGTGCCGGCCGGACGGGCCAGGGTGACGCCCGCTCGGGCGCCGGGCACGACGCGGGTGCCGTCCCGGCTGCCCCGGTGCCAGTCGGCGGGCCCGGACCAGTCCTGGTAGGTGATCTGCTCGTCGTGGGCGGGGGCGGGCGGGTGGACCGCCAGCGCGGGCGCGGCGCTGGTGAGCAGGGTGAGCGTGGTGACGCCGGCGAGGGCGGCCGCGCGCAGGCGGGATCTGGCCATTGGTGCTCCGCGGTGTCGAGGGGGCATCGTCGCTGGTCAGTTTTCCGCTTGGAGAGAAGTTTCGCCAGACGTTGACTGATGGAAAATCATTGCCGCCACGATGATCCACCTGGGATGGCCAACGCAGCGACCAATATTGATATGACCATGTGACAGGTGGTGAAGTGTCCTTCACCGAGCGGGATCTCCCGCCCATCGAGGAGGTAGTCCATGGCCCTCCGCACGCCCACCCCCCTCCGCCGTGTCCTGGTGCTCGCTGTCATCACCGGGCTGGGCATCGTCACCGTCGCCGCCGGCCCGGTCGCCGCCCGACCGGCACCGGACCGCACCGCTGAGCAGGCCGCCGCCGGCTACCGGGTGCTCGGGCCCCGGACCCTCGCCGACCGCAACGCGGTGGCCCGCACCGGAGCCGCCATCGACTACTCCGAACACGGCGTGCTGCACATCTCGGCCACCGCGGGCGAGGCCGCCGCGATCGGCAAGCTCGGCTTCCGGCTGGAACCGCTCGCCCCGCCACCCAACGCCGAGCGCGGTGCCGGCGACTTCGGCGCGCTGGCCTTTCCGCCGGCCGACTCGAACTACCACGACTACGCGGAACTGACCGCCGTCGTGAACCAGGTCGTCGCCGACCACCCGGCGATCGCCCGCAAGATCAGCATCGGTTCGTCGTACGAGGGCCGCGACCTGATGGCCGTGAAGATCTCCGACAACGTCGGCACCGACGAGAACGAGCCGGAGATCCTGTTCAACTCCCAGCAGCACGCCCGTGAGCACCTGACCGTCGAGATGGCGATCTACCTGCTCAACCTCTTCACCGACGGCTACGGCAGCGACTCCCGGATCACCAACATCGTCAACGGCCGGGAGCTCTGGATCGTCCCGACGGTCAACCCGGACGGCAGCGAGTACGACATCGCCACCGGGTCGTACCGCTCCTGGCGCAAGAACCGGCAGCCCAACAGCGGCTCGTCAAACGTCGGCACCGACCTGAACCGCAACTGGTCCTACAACTGGGGATGCTGCGGCGGCTCGTCCGGCAGCACCTCGTCGGAGACCTACCGGGGGCCGTCGGCGTTCTCCGCGCCCGAGACGCAGGCGCTGCGCACCTTCGTCAACGGCCGGGTGGTCGGCGGTGTCCAGCAGATCAAGGCCAACATCGACTTCCACACGTACTCGCAGTTGGTGCTCTGGCCGTACGGCTACACCACAGCGAACACCGCGACCGGGATGAACGCGGACCAGTACAACACCTTCGCCACCATCGGTCAGCAGATGGCGGCCACCAACGGCTACACGCCGGAACAGTCCAGCGACCTCTACATCACCGACGGGGACAGCATCGACTGGATGTGGGCCACCCACAACATCTGGGCGTACACGTTCGAGATGTACCCGGGTTCGTCCGGTGGTGGCGGCTTCTACCCGCCCGACGAGGTGATCCCGGCGCAGACCTCGCGCAACCGGGAGGCGGTGCTGCTCCTCAGCGAGTACGCCGACTGCCCGTACCGGGCCATCGGCAAGCAGTCGCAGTACTGCGGCGGCGGTGGCGGCACCACTGTCTGGTCGGACACCTTCGAGACCGCCACCGGCTGGACCATCAACCCGGCCGGCACCGACACCGCCACCCTCGGCGGGTTCGAGCGGGGCGCCGCCCAGGCGACCACGTCCTCCGGGGCCAAGCAGCTCACCCCGTACGCCGGGTCCAACGACCTGGTCACCGGCCGGCTCGCCGGCGCGGCGGCCGGCGACTACGACGTGGACGGCGGCGTGACCAGCGCCCGGTCCCCGGCGGTGAGCCTGCCGTCGTCCGGCACGCTGACCCTGTCGCTCGCCTGGTACCTGGCGCACGGCTCGAACGCCTCGTCAGCGGACTACCTGCGGGTGAGCGTGGTGCACAACGGCGGCACCACGGCGCTGCTCACCCAGGCCGGCGCGGCCAGCAACCGCAACGGGAGTTGGGCGGTAGCCAACCTCAACCTCACCCCGTACGCCGGCCAGTCGGTCCGCGTGCTCGTCGAGGCGGCGGACGCGTCCGGAGCCAGCCTGGTGGAGGCGGCTGTGGACAACGTCACCATCACGTCCTCCTGATCGGGTGGGGCCCCGTCCCGCCCCGGCGGGGCCCCACCACCCGCTCCGAAACCCCAGGATCTCGGACATAAGCCTCCCGGCCCCGCCTGGTGCGGGTGTCCGAGGTATCGACGACTGCCGACCGGCCCTTGATCGATCCGGCACGTCCTGGCGGTGCGCTACCGTCATAGCGACCAGTCCGCAGCGAAGCCGGTGCGAAACCCGGCGCTGTCCCGCAACTGTGATGCCCCACCGGTAGGTGGGGACGAGCCAGGTCGCCTACGGATCGGTCGCGAAACGCGCTCTCGAGGAAGGGCGCCTCGTGGGCGGGCGTACGAAAGTCCCTGTCGGCGAAGCACCACACTCCTCGACCGACAGGAGGCCCCCATGTTCAGACGTACCCCTCGGCTCTTCGCGGCGACCCTCGCGGTCACCGCACTCGCCCTCGGCGCCTGCGCCGAGAAGGCCGACGACCAGCCGAAAGCCGGCACCGCTGCCGCCGCCTACCCGGTCACCGTCGGCGCGCTCACCCTCGACAAGCGCCCCGAGAAGATCGTCGTGCTGTCGCCCACCGCCACCGAGATGCTCTTCGCGATCGGTGCCGGCCCGCAGGTGACCGCCGTCGACGACCAGTCGAACTACCCGGCCGACGTGCCCAAGACCGACCTCTCCGCCTTCCAGCCGAACGCCGAGGCGATCGCCGGTAAGAACCCCGACCTGGTGGTGCTCTCCGACGACCGCAACAAGATCGTCGAACAGCTCGGCAAGCTGAAGATTCCGGTGTACCAGACCCCGGCGGCGGTCACGCTCGACGACTCGTACCGGCAGATCACCGAGCTGGGCACGCTGACCGGGCACGCCGACCAGGCCACCGACGTCGCCACCCGGATGAAGGACGACATCGCCAAGCTGGTCAAGGACCTGCCGCAGCGCGCCGAGAAGCTCACCTACTTCCACGAACTGGGCCCGGAGCTGTACAGCGCCACCAGCAAGACCTTCATCGGCTCGCTCTACAGCCAGGCCGGTCTGACCAACATCGCCGACCCGGCCGACGCGGACGGTAAGAACTTCGGCTACCCGCAGCTGTCCCAGGAGTTCATCGTCAAGGCCGACCCGGACTTCGTCTTCCTGGCCGATGCCAAGTGCTGCCAGCAGAGCGCCGACACGGTCAAGGCGCGCAGTGGCTGGGCCGGCCTCACCGCGGTGAAGAACAACCAGGTCGTCGCCCTCGACGATGACATCGCCTCCCGCTGGGGCCCACGGGTCGTGGACCTGCTCCGGGTCATCATCGGCGCGGTCGCCAAGGTGCCCGCGTGACCGTCGTCCGTCGGTGACCGGGCCGCGACAGGTGTCCGATCCGGCACCAACCGGTCGGCCGGCCGAGCCGCCGCCGTCGTCCCCGCGGGCCGAGCCACGTTCCGCGGCCCGGCCCGCCGGGCTGCCGTCCTCCGGGGCCCGGCGGGCTGGGCTGCCGTCCGGGGCCAGGCCCGCCGGGCTGCGCATGCGGTGGCTGGTCGCCGGGTTGGTCGCGGTGCTCGTCGCGCTCGTCGTCGGGGTGTCCCTCGGCCCGGTGAGCCTGCCCCCGGGCAGCGTCGCCGCCGAGCTGCTCAACCTGTTTCCCGGGGTGCACCTCGACAGCGGGCTGACCGAGCGTGAGATCGCGATCGTCACCGAGCTGCGCCTGCCCCGGGTGGTGCTGGGCCTGCTCGTCGGCGGTCTGCTCGCCCTCGCCGGTGGTTGCTACCAGGGCGTGTTCCGCAACCCGCTGGCCGACCCGTACCTGCTCGGTGTGGCCGCCGGCGCCGGCCTCGCGGTCACCGCGGCGATCGCTCTCGGCGGCGCCGGCCGGCAGGGCACGCTCTCCGGGTTGCCGATGACCATTCCGCTGGCCGCGTTCGCCGGTTCGCTGCTCGCCGTCACCATGACCTACGTGCTCGGCGCGGCCGGTGGGCGACGCGGGTCACCGGCCATGCTGATCCTGGCCGGGGTGGCGGTTTCCGCGTTCCTCTCCGCCGGGCAGACGTACCTCCTGCAACGACACGCCGACAGCATCCAGCCGGTCTACTCCTGGTTGCTCGGTCGGCTGGCCACCGCCGGATGGCACGACGTGCTGCTGGTGCTGCCGTACGCCGCGCTGACCACAGTCGTGGTGCTGCTGCACCGCCGCGAGCTGGACGTCCTCGCGGTCGGCGACGACGAGGCGAGAAGTCTGGGCCTGCACCCGCAGCGCACCCGATACCTGTTGATCGCCGCCGCCTCGCTGGGCACCGCCGCGGCGGTCTCCGCGACCGGTCTGATCGGCTTCGTCGGCATCATCGTGCCGCACACCGTCCGGCTGCTCGCCGGGTCCAGCTACCGGGTGATCCTGCCGATGTCACTGCTGTTCGGCGGCGCGTTCCTGGCGCTGACCGACGTGGTGGCCCGCACCGTCGCCGCTCCGTCCGAGCTGCCGATCGGAGTGGTGACCGCCCTGCTGGGCGGCCCGTTCTTCGTCCTCGTGCTGCGGACCGCCCGGCGAGTGCTCACGTGAGCCGCGAACCCGCCGCCGGCACGCCGGCCGTCGAGGTGCGTGGGCTGCACGTCGCCCTCGGTGGCACGCCGATCCTGACCGGCGTCGACCTCACCGTCGCCGTCGGCGAGTGGGTCACAGTGATCGGCCCGAACGGCGCCGGCAAATCCACCCTGTTGCGGGCCGTCGGCGGCCTGCTGCCCGCGCCGAAGGCGATCACTCTCTTCGGTACGCCGAGTGCCGCGCTGCGCCGTCGGGACCGCGCCCGGATAGTGGCCACTGTGGCACAGTCCCCGGTGGTGCCGCCCGGCATGTCGGTGCTGGACTACGTGCTGCTCGGCCGCACCCCGTACATTCCGACCCTGGGCCGGGAGTCGACAGCCGACGTCGACGCCGTGCACGAGGTGCTGGGGCGGTTGGACCTCGCCGGCTTCCACCGTCGCGAGCTGGCCACCCTCTCCGGCGGCGAACGGCAGCGGGTGTTCCTCGCCCGCGCGCTCGCCCAGGGCGCGACGCTGCTGCTGCTCGACGAGCCGACCAGCGCGCTCGACATCGGCCACCAGCAGGACGTGCTCGAAGTCGTCGACCAGCTACGCCGCGAGCACGGCCTGACCGTGCTGGCCACGATGCACGACCTCTCGCTGGCCGGTGAGTACGCCGACCGGATGGTGATGCTCGCCGCCGGTCAGGTGGTGGCCGCCGGGACTCCGCCCGAGGTGCTGACCGAGGAACTGCTCGCCACCCACTACCGGGCCAGCGTCCGGGTGGTCCCCGGCGCCCACGGCCCCCTGGTGGTCCCCGTGCGTCCCACCCGCCCCTGAGCATGCAGACGCTGGGTCAGGGGCCCAGGTCGATGACGGAGAAGAGGGCACCCTGGGGGTCGCGGAGGGCGGCGAAGCGGCCCGCCGGGATGTCGCGGGGCGGGACCAGGATCGTTCCGCCCAGCTCGGCGGCGCGGGCCGCGGCGGCGTCCGCGTCGGCCACCGCGAAGTACACCGTCCAGTACGCGGGCAGGTCGGCCGGGAAGTCGTCGGCCAGCGGCGGCATCATCCCGGCGACGATCTGGGTCCCGAGCCGCCACCCGGTGTACGTCATCGCGCCCACCGCCTGGTCGTCGGGCTGCCAGCCGAACACCAGCTCGTAGAAGACCTTCGCGCCCTCGGGGTCGGGGGTGACCAGCTCGTTCCAGCTCATCGCGCCCGGCACGTTGAACACCTCGGCACCGGCCATGGCCAGTGGCTGCCAGACGCTGAACGTGGCGCCGGCCGGATCGGCGAAGACTGCCATCCAGCCCCGGTCGAAGACCTCGAACGGGGGTACGACGACCTGCCCGCCGGCCCGCTCGACCCGGCCGGCGACCAGTTCTGCGTCGTCGGTGGCGAGGTACGTCGACCAGATCGGAATCTGGTCCGGTATCGCGGGCGGGCCGGCGCCGGCCACCGGCTTACCGTCGAGCAGGAAGACCGTGTAACCGCCCGCCTCGGGCTCCGGGGTGACCTGGCCGGTCCACCCGAACAGCTCCGGGTAGAAGCGCCGCGCGTCGGTCAGGTCCGGGGTGGCCAGGTCGGCCCAGCAGGGCGTACCCGGCGGGACGGTGCTCACGTCAAGACCCCTCTCGGCCCGGGCGGCCACGGCGGCCCCCTGCCGGAATCCTGGCACCGTCCCGCCGCGGCCCGGGGCGGAAACGGACGAATCGTCAGCTGAACCGGCGACCCTCGTCCCGCCGGTAGGCCCAGCCGGCGAGTGCGGCGAGCAGCACCACCCAGACACCGAGCATGATCAGTGCCAGCGGCTCCACGTCGTAGTCGGCCACCGACGCCCACATCAGTTCGGCAGCGCCCCGGGTGGGCAGGTACGGCGCGATCGTCTCGATGAAACCGGGCGCGTCGCCCGGCGCGGAGAGCAGGCCGCCGCCGAACGCGAGCGGCAGGAAGAGCACCTGCGCCACCACGATCGCCGCCTTGCTCGGCAGCGAGTAGCCGATGGCGAGCCCCATCAGCGTGAACGGCACCGAGATGACCGCCACGGTGCCGAGAGCCAGCAGGAACGCTGCCGGGGTGACCTGGGCCGCGGTCAGCGTCGCGCCGATCACCACGACCGGGATCAGCGAGAGGTAGGTCAGCGCCAGACCGGCCAGCACCCGGCCGGCGAACCGCGGCGCGGGCCCGGCCGGCAGGGTCCGGGTGTACGGGTTCCAGGGCTGGTCGCGGTCCTCGGCGACACCGACGCCGTACTGGAAGATGTTGGCGCTCATCACCGAGAAGGTGATCATCGACGCGGTGGCGTAGGTGGCACCGACCGCGTCGTCACCGGCGAACGGCACCACGAAGAAGATCATGGCGGCGGCCGGAAAGAACGCGCTGCCGAACACTGCCACCGGGATCCGGATGATCTCCAGGAGTTGGTAGCGGGCGTGGACCAGGGCGAGCTGCACTGTCGCCTCCTCAGACTGTGGTGGGTCGGCCGCCGGCAGCGGCGGTGGTGGGTCGGTCGGTGCCGGCGGGCACGTCTCCGCTGGTCGCTTCTCCGCTGGTGATGGCGAGGAACGCCTCCTCCAGCGAGGTCGGCCGTACCTCCAGGTCGGTGAACGGGGTCTGGGTGGTGACCAGCGCGCGGACCAGCTCGTCGGCGTCGGTGGTGAGCAGGTGCAGCCGACCGTCGACCCGTTCGGTGCGCACCACCCCGGGCAGGTCGGGCAGGCTGTCGGCGATCAGGCTGACCCGGCGGACGCCCACGATGCCGCGCACCGCGTCCACTGTGTCGTCGGCGAGCACCCGGCCCTGCCCGATGACCACCACCCGGTGGGCGAGCGCCTCCACCTCCTCCAGGTAGTGGCTGCTCAACAGCACGGTGCCGCCGTCGTCGTGGAATGCCCGGATCGCCGCCCACAGGGTGTGCCGGGCGGCCACGTCCAGGCCCGTGGTGGGTTCGTCGAGCAGCACCAGCCGGGGCCGGCCGACGAACGCCAACGCCACCGCCAACCGGCGGCGTTGCCCGCCGGAGAGCCCACCGGTCTGCCGCCGGGCCAGGTCGGCGAGACCGAAACGGTCGAGCAGCTCAGCCCGGGGCACCGGGTCGGGGTAGTGCGCGGAGACGAAGTCGACCACCTCGCCGACGCGCAGCGTGCCGGGCAGGCCGGTCTCCTGCGGGGTGACCCCGATCTGCCGACGGCTCGCCGGGTCGCGGGGGTCGCGACCGAACAGCTCGACCCGTCCGGAGCTGGGGCGGCGCAGGCCCACCAGCAGGTTCATCAGGGTGCTCTTGCCGGCGCCGTTCGGCCCGAGCAGGCCGACCAGCTCACCGGCCCGGACCTCCAGGTCGACACGATCGAGGGCGAGGACGTCGCCGTACCGGCGGCTGGCCTGTTCGGCGCGGGCGAGGGTCATGGCTGCTCCTTCGACGGGGCGGGGTCGAGCAGGGCGCGGATCGCTTCGGTGTACTCCTCGAACGCCAGCCGACCTCGCCGGCTGAGCCCGACCAGGGTCGCCGGGGTGCGCCCACGATGGGTCTTGCTGATTTCCACGTAGCCGGCGTCCTCGAGTTTGCGCAGGTGCACCGAGAGGTTGCCGGCGGTCATCGCGAGCAGTTCCTGTAGGCGGGGGAAAGCGATCTTGTCGCCGACGTTGAGTGCGGAGAGGCTGGCGACCACCCGCAGCCGGGCCTGCGCGTGGATGACCGGATCCAGCTCGGTCACGGCTGCTGCCGCTGTCGCTGTCGCCGCCGGGCGAGCGCGCCGGCCACCAGCATTCCGCCGCCGCCGGCCACCGCCACGACGAGCGCGTGCCAGCCCGGCCCGGCGATCGCACCGATCAGGTTGATCACACTGATCCAGACGCCGAGGCGGAACAGGTCCTGGTCCAGCCAGACCGCCCCGCCGGCCATGTGCAGCGCACCGGTCAGCCCGACGGCGGTCGCCGACCAGAGCAGCGCCGCCAGGTCGTGCGGCAGGTGCTCGGAGATCCGGCCCAGCCCCGCGTAGACGCTCACCGAACCGAGGGCCCAGGCGTACCCGTACCACTGCCCCCGACGGGCGGAATCGCCGCTCACCTGGTCGTAGGCCCGCACGCTGACCACCGCCTGGGTCGCTCCGGCGGCCGCGAGCAGTACGAAGAGGACGGTCAGCGGCAGCCAGCTCGGCAGGTGGACCAGCGCCCGGTCACCCGGGGGGAATCGCAGGAAGAACAGCCCGAAACCGACCAGCCAGGCGACACTCCACGGCCAGTAGAGCAGGCGGGCGTCGGGGTCGAGCCGGCGTGCCGTCGCCGACCGCTGGTCCTGGATCAGCCGGAGCGCCGCCGCGGCGTCAGTGGGTGGTGAGTCATCGTCGGGGTCCACGCAAACTACTTTAAGACACAAAGTCGAGGTGGGTGACCCCGCCATCACCGACGGGACCCCCCGATAACGGCGAGCAGTGCCTATGGTGGTCAGTCGTGACGGCTGATCCGTCGCACAGGCCACAGGGGAGGGTTCGTGTCAAGCCCGAGCAATGAGCTGGAGGTCCAGCCGGAGGCTCTGACGGCGTTCGCCGCCGGGGCCAAGGATCGGGCGGCCCGTTTCCGCGAGCTGCACCGCGCCTTCGGTGACGGGCACGTGCCACGGCACGCCTTCGGAGTGATGCCGGCGTCCTTCAACCTCGCGGCGACGTACGCCGAGCAGTTCGAGGCGTGCCTGCAAGGGCTCGCCGACGGCGCCGAGATGATGGCGGACATCGCCGAGGGGCTCACCGACACCGCCGCCGCCTACACCGGCACCGACGCGGCCAACACCGACCTGTTCGTGCCCGGCCGCCCGCCCGCTCCCGACGTCATCGCGCCCGGCCCCTGGTCGGGTGGCATCGGCGCTCCGAACGGTTCGGTGCCGGCGTGAGCACCGAGGCGTTGCAGCGCAACAAGACCTACTTCGAGCAGATCGTCTCGGGCACGCCCGAACCCTTCAAGCCGCTCTCCAACGCGGTGCTCTGGCCGTTCGAGCAGCTGCTGGAGCTGGTCGCCGGCGAACCGGACGACCTGATGCGGGCGGCGCAGCTCTGCCTGGACACCGGCGCGGCGGTACGGGAGATCGCCGGTGACCAGATCGCCGACCGGGCCCGGTTGCGCGGCGCGTGGACCGGCGACGCCGCAGAGGGCTTCCATGCCTCGATGGAGTCGGTGGAGGCGGCGATCGAGGAGCTGGCCCAAGGGCTCGACGGCACCAAGGACGTGCTGGTCGAGGCGGCGAACGCGGCGGTGGACGCGTTCAATCTGCTGGTCGAGCTGATCCTCGAGTTCCTGCTCTGGTTCCTCACCGAGGTGATCATCGCGGCGGTGGCCGCGGCGCTGAGCGCCGGCGTCTCGTTGGCCGCCACCGTGGTCCGGGTGCTGGCCCGGCTGGCCACCACAGTGGGTCGGATGGTCAAGATCGTCGCCCGGTTCGCCGAGGTGCTCACCCGCCTCGCCGCCCGGCTGGGCAAGGTCGCCGGCCAGCTTCGCAAGTACGCGGACACCGTCATGGAGCTCAAGCAGCGGAAGAAGCAGTACAAGCTGCTCAGCAAGGGCGGCTGGACGCCCGAGGGGCGTGCCTTCCAGGTCGAGAAGTTCAAGACCCTCTTTCCGGGCAAGTTCGTCATCAACCAGGTCTCGCCGGTCAACATCCCCGGTTTCGGCGGCGCTCTGCTGGACACCGGCGTGGGCCTGCACGACATCTCCGACGGGCAGAAGGACCGCAACTACCTGGTCGACGGCACGTACAGCGAGGACCTGGGCCCGTACACAGCGGGTGTGCAGAATGTCTTCGACTCCATCCTGAACTGAGAGGCAGCCATGACCTTCCCCGCCCTGGACCGAATCGAGGCGCTGGCTCGCAACCTGGACGGATGGCAGCGGCAACTCGCCGACCGGATGGCGGAGTTGGAGCAGACCAGCGCCGAGGGCGTGAGCGACTCCGGCCTGGTACGGGTCACCGCCGCGGCCGACGGCAAGATCGTTTCTACCGAGCTGAACGCGCGGGCGATGCGACTGGACTCCTACAGCCTGGCCGAGGAGTTCACCGCAGCCGCCAACCGGGCGCAGGAGGCCGCCGCGGCCCAGGTCCGGGAGTTGGTCGGCGAGGTCATCGGCGATCCAGGAGCCGGTCCGCGTCGGTCCGCCGACCACGAGGGGCGCTGATGACGGCCGACGAAAGTCAGGCACGGTACGTCGAGGGGATCACTCGACTGCTGGGGGCCGGCGAACAGGTGCGCGCGGTGGCCCAGGTGCGAGCGGGCGGCGGGCTGACGCCGGCGCCGCCCTCGCAGCCGTCGGCCCCGCCCGCCACCGGTGGCCCGGGCGTCCTGGGTGTCCTGCTCAACGTGCTGTCACCGAACATCACCTTCGGTCGGGCGGACAACGCCGTCGACTGGCTCTTCTTCGGTGTCGGAGGTCGAGGCGAGCCAGATTCCCAGGCATCCGTGCTGCACCATGCCCTGACGGTGGCGACGAAGGGCTCCGGCCTCCGAACCCTCGTGCTGGGGGTCACCGACCAGCGGCTGCTGCTCGGTGCGACCGCACCAGTCGGGCTGCTCTCCGGCTCCGCGGCGGACGAACAGGCGCAGGCCGACGTCGAACTGCTCGGGTCCGTCCCGCGAACGACCGTCGCCGCCCGGGTCGGCAGGTACCGGTTGAACTGGAAGCGGCTGAGGATCGACTTCACCGACGGGTCGTGGCTGTCGTTCCACGTGCCGCTGGCCGACTCCAGCCGCCCGCTGCGGGAGGTCGCGGCAGCCCTGTCAGCCGGCTGACCCGCCGACGAGCGGGGCAGGCAGCGGCGCGACGTGCAGCACCGCCAGCCGGGACACCGCCCGGGTGAGCACCACGTACAACCGGTGCAGCCCCCGCGGCTCGGCCGCGACGATCGCGGCCGGCTCAACCACCACCACATGGTCGTACTCAAGGCCCTTGACCAGCGTCGCCGGCACCACGGTGACCCGCTCCGCGGCCGCCACGTCGTCGGCGGTCGCGGTCTCGACACCGGCCTCGGCCAGCGCCGCGCGCAGGCCGTCGACCGCGTCGTCCGCGGCGATCACACCGACCGAGCCGTCGTGCGCGAGCGCCGCGCGCACCTCGGCCACCGTCGCCGAGGTCAGGTCGGTCACCGTACGCACGTCCAGGCCGCCGTCGTGGCGCAGCGACTCGGCCGGCGGTACGTCCACCGCGAGCGCCGGAAGCAGCAGGTTCGCGAATGCGACGACTGCCGCGGGTACCCGGAAACCGACTGTCAACGGGACCACCACCGCGTCCGGCTTGCCCAGGTGGGCGAGGGATTCCCTCCAGTCCGTCGCCGCCCACGGCGCGGTGCCCTGGGCGAGGTCACCGAGGAGCGTGACCGAGCCGTGCTCGCTGCGCCGAGCGATGGCCCGACACTGCATCGGGGAGAGATCCTGCGCCTCGTCCACCACCACGTGCCCGAATCCGGAGAGCCGTTCCAGCAACCCGGTCGCCTCGTCGATCAGCACCGCGTCGGCGGCGGTCCAACGGGTCGCCTTCGGCGTTCGGGCTGGCTTCACCCAGCTCAACTGCGCCTGCTCGGCGTCGCTGAGCAGCCCGTCCGCCGCCGCGGCGAGCCGGGCCGGATCGGAGAACAAGCCGTGCACCAGCCCTTCCGGGGTGAGCGCCGGCCAGACCGCGTCCAGGAAGTCGAGCACGGGCCGGCAGCGGCTCATCCGGCGCAGCCAGGCATCGCTGGGCGACTCCGCACGCCGCGCCTCGGCCTGCCGTTGCAGCAGACTCACCACCCGCGCCTGGACACGTTCCCGACCCGTGCCGTACGGCAGCCCCTCCCGGCGGGTCTCCTCGACGATCCGGTGCAACGGCTCCACCCCGATCCGCCAACGGAACGAGCCGTCCGACACGGTGATCGACTCGGTCGGGGTGCCGATCTGCCCCTGCACCGCGCGCCGCAGCACGCTCGCCATCCGTACGTCGTGTTTGAGCGCGGCCACCGCCGGCGCCTCGACCGCCCGAACCGCCACCCGGGAGATCAACTCCTCTACCGTGGCCTGCTCGACCTCGACCTCGCCGAGCGCCGGCAGCACTGCCGCGATGTACGACAGGAACGCCCGGTTCGGCCCGACGATCAGCACACCCGCCCGCCGCAACCGCTCCCGATGCAGGTAGAGCAGGTACGCGGCCCGGTGCAGACCCACCGCCGTCTTTCCCGTACCCGGCGCGCCCTGCACACAGATCGAGTCGGCGAGGTCAGCCCGGACCAGCTCGTCCTGCTCCGGCTGGATCGTGGCGACGATGTCCCGCATCGGCCCGACGCGTGGGCGCTCGATCTCGGCGGTGAGGATCCGACTGGTCGTACCGAGCTCTTCGCCCCGGTCCAACCGCTCATCCTCGAAGCTGGTCAGCACACCATTGCTGAAACCGAACCGCCGCCGAACCGCCACCCCCTGCGGATCCCGCACACTCGCCCGGTAGAACGAGCGGGAGACCGGTGCCCGCCAGTCCAGCACCAACGGCTCACCACGCTCATCGGTGACATGCCGCCGCCCCACGTGATACCGCCGACCGTGATGATCGCCGCTGGCGTCGGGCGCGGTCGTGTCGTTGGCGGGCCTGTTGGCTGTGGGCCTGTCGCTCGTGCTGCTGTCGTCCGTGGGCCTGCGGTTGGGGCTGCCGCTGTCCGTGGCGCTGCTGTCGGTGGTGCTGCTGTTGTTTGGGGCGGCGGCGAAGTCGAGGCGGCCGAAGAAGAGCGGAGTGGTCGGGTCGTCGGCCAGCTCGGCGACCCGGCGGGCCAGGGTGCGGCCGAGCGTCTCGGCCGCGTACGCGTCGCCGGCCACCTGGTCACCGGTGGCGAAGAGAGACTCGGCCCGCTCCCGCATCCGACCCAGCGCCGCCCGCGAGGTGGTGAGGTGTGCGCGTTCGGCGGCCAGGTCCGCGTCGAGGTCGGTGTCGGTGTCGAGCTGGGTGTCGAGGTCAAGTGCGGGCATGCTGACGTCCCATCGTTCACATCTGCTGCGCGCTCGCGTGTCCGGGGGCGGATGGCCGGCCGCCCGGCGCGAAGACGTCCGTTCCGGTGCAGCTCACCTCGGCCGTCAAGCGGGCTGCAACCCTACGCTCCTCAAACCGGCGCATCCAGCGAATTACCGACGCGACCACCCGTCCGAGACGGCGTGTCGCCCGGTCGGGTGTCGCTGGGCGACCACGCCCTGCCCCGCGCCGTGCTTTTTCATACCGCGACCGCCGCGACGCCGGTGACCGACTCGGCTTTCAGGGAGTCGCGGTGTCTGGGCCGGTGCAACGCCCCGGTTCTCAGGAAGCCGAGTTGATCACCGGGAGACACAGCTTGGACGGCAGGGACAGCAGGGTTGTCGCGGTGGCCGGTGGCAAGCCGCGGTAGCAAGGCACGGTGGTGAGGCTGAGGTGGTGAGGCGGTCGCGGTGGCGGTGGCGGTGGCAAGCCGCGGTAGCAAGGCACGGTGGTGAGGCTGAGGTGGTGAGGCGGTGGCGGTGGCGGTGGCGACTGCGGTGGCGGTGGCTGGCAAGGCGCGGTGGCGAGGCCGTGGCGGTGGTGAGGCCGTGGCGGTCGCGGTGGCGACTGCGGTCGCGGCGGCAAGGCGCGGTGACGGTGGCGACCGCGGCGGCGGTCGCCAGACGCAGGCGCGGGCGGCGTGGGCGTGGTTGGCGGCATCAGCAGCGCAGGTGGTAGAGGTTGCGACGAGGGGTGCGCAGTGGGTCGAGCCAGCTGGGCGGGAGGAATTCAGGTCGACCGTCCGCCGAGAGACGGACCGTCCAGTCGCCGCGGTGGATGAACCGGTGGTGGTAGCCGCAGAGCAGCACCGCATTGCCCAGCGCCGTCCCCCCACCGTCGGCCCAGTGTCGGATGTGGTGACCGTCGCACCATCTCGGCGGCCGATCACAACCAGGAAAGGCGCAACCGCCGTCCCGCAGGACCAGCGCGCGCCGCAACGGGCCGGTGAAGAGCCGGCGCTGCCGGCCGACGTCCAGGACCTGACTGTTGCCGTCCAGCACGACCGGCAGCACGCCCGCATCGCAGGCCAGGCGGCGGACCGCCCCGGGGGTGAGGCGCGTGCCGGTCTCCAGTGTTCCGGCGCGTACGCCGTTGACCAGTTCCTCCAGCGAAACGGTCACCACCAGCTGAGGACGGTCGCCGCCGTTGTCGGGCAGCTGGCCGGTGCGTAGCGCCAGTCGGCAGATCTCGCCCAACGCGTCGGCGCGGCGCTGACCAGGACTGCGGTCATCCTGCTCACCGGTTGGGGTGCAGAGCGGATCGATGGCCTCGCGCAGCAGGCTCGCGGTTTCGGTGTCGAGGTTGCCGCTGAGGCGTACCTGGCCGTTTCGTTGCTCGGAGAGCGTGACGTGCCGGCGGGCCTCGGCTCGCTCGGTGGCCCGCTCCAGAGCCTTCAACTCAGCCTGGTCGGCCAACTCCGGGGCGACGTGCGCGAGGACGCGCTCGCCGAGCCGGCTCAGGCTTGTCGGATCGAAACGGTCGGCCCAGGTGACCAGTAGTTGGGTGGCCTTGTCCGCCACCTCGGGACCGGCTTCGACCGGGAGGGCGGCGATCGTCTCGGCCACCACCCGACCCTGCTCGACGGTGATGGCACCGCTGAGCAGCGCGTCGCGCACCGCTGGCGGGGCGGCGTCGATGGTGGCGGCGAGCTGGACCAGCTGGCGGGCGCTGCGACCCGAGAGCCGCAGCCGCTCCCGAAGCCAGACCGCAGTGGACGAGGCGCCCTGGGTGACCGCCAGCCCGCGACCGTCCAACTCATGGACCAGACCGAGTTGAACGGCGGCCAACCGCTGCGCCAACACCTGAGTCGCGTCGAGAGAAGCAAGCAACTCGTCATCGGAGAGCGCCCAGAACGCGGTCTCGGCGCAGTCGTCAACTGCCCCATCCACCTGCGCCAACGCCTCCAACATGAGAGCAGAATAGAACTGGTGTACGACACTTTGGAGTCGTCCTGATCAATGAGTGCAATTAATTTCGTCGATCATCGTGAGCTGCCCGCTTGTCGTGCCGCCAAGCCGCGCCGCCAATCCGCTCCGCGCTCGCCGCGCTCGCCGAGCCGCCGCGCCGCCGAACCGCCGCGCCGCCGAACCGCCGTGCCGCGAAGTCTCCCCGCCGTGCCCTGCCGTGCCCTGCCGCGCCCTGCCGCGCCCCGCCGCGCCGCGCCGCGCCGCGCCGCAGAGACGCAAACCCGCGCTCGCCACTCAGGCCACCCCGCCAAGCCGTGCCCGCCGGCAAATCCGCCTGCCCGCGGCCGAAGGTAAAAGCGTGGCCGACGCGCGGTGGTCCGAGCGGGACGCGGGGGTGATGGCAGGTTGGCGGGGCTGCCGGGATCATGGGCGTATGACCGAGGCCCGCTCCGATTCACGCCGGATGACGATCAGCGACCCCCAGGTGATGCGGGCGATGGCTCATCCGGCTCGAATCGCGATCATGGAGCACCTGAACAGTCGCGAGAGTGGTGGGACTGCCACCGAGTGTGCCGAGATCGTTGGGTTGTCGCCGAGCGCAACCAGTTACCACCTTCGGGCGCTGGCGAAGTTCGGCCTGGTTGAGCAGGCGCCGAGCCGGGGGGACGCGCGCGAGCGGTTGTGGCGTGTGCCGAGTGTGAGTGTGCTGGTCGAGGCGGGTCGTGATGCCGGGCCTGAGGCGCGTGCGGCCGAGCAGGCGCTGGTGGAGGCGCATGCGGTCCGGGCCATGGAGCGGACCCGGGACTGGTTGCGGCGCGCCGGGGACGAGCCGGCCGAATGGTACGACACCGCTCTGTTCACCGACACGCTGTTGCTCCTCACCGCCGACGAGTTGGCCGAGTTGAACGAGGCGGTGCTGGCGCTGCTCCGGCCGTATCACCCGCGGCGGCGGCAGGGTGCCCCACCGGCGGGGGCGCGCACGGTCGCGGTGCAGTACCGGACGGTGCCGTTGGCATAGCCAGGCTTGCATCAATCAGTTGTGAAGCATTATTTTCGAAGTATGTCCTTCACAACGGACGAGTCGCGCTGGTCGGACGTCTGGCTCGCCGCCGCTGCTCGAGGCACCACGATCTGCGGCGACTTCCTCGCCGCGACCGCGCTGGCGCTGGCGCTACAGGGTGCCGGTGCCGGCGGTCTGGCCGTATCGGGGCTGCTGTTGTCCGCCACCCTGCCCCTGGTGGTACTCGCCCCACTCGCGGGCCGACTCGCCGACCGGACGGACAGCCGTACCCTGCTGGTGACCATCGGGTTCGGGCAGGCCGCAATCTGCGCGCTCCTCGCCGTCATCGAGCAACCGGTACTGATGGTAGGGCTCGTCGCCCTGCTGGCCTGCGGGCTCGCGGTCACCCAACCCTGCCTCGCCGCGCTGCTGCCGGCGATGGTCCGCCCGGCCGACCTGCCGCGAGCCAGCGCGATCAGTCAGACCGCCGTCTCGCTCGGTGCGCTCGGCGGCCCGGTGCTGGCCGGCCTGCTGGTGGGACAGTTCGGCACCCGCGTACCGCTGCTTCTCGATGCCGCGACCTACCTGGCGCTCGTGGTCGCGGGCCTACTGCTGCGGACCCGACGCGGCGGCCGGCGGCCCGCCGCCGTGGGCAGCGAGGCCGCCGTGGGCAGCGAGGCCGCCGTGGGCAGCGAGGCCGCCGTGGGCAGCGAGGCCGCCGTGGGCAGCGAGGCCGCCGCCAGCCCGGCCACCACCGTGAGCAGCCCGGCCGTTTTGGGCGGCGTGGCAACCCCTGGGGGTACGGAGATCGGCTGGCGGCTGCGCCGCGATCCGCTGATGCTCGTCATGGTGGTGAGCACCGCCGTGGTGATCGCGGCGATCGGCGGCATCAACGTGATCGAGGTCTTCTTCATCCGGGAGACGCTGGGGGGCTCGGCGACCACGTACGGCCTGGTGAGTGCCGCATGGATGGCTGGCATGCTGCCGGGGACCTGGCTCGCCGTACGACTTGCCGGGCGGCTCGACGACGACGGCGCGTTGGTACGGGGGGTGCTGGCCACTCTGGCCGTGTGCAGCCTGATGGTGTTGCTGGCGGCGACGGTGCCGGCCGCAGGTGTGTTGGTGCCGCTCTG
The DNA here is from genome assembly GCF_040643355.1 of Micromonospora sp. NPDC047187. Classification (NCBI taxonomy): domain Bacteria; kingdom Bacillati; phylum Actinomycetota; class Actinomycetes; order Micromonosporales; family Micromonosporaceae; genus Micromonospora; species Micromonospora sp. NPDC047187. The sequence continues at coordinate 174,105 of NZ_JBEYUF010000002.1, forward strand.
GCTGGTGGGGGGTGCGGCCAACGGTGGCGAGAACGTCTTCGCCAACCTGCTCACCGCTCGGCGGGTACCGGAGGCGATGCGCGCCCGGGCGTACGCCAGCTACGGCGCTGCGGTGCAGGGTGGCTCGATGGCCGGCTTCCTGATCGGCGGGGCGTTGCTCGCGGTCGTTCCGCCTCGGCCGCTGATCGCCGGTGCCGGTGTGGTCGGGCTGCTGGTGGTGCTGGTGTTCGTGCCGGTCGTGACCCGGGCGGTACGACGGTCGTCAAATGCGGGCTTGGCCACTCCGCGCCGGCCCGCCGAGCCGGAGCCAGCCGCCGGCGATACGGTCGGGCCATGGCTGAGCGCATCGCACGCCCGCGGGTCGGGCACATCCAGTTCCTGAACTGCCTGCCGATCTACTGGGGTCTGATGCGTTCCGGTGCCCTGCTCGACGTGGACCTGCACAAGGACTCGCCGGACCGGTTGAGCGCGGCGCTGGTCGCCGGCGACCTCGACATCGGCCCGATCACGCTCTTGGAGTATCTGAAGCACGCCGACGAGCTGCTGCTCCTGCCGGACCTGGCGGTGGGCAGCGACGGGCCGGTGCTCTCGGTCAACATGGTCTCCACCCGGCCGCTCGCCGAGTTGGACGGCGCCCGGGTGGCGCTCGGTTCGACCTCGCGGACCGGGGTCATGCTGGCTCAATTGCTGCTCGCCGAGCAGTACAACGTGCGGCCCGAGTACTTCCGCTGCCCGCCGGATCTGACCCAGATGCTGCTGGAGGCCGACGCCGCCGTGCTGATCGGGGACGTGGCGCTGCGGGCGTACTACGAGGCACCGCAGAAGGGCCTCACTGTCACCGACCTCGGGCAGGCGTGGCGGGAGTGGACCGGGCTGCCGATGGTCTTCGCCGTCTGGGCGGTTCGCCGCGATTTCGCCGCCGCCCACCCGGGCCTGGTGAAGGAGGTGCACGAGGCTTTCCTGCGCTCGCGGGATCTCTGCCTGGCGGAGTTGGACCAGGTCGCCGAGGCGGCTGCCCGGTGGGAGACCTTCGACGCGGAGACGCTGGCCACGTACTTCCGGACCCTCGACTTCTCCCTTGGCGACCGGCAGGTCGCCGGGCTGCGCGAGTGGGCCCGACGGGCGGCGGCGATCGGCGAGGCCCCGGCGTTGCCGGACGGCGGCCCGGAGTTCTTCGCCGGCTGACCGCTGCCAGCCGGGCCGGCAAAGCCAACCGGCCCGGCGAAGCGCCGAGGCGCCAGGGGCTCAGGTGCCGGGGCGGAGCAGTGCCTCGGTGATCTTCTGGCAGTTCTTCATGCCGTAGTCGTAGCCCATGTTGATCGGGTACTTGACCATCACGCCCATCGTCCAGGTGTCACCGATGGCCAGGCAGTTGATGTGCATCTCCTGCTCCCTAATCCGGTCGATCCACCCGTTCTTGATGGCGATCTTCTTCTGCTCGGCCGCCGGGAAGGCCTTGCGGATACCGAAGTCGCCGGCACCGCGAACCAGTTTCATCTCGTTGAGCAGCCACTTGGTCCACTTCGGCCCGGCGGCGGTGCCGGTGACGATGCAGTTGCCCATCCGAGCCGTGTCCCGGGGGGAGAGCGCCGTCCGGCTCCAGCCGCCGTCGGGGGCGACGCTGCTGTCGGTCAGTTTGCACATGGAGATGAGCCGCTTGATCGAGGCGTCCCGGTCGACCTGGTTGTAGAACTGTTCGGCCCGGGTGTTGTCGCTGTCCCGGATGATCCGCGTCGCGTCGGCGAGCTTCGCGTCGCTCGGGGTCTGGCCGGCGTCGGCCGCGCGACGCAGGTAGTCGGCGACGATCCATGCCTTGATCATCGAGGCGGTGGTGCTGGTCTCGCCCATGTTCTTCGAACCGATGATCTTCCCGGTTCGGCGGTCGAGGACGCTCCAGGAGTACCAGCCCTCGATGTTCAGATCGAGGTCCTTGGCCACGAAGGGCAGCGGCTCCAGCGACGGGCTGGGCTTCGGTGACGGCGAGGACGGCTGGCGGGCGCTGCGGTCGGTGCCGGCGCCGGTGGGGCGGTCGCTGGTGCCGGAGCCCGCGTCGCCCCACTTGGCTGCGGCGGACGACTCGAACGGCGAACCGGGCAGCAGCCGCAGCGACACCAGGACCAGCCCGATGAGGATGACCGCGACGGCGATCAGCCGAATCGGTGAAGCCTCGCCGCCGTTGCGCCGGTCGACCCGACGGTTACCGGCCATCAGAGCTTTCCGACCGGCTGCTGCGGCACCTTGAGCGCGGCGCCCGGCTGCGGGGTGACCAGTTGGGTGGCCACACTGGCGCAGACCTTCGCGCCGTAGTCCAGGCCGGTCCTGATCGGGTAGCGCAGCATCACCGCGAGGCTCCACTTGCTGGTGACGGCGAGGCAGTTGACGTGCCAGTTGCCGTCGCCGTAGATCGGGGTCCAGCCGTTCTTCATGCTGACCGGCCCCTGAGCGGTGATCGACTTCGGTAGGCCGTCGATGATCCCCCAGCGGCCACCGCCGGACTCGGTCTTCTGGTCCTTGGTCGCGGTGGTGCCCCTGACCTTGCTCATCTGATCCAACACCCACTTGGTCCACTTCGGGCCGGCAGCCTTACCGTCGGCGATGCAGTCGCCGACCCGGACCGCGTCGCGGGGAGACATCCGGGTATAGCTCCAGTAGCCGGTGTACGGCTTGGTGTTGCCGCGCTTGGTGTCGGTCAGCCCGCAGATCTTGATCGCCCGCTGGATCACCGCGTCGGGAATGCTGCTGGTCGAGGGCTTGTATGAGCCACCCGCGGCGGCGTGGACCTTGTTCGCCGCCCCGTCGTTGCTGTCGACGATGGCGAGTCGAGCCGCCTCCTTCAGCGCTGCGGGCGGCTCCTTGTCGCCGAGCTGCCGCAGGTAGTCGGAGACGATCCACGCTTTGATCATCGATTCGGTGGAGCTGGTCGCAGTCATGTTCGGCGACCCGGAGATCTTGCCCGTCTTCCGGTCCAGCAGAGCCCACGAGAAGAACTCACCCTTGAAGCTCACCGACACCGGGCCGGCCGCCAGGGTGGGTGGCGGCGGTGGGGTGGGTGCGGGCGCGGCGACGCTCGCCGTGCTTCCGCCGCCGCCTCCGCCGCTGCCGTCGCTGGCGAGTCGGGCGTACGCGGTGGGGACCAGTAGGACGCCGCCGAGCACGACCGCCGTGATGGCGAGCACCAGGGTCACGCGAGATCGCATGAGTGGCTGAACTCCAGGTGTCAGGGCCGGGGGGACCGGCTTGCCGTCGGGACGTATCGGGTGCGATCGCCGAGGCCGGGGGAGGTGGCCTCTGTGGAGATGTCGATGTCGGCAGCCGATCGGTTGACCGGCAGAAGTCTACGTCCGGACCGGCAGACCGCCAGGGTTCGACACTAGGCAACCTGCGATAAAGGCGGGATATGGGGCCGGTATGAGGTTTTTGCAGGGATTCACCTTTGTTTCGTGGCCTAAGTCACGACGACAGGGCGACCTCCAGGTAGCACAAAGCAGTCATTCGATTACGGATGGGATGCTCGGATTCCTGTTACACCCCCTGGCGCAACGTGGCGCAAGCTGTAACACTTAGCCTCATGTATGGCAACGACTTCTCCGCCCCGAACGGCACCCCGGACGAGGCGCCCGGCGGCCTGCTGGGCGAGGTCGAGGCCGCCGAGGCCGAGCTGCGGGCGGCGGCGGCGCGCGGGCGGCGTGGCGGGCCCGCGCCGGACGAGGACCTGGCGGCGTACTTCGCCGAGGTGGTCGACGCCGAGCAGAAGATCGAACCCCGCGACTGGATGCCCGACGCGTACCGGCGGACGCTGATCCGGCAGATCGCCCAGCACGCCCACTCCGAGATCATCGGCATGCAGCCGGAGGGCAACTGGATCAGTCGGGCGCCGTCGCTCAAGCGCAAGGCGATCCTGCTGGCCAAGGTGCAGGACGAGGCGGGCCACGGCCTCTACCTCTACGCCGCCGCCGAGACCCTCGGCATCAGCCGCGACGAGCTGGTCCAACTGCTGCTCGACGGCCGCCAGAAGTACAGCTCGATCTTCAACTACCCCACCCTGAGCTGGGCCGACGTTGGCGCCATCGGCTGGCTGGTGGACGGCGCGGCGATCGTCAACCAGGTCCCGCTCTGCCGCTGCTCCTACGGCCCGTACGCCCGCGCGATGATCCGGGTCTGCAAGGAGGAGTCGTTCCACCAGCGGCAGGGCTACGAGATCCTGCACACCCTGGCGCACGGCACCCCCGCGCAGCAGGCGATGGCCCAGGACGCGGTGGACCGTTGGTGGTACCCGTCGCTGGCCATGTTCGGCCCGCCGGACGGCGACTCCACGCACTCCGCCCAGTCGATGGCCTGGAAGATCAAGCGCTTCTCGAACGACGATCTGCGCCAACGCTTCGTCGACATGTGCGTCCAGCAGGCCGAGATCCTCGGGCTTCGCATCCCCGACGCGGACCTGCGCTGGAACGACGAGCGGCAGGCGTACGACTACACCCAGCCGGACTATGACGAGCTGATGCAGGTGATCTCGGGCGACGGGCCGTGCAACCGGGAGCGGATGGCCCACCGCCGGGCCGCGCACACCGACGGCACCTGGGTACGCGAGGCCGCCGCGGCATACGCCGCGAAGCGGGCAGGACAGAAGGAGACGGTCGCAGCATGACGCAACACACTCCGCTCTGGGAGGTCTTCGTGCGGGCCCGGCGCGGGCTGTCGCACACGCACGTCGGCAGCCTGCACGCGCCCGACGCCGCGCTTGCCCTGCGCAACGCCCGCGACCTCTACACCCGCCGCCAGGAGGGCGTGTCGATCTGGGTGGTGCCGGCCGGTGCGATCACCGCGTCCAGCCCGGACGAGAAGGACTCCTTCTTCGACCCGGCCGCCGACAAGGTCTACCGCCACCCCACCTTCTACGAGGTGCCGGACGGGGTGGCCCACCTGTGAACGGGCCCTTCGACTTCACCCTCGCGCTCGCCGACGACGCGTTGGTCACGGCCCAGCGGTTGGCCGAGTGGACCACCCGTGCCCCGGAGATGGAAGAGGACATCGCGCTGGCCAACATCGCCCTCGACCAGCTCGGCGCGGCGCGCCTGCTGCTGTCGTACGCGGGCGAGCTGGAGGGCGCCGGCCGCGACGAGGACGCGCTGGCGTACCTGCGCGACGACCGCGAGTTCCGCAACGCGCTACTGGTCGAGTTGCCCAACGACGACTTCGCGGTGACGATGGCGAAGCTGTTCTTCCTGGCGGCGTACCAACTGCCGCTCTACACGGCGCTGGCCGGCTGCGCGGACGAGCGGTTGGCCGCTATCGGCGCGAAGGCACGCAAGGAGTCGGCGTACCACCTGGACCATGGCGCGCTGTGGGTGAAGCGGCTCGGTGACGGCACCGAGGAGTCGCATCGCCGGATGCAGGCGGCCGTCGACAAGGTGTGGCCGTACACCCACGAGTTGTTCGCCGCGGACCCGGCGGCACCGGTCGACCCGGCCACCCTGCGGCCGGCGTTCGACGAGGTCGTCGGCCCGGTGCTGGCCGAGGCGACGCTCATCCAGCCGGACAGCGCCTGGGCCCCGGCCGGTGGGCGGGCCGGTGTGCACACCGAGCACCTGGCCTACCTGCTCGCCGAGATGCAGGTGCTGCACCGCGCCCACCCCGGAGCGAAGTGGTGAACCCCAGGGAGGCGGCCGCGTCGGTGGTGGACCCGGAGATCCGGGTCATCACCATCGACGAGCTGGGCATCCTGCGGGCGGTCGAGGAGGATCCGGCCAGTGGCCGGGTCACCGTCACCATCACCCCGACCTACACCGGCTGCCCGGCGATGGATGTGATCCGGGCCGACATCCGCCGCGCGCTCACCGCCGCCGGCCACCCGGACGCGCAGGTCCAGACCGTCTACAGCCCACCGTGGAGCACCGACTGGATCTCCGAGCGTGGGCGGACCAAGCTCGCCGCCGCCGGGATCGCCCCGCCGACCCCGGTGCCCGCCGCTGGCGTCGTGTCGCTGACGCTCACGGTCCGCTGCCCGCAGTGCGGCTCGCCGGAGACCGAGCAGGTCAGCCGGTTCGGCTCCACCGCGTGCAAGGCGTTGTGGCGGTGCCGTTCCTGCTCCGAACCCTTCGACCACCTGAAGGCGCTGTGACTGTCACCATCACCCGCCCGGTTCGCCGCCGGCCGGTCTTCCACCCGTTGTCCGTCGCCGCCGTCGACCGGCTCACCGACGACTCCGTGGCGGTGACCTTCGCCGTACCCGAGGAACTGCGGGAGACCTTCGCGTTCCGCGCCGGTCAGCACCTCACCGTGCGGCGAGCCGCGGAGGACGGCGCGGACGTGCGCCGGTCGTACTCGATCTGTTCCACCCCCGACGACCTGGCCCGGCGCGGCCGGTTGCGGATCGGGGTGCGGGAGATCCCCGGCGGCGCCTTCTCGGCGTTCGCCTGCGGGGCGCTGCGCGGCGGCGACACCGTCGAGGTGCTGCCGCCGCTGGGCACCTTCACCACGGCGTTCGCGCCGGACCGGGTGCGGCACTACGGCGCTGTCGTCGCCGGCTCCGGCATCACCCCGGTGCTCGGGCTGGTCGCGACCGCCCTGGCCGTCGAGCCGGCCAGCACCTTCACACTGGTGTACGGCAACCGCACGGCGAACACTGTGATGTTCGCCGAGGAGTTGGCCGACCTGAAGGACCGTTACCCCACCCGGCTGCACCTGGTGCACGTCCTCTCCCGGGAACAGGGCGAGTCGCCGCTGCTCTCCGGTCGGATCGACGCCGAACGGCTGGGCCGGTTGCTGGGCACCATCGTGCCGGACGACCTGATCGAGGAGTGGTTCCTCTGCGGCCCGTACGGCATGGTGGTCGACGTCCGGGACGTGCTGACCGCACGTGGGCTGCCCGAGTCGGCGGTGCACACCGAGCTGTTCCACGTCGACACGCCGCCGGAGCCGGTGCGCCGGCCGGTCGACCAGGCGGGCGCCGGGGCCGAGGTGACCATCGTGCTGGACGGCCGGTCGTCGAGCTTCACCATGGGTCGCGAGGAACGGGTGCTGGACGCCGCGCTGAAGGTGCGGGGTGAGTTGCCGTACGCCTGCAAGGGTGGCGTCTGCTCGACCTGCAAGGCGAAGGTCGTCGACGGCGCGGTCACGATGGCCCGCAACTACGCGTTGGAGCCCGACGAGCTGGCCGCCGGCTACGTGCTGACCTGCCAGTCCAGCCCGACAACCGACAAGCTCACCGTCGACTACGACGCGTGACGACGCCGCCCGCGCCGATCTTGCAGTTTTGGTTGTCGAGATGAGTGGGATGCCCCTTATGTCGCGACAGAAAGTGCAAGATCGCGGAGACGGTGCCAGCCCTGAGCACCCCTCCGGGCCAGGGCGCGGGACCGGCGTAGGCTCGGGGGCGTGACGGTGAGCCGGGAGATCGACGACATCCTGCAGCGCGGCGCGGACGGCGGGCGGATCACGCCCGAGGAGGCGCTGCTGCTCTACACCGAGGCGCCCTTCCACGCGTTGGGCGAGGCGGCGGACGCGGTGCGTCGGCGACGCTACCCGGACAACGTCGTCACCTACCTGATCGACCGCAACATCAACTACACGAACGTCTGCGTGACGGCGTGCAAGTTCTGCGCCTTCTACCGCGCGCCCAAGCACAAGGAAGGGTGGACCCACCCGACCGAGGAGATCCTTCGCCGGTGCGGCGAGGCGGTCGAGCTGGGCGCCACCCAGGTGATGCTCCAGGGCGGGCACCACCCGGACTACGGAGTGGAGTACTACGAGGAGCTGTTCTCCTCGGTCAAGCAGGCGTACCCACAGCTGGTCATCCACTCGATCGGCCCCAGCGAGATCCTGCACATGGCCAAGGTCTCCGGGGTGAGCCTGGACGAGGCCATCGCCCGGATCAAGACCGCCGGCCTGGACTCGATCGCCGGCGCCGGCGCGGAGATGCTGCCCGAGCGGCCCCGCAAGGCCATCGCCCCCCTCAAGGAGTCGGGCGAGCGCTGGCTGGAGGTCATGGAGCTGGCCCACCGGCAGGGCATCGAGTCGACCGCCACCATGATGATGGGCACCGGCGAGACGCACGCCGAGCGGATCGAGCACCTGCGCATGATCCGCGACGTGCAGGACCGCACCCGCGGTTTCCGGTCGTTCATCCCGTGGACGTACCAGCCGGAGAACAACCACCTCAAGGGCCGCACCCAGGCGACCACCTTGGAATACCTGCGCCTGGTCGCGGTGGCCCGGCTCTTCTTCGAGACCGTGCCGCACCTGCAGGCGTCCTGGTTGACCACCGGCAAGGACGTCGGGCAGCTCTCGCTGCACATGGGCGTCGACGACCTCGGCTCGATCATGCTGGAGGAGAACGTCATCTCCTCCGCCGGTGCCCGGCACCGCTCCAACCTGCACGAGCTGATCGGCATGATCCGCTCCGCGGACCGGATCCCGGCGCAGCGTGACACTCTCTACAACCGGCTCGCCGTGCACCACACGCCGGCCGACGACCCGACCGACGAGCGGGTGGTCTCGCACTTCTCCTCGATCGCGCTGCCCGGCGGCGGCGCGGGCCGATCCCTGCCCCTGGTGGACGTCAGCTGACTGTCGACACCCGGCCGTTCGGCTGATCGACGCTCATGCTCCCGCCGGATCACCCCGGCGGTACGGGTGGTCCCCGCCGCCGCAGCGTCAGCCTGTCCGCTGCGGGGCTGGTGGAGATGATCGTCGGCCGCTAGCGTCCCGGCTCATATCCGTCACCACCGTCGACGGACGAGGCTGTCCTCCATCGGCCCGCTGCGGGTCGTTCATATAACGCACGGCAGTACGGGCGGGATGGGTGACCATCCCGCCCGTACTGTCTGCCCAGCTCGGACCGGACGGATGAAAACGGCTCCGCCTGCTGGTGTGGAAGATCGGCCTCCGATAACGTCCGCTCGTTCCGCAACCATTCTTTCTTCCCTACCCCCGGGGGACTGATGACAGCGTTCCACCGCTCGACGCTGGTGCGCGCCAGTGTCGTGGCGCTGCTCGCGGCCGGCGGCATCGCCGCCGCGGCCGCACCAGTGCTTGCGGCCGAGGAGGCCGATCTGGCCCTGGTGCCGCTCAGCTACAACCTGGCCAAGGGTGTGACGGAGGCCAAGAGCAAGCCGTTCAAGTTCTCGGTCGACAACACCCGGAGCAAGGAAGACGCCAAGGGCGTCAGTTACACAGTGGACACCAGCAAACTGAAGACGAACAAGGTTCGGGTAGTGGTACCCGACGGCTGCCGGGTGAACGGCAAGAAGTTCACCTGCCGCCTCGGCGACCTGGCCGCCGGCACCAGCGAGGACTTCGGTATCCCGGTCTTCTCCACCGGTGGTAAGGGCGCCGCCGGCACTCTGGTGGTCACCATCCGCTCGGCCACCGAGGACCCCAACGAGGAAGACAACAAGGTCGAGCACGACATCACCGTCACCGAGCCCGGGTACGACCTGACCAGTTGGGTGCAGGACGTCAACGCGAACGTCGTGGTGAACGGCGTCAACGGCGACGACCCCGACCTTCGGCCGGTGCGGCCGGGCGAGACGGTGCCGGTCGACTGGGCGGTCTACAACGACGGCAGCCGCAAGGCCACCGGCCTCGCCTACGTGCTGACCCTCCCGGCGGGCGTCACCTTCGACACCCTGCCGGACACGTGCACCACGCAGACCTTCGGCGTCACTCAGGCGCTCTGCCAGGACGACGGCGCGGTGATCCGGCCCGGTGACTACTACACCGCGGACATCAAGGTGACCGTCGGCAAGGACGTCACCGAGCCGGTGCTGCGGGTCGGCGAGCTTGTGGCACACGGCCTGGACGCGGCGGCCGGCAAGCCCGAGGAGCAGCCGCGGCGGGCCAACACCGCCCAGCGGAAGGCCTTCACCGAGATCGACGAGGGCGACAACCAGGCGATCTTCGACGTCTTCGTCGACCTGGCCGTCGACCCGACGCCGACGCCCACGCCGACGGCCACCCCGACGGGATCGCCGACCCCGACGCCGACGGTCACCCCGACCCCGACGCCCACGGTCACCCCGATGCCGACGCCGACGGTCACTCCGACCGAGTCGCCGACGCCGACGCCGACGGTCACCCCGACCGAGTCGCCGACGCCGACGGCCACTCCGACGGAGTCGCCGACCCCGACCCCGACGCCGACGGTCACCCCGACGGAGACGCCGACCCCGACCCCGACGCCGACGGCCACTCCGACCGAGTCGCCGACGCCGACGGTCACCCCGACCGCGACGGTCAGCCCGACCGTGACGCCGACCGCGACGGTCAGCCCGACCGCGACGCCGACCGGGACGGCCAGCCCGACCGTGACGCCGACCGCGACGGTCAGCCCGACCGTGACGGCCACGCCGACGCCGATCCCCAGCAGTACGACGACGCCGGGCACTACCGTCTCGCCGGGTACCGGTGGTGGCCCCGCCGGTGGTGGCTCGGGCGGTGGCGGCCTGCCGGTGACCGGTGTGCAGGTCGGCCTGATCGGTGGGATCGGCGTGGTCATCCTGCTGGTGGGTGGGGCGCTGCTGGTGCTCACCCGTCGCCGCAAGGTGGTCCTGGTCTCGCCGGCCGACGAGAAGTCGACCGACTGACACCGGTGCCCTGACCGGCGGCGCGCCGGCGAGGCGCGACCGCGACGGGTGCGATGGCGACAGGCGTTCTGACCGAGGTGTCACGGACGCGGGTACGACGCGAGGGCGGGGTGGGCGACCACCCCGCCCTTTCGCGTACGGGGTTCGTGCCGCCCACCCAGCGAACGTCGGTTGGCGGGCGGCTGGCAGAGTGAGGGGGTGAGCCGTACCCCGCAGGGCCAGCGCGCCAGTCTGGACAAGCAGCCGCACGAGGTCGCCGCGATGTTCGACGGCGTGGCAGAGCGTTACGACCTGACCAACACGGTGATTTCGCTGGGCCAGGACCGTTCCTGGCGGCGGGCCACCCGCGCGGCGCTCGGGCTGCGGCCGGGCGAGCGGGTGCTGGACGTGGGCGCGGGCACCGGCGTCTCGACGCGCGAGCTGGCCCAGTCCGGGGCGTACGCGGTCGGGGCCGACCTGTCGCTCGGCATGCTGCACACCGGCAAGAGGGCGCGGCCCGAGGTGCCGCTGCTGGCCGGAGACGCGCTGCGGCTGCCGTTCGCCGACGCCAGCTTCGACGCGGTGACCATCTCCTTTGCGCTGCGCAACGTCAACGACACCGACGCGGCGCTGCGTGAGTTGGCCCGGGTGACCCGGCCGGGCGGCCGGTTGGTGGTCTGCGAGTTCAGCACCCCGGTCAACCCGGTCTTCCGGACGGTCTACCTGTCGTACCTGATGCGGTCGCTGCCGGCGGTGGCCCGCACGGTGTCGAGCAACCCCGAGGCGTACGTCTATCTCGCCGAGTCGGTCCGGGCCTGGCCGGCGCAGTCCGCGCTGGCCGGCCGGGTGGCCGCAGCCGGGTGGGGGCGCGTGGCGTGGCGCAACCTGACCGGTGGCGTGGTGGCCCTGCACCGGGGGATCCGCGAGTAGCGAGCGGACCGCACCGACCGCTACGGACATTATTCAGGTTCCGTAAATATCGGACTTGGTCCACTTTGCCCGGTACGCTCGATCGCATGACCGGAGCACACCCGGCGGACCCGGTGGCCGCCACCGACGACGACGCGGCCGAACTCATCTCTCAGTTGCGCGACTTGGCCGGGGCCGACCCGGTGGAGGTCCGGCAGGTGGTCGCCGAGGTGTTGGCCGCACTGGACCGGGCGGCGGGTGGGGCGCTCCGCGAGCATCTGCCGGAGACAATTCGGGTCGACGCGGGCTTGGACGCCTCCAGCCCGGCCTGACACCTGACCGCTGTGGACGGTGATGAGCTGTCACATCGGCGAGTTAGGTACCCCTGATCCTGCGCTGGTATGACGCCGGTCATACACTCGTCCCGTCTGGCTTGTGAAGCATTTCACGAGCGTGCGGGAGGAGGCGCGAATGACCGCGGTGGAACATGACGCCGACGTCATTGTCGTGGGCGCCGGTCCCGGTGGGTCAGCGACTGCGTACCACCTGGCCCGGCACGGCGTACGGGTGCTGTTGTTGGAGAAGACCGAGTTCCCCCGGGAAAAGGTCTGCGGCGACGGGTTGACCCCGCGCGCCGTGCGCCAGCTCGTCCGGATGGGTGTGGACACCTCGCCCGAGGCGGGCTGGCTGCACAACCGCGGCCTGCGGGTCATCGGCGGCGGGGTGCGCCTCGAACTGGACTGGCCGGAGCTGGCCAGCTTCCCCAACTACGGTCTGGTGCGCACGCGGCTGGACTTCGACGACCTGCTCGCCCAGCGGGCGGTGGCCGCCGGCGCGAAACTGCGGACCAACGTCAACGTGCTAGGCCCGGTGCTCGACGGCGACGGCCGCGTCACCGGCGTCGAGGCGGAGGTCGGGCCGGGCAAGGAGCCCACCACCTTCCACGCCCCGCTGGTCGTCGCGGCGGACGGCGTCTCCGGCCGGTTCCCGCTCGCGCTCGGGCTGGCCAAGCGGGAGGACCGGCCGATCGGCGTCGCCGTCCGCCGCTACTACCGCTCGCCGGCCAAGCACGAGGACAACTACCTGGAGTCCTGGCTGGAGCTGCGCAGCAAGGACAGCGGCGACAACCTGCTGCCCGGGTACGGCTGGATCTTCGGCCTCGGTGACGGGCGGGTCAACGTCGGGCTCGGCGTGCTCAACTCGTCCTCGGCGTTCGGCAAGACCAACTACCGCCGGCTGCTCACCGACTGGCTCGCCAACACCCCGGAAGACTGGGGGATGACCGACGAGACCAACGCCGACGGCCCGATCCTCGGTGCCGCGCTGCCGATGGGCTTCAACCGGGTGCCCCACTACACCCGGGGTGTGCTGCTGGTCGGCGACTCGGGCGGCATGGTCAACCCGTTCAACGGCGAGGGCATCGCGTACGCGATGGAGTCCGGCGAACTGGCCGCGGAGGTCATGGTCCAGGCCCTCGCCCGCCCGGCAGGGCCGGAACGCGAGCGCGCGCTGCTGGCGTACCCGAACGAGCTGAAGGCCCGGCTCGGCGGCTACTACCGGCTGGGCGGCATCTTCGTGAAACTGATCGGCCGCCCCGAGATCATGCGGATCGCCACCAAACACGGCATGCCGCACCCGACGCTGATGCGTTTCGTGCTCAAGCTGTTGGCCAACCTGACCGACCCGCGCGGCGGGGACGCGATGGATCGGGTCATCAACGCGATGACGAAGGCCGCCCCAGCCGTATAAGTAGGACGGCATCGGCGCTGGTCACGGCACCGATGCCGACAAAGATCGACCCCCGCCGACTGCCACTGCGAGGGACGTGAATAGTGTGATTTTCGTCAAGCACCGAGGGCAGGGAAGGACGAGCAGGAGAAAACGATGTCGCTCTCGCCTTACGCACCGATCATCGGGCTGTTCGCCCTCGCCGCGGCGTTCTCGCTGTTTTCCGTTGGCGCCGCCCGCTTCGCCGGTCCCCGTCGCTACAACAAGGCCAAACTCGAGGCTTACGAGTGCGGCATCGAGCCCAGCCCGCAGCCGGTCGGCGGCGGGCGGTTCCCGATCAAGTTCTACCTGACGGCGATGCTCTTCATCGTCTTCGACATCGAGATCATCTTCCTCTACCCCTGGGCGGTCTCGTTCGACGCTCTGCCGATCTTCGGCTTCGTGGAGATGGTCCTGTTCATCGTCGCGGTCTTCGTTGCGTACGCCTACGTGTGGCGGCGCGGCGGCCTGGACTGGGACTGAGGAAGGAACGTCAGATGGGCATCGAGGAGAAGCTTCCCGCCGGCGTCCTGCTCACCTCGGTGGAGAAGCTGGTCAACTGGTCTCGGAAGTCGTCCGTGTGGGGCGCCACCTTCGGCCTGGCCTGCTGCGCCATCGAGATGATGGCCGCCGGTGGTCCGCACTACGACATGGGCCGCTGGGGCATGGAGGTCTTCCGGGCGTCGCCCCGGCAGGCCGACCTGATGATCGTGGCCGGCCGGGTGAGTCAGAAGATGGCGCCGGTGCTGCGCCAGATCTACGACCAGATGGCCGAGCCGCGCTGGGTGCTCTCGATGGGCGTCTGCGCCAGCAGCGGCGGCATGTTCAACAACTACGCGATCGTGCAGGGCGTCGACCACGTGGTGCCTGTCGACATGTACCTGCCCGGCTGCCCGCCCCGGCCGGAGATGCTCATCGACGCGATCCTCAAGCTCCGCGAGAAGATCATGTATGAGCCGCTGGGCCCGAACGGCCGCAAGATGCTGGCGGCCCGCCAGGAGCGCGGCGACGTTCCGATCGTGCCCTACGGCTCGATGCCCTCCTCGTACCGCAGCGACAAGGCCCGGCGCGCCGAGTGGACCCGGGCGGTCCGCGAGGGCCGCGAGGAGCAGCTGCGCATCGAGAACTGGATGAACGCTCAGAACCACCTCCACCCGCAGGCAGGCCCGAAATGACGTCACCCACGGACAAGCCAAACGACGGCGGAGTGCCGCTGCCGGTGGTGCCGGCCGGCGCCACCAGTGGTGCCCCCGCCGAGTTCCCGCCGGCCAGCCCGGCCGGTCGCGGGATGTTCGGCAACCAGGGCACCGGCGACGTGTCCGGCTACGGCGGCCTGGTCCGCCAGCGCCAGCCCATCGAGGAGGCGTCCCGGCCGTACGGGGGTTACTTCGACGAGGTCCGCGACGCGCTGGAGGAGGCGTACCCGGCCTTCAACGACGCGATCGAGAAGGTCGTCGTCGACCGGGGTGAGCTGACCCTGCACGTACGCCCGGAGCGGATCGCCGAGGTGTGCCAGGTGATGCGGGACGACCTGGCGCTGCGGTTCGAGCTGTGCTCCTCGGTGTCCGGTGCGGACTACCTGGGCGCCGACGAACGCCGGCTGCACGTGGTCTACCTGCTCACCTCGATGACGTACCGGCGGCGGGTCCGGCTGGAGGCCGCGGTCTCCGTCGAGGCCCCGCACCTGCCCAGCGTGACCGCCATCTACCCGACGGCGGACTGGCAGGAGCGCGAGGCGTACGACATGTTCGGCATCGTCTTCGACGGCCACCCCAACCTGACCCGGATCCTCATGCCGGACGACTGGGAGGGCCACCCGCAGCGCAAGGACTACCCGCTCGGCGGCGTCCCCGTCGAGTACAAGGGCGCGGAGATCCAGCCGCCGAACGAGCGGAGGTCGTACCAGTGAGCGCGAGGAGTGCAGCGGGTCGGAGCCCCGCAGTCGCGATCGGAGGGCCGGCACTGTGACGACGTCGAACTACGCCAGCGAGCGCGAAACCGACGAGGGTCGGGTCTTCACCGTCACCGGTGGGGACTGGGACACGATCGTCTCGGGCACCGACCCGATCAACGACGAGCGCATCGTTGTCAACATGGGTCCGCAGCACCCGTCCACGCACGGGGTGCTGCGGCTGATCCTGGAGCTGGAGGGCGAGACGGTCCGCGAGGCCCGCTCGGTCATCGGCTACCTGCACACCGGCATCGAGAAGAACCTCGAATACCGCAACTGGGTCCAGGGCTCGACGTTCGTCACCCGGATGGACTACCTCGCCCCGATCTTCAACGAGACGGCGTACGCCCTCGCGGTCGAGAAGCTGCTCGGCATCACCGACGACATCACCGAGCGGGCCACCACGATCCGCGTGCTGATGATGGAGCTCAACCGGATCTCGTCGCACCTGGTCTGGCTGGCCACCACCGGCATGGAGCTGGGCGCGATCTCGATCATGCTGTACGGCTTCCGCGAGCGGGAGTACATCCTCGACATCTTCGAGACCATCACCGGCCTGCGGATGAACCACGCGTACGTGCGGCCGGGCGGTGTGGCGCAGGACGTGCCGGACGACGCGATCGTCAAGATCCGCGAGTTCCTCAAGATGATGCCGAAGAAGCTCAAGGAGTACGAGGACCTCCTCTCCGGCCAACCGATCTGGACCGAGCGGACGAAGAACGTCGCGGTGCTGGACGTCACCGGCTGTGTGGCGCTCGGCATCACCGGCCCCGTGCTGCGCTCCGCCGGCCTCGCCTGGGACCTGCGCAAGACCATGCCGTACTGCGGCTACGAGACGTACGAGTTCGACGTGCCGACCCACCCCGACGGTGACGTGTGGGGTCGCTACCAGGTCCGGCTCGCCGAGATCCGGGAGTCGATGAAGCTGGTCGAGCAGGCGCTGGACCGGCTCCGTCCGGGCCCGGTGATGGTCGCCGACCGCAAGATCGCCTGGCCGGCGCAGCTCGCCATCGGCGTGGACGGCATGGGTAACTCGCTGGAGCACGTCGCGAAGATCATGGGTCAGTCGATGGAGTCGCTGATCCACCACTTCAAGCTGGTGACCGAGGGCTTCCGGGTCCCGCCCGGCCAGGTGTACGTCGCCATCGAGGCGCCCCGCGGCGAGCTGGGCGTCCACGCGGTCTCCGACGGTGGCACCCGGCCCTACCGGGTGCACTACCGGGAGCCGAGCTTCGTCAACCTGCAGGCCCTCCCGGCGATGGCCGAGGGCGGTCTGATCGCCGACGTGATCGCCGGCGGCGCCTCGTTGGACCCGGTGATGGGTGGGTGTGACCGATGACGACGACTTTCACTGACGAGACCCGGGAGCGGGCGCGCGACATCATCGCCCGTTACCCGGCGGACCGGTCCCGCTCGGCGTTGCTGCCGCTGCTGCACCTGGTGCAGGCCGAAGAGGGGTACGTCTCCCCGGCCGGGGTCGCGTTCTGCGCCGAGGTGCTGGGGCTGAACAAGGCCCAGGTCGGCGCGGTGGCCACCTTCTACACGATGTACAAGCGCAAGCCGACCGGTGACTTCCTGGTCAGCGTCTGCACCAACACGATGTGCAACGTGCTCGGTGGCCAGGAGGTCTACGACACCCTCGCCGAGCACCTCGGCGTCGGGCACGACGAGACCACAGCGGACGGCACGATCACGCTGGAGCACGCCGAGTGCCTGGCGGCGTGCGACTACGGCCCGGTGATGACCGTCAACTACGACTTCTTCGACGGCGTGGACGCCTCCACCGCTGTCGGTGTGGTCGACGAGCTGCGGGCCGGCGGTCGGCCGATGCCGACCCGGGGTGCGCGGCTCTGCACGCTCAAGGAGATGGCGGTGCAGCTCGCCGGTTTCGCCGACGAGCGCGACGGTGCGGTCGCCGACGGCGGGCCGGGCGAGCCCACCCTGCGCGGGCTGCGGCTGGCCCAGCAGCACGGCGTCTCGGTGCCGGGCTTCGACCCGAACACCCCGATCCGCAGCAAGGCCGAGGCCGACAAGGCCGCCGCCGAGGCGAAGGCGAAGGCGGAGGCCGCCAAACCGGCGCCCGTCGAGGCCAGCGCGGCGCCGGTCAAGGGTGGCGACGGGGCGTCCGCCCCGACGGGGGCGGCCGGGGTCGCCGGGCCGGCGAAGCCGGCAGAGACCACCGAGCCGGCGAAGCCAGAGGCCGCCAGTGGCAGCACCACGCGGGACGTCAAGGCACCGGACGACAAGTCGCCGCAGGTGCGTACCGCCGAGACCCGGCAGCCGGACGCAAGCACGGCAGTGCCGGACGCCCCTGGCACGAAGGTCCCGACGGACGGCACCGGCACCGCGCCCGCGGCTGGCGACGCGCGGTCGGCCGAGGCCGCCGGCGTGGCGGCCAACGCGCCGGCCGGCGACGGCAAGCCCGCCGGCGACGAGGCCGGGGCGCAGGAGCGCAACCTCACCGAAGCGAAGGCTGGGACGGACGCCGACGGCGCCGGACCGGCGGACGCGAACGAAACGGGGGCCCAGAAGTGACCACTCCCCGCCCGGAGACGCTGGCCAAGCTGACGCCGGTGCTGACCAAGCGCTGGCTCTCGCCGGACGCCTGGCGCATCGGCACGTACGAGCAGTTGGACGGCTACGCCGCGCTGCGCAAGGCGCTCAAGGCCCACCCGGACGACCTGATCCAGTTGATCAAGGATTCCGGGCTGCGGGGCCGTGGCGGCGCCGGCTTCCCCACCGGCCTCAAGTGGGGCTTCATTCCGCAGGGTGACGGCAAGCCGCACTACCTGGTGGTCAACGCCGACGAGGGCGAGCCGGGCACCTGCAAGGACCTGCCGCTGATGACCCACGACCCGCACGCGCTGGTCGAGGGCGTCATCATCGCGTCGTACGCGATCCGGGCCGCCCGCGCCTACATCTACATCCGGGGCGAGGCGGTGCACGCCGCGCGTCGGCTGCGCAACGCGGTCCAGGAGGCGTACGACAAGGGTTACCTGGGCCGGAACATCCTGCGCAGCGGCTACAACCTGGAGCTGGTGGTGCACTCCGGCGCCGGGGCGTACATCTGCGGCGAGGAGACGGCGCTGCTGGACTCGCTGGAGGGGTTCCGGGGTCAGCCCCGGCTGCGCCCGCCGTTCCCGGCCACCCACGGCCTGTACGCGAGCCCGACGGTGGTGAACAACGTCGGCACCATCGCCAGCGTGCCGCCGATCGTGCTCGGTGGGGCCGACTGGTGGAAGAGCATGGGCACCGAGAAGTCCTCCGGGCCGATGATCTACTCGCTCTCCGGCCGGGTCGCCAACCCGGGCCAGTACGAGTGCTCGATGGGTGTCACGCTGCGCGAGCTGCTGGAGCTGGCCGGCGGCATGCAGCCCGGTCACAACCTGCGGTTCTGGACCCCGGGCGGCTCGTCCACCCCGCTGCTCGCCGCCGAGCACCTGGACGTGCCACTGGACTTCGAGGGGGTGGCGGCGGCCGGCTCGATCCTCGGCACCACTGCCACCCAGATCTTCTCCGACCAGGACTGCCCGGTCTACGCGACGTACCGGTGGCTGGAGTTCTACCACCACGAGTCGTGCGGCAAGTGCACCCCGTGCCGTGAGGGCAACTACTGGATGGTCCGGGTCTACCGGCGGATCCTCGCCGGTCAGGGCACCCACGAAGACCTGGACACCCTGCTGGACACCTGCGACAACATCCTCGGCCGCTCGTTCTGCGGTCTGGGTGACGGCGCGACCAGCTCGGTCACCTCCTCGCTGCAGTACTTCAAGCAGGACTACCTCGACTACATCGAGGGTCGGACCGCACCCAAG
Organism: Micromonospora sp. NPDC047187; assembly: GCF_040643355.1. NCBI lineage: Bacteria > Bacillati > Actinomycetota > Actinomycetes > Micromonosporales > Micromonosporaceae > Micromonospora > Micromonospora sp. NPDC047187. Next base: position 193,109 of record NZ_JBEYUF010000002.1, read on the forward strand.
CTGTCGGAGAAGACCCTGGTAGGGGCGCACTGATGACCGACGTAGCCAAGCAGACCGAGACCGTCACCCTCACCATCGACGGCGTCGAGGTCACCGCCCCCAAGGGGACGCTGCTGATCCGGGTCGCCGAGCAGATGGGCACCGAGATCCCCCGGTTCTGCGACCACCCGCTGCTGGCCCCGGCCGGCGCGTGCCGGCAGTGCCTGGTCGAGGTGGAGGGCCAGCGCAAGCCGGTCGCCTCCTGCACCCAGACCGTCGCCGACGGCATGGTCGTGCGTACCCAGATCACCTCCCCGGTTGCCAAGAAGGCGCAGGAGGGGGTGATGGAGCTGCTGCTGCTCAACCACCCGCTGGACTGCCCGATGTGTGACAAGGGCGGCGAGTGCCCGCTCCAGAACCAGGCGATGTCCACCGGCCGCACGGACTCGCGCTTCCACGAGCACAAGCGGGAGTACGAGAAGCCGATGGCGATCAGCAGCCAGGTGCTGCTGGACCGCGAGCGGTGCGTGCTCTGCCAGCGGTGCACCCGGTTCTCCGAGGAGATCGCCGGCGACAAGTTCATCGACCTGATGGGCCGGTCGTCCGCCGAAGAGATCAACATCTACCGGGACGACGCGTACGGCGAAGAGGGCGACGCCGGCGACGTTCCGTTCAACTCCTACTTCTCCGGCAACACGGTGCAGATCTGCCCGGTGGGCGCGCTGACCGGTGCCCAGTACCGCTTCCGCGCCCGCCCGTTCGACCTGGTCTCCAGCCCGAGCGTCTGCGAGCACTGCTCGGCCGGCTGCGGGCAGCGCACCGACTGGCGGCGCGGCAAGGTCCTGCGTCGGCTGGCCGGCGACGAGCCGGCGGTGAACGAGGAGTGGAACTGCGACAAGGGCCGCTGGGGCTTCCAGTACACCCGGGCCGCCGACCGGCTGACCACCCCGCTGGTCCGCGACGAGCACACCGGTGAGCTGCGCGAGGCGTCCTGGAGTGAGGCGCTCACCGTTGCCGCCGAGGGGCTGCACATCGCCCGGGAGAGCGGGCAGGGCACTGCGGTGCTCACCGGCGGTCGGCTGACCGTCGAGGACGCCTACGCCTACGCCAAGTTCGCCCGGGTCGCGTTGAACACCAACGACATCGACTTCCGGGCCCGCCCGGTCTCCCGCGAGGAGGCCGACTTCCTGGCCAGCTCGGTGGCCGGGGTCACCGACGTCACCTACACCGACGTGGAGAACGCGCCGGCGGTGGTGCTGGTGGGCCTGGAGCCCGAGGAGGAGTGCCCGATCCTCTTCCTGCGGCTGCGCAAGGCGTACCTGAAGAAGACCCTGACGGTGTACGCGCTGGCGCCCTTCGCCACCCGCGGCCTGGAGAAGCTCGGTGCCAAGCTGGCCCGGGTGGTGCCGGGCGAGGAGGCCAGCGTGCTCGCCGAGCACGCCACGGTCAGCGAGGCGCTGAGCGCACCGGGCGCGATCCTGATCGTCGGCGAGCGGCTGGCCACCGTACCGGGTGGGCTCTCCGCCGCGGCCGACGTGGCCCGGCGTACCGGCGCGAAGCTGGCCTGGGTGCCGCGGCGCGCGGGTGACCGCGGCGCTGTCGACGCGGGCTGCCTGCCCAACCTGCTCCCCGGTGGACGCCTGGTCACCGAGCCGGCCGCCCGGGCCGAGCTGGGTGAAGCGTGGGACATCCCGGCCGGGGTGATCCCGAGCCAGGCCGGTCGGGACACCGACGGCATCCTGACCGCGGCCGCCAACGGGCAGCTCGGCGCGCTCGTCGTCGGCGGTGTCGACCCGGCCGACCTGGCCGACCCGCGACTGGCCGAGTCCGCCCTGGACGCGGTGCCGTTCCTGGTCAGCCTGGAGCTGCGCGCCAGCGCGGTGACCCGGCGGGCGAACGTGGTGCTGCCGGTCGCCCCGGTGGCCGAGAAGGCCGGAAGCTTCCTGGACTGGGAGGGCCGGCTGCGCCCGTTCGAGGCGGTGCTGAACACCGCCGCGATGACCGACGGCCGGGTGCTCGACGCGCTGGCCGCGCTGCTAGACGTACGCCTCGGCACGGCCGACGTGCTGAGCGTCCGTCGTGAGCTGGGCACGTTGCCGGCGACGCGGATGTCCCGGCCGGCCGCGCCGTCGGTCGCACCGGGCCCGGTGCCGCAGCCGAACGCCGGGGAGGCCGTGCTGGCCACCTGGCACCAGCTGGTGGACCTCGGCACCCTGACCGAGGGCGACGAGAACCTCGCCGGCACCGCTCGCCCGCCGGTGGTCCGGCTGGGTAAGGGCACCGCCGAGGCGCTCGGTGTGGTCGACGGTGACGCGGTCACTGTCGGCACCGACCGCGGGGCGCTGACCCTGCCGGCGGAACTCACCGAGATGCCGGACGGCGTGGTCTGGCTGCCGACCAACTCACCCGGCTCGACAGTGCGGCGCAGCCTCGGGGCGACGTCCGGCGCGGTCGTCCGGATCTCCGTCCCCGCACCGAGTACGGCCATCCCGGCCGGACGCGTGGCGGCTGACGAGACCGGTCTCCCGGGTCCGCTCCTCAACTCCGGGGGTAACCAGTGAGTCCGATCTACCTGGCCCAGGATCCGACGCTGGCCGACTTCGGCCGGGATCCGTGGTGGCTGGTTCTCGGCAAGATTGTCTTCGCGTTCGCCTTCGGTCTGCTGGCCACCCTGCTCGGCGTCTGGTTCGAACGGCGCGTGGTCGGTTACATGCAGGTGCGGCCCGGCCCCAACCAGGTCGGCCCGTTCGGCCTGCTGCAGACCCTCGCCGACGGCCTGAAGATGGCCTTCAAGGAGGACATCCTCCCGAAGGCGGCCGACAAGGTCGTCTACTTCTTCGCCCCGACCATCTCGGTGATCTGCGCGGTCACCGCCCTGTCGGTGGTGCCGTTCGGCCCGATGGTGAGCATCTTCGGTCACCACACGCCGTTGCAGGTCACCGATGTGCCGGTGGCGGTGCTGCTGCTGCTCGCCTGCTCCTCGATGGGCGTCTACGGCATCGTGCTGGGTGGCTGGGCCTCCGGCTCGACGTACCCGCTGCTGGGTGGTCTCCGGTCGAGCGCCCAGATGATCTCCTACGAGGTCGCCATGGGGCTCAGCATCGTGGCGGTCTTCATGACCGCCGGCACGATGAGCACCAGCGGGATCGTCGCCGCTCAGGGCGACGGCACCCAGCTGACCATCTTCGGCCAGACCGTCCCGGCGCCGGGCTGGTACGCGATCCTGCTGCTGCCGAGCTTCATCATCTTCTTCATCGCCACTGTGGGTGAGACCAACCGGGCGCCGTTCGACCTGCCCGAGGCCGAGTCCGAGCTGGTCGCCGGCTTCATGACGGAATACAGCTCGCTGAAGTTCGCGCTCTTCATGCTCAGCGAGTACGTCGCGATGGTGACCATGTCCGCGGTCACCACCACGCTGTTCCTGGGCGGTTGGCGAGCGCCCTGGCCGATCACCATCTGGGAGGGCGCCAACTCCGGTTGGTGGCCGATGCTCTGGTTCTTCGGCAAGGTGATCGCGCTGGTCTTCGTCTTCGTGTGGTTGCGTGGCACGCTGCCCCGGCTGCGGTACGACCAGTTCATGCGGCTCGGCTGGAAGGTGCTGCTGCCGATCAACCTGGTCTGGATCCTGGTGCTGTCGGGCCTGCGCTCCATCGAGGACTGGGACACCCGCGGCAAGGTGATCGCCGTCGGCATCCCGGCCGGCATCCTGCTGATCGCCACGATCTTCTGGCCCAGCCGGAAGCCGAAGCCGAAGCCGACGACGCAGGAACAGGTCGACAACCGGCCGCACGGGAGCTTCCCGCTGCCGCCGATGGATCTTCAGGTACCACCGAGCCCGCGCATCACGCGCGTGGTCGCCGAGCGGGAGCCGGCCAACATCGTTGCCGGCTCGGACTCCAGGGAGGTGTGACGTGGGCGCGATCACCGGAACGTTCAAGGGATTCGGTGTCACCTTCTCGCACATGTTCAGGAAGGTCGTCACGACCGACTACCCGTTCAAGCCGCCGGTGTCGGCGCCGCGCTACCACGGGCGGCACATCCTCAACCGGCACCCGGACGGCCTGGAGAAGTGCATCGGCTGCGAGCTGTGCGCCTGGGCCTGCCCGGCGGACGCGATCTACGTCGAGGGTGGCGACAACACCGACGAGCAGCGCTTCTCGCCGGGTGAGCGGTACGCCAGCGTCTACCAGATCAACTACGCCCGCTGCATCTTCTGCGGGCTGTGCATCGAGGCATGCCCGACCCGGTCGCTCACCATGAGCAACGAGTACGAGTTGGCCCGGGACAACCGGCAGGACCTGATCTTCACCAAGGAGCAGTTGCTCGCGCCGTTGCTGGAGGGCATGGAGCAGCCTCCGCACCCGATGCGGCTGGGTGACAGCGAGAAGGACTACTACGTCGGCGCGCTGGACAACCCGGGCACCTCCGCCGGTGCGGAGACGTCCCCGATGGGCCCCGGCCGCTACCAGGTCGAGGAGCACCCCGGCGTGACGTTCCCGGGCGCCGAGCAGGCCGCCCAGCGCGTGGCGGCCGGCAAGGGAGAAAAAGCATGACCACGTCTACGGTGCTCGCCGCGGCGGGTTCGGTCCCCACCGGCGAGGCGGTCACCTTCTGGATCCTCGCCCCGCTCGCGCTGATCGGCGGGATCGGGATGGTGGCCGCGCGCAACGCCGTGCACTCGGCGCTGTGGCTGGTGCTGACAATGCTCTGCCTGGGCGTCTTCTACGTGCTCCAGGCCGGTCCGTTCATCGGCATGGTGCAGATCATCGTCTACACCGGCGCGATCATGATGCTGTTCCTCTTCGTGCTGATGCTTGTCGGTCGGGACTCCACTGACTCGCTGATCGAGACGCTGCGCGGCCAGCGCGTCGCCGCGATCGTGCTCGGCCTGGGCTTCGCCGGCCTGGTCGGCACCGGCCTCTACCAGGCGCTCGACCGGACCAACACGGTCGGCCTGGACCAGGTCAACGCCGAGGGGAACGTGCAAGGCATCGCCCGACTGCTGTTCACCAAGTACGTCTTCGCATTCGAGCTGACCTCGGCGCTGCTGATCACCGCGGCGGTCGGTGCCATGGTGCTGGCCCACGTCGAGCGGCGTAAGCAGGACAAGGTCGACCAGGTGTCGACGATGAAGGCACGCTTCGCCCCGGGCAACTACCCCGGCCCGAAGCCGGGCCCCGGCGTCTTCGCGACCTCCTCCTCGGTGGCCACCCCGGCCCGGCTGCCCGACGGCCGCCTGACCGACCGCAGCACCCCGGCGATCCTTCCGCAGCGCGAGCTGACCGCCGAGGAGACCTCGCTGAAGGGGACGGACAAGTAATGGGAACGTTCTTCTCGGTCGAGCCGACCTACTACCTCGTGCTCGCCGCGGTGCTGTTCACCATCGGCGCCGCCGGGGTGCTGGTCCGGCGCAACGCGATCGTGCTGTTCATGTGCGTGGAGCTGATGCTCAACGCGGCCAACCTGACGCTGGTCACCTTCAGCCGGATCAACGGTGACCTCAACGGCCAGATCATGGCGTTCTTCGTGATGGTGGTGGCGGCGGCCGAGGTCGTGGTCGGGCTCGCGATCATCATGTCCATCTTCCGGACGCGACGCTCGGCGAGTGTCGACGACGCCAACCTGCTCAAGTACTAGAGGGGTCCACCGGTGGAAGAGACTGTGGAATACGCCCAGGCCACGGGGCTGCTTGGGGGCGTCTGGCTGCTGGTGGCGATCCCGCTGGTCAGCGCGGCCATCCTGCTGCTGCTCGGCCGCCGGGCCGACCGCTGGGGGCACTGGTTGGGTGTCGCCGCCATCGGCGCCGCGTTCGTGCTCGGCCTGAGCTTCTTCTTCCAGCTGCGTGGCCTGGAGAACAAGTCGGTCGAGCTGAGCCTCTGGGACTTCATCGCCGTCGGTGATCTACGCGTCGACTTCGGCCTGCTCTTCGACCCGCTGGCCGCGGTCTTCGTACTGCTGATCACCGGGGTGGGTTTCCTGATCCACCTGTACGCGGTGGAGTACATGTCGCACGACGCGGGCCGTCGTCGGTTCTTCGCGTACTTCAACCTGTTCGTCGCGGCGATGCTGCTGCTGGTGCTCGGCAACAACTACGTGATGCTGTACTTCGGCTGGGAGGGCGTCGGTCTGGCGTCGTACCTGCTGATCTCCTTCTGGACCGAGCGGCCGAGCGCGGCCACCGCCGGCAAGAAGGCGTTCCTGATGAACCGGGTCGGCGACGCCGGCCTGGCCATCGGCATCTTCATCATGTTCGCCACCCTGGGCACCACCCAGTACGACGAGGTGTTCAACGGTGTCGGCGCGCTGACCGGCACCACGGTGCTGGTCCTCGGCCTGTTGCTGCTGCTCGGGGCTGCCGGCAAGTCCGGCCAGTTCCCGCTCCAGGCGTGGTTGCCGGACGCGATGGAGGGCCCGACCCCCGTGTCGGCGCTCATCCACGCCGCCACCATGGTCACCGCGGGCGTCTACCTGATCGCCCGGTCCAACCCGATCTTCTCGGCCAACTCGACGCTGCAACTCGTGGTGGTCAGCGTCGGCGCGCTCACCCTGCTGATCGGCTGCATCATCGGTGCGGCCAAGGACGACATCAAGCGGGTGCTCGCCTGGTCGACGGTGAGCCAGATCGGCTACATGTTCCTCGGTGTCGGCCTCGGCGGCGCGGCGTACGCGCTGGCCATCGTGCACCTGCTGGCGCACGGCTTCTTCAAGGCCAACATGTTCCTGGGCGCCGGCTCGGTCATGCACGGAATGAAGGACCAGGTCGACATCCGCCGCTTCGGTGGGCTGTCCAAGTACATGAAGATCACCTGGTTGACCTTCATGATGGGCTGGCTGGCCATCATCGGCATGTTCCCGTTCTCCGGCTTCTTCTCCAAGGAGCCGATCATCGTGGCCGCCTTCGAGCGGGAGGACTGGACCGCCTGGCTCTTCGGCGGTGCGGCACTGCTCGGCGCCGGGCTCACCGCGTTCTACATGACGCGGCTGTTCGTGCTCACGTTCCACGGGCCGCAGCGGTGGACCGAGGACATCGAGCACCCGCACGAGTCGCCGAAGCTGATGACCATCCCGCTGATCCTGCTGGCGGTCGGGTCGGTCGGCGCCGGCTTCCTGCTCGCCACGTCCGTTCCGGACTGGCTGACGGAGACCGCCGGGCTGGGCGGCGAGCACGCGGAGCACGAGGCGGTCCTCTCGCACACCGTGATCACCATCCTGTCGCTGCTGGTCACCGTGCTCGGTGCCGGGCTCGCCTGGTTCCTGTTCCGGGCAGGCACTGCCACCGCGCCGCAGCCGGCCGGCGTGCTGGTCACCGCCGCCCGGCGCAACCTCTACACCGACACGGTCAACGAGGCGGTCTTCGAGAAGCCGGGCATCTTCCTCACCCGGGCGCTGGTGTACCTCGACAACCGGGGCATCGACGGGCTCGTCAACGGGCTCGCCGCCGCGGTCGGCGGGGGCTCGGGCCGCCTCCGTCGGATGCAGACCGGCTTTGTCCGCTCGTACGCCACCTCGATCCTGGCCGGTGCGCTGCTGGTGATGGCGGCGTTCCTGGCGGTGCAGGCGGGGTGGTTGGCGTGATCGACCTCAATACGCCCGCCCCCGCCGGCGGACCACGCATCCACGACGGAGGTAAGGCCGCATAATGTCCAACTTCCCGTTCCTCTCGGTGCTCACCGTGGCGCCGCTGGTGGGCGCCCTGGTGGTGGCCTTCCTGCCGCGCCACCGCCCGGAGCTGGCCAAGCAGGTGGCGTTCGCCTGGTCGCTGCTCGTGCTGGTGCTGTCGGTGGTGATGTGGGTCAGCTTCAACGCCGGCGGTGACCGGTTCCAGTTCCGCGAGTCGTACTCCTGGATTCCGAACTGGGGGGTCAGCTTCACCTTCGCCGCCGACGGCATCGCGCTGGTGATGCTGATGCTGATCGCGGTGCTGGTGCCGCTGGTGATCCTGGCGTCCTGGCACGACGCCGAGTCGTCGAAGCGGTCGGTGCCCGTCTACTTCGCGCTGCTGCTGGTCCTCGAGTGCACGATGATCGGCGTCTTCGCGGCCGCCGACGTCTTCCTGTTCTACGTGTTCTTCGAGGTCATGCTGGTGCCGATGTACTTCCTCATCGGCAGCTACGGCGGCCACCAGCGGCAGTACGCGGCGGTGAAGTTCTTCCTCTACTCGCTCGTCGGCGGTCTGTTCATGCTGGCCGCGGTGATCGGCCTGTGGGTGGTCGGCGGCAAGACCTTCGACTGGCAGGCGCTCTCGCAGGTCGACATCAGCACCGGCACCGAGCGGTGGCTGTTCCTCGGCTTCTTCCTCGCGTTCGCCATCAAGGCGCCGTTCTTTCCGTTCCACACCTGGTTGCCCGATGCCGGTGGCGCCGCCCCGGCGGGCGCGGCGGCGCTGCTCGTCGGCGTGCTGGACAAGGTCGGCACCTTCGGCATCCTGCGCTACTGCCTGCCGCTGTTCCCCGAGGCGTCGAAGTGGTTCGCGCCGTGGGCACTGGCCCTGGGTGTGATCGGCATCGTCTACGCCGCGCTGCTGGCGGTCGGCCAGAACGACCTCAAGCGGCTGGTGTCGTACACCTCGATCGCGCACTTCGGCTTCATCGGCGTGGGCATCTTCGCCTTCACCACCCAGGCCGGCACCGGCGCGGTGCTCTACATGCTCAACCACGGGCTGGCCACCGGCCTGCTCTTCCTGGTGGTGGGCATGCTGATCTCCCGGCGTGGTTCGGCGCTGATCAGCGACTTCGGTGGCGCCGGCAAGCTCGTCCCGGTGCTCGCCGGGGTGCTCTTCTTCGCCGGTCTCGCCTCGCTCGCGCTGCCCGGCACTGCGCCGTTCATCTCCGAGTTCCTGGTGCTGATCGGCACCTTCACCGTGAACAAGCCGGTCGCGGTCATCGCCACGCTCGGCATCATCCTGGCCGCCGCGTACGTGCTGTGGATGGTGCAGCGCACCACCCAGGGCACCCTCAACCCGGCGCTGACCGAGGTCGACGGCATGCGCCGGGACCTCAACCTGCGCGAGAAGGTAGTGGTCGCCCCGCTGATCGCGCTGATCGTGCTGCTCGGCTTCTTCCCCAAGCCGGTCACTGACGTGATCAACCCCGCCGTCCAGGCGACCATGGACGACATCGGCAGAACCGACCCGGCGCCGTCCGTGGGCGGCACCGTCCAGGAGGCGGCAAAGTGACCGAGTTGAAGCTGCCGTCGATCGACTACGCGGCGATCTCTCCGATCCTGATCATGCTGGGCACGGCGTTGCTCGGCGTGCTGGTCGAGGCCCTGGTGCCTCGTCGCTGGCGGCACGTGGTGCAGTTGACGCTGGCGCTGCTCGCGGTGCTCGCGGCCCTGACCATGGTGGTCCTCAGCGCCGATGAGCGGATCATCACCGCGGGTCAGGCGCTCGCGATCGACGGGCCGACGCTCTTCCTCCAGGGCGCGATCCTGGTGCTGGCAGCGATGGCGCTGCTGCTGATCGGTGACCGCTCGGTCGAGCGGGGCGGGGCGTTCGTCGCCCAGGCCGCGGTGACCGCGGAGTCGGCCGACGACCGGCGGCAGGCCGAGGGGCGCAACGGTCTCACCGAGGTCTACCCGCTGACCACGTTCGCGATCGGCGGCATGCTGATCTTCGTGGCGGCGAACGACCTGCTGACCATGTTCATCGCACTCGAGGTCTTCTCCCTGCCGCTCTACCTGCTCTGCGCGCTGGCCCGTCGCCGGCGTCTGCTGAGCCAGGAGGCGGCGATGAAGTACTTCCTGCTCGGCGCGTACGCCTCTGCGTTCTTCCTGTTCGGCGTGGCCCTGATCTACGGCTTCACCTCCGGCATCCCGGGCCGCACGGCCGGCGTCGACTTCGCCACCATCCACGCGGCGGTGGGCGAGTCGCCGGCCAGCCCGGTGCTCCTCTTCGCCGGCATGGCGCTGCTCGCCATCGGTCTGCTCTTCAAGGCCGCGGCGGCCCCGTTCCACGTCTGGACCCCGGACGTCTACCAGGGTGCTCCGACCCCGGTCACCGGGTTCATGGCGGCCTGCACCAAGGTCGCCGCGTTCGGTGCCCTGCTACGCGTCTTCCAGGTCGCGTTCGCCGACGCCAACTGGGACTTCACGCCGGTCCTCGGCGCGGTGGCGGTGCTGACCATGCTGGTGGGCGCGGTGCTCGCTGTCACCCAGACCGACATCAAGCGGCTGCTCGCGTACTCCTCGATCGCCAACGCCGGCTACCTGCTTGTCGGTGTGTTGGCGCCGAGCCGCGACGGGCTGGCCGGCACGATGTTCTACCTGGTCGCGTACGGCTTCTCGGTGCTGGCCGCGTTCGCCGTGGTGACGCTGGTACGGGACGACGACGGCGAGGCCACCCACCTGTCCCGCTGGGCCGGGCTGGGCCGCCGGTCGCCGTTCTTCGCCGCGCTGTTCACGTTCATCCTGCTGGCCTTCGCCGGTATTCCGCTGACCAGCGGCTTCACCAGCAAGTTCGCCATCTTCGGGCCGGCGCTGGAGGGTGGCCAGGCCTGGCTGGTGATCGCCGGTGTGCTGACCAGCATGATCCTCGCGTTCCCGTACCTGCGGGTCGTGGTGATGATGTGGCTCTCCGAGCCGGGCGAGTCCACCCCGACCGTCATGGTGCCCGGTGGGCTAACCTCCGCCGCGCTGATGATCGGTGTGCTGGCGACCCTGGTGTTGGGTGTCGCCCCGGCGCCGCTGCTCGATCTGGCTGCCGGAGCCGCCGAATTCGTTCGGTAACCGAAGGTTCGATCACCAGGGGTCGGCGCGTGTTCACGTGCCGGCCCCCGGTGCGTATCCCCGGGCCGGAGCAGGTCGAACGGGTGTGGCATGGTTGATAGCGTGGTGAATCCGGCGGGCGAGCGTTCAGGTGCCTCCGGCTCCGGCGGTCGACGGGGTCGGGCGAGCACGAGTCAGTTCGGCGCGCTTGGCCTCAGCCTCTCCGATCCCCGTGTCGAGGCGTCCGTGCTGGGTCTTCTGGACACGGTCGAGGTCGAGTTGCGGGCCAGCGTGGCCAGTGCCGACCCGTTCGTCACCGAGGCCGCCCGGCACCTCGTCGAGGCCGGCGGGAAGCGGTTCCGGCCGTTGCTGGTGGCGCTCGGCGCCCAGTTCGGTGACCCGACCGGTGCGCAGGTGGTCCCGGCCGCCGTGGTGATGGAGCTCACTCACCTCGCCACCCTCTACCACGACGACGTGATGGACGAGGCCGCCGTCCGTCGGGGCGCGCCGAGCGCGAACTCCCGGTGGACCAACTCGGTCGCCATCCTGGTCGGCGACTACCTCTTCGCCCGCGCGGCGGACATCGCCGCCGACCTGGGCCCCGAGGCGGTCCGGTTGCAGGCGCGCACCTTCGCCCGGCTGGTGCACGGCCAGATCGCGGAGACGGTCGGGCCGCGCGCCGACGACGACCCGGTGGCCCACTACCTGCACGTGATCGCCGAGAAGACCGGCTCGCTGATCGCCACGTCCGCCCGTTTCGGTGGCATGTTCGGTGGCGCCGCCCCTGAGCACGTGGAGGCCCTGGCCGGGTACGGCGAGACGATCGGCGTCGCCTTCCAGCTCTCCGACGACCTGCTGGACATCGCCTCCGAGTCGGTGCAGTCGGGCAAGACCCCCGGCACGGACCTGCGCGAGGGTGTCCCGACGCTGCCGGTGCTCTACGCCCGCGAGGCGGACGACTCCGACGCGTCGTCGGTGCGGCTGCGGGAGATCCTGGCGACCGGCCCGTTGACCGACGACGCGCTGCACGCCGAGGCGTTGGGGCTGCTCCGGGAGAGCGCGGCGCTCAAGCGGGCCCGGGAGACCGTGCGCAGCTACGCCGAGGAGGCCCGCGCGCAGCTCGCCCCGCTGCCACAGGGCCCGTCCCGCAGCGCGCTCGAGTCGCTCTGCGACTACATCGCCGACCGCACCAGCTGATCCACGCCCCGGCCCGCTGCGGCGGCGGCGCGGGTCAACAGTCGGCTGCCGACGAGCATGAGGGCGGCGGCGAGCAGCATCGCCACGGCCGCGATGGTCCACATCGCCGGGTAACCGAGGTGGGCGGCGAGTGGGCCCAGGCTCAGCGGGCCGAGACAGCCGCCCGCGTACACCCCGGTCTGGGTGATCGAGGTGGCGGCGGCCGGTGACTGCGGGTGGAGCCGGACCACGGCGAAGTTCATCAGGCCGGGCCAGGCCCAGCCCAGGCCGAAGCCGAGCACCACGCCGACCACCAACGGCACCGAGCCGGTCAACGCGAGCAGGCCCAGCCCGGCCGCGCCGACGAGCAGCATCGCGGCGATGAGGGCGACGTGGCCGGTCTCGCGGCGGTCGGCCACCCAGCCGGCGCCCACCCGAGACGCCACGCAGACCGCGCTACCCAGGGTCAGGGTGAGGCCGGCGAGGCCCGGCGACAGACCCCGGGCTGCGGCGGAGTCCACCAGGAAGGTGCCCAGCGAGTTGGCCGCGCCCGAGGCCAACGTCGCCGCCGCGCCGATCACCACCAGCGCCGCCGTCGCCCGACCGGCGCGCGCGGCGCCGGCCCGCCGGGCCGGGCCGGGCATCTGCCGGGGTACGGCGGCCAGCGTCGCCAGCGCGGCCACGGCGGCGGCCACGAACGCCCAGCGCCAGCCGGCGGTGAGCGCGATGGTGGGCACCGCCACCCCGGCCAGCAGGGTGGAGACCGGGATGGCGGCCTGCTTGACACCGAACGACAGCCCCTGCCGCCGGGCCGGCACGTGCTGGGCCAGCGCGGCGTTGCTGGCCAACTGGCCGAGCGCGTTCGCGGCGGCGCTGAGCGCGAGCAGGCCGACCAGCACCGGGTACGACCGGGCGAAGGCGGCCACGGCCAGCATCGACCCGGCGGCCAGCAGGATGCCGCAGCGGGCCACCACTGCCGGCCCGTACCGCTCGACCAACCGCCCGGAGGGCACCGAGGCCAGCGCGCTGATCCCGAAGTAGACGGAGACGGCCAGGCCCAGGCCGGCCGGCGAGAAGCCGAGGTCCGTGCCCATCTGCACGGCGAGACCGCCGAGCAGGAAGACGGGGAGTACGCAGGCCACTGTGGTGACGACTGCGCCGGCGCTGGCCCGGACCGGACGGGGTCGGGCAACGGCCGGATCGGGGGTGTTGGAGGTGTCGGTCATCGTTCGGCAAACCTACGCGAGCCCCGCTCACAGCACTCTTGGTGACTGGCGGGGCACAAGCTGTGGATGGTGATCTGGCATCCTCGACCCGAACAGGCATTTCGCACTGGGCCTGTTTTTCATATGGTGTAAGTCCCCGGCGGCGGAGGTGGTTGTGCGCGACCCCTTGGCAGAACCTTCGGACCTGATTCGCAGCGTGTCCCGAGCGCTACGGGTGCTGGAGTCGGTCGGTCGCGCCCCGAAGGGCCTGACCGTCAAGCAGATCGCCCGGCGCTGCGAGCTGACAGTGGCCACCACCTACCACCTGGTCCGCACCCTCGCCTACGAGGGCTACGTGATCCGTCGCGAGGACGGCACGTACATCGTGGGGTTGGAGGTGGCCGACCGGTACCGGGAGCTGGTGACGGCGTTCCGGGGCCCGCCGGCGGTCGGTGAGACGCTGCGGCGGGCCGCCCTGGACACCGGCTACAGCCACTACCTCGGTCGGTTCGTCGGCGGTCAGGTGGCCCTCACAGCGGTCGCCGAGGGGCACCGGTCGCCCTACCTGGAGGATCTGGTCCCCGGTTTCGACGAGGGGGCGCACGCGACAGCGCTCGGCAAGTCGTTGCTCGCCACCCTCACTACCGACCAGCGCTACCGCTATCTGCGCGAGTACGGCATGCGCCCGTTCACCACCGCCACGCTGACCACCACCGAGAGTTTCGAGGCCGACCTGGCCGCCGGCGACCGGCGTGGCATGCAACTGGAGATGGGGCAGTTCCGCCAGGGGGTGGCCTGCGCCGCGGTGCTCGTCGCGCCGGACAAGGACATGGAACGCCGGGTCGTGCTGGCCTGCGCGTTGCCGGCCAGCGAGATGATGACCTCCGCCCGGGTGGTACGCGCCAAGTTGCTCACAGTGGCCCGCGGCGTGGCCGACAGCATCGCCACCGACAACTGACCGCCGAGAGGCCCTCTCCCGGGCTGGGAGAGGGCCTCTCGGGGCGGTCCGGCGCCGGACCGCCGGAGCAACGTCAGCGGCCGCTCGGCCGCGGGTACGACGTCAGCTGCCCACCGGGCCGCCGTCGAGGCGCCAGGTGACCACCACGCCCGGCTTGGCGTAGTCACCGTCGGGCCAGTTCGAGGCCGGGTTCTCCACCGAGGCCCCGGTGATCTCGCCGGGGTGCTGCACGGCGACGAAGACCGAGCGGTTGTCGCCGGTGATGAACGGGCCGCAGGTCTCCGCGCCGAGCGGCACCGTCAGGAACTGCTTGAGGTGACCCCGCTCCGGGCCCTCCACGGCGGTGGCGAACAGGCCGTCGTTGCTGCCCAGCGCGTTGCCGTCGGTGGAGATCCAGAGGTTGCCGGTGGCGTCGAAGGCGACGTTGTCCGGGCAGGAGATCGGGGAGACCTTGGTCTTGTCGTACCCGGCGAAGAAGGTCGACGGGTCGGTCGGGTCGCCGCAGACGATCGGCAGCGACCAGGCGAAGGTCTCCGAGGTGTTGTCGTTGCGGTCCTCGACCAGCTCCAGAATCTGCCCGTGCTTGTTGGCGTTGCGCGGGTTGGCCTCGTCCGCCTTCGGGTTGCTGCCGACGCCCCGGTTGGTGTTGTTTGTCAGCGCCACGTACACCTTGCCGGTGAGCAGGCTCGGCTCGACGTCCTCGGGGCGGTCCATCTTGGTCGCGCCGACCTTGTCACCGGCGAGCCGGGTGAAGGTGAGCACGTCGGCGGCGGTCATCCCGTCGACGAACGACCGGTTGCCGCTGACCAGCCTGATCCAGCGACCCCGACCGTTGAACGCGCCGTCGGCGGGGAGCTTGCCCGTGCCGTCGATCTCGGCGGCGCTGGTCTGGTCGAGCTTCGCCACGTAGAGCGTGCCGGACTCCAGCAGGGTCAGGTTGTGCTTGCGGGCAGCCCAGGAGTTGCCCTTCATGAACTTCTTGTCCGAGACGAACTTGTAGAGGTAGTCGAACCGCTCGTCGTCGCCCATGTACGCGACCACGTGGCCGTCCTTCGCGACGATCACGT
The DNA here is from genome assembly GCF_040643355.1 of Micromonospora sp. NPDC047187. Taxonomy (NCBI): domain Bacteria; kingdom Bacillati; phylum Actinomycetota; class Actinomycetes; order Micromonosporales; family Micromonosporaceae; genus Micromonospora; species Micromonospora sp. NPDC047187. The sequence continues at coordinate 208,198 of NZ_JBEYUF010000002.1, forward strand.
TGGCGCCCTCGTGCTTGAACCGGCCCAGCGCGGTGTGCTTGCGCGGGCGGCTCTCCGGGTCGAACGGGTCGATCTCGACGATCCAGCCGAACCGGTGTGCCTCGTTGGGGTGCTTCGCCAGGTCGAAGCGCTCGTCCGCGCGCTCCCACTTGCGGCTGCCGCTGGGGTAGCGGCTGGCGGTGCTGATGCCGTAACGGTCCAGCTTCGGCTTCAGCTCGGCCGGGGCGGCGTCGGCGCCCACGAAGTACTGGTTGAAGTTCTCCTCGCCGGAAAGCACAGTGCCCCACGGGGTCACGCCACCGGCGCAGTTGTTCAGCGTGCCGACGACAGTGCGGCCCCTGGGGTCGGCGGCGGTCTTCAGCCAGGCCGAGCCGGCGGCCGGGCCGGTCAGGTCGAACTTGGTGCTCAGCGCGGTGACCCGCCGGTTGTACGGCCGTGGGCCCTTGCCCACCGGCTTCCACTGCCCGGTGCCCGCGACCCGCTCAAGCTCCACCACTGACATGCCGTGCGCGGCCATGGCGGTGCGCAGCTGCTCCACGGAGAGCCCGTCCAGGCCGGGGAAGCCCGGGAACATCAGGTCCTCGTTCGTGTACTCGTGGTTGACCACGAGCAGTGCCCGCTTGCCCTGCTTGTCCAGCGGCAGCACGCCCACGAAGTCGTTGTTGTAACCGAACTGCTTGGACTGCGCGGCGGCGGTCTGGTGGTGCAGGTCGAACTCCGGCGCGCCCGGCAGCACCGGGTCACCCCACTTGATCACCACGGCGTGGTCGTAGCCGTTCGGCACGACCAGGGTGTCCAGCTTGTTCGGTGGGATCGGCTTGAAGGTCAGCGCGCCGTTGCCGACCCCGGTGCCGGGACGACCGAACCCGAAGTTCTCCGGTACGTCCGGGGCGGTCGGGGCCGCCATGGCCGGGGCCGCTCCGGCGAGCGCGCCGGCTGCCGCGCCGCCGAAGCCGAGCACCAGCGCGCCGACCGCGCCGGCCCGGACCACGCCACGCCGCGACACCTCGGCGTTCACCACGTCACCGAAGTACGCGTTGTCGGAGGTGTTCGGGACCGGGTGGTCACACGCGTTTCCGCACCGGTACAGACAGGTCATGGCATCACGGGTGCCATGGCGGGTGCCGTTCAACAGGGGGAGCAGCCGGGGACGGTCGCTCATGGGGGAAGCCTCCAGAGAAGTCGGTGGCACGACAGGCGGCGTACCAGCCGGACGCTAGGAGGACGTGGTGAGCGCTCGTCAGCCGCGATGTGAACCGGGCATGAACACCTTCGTCGGTGGCACCACCACGCAACCGGTCTGACCTCGGGCTGAACCGATCGGCGTGACAGCACGTATTCCCGAGCGAACGCACCGCCGGACGCGCGCCGGAAGCGAGGAGACCGCCATCAGCGACCACGACGCCCAACTGCTGCGCGCGCTGCACGACGAGCACGCGGAGGCGCTGTACGCCCATGCTCTGCGGCTGGTCAACGGGGACCGGCAGCGGGCCGAGGACCTGGTGCAGGAGACGCTGCTGCGGGCCTGGCGACATCCGGAGTCACTCGACCCGAGGCGTGGATCGGTGCGGTCCTGGCTGTTCACCACCGCCCGCAACCTGGCCATCGACGCCTGGCGGCGCCGATCCACCCGGGTCGGCGAGGTGTTCACCGACGATCTGCCCGAACCGCCCGAGGTGATCGACGAGGCCGAACGGGCGGTGGAGGCGTGGACCGTCGCCGAGGCGCTGAACCGGCTCAGCCCGACCCACCGGGAGGTGCTGGTCGAGTGCTTCTACCAGGGGCGGTCGGTGGCCGAGGCGGCGTCCCGCCTGGGCGTACCGCCAGGGACCGTGAAATCCCGCACCCACTACGCGCTGCGGTCTCTACGGTTGGTCCTGGCCGAGATGGGGGTGACGGGATGACCCGGTGCGAGTTCGCGTACGACGACGGCGCGTACGTGCTGGGCGCCCTGGCCCCCGCCGAACGGGCGGCCTACGAGCGGCACCTCGGCGGGTGCGCCGAGTGTCGGGAGGCGGTCGCCGAGATCGCCGTCCTGCCCGGGTTGCTCGGGCGCCTCGACCCGGCGGGGTTGGAGCAGATCCTGCCGCCGCCGGCCCCGCCCCGGGTGCCCGCACTGCTCGACGAGGCCCGCCAGCGCCGTCGTCGGGAACGCGCCGCGGACCGGCGACGGTACGCACTGACCACACTGGCCGCCGCCGGGCTGGCGCTGCTGGTCGGCGTGGGCACCGCAGTGGCGCTGCCCCGAACGGTCGACCCGTCCGGGCCGCCCGGCGCGCAGGGCACATCGACACCACAGGTGTCGATGGTCGCCATGCGGCCGGTGGCCGCCGCCGGGCCGGTGCACGCCGACCTCGGGCTCACCGGCACCAAGTGGGGCACCCAGGTGACCATGCGCTGCGGGTACGACGCGCGGACGAGCTACGGCAAGGCGTACCCGTTCCGGCTGGTGGCGCGGGGCCCGAACGGCGCCACCGAGCAGATCGGCTCCTGGTTGGCGGCGCCCGGCGACGACCTCAGCTTCACCGGCGCGACGAGGTTCACCGACGCCGAGCTGGTGAGCGTGGAGCTGCAAAAAGCCGACGGCACGCCCCTACTGACCTACGCCGTCCCCTAAACCCACCCACCCACCCACCCCGGTCCTTCGCGATCTTGCACTTTCTGCCGTTCCATAAGGGGCATGGCAGGCATATAGACCACCGAAACTGCAAGATCGCGGGGTCAGGGGGTGGGGAGTGGGGTGGGGGCGGGGGTCTGTTGGCGGGACTGGCGGGTGCGGCGGGAGGTTCGGACGGCGTCGGCGGTGAAGACGATCAGGGCCAGCCAGACCAGCGCGAAGCCGGCCAGCCGGGCCGGCGGCATCGGCTCGTGGAAGATCAGCACCCCGCAGCCGAGCTGAAGGATCGGCGCCAGGTACTGGATCATGCCGAGGCTGCTCAGGGGCAGTCGGTTGGCCGCCCCGGCGAACAGCAGCAGGGGAACCGCCGTGGCCGCGCCGGCCAGCACCAGCAGCGCTGTGTGCCCGGCCGAGACGTGCCCGAAGGTCAGGTCGGCCCTCGCCGTCAGCCAGCCCAGGTAGCCCAGCGCCGGCAACGCCAGCACCGCCGACTCGACGAAGAGCCCCTCCGCCGCCGGCAGCCCGAGCCGCTTCTTCACCAGGCCGTAGCCGGCGAAGCTGAACGCCAGGGTCAACGCCAACCAGGGCAGCCGGCCGTAGTCCACGGTGAGCACCGCGACCGCCGACGCGCCGATCCCCAGCGCCACCCACTGCGCCGGGCGCAGCCGCTCCCGCAGCACCGTCACCCCGAGCAGCACCACTACCAGCGGGTTGATGAAGTAGCCGAGCGCCGTCTCCACCACCCGGTCGGAGTTGACCCCGTAGATGTAGGCGCCCCAGTTCACAGCGATCAACGCGGCGGCGGCGACGATCCCCGCCACCGCCCAGGGGCGGCGCAGCAGCGACCGCAGGAAGCCGACGTTGCGCAGCGCCGCCAGTAGCAGCGCCACGAAGACCACCGACCAGACGATCCGGTGGGACAGGATTTCCAGCGGGCCGGCGGGTCGCAGCAGCTTCAGGTAGAGCGGAAAGAAACCCCAGAGCAGGTACGCGCCGAGGCCGTAGAGGTATCCCAGACGGAGTGGCGTCACGCCTCCACCGTAAGGGGCGTAGTGCTGCTTTGTTCCTTTCCGGTGATCGGGGTCACCGGGGCTCGACGGTCCAGCTGCATCCACCGTTGCGGCGCGTCCAGCGGGGTGAAGCCCACCCCCGCGTACACCTGGTGGGCGTCGTTGGTGCAGAGCAGGATCCGGCGTACGCCCAGCTCGTCCAGGTGGTCGCGGACCGCGCCGGCCAGCCACCCGCCCAGCCCTCGACCCCGGGCGGCCCGGTCGACGTACACGTCGCAGAGCCAGGCGAAGGTGGCACCGTCAGTGACGACCCGGGCCACCGCGACCTGGCGGCCGTCCTCCGGCCGGTAGATGCCGAACGGCAGCGAGCCGGCGAACGACCGCTCGGTGGTCTCCCGGTCCCGTCCGAGCGCCCAGTACGCGTCGGTGGACAACCAGTGGTGCACCAGGTCCAGGTCGATCCGCGCCGGATCGGTACTGAGCAGGTGGCCGTCGGAATAGGTCAGCGAGAACATGCCGCGACGCTAACCGCCGAGGTGGGCGGTCCGGCCGCCACATTCCCGAACTCTGGTCAACGGCCCGCCGGGGCCCCGGCCGAGGTCGGAGCCCCGGACGGACCGGGGCGGTGCTGGCTGGTCGGCGGTCAGTCCCGGTCGAGGACGGCGCCGAGGATCCAGGTCACGATGCTCACGAAGAGAGCGCCGAGCACTGCTGCCGGCCAGAAACCGTCCACCGAGAACGGCAGCCCGGCCTGGTCGGCGATCCAGCTGGTGAGCAGGAAGAGCAACCCGTTCACCACCAGGGCGATGAGACCCAGGGTCAGGAGGTAGAAGCCACAACCGACGGTCTTGATGATCGGCTGGAGAACCGCGTTGACCACGCCGAAGATCACCGCCACCAGGAGCAGCGTGGTCACCGTCTCGGTGGCCGAGTTCGAATCCAGGGAGATGCCCGGGATGAGGAGCGTGGCCAGCCAGAAAGCCAGAGCTGTGCTGGCCAGCCGAATCAGCAGACCTTTCAGAAAACCCATGGCGGGGATCGTGCCACGGACACCGCACCGACGTAACCCGCCGGCTGGCCGTCCCGGTGGAATCAGGCGCGCGTCGGCGGGCCGATCAGTTGTGCCTCGATCGGAGTGGGGGAGAGCAGTGCCCAGCGCAGCGCCCGACGGTTGACCACGGCCACCATGTCCTCCCGGATCCGGGTCAGCCACTCGGCCGAGCCGCCCAGCCCCAGCGCGGCTCCGGCCAGGGTGGCCTCGGCGGAGGTCAGTGGCTGGAGCAACGCCAGGTCGGCGCGGCTCAACGCGTCCACATCGGCCGGGGTCAGCTCGTCGCGTACCACAAGGGTGGCCCGCCACGGCGGGCCCGGCGCGGCCTCGGCCGCCACCGGCCCGGCGTCGACGATCAGCAGCAACGGACGCAGCGCGGTGCCCACCCCGTCGGCGACCGCCCGACCGGGAGGGAGCAACGGGATCGTGCCGCCCGGCGCGCCAACCCCTCGGATGAACGGTTCCCAGGCGCGTGGCCGGGCGGTCTGCACCACCACCAGGGCGCCGAGTGCCAGGGCGCGCAGGGCCACCAGCTGGGCTGCCCGCACCCCGCCGACCAGCAGCACACGGGTGCTCTCCGGCCGGAACAGTCGCACTGTGACGGCTCGCCCGTGCCGGTTGGTGCCGACCATCATTCCCGCGTCGCCCAGGGACAGCTCCCAGTCGTCGACCGCCGAGCCGGGTCGCGCTCCGGGCGTCGGTGGGCGGGGCTGCGCCCCGGGTGCCGTCAGCGCCAACGGCAGCGTGGCGGCGAGCCCGCTCAGGTGGGCGCCGTCCAGTCGGCGTAGTTTTCCGCCCAGGTCGGTCACCAGGCGGGTCAGCGCCTCGGTGGCCGCCGCCAACTCGGTCGCCGTCGCGGCGGCCAGGCGTACGGTCAGCTCGGTCGGCACTCCGCCGGCCGCCGGCGGACCCGACGACGTCGACATCGTCGGCGACGGGCCTGAGCAGATCGACACCGTCGTGGCCGTCGCCGGCAGTGCGAGCAGGCGGGGCACCAGCCGGCGTCCAGCCGCAGCACCCGCGTCGGGCCAGTGGAGCAGACGGAAGGTGGCCTGGACGAGAGTGCCGGACCGGATCGCCGGCCAGGACTCCCGGACCGGTTCGCCGTCGTGGTGGGCCAACTCGCCCAGGACACGCAGCGCCGCCGGCACCCCGAGCGGCCTCGCGGCCAACGGCCCGAGCCGGCGGACGATCCGGCGGACCGTGCCGGCGAGCACCCGGCGCAGGTCCTCCTCGGACCAACCGTTCACCCGCAGCACCCGGACCGCCACCACCGCCCGCTCGCGCCCGGGGAGCCGCCCGTCGGTGAGCTGCCGGTACGACGTGCCGACAGTGCCACCGGCGCTCGGCACCGGCGCCGGCGCACCGGCGAGCAGCAGTTGGACCAGCAGCGGGGGCTGGTCCGGCCCGGTCGGGGGGAGCAACGCGGCCGGGGCGGGAATCGCCTGGGACACGTCGCCCAGCAGGTCGCCGGGGTCACCGAGCTCCAGGAGCGCGACCATGCCGGTGGTGTCCTCCAGGACGGCCGCCGGCCCGCCGGTCAACTCGGTCGAGCGGACGACGGTGCCCGGGGCGACCAGGTCGAGCAGTTCGGCCGGGTCGGCCGGCCCGCTCAACGCCCGCCGGCGGGTGAGGTGCCCGATGGCGGTGCCCAGCCACTCGAACAGCCACCGCCCCCGCACCGGCACCCAGGCGGCGGCCACCAGCAGCACGGCCACCAGTACGGCCGCCGCGACGACCGGTGCGGGTCGGCCGAGGGTGACGAGCACCAGCGCCGCCGCGACCTGTGCGGTGACCAGTTGGCCGGCTCGCGCTCCGGCAGCCGCCCGACGGCCGAGTGCGACCCAGTGGGCCACCGGCGACCGGCGACGGGGGATGCGCTGATCGACCGGTCCCGGGCCCCGGTCGGTGGGTCGACCCGGCCCGCCCACCCGTGCGGAGGCGCCTGCCTCGGGCCCGACCGGGGTCGGCGGGTGCGGCCCTCCGGTGGTGATCGCCGGCACCGTGCCTCCTCGACCATTGGGGACCGGGTCGGGCGGCCGGCCGCCCTCCGGCGGTCCGTCACACGCCGCGACGTGGCTGCGGCACATCGTAAGCGACCGATGGGCTCCTCGGTTGTCCACAGGGGAAGCCGGTGGGGTAGCAGAACCGCTACGAGGTCGCTACCGTCAGCCACGAAGTCCTTCGCTGACCCGTGTCTCAGTGCTCGACGACCGGGCCAAGCGACGACGCGTCGCCCCAGGGTGGGCGCGTCGACGGCCAGGTGCGATCCGAGAGACGAGGTGACGTCCGGATGTCCCAAACCAAGGCAGAAGCAGCGGTGATGCAGCAGACTGCCGCGAAGTTCGAGCAGGTGGACCAGTCGTTGCAGTCCATGCTGACCGGCCTGCTGGCCGAGCTGGAGGTGTTGCAGCAGGCCTGGCGTGGCGCTGGTGGCCGGTCGTTCGAGCAGGTCAAGCAGCAGTGGTCACAGGACCAGGCGGCGCTGCACCGCGCGCTGCGCGAGACCGCCGGTGCGATCCGCACCGCCGGTCGGCAGTACGACGTGTCCGACGACGAGGTGTCCAGCCGGGTGGCCGGCACCAACCGCGGCGGCATCCAGTTGCCGCTCTGATCCCGCTTGGGGAGGGAATCCGATGGACCATGGTGTGCTGGTCGTCAACTTCGCCGCGCTGCAGCAGGCCGGCGCTGACATTCAGAAGGCGTTGAACACCCTCGACGCGCAACTCGGCCAACTCGAACGCGACGCCGCCCCACTGGTGGCGAGCTGGACGGGCGAGGCGCGACAGGCATACGAGCAGCGGCAGGCGAAGTGGCGCTCGGCCTCGCAGGACCTGCAGGCCATGCTGCGTGACATCAGGTTGGCGGTGAACGACTCCGCCACCGACTACCTGGACACCGAAAAGAAGAACACCGGGCTGTTCCAGTGAGCGATGTGGGCCGGGAGCGCTGACCGTGTCCGGGCCAGCGCCCCGCCCGCAACCGGTCGGCGGTCAGGGCCGCACGCCGGCGGGCTCAGGCCGTGCGCGGGCGGGCTCAGGCCGTGCGCGGGCGGGCTCAGGCCGGGCCGGCCGGGCGCCAGCGTCGACGGGTACCACGGGGCACCACCAGGGCGAGCAGCGCCACTGTGACCGCCGTGATGCCGGCCACCGCCCCGACCAGCAGGGCTCGGTCCCGTGCGGCGGCCCGGCGGGCCTGGCGGGCGAGCTGCGCCGGGTCGGCCCGGTCGTCGGCGAGGGCGGCGACCGGCCGCGCGCCGGCCGCACGGCCGCCGCTGGTCTCGGTGACCGCCCGGTAGGGGTTCAACACCCCGGCGCCGTATCCGCCGCCCCGGCCCGCGCCCGGAGCTGGGTCGGCGGTGGCGATGATCCGCTCCGCCACCTGGGCGGCGGTCAGCTCCGGCCGGTACTGCCGCAGCAACGCGGCGGTGGCGGCCACGAAGGGCGCCGCGTAACTGGTGCCTTCGACCCGATGGTGGCCGGCACCGGGCGCGGCGGTCAGCACCTCGCTGCCCGGGGCCACCAGGTCGACGTACGGGCCGGTCTGCGAGAACGCCGCCCGCCCGCCGTCCGCCCCGATCGCGCCCACGCCGAGCACCCCGTCGTAGCCGGCGGGGAACGGTCGGGGGTTCCCGCTGTCGTGCAGATTGCCGGCGGCGGCCACCAGCACCACGTCCCGGTCGACCGCGTACCGCACTGCCGAACGGACCTCCGGGTCGTCCGCGTACAGCACCACGGACAGGTTCACCACGTCGGCGTCATGATCTACGGCCCACCGGATGGCCCGGGCGAACTCGTCGGCGCTGACCGTGCGCCCCGACTCCCGTCCCTGCACAACCTGCTGCTCACTCACCCGCACCGGCAGGATTCGGGCACCCGGTGCCAGACCGCGGAAGGCGACGTCCGAGCGGGGTGCCGCGGCGATGATGCTCGCCACACCGGTGCCGTGCCCGGCGCAGTCCCGACCGCCGTCCCCGCCGGGGTCGAGCAGGTCGACGCCGGCCAGCACCCGTCCAGCCAGCTGCGGGTGCACCCGGTCCACCCCGGAGTCGACCACCGCGACGGTCACCCCGGCGCCGGTGGCCAGCGGCGCGAGCCGCGCCGGGTCGTACCGTTGCTGTGGCCAGGGCCTGGCCGCGACCGGCCGGACGGGGGCGAGTGCTGTCGCGCACGCCGGCGCCGCCCGGAGCCCGGCGGTGGCGGCGACGGTCGGAAGGGCCGGTACGGTCAACAGGCTGGCGGCCAGACCTGCGAGGACCGGGCGCGTGATCGATTGGGACATCGACACCCTCCGTATCGCGTCGGCTCCGGAACGGGATGTTATCTCCTCCTCCGGGCCCTGGCAGGCCGCCGCCGGCCAGCCATTGTGATCTTGGTACCACCTTGTAGGTTGTACGCGATACCTGTGGCCTGTTCTCGGAAGGGGAGGTGGCCGTGACCGCATGGGAGCCGGCCACGGAGGCCGAGGTGGCGATGCGCGACGCGCTGCGCGCCAACGACCAGGAGCTCTACTTCCGGCTCCTGTCCCGCACCGATGTGCTGCTGCCGGTCTCCGCGCCGACGCAGCCCGGCCAGCCACCCGCCGGATGGGGCACCTGGACCACCGGCGGCCGGACCCACGTCCTGGCCTTCACCTCCGCCGCCGCCCTGCGAGCCTGCCTCGGCGATCACGCCGGCAGCAACCGACGCATCCCCTTCGCCGATCTCGCGGCCAGCTGGCCCAATCACGAGTGGTGGCTCGCCGTCAATCCGGGTCTGCCGGTCGAGGGTTACCTGCCGGCCTGGTTCGTGTCCCAGCTGTCCCGAGGCGACGTGCGACTGCCCGGCCGTGCCATGGGTGCCCGCGCTCGCCTGGAGCGAGCCGAGACGTTGGCCCGCACCCGGCCCGGCATGCCACCGCGGGACGCCGCGCCAGCCACTGGATCGCCTCCCGTGACGGGGGTGACCCCGTCCGGGCCCGAGAGTGCTCCGCTCGCACCCCGAAGGCCCGCGCGGAGCCCGGGCCCTCGGGTGGGTGCCCCGCCGGTGCCGGGTCCGGCGCCCCGGCCGCCCGTCCCCGCTGAGCCGCCGCGCCGACCTGGCGAGGAGGACCTGCCCGCCGCCGGTCAGCGGCACCCGACCGAGCCGCCCCGGCCCGCGCCGGGCAACGGAGCGCTGCCCCGTGCCGGCCGGCCGTCCCGGTTCACCCCGTTGGCGACCGCCGGCCCCACCACCGACCAGGCCGGGCCGGGCGCTGGCTGGCCGGCAGCAGCGACCCGGCCGGGCGACGTCGACGGCCCCGCTCCGGCTAACGGCAACGGTGGCCCCCAGGCCGCGCCCCGGCGCTCCTTCTTCGACCCCAGCCCGGCCCGCGATCCCGCCCCGAGCGGGGGGCGCCCCGGTGACCGGGCGGCCCCGCCGACCCGGTTCGGACGAGGCAGCCAGCCCTTCCCTCGCCGCCGCCCGGCCGATGCGCCGGCCGACGAGACCACGACGCGGGCCTTTCCGATGGCGGCGGACCCGGCAGCCACCCAGCCGGTACGACGGCCGGAGGGCGGTCTCGGCGCGTCCCGCGGGATGGACGCGCCGCCATCCGGCGAGGAGATCACCCAGCCGCTGCCGCCGCGCCGGCACAACCCGCTGGCTGAGGAACCCACCCGTGCGTTCCGGATGACCGGTGAGCCTCCCCTGACCGGTGCGCCTGGGCGGCCATCGGCGGACGAGACGCAGGCGATTCCGCAGGCCCGGCCGGGCCGGTTCGACCCGGCGGAGGATCTGCCGGTGTCCGTCGCGGAACCGGTCTCCGGGCCGCCCGCGCCGCGCCGCGGCTTCACGCCCATCGTCATCGAGGGCACCATCATCGAGTCCCGCGATCTCACCGACCCGGTCGAGAGCAGCGCGCCGGTCGACGCGCCCCGGCGGCCCAGCCCCGCCGAGGCCGCCCCGCCGGCGTTCGGCTCGACGCCCCCCGGTCCGGGCCTGTTCGGTCCCTCGTCCTTCGGTTCCAGCCCATCCGGGCCCACGCCGTTCAGCCCTGGTCAGCCCGCCCCGAGCCCGTCCGCCCCGCACCCCGTGATTCCGACCGGGGCAGGCGCTCCCGGCGGTGGGCTGGGCGACCCGCGATTCGACGGCCGCGTCGACGCCCCGCTGCGTGACGACCGCGCCGACACTGCTGTTTCGTCGGCCGGCCCGGCCGGTACGGACCAGGCCGGCGGCGAGGGCAGCGGCGCGAGCGTGATCGCGGACGAGGTTCCGCACCCGCCGGCCGACGAGCCGCCGCCGGTCGAGTTCGAGCCGGCCAACACGGTCGAGGAGGACCTGCTCAGCGCCGCCGGCTCGGGCAGTACCGACACGTTCCTGTCCACCCTGCTGCTGGCCCGGGTGCTACTGCCGGCCGCACCGGACTCGGTGCGGGGAAGCCGCCCTGGGGATCCCGGCTTCGTCTGGCGTACCGGGCAGCTCGACGGCGAGACGTACGTGGTGGTCTACACGTCGTCGGAGCGCCTCGCCGACCATGTCGAGGGGGACGTCGACACGGTCCGGGTGAAGTTCGCCCAACTGATCCGGCGCTGGCCCGACGAGGACTGGTCGTTCGCCGTCAACCCGGGCACGCCGGTGGGTGCCAAGTTGCCCGGCGAGCAGATCGTCGCGTTGGCCAACTGGGCCGCCGAGGTGGGGCTCGGCGACGACCTGGAAGTGGACCAGGTGGAAGCGCCGGCCGTGGCCGAACCCGCCGCCCGTCCCCGGTACGCCCCCGCAGCGGTCGACCCGACCCGGCCGACGGTCATGCAGAAGGCGATCGCCCCCAGCCAGCTCGCGTACTACCTGGATCGTGGGTACGACCGGGTGTCCGGGTTCGTGCACCGGGCCGGTGAGCTGTCCCACCTGACCACACCGGCTCAGCTGCACGAGGCGCTGGGCCTCAGCTACCCCGGTTCGCCGTTCGCTCCGGACGCCGAGGAGATCTACGTGCTGCGCTGGCCGGCGCACCGGCCGAGCCTCTACCGCATCCCGTACGGCGGTCAGAACGAGCCGGCGATGCGGGCCATGGAGGGCTGGGTCATCGAACGTCCGCCGTTCCGGGGCAACGGCTTCGCCCCGGGTGAGAGCAGCGACGTGGTGGCGGAGTTCAAGGTGGACAGCGCACGGCTGCCGCACGGTGCCCAACTCTGGCGCATCGGCGCGGACGGCAGCGAGCGGGTGGTCGCGGAGCTGGACACCGACTCGGTCACCTGGCGACGGGTCGGGGAGGCGTGATGCGCGACGGTTACGTGGCCCGTTGGCAGGGCCGGGAATACCAGGCCAGCCCGGACGCCGACGAGATCCGGCTCTACCAGCCCGAGGCGGGCGAGGGCTTCGAGGAGGTCCGCGCGGGCCGCTACGTCCGGGTGCTGCCGGTGAGCGAGATCGAGGATCTGGCGTACGTGCGGACCACCTGCACCTGGCAGGGGCAGCCGTTCATAGTGCTCGGCGAGCACGACGCCTGGCTGCGGGTGGAGTACACCGGTGGTCGCTGGCCGGTGGCCGAGGCGATGCGGCTGGAGGTCTTCGACTTCGGCGTCTACCAGGGTTGGGCGCCGGCCGCCGAGGTCACCGACCTGCGGGAGCAGCGGGTCTGACCGGTCAGGTCTTCGCCCACCGCAGGATTTCGCCGAGCACCAGCTCCGGTGCCTCCAGGTGCGGGAAGTGCCCCACCCCGTCGAGCAGTCGCCACTCGTACGGGGCGACGACGTACCGGCCGGAACCCAGCGCGGTGCGGGGCAGGGAGGCGGTGTCCAGGGCACCGTGCAGTTGCAGGGTCGGGGTGGACAGCGGCTTCTGCATCAGGCGGACGAACCGGTAGCCGTGCAGTCGCAGCAGCGAGCGGAACGCCCAGCGGTAACCCTCCAGCGCGCAGAACGCGGCCTGCGGGATGCACATCGCCTCCCGGCACCGCTCGGCGTACGCCTCGAAGTCCGGCCCGGCCACCCACTGTGGGCCGCCCCAGCGGCGAATGATCTCGCCGACGGCCGCCGCACCGTCGCGGGTCAGCACGTGCTCGTAGCGGGGTAGCTGGAACTTCAACGCCGGGGTGGAGGCGGTGAACTGCCCGCGCGGGTCGGCGAAGATGGCGGCGCGCAGTCGCAGCGGGTGCGGTGCCCCCAGCACCACGAGCCGGCGGACCAGGGACGGGTGGAACGAGGCCACCGTCCAGGCCACCATGCCGCCGAGGCCGCTGCCGACGATCGTCGCGGATCGTTCACCGAGCGCGCGGATCAGCCCGGCGATGTCGGCGGCGAGGGTGTAGCCGTCGTACCCCCGGGGTGGTTTGTCGCTGGCGCCGTAGCCGCGCAGGTCGACGGCGACCGCCCGGAAGCCGGCGTCGGCGATGGCCGGCAGCATCTGGTGCCAGGCCCACCAGTGCTCCGGGAAGCCGTGCAGGAAGAGCACCATCGGCCCGGTGCCGCCCTCGACCACGTGGAACCGGCTGCCGTTGGCGCCGACGAAACGGTGCGTCCACGGCCCCTCGGTGAGGACACAGGACTCGTCGACGGCCCCGCCGCGCTGGTCGGTCATGGCAGACAGCCTAGGACCCGGTTGCCGCAGGCGACCCTGGTGGTCGCGTTGAACAGGGGAAAGCCCCGGGTTGCCCCGGAGCGGGACCAGGGGCACCGGCTCGACTGAGGCAGGTCCGGCCATCCCGGAGGTGGCGCACAAAGGGCGACGCCCCGGGCAGATGACCTGCCCGGGGCGTCGCTGGTTGGTGCGGGATCAGTGGTCAGCTGACCCGGATCTTCATCGCGGTGCCGTCCTGCTCCAGAACCTTGATCTTGACACCGGTCGCGGGGAGCTTGACGCCGTGGTTCGGCAGCTCCTCGTAGAAGTACTTCTTGGTGTCGTCGAACAGCGGCTCAGCAGCCTGGCCACGGATGTACTGCGGCTGGCTGTTGAGGTGCAGGGTGAACGAGTCGGCCTTGTTCAGGCTGAACGGTGCGTCGTACACCTGGACGCGGGCCCGCCACGGAGCCCCGGTCAGGTTGTAGATCGGGCGCGGGTGCGCGTCGATGTACAGGTTGCGACCCTCACCGGGGTGACCACCCGGGTTGGTCGGGGATGCCGGGGCGGTGTTGTTGTCGTCCCAGCGGGTGTTCCAGTACGAGATGAGCAGGCCCTCCTGGTACGCGTAGTGGTCCACCCAGTCCGGGCGGGTGTTCGCGTAGCCGAAGAAGTACGGGCCGGTCTTCAGGTACTTGTCGTACGAGACGTACGAGCGGTTGCCGGCGATGTAGAAGTTGTCGAACTCGTCGGTGTACGTGGCACCGACGACCTCCCACTCGTCGAGCGCCCAACCCGCGTCGGTCTCGGCGCCGTCGCTGAGCACGGTCTGGCCGTCGGCGGTCACGGTGATCGCGTCACCGAAGAAGCCGCCCTCGGACACGCCACCGTCGGTGACGTAGTGCAGGCGGACCTGCGCCACCTTGCCGGCCAGCGAGTTCAGCGGAATGTTGATGTCCGCCCAGGCGCCGTTGCTGCTGCCGTCGAGGGCCGGGCGGCCGGCGCCGTCGACGCCGATCGGCTGGCCGTTGACGGTGCCGTCCAGGTCGGTCCAGGTCTGACCACCGTCGGTCGACGCCTCGAAGTAGAGGTAGTCGTAGGTCTCCTCGATGCTGTACTTGCCCTTGAGCGACAGCGCCGCCGCGGACTTGCCGGTGAGGTCGAACGTCCTCGTCATGGTGCCGTCGAGGTTGTCCTTGTTACCGGAGAAGTACTGCTTCGAGCCCTCGAACGGCGCACCGTAGTCGAAGGTGTACTCCCGCTTCGGCAGCACGACCACGACGGCCTGTGCCTTCTTCGAGTTGTACTCCTGCGGGCCGAGCTCCAACGTGCGCTTCTGCCCCGCCACGACCACCTCGTAGTCGAGCCAGCCGAGCTGGAACTTGTTCCATGCCCCGAGGTCGCCGCCACGGTCGCCGATGCCGGCGTCGTTCTTGGCGCCGAGCCGGCTCTGGGCCATCAGGGTCCAGTGCTCGTTGCTGTTGTCCGCCGGGCCGTAGTCGTCCGGCAGGCCCAGGTCGTGGCCGTACTCGTGGTAGAAGACGCTGCGGCCGCCGTTTTCCGGCTGGATCGTGTAGTCGCGGATCCAGACGCCGGTGTTGCCGATCTCGGTGCCGCCGATCGGGAAGTTCGGCGGGCCGACGGGCGAGCTGTTGAAGGCCGACCAACGGTGGCTCCAGATGGCGTCCTCACCCTGCTGCGGGTCACCGTCGGCCTGGTCGCCGCCGGAGTGGACGATCTGGAAGTGGTCGATGTAGCCGTCCGACTCGTTGAAGTCGCCGTCACCGTCGTAGTCGAAGCGGTCCCACTGGTCGAAGGACTTCATCTCGGTGGCGATCTGGGCGTCCGTCCGGCCCTTGGCCTTCTGGTCGGCGACCCACTGGTTGGCGGCGTCGCGGATCAGGTTCCAGGTGCTCGGGCAGACGGAGTCGGCGCAGACGGCGGGGTCGCCGGTCGGGTCGTCGTCGGCCTTCGGGTCGTCGGAGCGACCGTAGCGGGCCTCGTTGTACCGGACCTTGACCCAGTCGGTCACCTCACCCTCGACGGTGTAGCGACCCGAGGACTGCGCCTCGTAGTACTGCTTGAGCGACTCGTCGCCCGGGTTGGTGCCGAAGTAGAGCTGGCGGAAGTGCTCCGGGCTGAAGTCCGGCTGCCAGATGGTGGAGTTGTCCACGGCCCGGTTGGGCTCGGGGATCTTGTTGTGCAGCGGCCCCTCGAACGTCGCCGGGCCGGCGACATCCGGGTTCATGTCCTTGTCCGGGTAGGACGGGTGCCGCTCGTCACCGAACTCGGCCAGGATCACGAAGATCTTGTCGGTCCGCTCACGCTTGAGCTCGACGTACTGGTCCCTGGTCTGCGCGCCGGCGCCGGCGCGTGCGCGAGCGTTGGCGCCCGTTCCGCCCGCCTTGCCGACCTCGCCGACCTTGACAACCGTGCTTCCGTTGCGCTCGATCGGCTTGCTCCGACCGGTCAGCACGTCGCTGAGACCCTGCTGACGCAGCGCGCGGCGCTTCTCCTCGAGCTTGTCGGGGAGCTCATCCTGCAGTGACTGCGGTTCGGCAGCGGCCGGTGCTGCTGCCGGCAGTTTGGGCTGAGGCGCCGCCGAGGCGGACGGGCCGAAAGCCAGGCCTGTCGCCGTCAGTGAGAGCCCGAGCAGACCCACTGCGACTTTGCGCACGTGGTACCTCCGGTTTGAGGGAACCGGCCCAACGGGGGTACGGGCCGGTGGGAGATCGATCCCACTAGTGGGACCATTGGTGAACATAGTTACTGGCGGGACGGGTGGGAAGAACCTCGCGTCGATTTGTTGCAAGATTTTGTTGGGAATGCTTTTCACCGTCACACCCCGCCGGTTCATCAGCCGTGCTGACCAGCGCGAGCCCGGACGCGAACGTATACAACGACATTTTTCGATCAAGCTGAGCGCACTTACGACAGTGGGGCCGGCAGCGTCTCCGCCACCGGCCCCACAGTCAGTTCTCGATCCGTGAAACCGTTACTTCTTCGCCGGAGTCACGTAGATCATGGCTGACGAGTTGTCCCCGGCAGCCTTCTTGATCGTCAGCGAGACGCCGTAGTTCACGCCCTGGTCGCCGGGGTTTCCGGTGCCCAGCACGATCGCGCCACCGCCCAGGGTCACGCCGTAGAACTCCGGCGCCGGGCTGCCGTCCGGGTTGGTGACCCGGGTGGTGTACGGCGCGTTGTTACGCGACGGCAGGACCACCGACGCGTCGTTGTCCCGGGCGTAGGCAGCGCCATCACGCATCTCGATGCCCGGGTAGTAGCCCTTGGCGTCGGTGAACGCCTTCACCGGCGGGAGCCCCTTGAACTTCGTGCAGTACGCGCTGTACGGCTCGTCCGCCGCCTCCAGGCACTCGGTGAACGGGTACGTCCGGTTCAGCGTGAAGGCCGCGTTCGAGGACTGCGGGCGGCTCGGCAGGTTGTCCGTCACCGACGGGTCCTTCACGGCCGCCTCGCCGGTGCGCCGCAACGGGTCGAAGTGCGAGTCGACGATGAGCAACCCGCCCTTCGCGCCGTAGCTGGGCAGCGAGGTCATCTGCCCGGTGACGTGGTTGACGTCGCCGAGCGCGGTGTCCCGGTACCAGACCAGCATGCCCGGCGCGTTGTAGGAGATCCGGTCGACCTTCCACGCCTCGTGCGAGTAGATGGTGTCATAGGCGTACTGCAGGCCCTTGTCGAAGCCGTCGAAGTTGCGCCACTCCGCCAGGTAGTACTGGGCGTGCACCTCGGTGCCGCTGGAGACCTTCCAGCCGCCACCGGTGGTGTCGACGAAGGTGCCGCCGTTGGCCGTCCAGCCGTTGGCGCCGCCCTCGACGTCGTCGCTCCAGGTGGTGGCGCCGCCGCCGGTGACCGAGAAGTCGTCGACGAACCAGTTGCGCTCCTCGAACGCCTCGTCGGTGGCCAGGCGCAGCCGCACCTGGACCGTCGTGCCGGCGTACGCCGACAGGTCGACGTAGTCGTGCCGCCAGCCGTCGGTGCTGCCGGTCAGGCCGTACTTCTTGCCGCCGAAGTCGTTCATGCGGCCGTTGGGGTCCGGGTAGCCGTCCGGCGTGGTGACCACCGTGCCGCCCTCGTCGTACACCTTCTGCTCGGTCCAGGTCGTACCGCCGTCGGTGGAGAGCTCCACGAAGCCGTAGTCCCAGTCCTCCTCGATGATGTAGTTGTTCCACATCCAGAACTTCGAGTCGGCAGCCGCCGGCACGTCGACCGAGCGGCTCAGCTTGACGTCGGCCCACTCCTGGTCGTTGTTGCTGTGCCACATCTTCGTGCCGCTGTGCGGGGTCGCCAGCGTCGTCACCTTGTCCGGCAGGTCGACCTTGATGCCGTCCTCGGAGTCGATCGGGGTGCGTGACGTCTGGCCGAGCTTCACCTCGCGCGGGTTCGACCCGGGGCGGATGGTCAGCGGGTCGGCCCAACCGAGCACCCACTTGTCCCAGATGCCCATGTGCGTCGGCAGCGCCTGGAAGATCTCACCCGAGTGCGAGCCCGAGGCCATCAGGTCCCAGAAGTCCACGTCGGAGTCGGCGTTGCCGGACGTGTCGTAGAGGTCCGGCAGACCCAGGTCGTGGCCGAACTCGTGGGCGAAGACGCCGACGCCGGCGTCCTCCGGCTGCACGATGTAGTTCGACGCCTTCAGGTTGGTGCCCGGGATGGTGTAACCACCGGCGACCGTGGAGGAGTGCGCCCACACGGCGTACACGCCCTCGGCGCCGCCGCCGCGGGACTTGCCCTGGCCGGCGTGCACCAGCACGAGGTGGTCGATCACGCCGTCCGGCTCGAAGACGTTGCCGTCACCGTCGCGGTCGGCCTGGTCCTCGATGTCGTAGTCGGCCCACGGGAAGTCCGGGTCCTTCGCGACGAGCGCGTCGATCGCGTCGGTCGCCAGGCGGCCCGCGCCGGCCGGGTTGTCCGGGTGGCCGTTCATCGACTGCTCACGGCCGGGAACCCACGCGCCGGTCTCGTCCTGGAAGCAGCGGTTGGCCGCGTACCAGCCCTCCGAGTGCGGCACTGTGATCCACGGGCTGGCCTGCCCGTCCACCGTGTACGCGTTCTTGGACATCTCCAGGTACATGTTGTGCATGGTGCGACCGGACAGGTCGATGCCCTTCTTGCCGTCCGGGCCCTTCAGGTCCGTGCGGACCCGCTCGGTGATGCCCTTCTTGCTGTAGAGCATCTTGTTGTAGTGCTGCGGGGAGAAGTCCGGCACCCACATCGAGTTGTTGTCCTCGTGGGGCAGGCGCGCCGGGTCCGGGATCTTGTTGTGCTTCGGGCCGTTCTGGACCGTGCCGGGGACGCAGGTGCGGTCCTCGAACACCGTCTTGGGGACCATGACGCCGGTGAAGTCGTCGTTGGCCTTGTCGTTGAACTCCACCAGCAGCGTCAGCAGCTTCGCCGTCTGGGTGGTCGGGGCCTTCTTGAACTTGCGGGGGTTCTGACCCGTCTTCAGCGACTTGGCCTCGTCCTTGGCCAACTGCCGTGCGGTCACCGGGTTGCCCCGAGCGTGCTTCTGGTCGAACGCTCGCGCGGACTCCGCGGCAGGGGTGTAGATGCCACCCTTGCCCTTCACCTCACGGCCGGTGGTGTCCGGCTGCACCTCGGGCTCGGCGTAGTTGATGTAGTGCTCGTCGGCGCCGATCACCGCCAGAGGGGTGCCGGACGGCGACTGGGCCGCCGCGCTGCCACTCACGGTCAGTGAGGTGGCCGCGAGGGCGATGGCGGGCAGTGCGACGAGTAGACGTCGCCGCGCCCTGGACTGCGGTTTGTGGTTCATGCCGCTCCGTTTCTCGGGCATGGGGAGGAGGACGTTGGCGTGGTCGACCATCGATGTGATGCGTGTCGAACTCTTCCAACCTGCGTGAACCTAAAGCACAACCGGCCGAAAGGACAGCGGTGGCCCACGCCTGTGCCCGTTCAGCTTCTCCCGACTCCCCCGACCGACCGATGTGACAGTGGCGGGGCGGCGCAAACCGTACCCGTAAGACACGACGGAGGGTGGCGGTCCGCACGGACCGCCACCCTCCAATGAGTACGCCTACCGTCAGTCCTCGTCGGACTTCGTACCGCTCATCCCCGAGGAGATCAGGTCCATCACCGAGGAGTCCTGCAACGTGGTCACGTCGCCCAGCGACCGGTTCTCCGCCACGTCCCGCAGCAACCGGCGCATGATCTTGCCGGAGCGGGTCTTCGGCAGCTCCGGCACCAGCATGATCTGCCGCGGCTTGGCGATCGGGCCGAGCGTCTTCGACACGTGGTTGCGCAGGTCGGCGATGAGCTGCTCGCCCGCCTCACCGGCGATGTCAGTGCTGCCCCGCGGAATGGCGAACGCGACGATCGCCTGACCGGTGGTCGGGTCGGTCGCGCCGACCACCGCCGCCTCGGCCACCGACGGGTGCGACACCAGCGCCGACTCCACCTCGGTCGTCGAGATGTTGTGCCCGGACACCAGCATCACGTCGTCCACCCGGCCGAGCAGCCAGATGTGCCCGTCGTCGTCCTTCTTCGCACCGTCGCCGGCGAAGTACATGCCCTGGAAACGCGACCAGTACGTGTCGATGAACCGGTCGTCGTCACCCCAGATGGTGCGCAGCATCGACGGCCACGGCTCGCGCAGCACCAGGTAGCCGCCACCACCGTTCGGCACCGACTGGCCCTGGTCGTCCACCACGTCGGCCACGATGCCCGGCAGCGGCGTCATCGCCGAACCCGGCTTGGCCGCCGTCACCCCCGGCAACGGCGAGATCATGATCGCGCCCGTCTCGGTCTGCCACCAGGTGTCCACCACCGGCAGTTCGCCCCGGCCGATGTGCTCCCGGTACCACATCCAGGCCTCCGGGTTGATCGGCTCGCCGACGCTGCCCAACAGGCGCAGCGACGACAGGTCGAAGTCCGCCGGGATGTCGTCGCCCCACTTCATCATCGTCCGGATCAGGGTGGGAGCGGTGTAGAGGATGCTCACCCCGTACTTGTCGATGATCTCCCAGAACCGGCCCTTGTGCGGCGTGTCCGGGGTGCCCTCGTACATCACCTGGGTGGCGCCGTTGGAGAGCGGGCCGTACACGATGTAGGAGTGCCCGGTGACCCAGCCGATGTCGGCAGTGCACCAGTAGACGTCCGTCTCCGGCTTCAGGTCGAACACCGCGTGCGTCGTGTACGACGCCTGGGTGAGGTAACCGCCGGTGGTGTGCAGGATGCCCTTCGGGCGGGCCGTGGTGCCGCTGGTGTAGAGGATGAACAGCGGGTGCTCGGCGTCGAACGGCTGCGCGGTGTGCTCGGCCGACGCGGTCTCCACCGTCTCGTGCCACCAGTGGTCCTTCTCCGACCACGCCACGTCCTCGCCGGTGCGGCGGACCACGAGGACGTGCTCCACCGACGGGGAGTTCGCCACCGCCTCGTCCACAGTGGGCTTCAACGCCGACGGCTTGCCCCGCCGGTAACCACCATCCGCGGTGATCACCACCTTGGCGCTGGCGTCCTGGATCCGGTTGCTCAACGAGTCGGCGGAGAAGCCACCGAAGACCACACTGTGCGCGGCGCCGATCCGGGCGCACGCCAACATGGCAACCGCCGCCTCCGGGATCATCGGCAGGTAGATCGCCACCCGGTCGCCGGCGGTCACCCCCAGGTCGGTGAGCGCGTTCGCCGCCCGGCAGGTCAGCTCGTGCAGGTCCGCGTACGTGATGGTGCGGGTGTCGCCCGGCTCGCCCTCCCAGTGGATCGCCACCTTGTCGCCCCGGCCCGCCTCGACGTGCCGGTCCAGGCAGTTGTACGCGACGTTGAGCTGCCCACCCACGAACCACTTCGCGAACGGCGGGTTCGACCAGTCGAGCACCTCATCCCACTTCTTCGACCAGGCCAGCCGATCGGCCTGCTTCGCCCAGAAGGCCAGCCGGTCGGCCTCCGCCTCGGCGTACGCGTCGATGGTGACGTTGGCGTGCGCGGCGAGTTCGGCCGGCGGGGGGAACTGGCGCGTCTCGTTCAGCAGATTGGCCAATGCCTCGCTCATGCCGTGACTCCTCATCCTCGGGGTGACCTGGGTCTCGATGGCACGAGGGTAGTCGCGGGGCCTGCTACCGGCCACGGCTGCCCACTGCGTCGCGCCGAGTGGCCCCCGCCGCGCGCCCGGCGGCCCGTCCCGCCGGTTCGCCCCCCGGGTCGGGTGGTCCGGGTCGCGTTGCGGGCGGGTGCGGCCCGCCGCGCCGGGCCGGGTCGTTAGCGTGGCGGGGTGACCACCGACCCGCTCGCCCCGCTGCTCGCGCTCGCCGACATCTCCGCCGCCGTCGAGCAGGCCCGCGCGCGGTTCGACCAGGCGCTCGGGCACCGGGCGCTGCGCCGGCACGGTGGACAGGTCGCCGCCGAGGTCAGCCTCCGCTCCGCGGTGGCCAGCGCGGCCCTCGAAGGGGCCGGGCACGAGCGCGAGGCGGTCCGGGCCGGCACCGTCACCGACCCGGTGCTCCAGGGGGCGCTGCGGGTCGCCGGAGCGCTGCCGGGCCTGAGCGAGCTGTGGCCGAAGGCCCCCCGCCAGGCGCTCGCGAAACTGCACGTGCTCGCCGCCCGGGACCTCGTGTCAGAGGCCGAGCTGGGCCGCCCGGTCGCCGACCCCGTGGTCGCCACCCGGCTGGACGGGCTGGCCGGCCTCGTCGCCGGCGGCACGAAGGTCTCCCCGCTGGTGCTCGCCGCCGTCGTACACGGGGAGTTGCTGAACCTGCGCCCGTTCGCCGGGCCGTCCGGCGTGGTGGCCCGCGGGGCCGCCCGGCTGGTGCTGCTCGCCAGTGGCCTCGACCCGCGTGGCCTGCTCCCCGTCGACGTGGGGCACCGCGAGCGGGAGCCCGAGTACGTCGGCGCAGCCGGTGCCTTCGCCACCGGCACCCCGGACGGGCTGCGCTCCTGGCTACGCCACTACATGGCCGCCGTCGAGGTCGGCACCGACCAGCTCACCGCCATCGGAGACGAGATCCTCGCCGCCGCCTGAGCGGCTGGACGGGTTGAGGATGGTCAGGCGGTGGTGGCGGCTCGGGTGCGGCGGTGCCGGCCGTACCAGGCGATGCCGATGGCCACGCCCACCCCGACCCCCAGGGCCGCCGCGGCCACCGGGACCGCGGGACGTTCCCGCAGTCGCCGGCCCAGCGGAATCGGGTGCCGGAA
The DNA here is from genome assembly GCF_040643355.1 of Micromonospora sp. NPDC047187. Taxonomy (NCBI): domain Bacteria; kingdom Bacillati; phylum Actinomycetota; class Actinomycetes; order Micromonosporales; family Micromonosporaceae; genus Micromonospora; species Micromonospora sp. NPDC047187. The sequence continues at coordinate 230,551 of NZ_JBEYUF010000002.1, forward strand.
CTCCAGCACCGGCCACGCGTTCTCCGAGGCCAACTTGCGTAGCTGCCGGTCCGGGTTGACCACACTCGGGTGGCCCACGCACTCCAGCAACGGGCGATCGCTGTACGAGTCGGAGTAGGCGTACGAATCAGCCAGGTCGTAGCCCCGGGCGGCGGCCAACTCGCTGACCGCCTCGACCTTGCTCGGGCCGGCCGCGTAGAACTCGACCTCGCCGCTGTACCGGCCGTCCCGCACCGTCATCCGAGTGGCGATCACGTCGGTCACCCCGAGCAGCTCGCCGATCGGCCGGACCATCTCCTCGCCGGACGCCGACACCAGCACCACGTCCCGCCCAGCCGCCTGGTGCTCCTCGATCAGGGCGGCGGCTTCGGCGTACACGTAGGGGTTGATCAGCTCGTGCAGCGTCTCCGCGACGATCTGGCGAACCTGCTCCACCTGCCAGCCCTTGCAGAGCGCAGCCAGGTAGTCCCGTGTTCGGGCCATGGTCTGCTCGTCGGTGCCGCCCAGCCGGAACATCAGCTGCGCGTACGCCGACTTGACCACGTCACGCCGGGTTATCAGCCCATCCCGGTAGAACGGCCGACCGAACGCCAGGGCGCTCGACTTGGCGATGACGGTCTTGTCCAGATCGAAGAAAGCGGCACTTCGGCCCACGGCGCGAAAGTCTAGCCGGATGGTCTATCGTCGGCGGGTGCCCGGGGTCATGCCACCCCACAGACCTGCGGGCTCTCCGCTCCGCGTGATCACGCTCACACTCTGCGAGGAGATTTTCGCAGTGAGTGGAGGCAGCACCACTCGACGTGACGGGCCCGCTCAGGCAGACTTGTCCGTACGACGAGCTTTCACATCCTCGAAACAGGCAGACCCTCAGCGGTTGCACCCCCCGTGACCGCTGAGTGGTTCGGCTCGACCCCCCCGGAGCCGAACCTCCGACGACCCCCGTCTCCCCCCGACGGGGGTCGTCCCTTTCTGCTGGAAACGCTCCACCACAGCTCACAAGTCGTCCTCCGGCCCGTCCAGACCGTCCAGGGACGGCGTTTCTACGGCCAGAGGCAGCAGAGCGGAAGCAGTGCCGTCGAACGCCTTCAAGACCCGAGCGGCGTAGTCGTCCGGGGTGTGGGTGTACCGGTCAAGCGTCGTGGATGCCTGCTCGTGGCGCGGGAGGGCGCGAGCCGGGTGTGCAGGCCGATGGCCGGTGGCGGATGCGGGCGTGGATCAACAAGCGCAAGCCGTGGGTAAGAGCGCTATCGGAGCGGTAGCCGGGTGCGTGCTGACGCCTACAGGTATCTGATGCCAGCCTCGGTGATGTGAGCGGCCAACACGTCGTGGGCTGAGTCGCCGGACCACACTTCGACGCGTCCGCTCTCGCGCAGAAGATCGTCGCCTGCCACCGGGGCGCCCAGTTCCCACTGCGCCGGCCAGCCGTCGAAGCGGCGGACCTCGACGAAGCCGCGGGCCACCAACGAGATCAGGCCCGGCCCGAGGACCGCAGCCACCCGCTGTCGTGACGGCGCCTCGGCCCAGCCGAGTTCCCGCAGGGGCAGCGGTGAATCTTCCAGAGGGCAGAGGACCAGTTCTTCTGCGAGGTCCAGCCCTTCGTCATCGTTCATGGCAGCTCCTCCTCGGTCGAGCGGATCCCCCGGTCGTTCGGTCGGTGGTGTGATCACCTCCGGGACGGGGTCTAGCTCGGTCAGCACCTGAAGCCATGCCCGGACGTCAGTGACGAGGTGGGCGTCGGTCATGTAGTCGACGAGGGGCGCGAGGTCGGTCAAGACTCGGTTGATGTTGAGAAGCCGGTGGTAGTCCTGGTAGTCGTCGGCCACTGCGAGTGCTTCCCATCTCGCCTGCCAGTCTTCACCTGGCTGGACGAAATCCTCCTCGGTAAGCGGAGTTGCGCGAAGGCTCGCTGCCCGGGCAGCGGCTTGTTCCCGAGTCATGCCGAAGCTGTCCACAGCCCGCCGGGCGACGGCGTCCGGACGAGCGCTGGCTGGTAGGTCCTGGACTCGCTGACCTGCATCAAGGGCGATCGTGATGAGCGAGGCGAGCTGCGCGACCGCCACCTCCGTTGGGGAACCGTGTTCTGATGCGAGGTCGATCAGGAAGACCGCCAGTGGCATGTCGGCGCAGGGTCGATGGCTGGGCCATCCGCGGTGCTGGCGGCGCACGTCCGAGGTCGCCCCGTCGATGAGTGCGATCCACCAATGCGCGTGACTGACCGAGGCAGGCTTGCGGTCGAGTAGCCATTGCCGGCGTAGCGGCGGATCAATCAGGAGAAGTCCGCGGTAGGTGTCCTCAAACTCTGTCACCCCTCGCCTCCCCGGCATCAGGCAATGCTGCGCCGACGACCGTAGCTTGCAGGAGTGGGACCGTCTGCCGCCCAACCTCGTCGCGGACGGTGCGACCGCCGCCTGCCGTGTAATTTGCCAATCGGGACGAGCTGAGGAGGAAACACGTGGCTTCTGGTGGCTTCTCGTCGAAACGGCTGGCTCGGCTGCAAGGGCTGCTTGAGCGGCACGTCGAGTCCGGCTTCGTCCCGGGCGTGGTGGTCGTCCTCGCCCGGCACGGCGAGGTGCACGTCGAGGCAACTGGGCATCTCGCGTTCGAGGGCCCCGGGTCGCAGGTGCCGATGGCGGTCGACACGATCTGTCGCCTGGGCTCGATGTCGAAGCCGATCGTGGCCGCGTGTGCGATGACCCTCGTCGAGGACTGCACTCTCCGCCTCGACGATCCGGTCGACGATCTCCTCCCGGAGTTGGCGGACATGACAGTGCTCGCCGATCCCCACGGCCCACTGGACGACACCGTCCCTGCGGAACGCCCGATAACGCTGCGGGACGTCCTGGACGGCACCCTTGGCACCGGTATGGTCCCCGCCGAGCCGGGAACGGTCCCGATCGCCGACGCGCTGGACGCACTCGAATATCAGTCGCCGGCCGAGTGGATCCGCCAGCTCGGTGACCTTCCGCTCGTCCATCAGCCAGGTGAGCGCTGGATGTACGACACCGCCGCCAACGTGACCGGCGTACTCATCTCCCGAGCCACCGGCATGTCCTTCGGGGATGCCGTGCGTGAGCGGATCTGCAAGCCGCTGGGAATGGCCGACACCGCCTTCCACGTGGGTAGCGAGAGCATCGGACGCTTCGCGACGGCGTACGAGCAGGACAACGCCGCCACCGGCGAGCCGGTCGTCGAGGACGCCCCCGACGGGCGGTTCAGTCGACAGCGGATGTTCGAGTCCGGTGGCGGCGGGCTCGTCTCGACCGCCCAGGACTACCTCGCCTTCGCCTCGGCTCTGCTCGCCGGCGGCGCCCACCGAGGCGAGCGGGTGCTGTCGCGGCCGGCGGTGACGCTGATGACGAGCGACCACCTGACCCCGACGCAGAAGGCCATCTCCGGGTTCTGGCCCGGATACTTCGACGCCATCGGCTGGGGCTTCGGGATGTCGGTCCGGACCCGCCGCACACACCTCGGGCCCTCGGTCGGCAGCTACGGATGGCCCGGTTTCTACGGGACCGCCTGGTACAACGACCCCGCCGAGGACCTGACGACGATCGTGTTCATGCAGCGGGCGCACGCGGGCGACCAGCGGCTACCGATGTGGCACGACTTCTGGACCACCGTCTACCAGGCGATCGACGACTGACCGCAGCGCTCGTTTTCCCGCTGGGCGGCACCCGCCCTCGGCCGCCCGGTAATCCTCGGGCCCTCAGCGACACAAGCCACTGTGAGAGTCGCCGAGGCAATGGGGGTTCGGGTGGGTCCACCGGAGAAGCGGGACGAGGGCTGGTTCACCAGTCTCTACGCCGCCGAGTACGAGCACATAGTCCGATACGGTCTGCGTCGGCTCGCTGACCGGGATGCGTCCGCGGAGCTTGCCCAGGAGGTCTTCGTCGTCGCCTGGCGTCGCCGCGTCGAGGTGCCGGAGCGCAGCCTGCCCTGGCTGTACGGGGTGGCCCGGCGCCTTCTGGCAAACCAGTGGCGGTCACGACGTGCCGCACCGGACCTCCTTTCGACCACCGATGTCGACCTCGAGCGACTGGCCGGATCGTCGGGTGCCGACACGAGCGTCGGGGTCGCCGACATCTGGACTGCTCTGGCCACCCTCAACGACCTCGACCAGGAAATCCTCCGGCTGGTCGGCTGGGAGGAGCTGACGGTGTCCGAGGCGGCCAAGGTTCTCGGCTGCACCGGGGCGACCGCCGCGGTGCGCCTGCATCGCGCCCGCCGCCGTCTTGCCGAAGCGATGTCGGACCGGCCCGCGCAGACCCGGCGTAGCCCGGTGTTGGTGACCATTCGAGAGGATCTGTGATGTTCGGAGCAGAGCGCACCCGTACTCTTCTCGGCCCGGCCGACCCGGCCCGGAACGCCGCCGTCGGGCCACCGCTGGTCTCGGCGCGCGAGCTGATCGACCGCGCCGACGCTACCGAAACGGTCGCCGGGCGTCGTCGCGTACGACCGACCCGCCGGCTGGTCCTGACGGCCGGGACGCTGGCGGTCGCGGCCGGTGCCGTGGCGGTGCTCCAGCCGTTCGGCGGGGACGCACCGGACACTCCGGGCGAACCGGCGGCGGCAACGGGGTTGGTGCTCGTGCCGGTCGCGTACCAGTTCGACGCGGATCCGCCGGCCGCCGGCCCGCAGCTGCGCATGCTGGCCGACAAGATCAAAGACGCGGCGTACGACCACCAGAGCGGCCGCTACATGTATCACCACACGAAGCTGTGGGGCGATCCGGTGATGACGTCCGCCGACGGCCGCCACCACGTGGCCTTCGCCAGCGAGACGAAGCTCTGGCAGGCCGCCGACGGGACCGGCAACCAGGTCAGCACCCAACTGGAGCCGCAGTACCCCGACCAGGAGTCTCGGGACTACTGGCAGCGCGAGAACGCTGCGCGGCCAGCAGCCACCGGCACCCCCGCACCGGACGTCATTCCGCTGTCGCCCGAGGAGCTCAGGCCACTGTCGGCCGACCCGTCGGAGCTCCGGGAGCGGCTGAAGGTCGAGTACGGCGCGGGGGCGGCGAGCAAGTGGGTCGGCACGCTCTACGGGCGGTACGTCGTACCGCGTGCGACCCGAGCGGCGGTCCTGCGGGTCCTGGCCGACGTGCCCGGCTTCCGCTGGCGGGGGCAGGTCACGGACCGTGCCGGCCGCAAAGGAGTCGCCGTCACCTTCGACGACCGCGAACACGACCAGCAATCCCTTCTGATCTTCGATCCGAAGACGGGCGAATTGCTCGCCGATGAGCTGTTGACGCTGTCGCCCGTGCGGATCAGCTCGTACAAGGTGATCCTCGATACCGCCTGGTCGAATCAGCCCAGCTGACCACCGTCTTGCGGGGCCGCTCCTTTTGGGAGCGGCCCCGCTGTCTTTGCTCAGCGGCGCTAGCTGCGGAGTTGCCCGCGCCCGTAGCAGATCAACTTTCTCAGCGGGGGTTTTCCACAGGCCACCAGGTTGTCCACAGGCGACGACATCGCGACGGCTCGTGGGGCGGATTCCGAGCACTGTCGGCGGCATACCAGAGCCCGACCGCTGGAGGCCGCGATGCCACCCCGTACCACGGTTCCGCCGATCCGCCGGCTCCCGCTGGTCGTCACCGGCGACGACGATCTGCTCGACGATGTGCTCCGGCTCGCCGCCGTCGGCGGCACCGAGGTGGAGTTGGCCCGCGACCCAGCGGCTGCCCGTACCCGTTGGCTTCCCGCACCCCTGGTGCTGCTCGGCGCCGACCAGGCGCAGGCGTGCCTGCGCGCCCGGTTGCCGCAGCGGCCCCGGCTGGTGCTGCTCGGCCGGGCCGGTCAGCTCGACCCCGGCTGGCAGATCGCCGAGCTGATCGGGGCCGAGCACGTCGCCACGCTGCCGGCCGCGGAGCCGTGGCTGGTCGACCGGTTCGCCGAGCATGATCCGGGCCGTCCGGCCGGCGTCGGCGCCCGGGTCGTCGCTGTCCTTGGGGGTCGGGGCGGTGCGGGCGCGAGTGTGCTCGCCGGTGGTCTTGCGGTGACCGCCGCGCGGGCCCGGCTGCGCACTCTCCTGGTCGACGCCGACCCACTTGGTGGTGGCCTCGACCTCGTGCTGGGCTGGGAGCAGTTGGAGGGTCTGCGCTGGCCGTCGCTCACCAGCGCCGACGGACGGGTGGACGCCCCGGCGCTGGTGCAGGCCCTGCCCAGCCGGGGTGATCTCGTGGTGCTCTCCTGGGACCGCGGCGAGATGCTGCCGTTGCCGCCGACGGCGATGGCGGCGACCGTCGACGCGGCCCGGCGTGGGCGGGACTTCGTGGTGATCGACCTGCCCCGACAGTTGGACGATGCGGCAGTGGTGGCGCTGCAAGCCGCCGACCAGGCGTTCGTCGTCGTGCCGGCCGAGTTGCGCGCTACCGCTGCGGCCACTCGGGTGGTGGCCGCAGCCGCCCCGCACTGCGCTGCGCTCTCGGTGGTGGTGCGCGGGCCTGCGCCAGGGCGGTTGCGGGCGTCCGAGGTGGCACGCGCGCTGGGCCTTCCCTTGGCCGGCACGCTGCGCCCCGAGCCGGGGCTCTGCCGTGGGCTGGAACGGGGCGAGGCGCCGGCCGCCGGGGGCAAGGGCCCACTTGCCGCGCTCTGCCAACGGATCGTCACCGACCTCACCGGCGTGCCGGCTACGGGTGCGGCATGACCGCCGGGCCGGAGGACGGCACGCTCGCCGCCCGGGTACGGCAGCGGATCGCGGCAGCCACCACCCCGGTCACCGCGGCGGCCATCGTTTCCGCGGTACGGGCCGAGCCCGCCGCCGCAGTGCTCGGCGACACCGCCATGCTGCGGATCGCCGACCGGGTGCGCGACGACCTCGTCGGCGCCGGGCCGTTGGCGCCGCTGCTGGCCGACCCGGAGGTCACCGACGTCCTCGTCAACGGCGCCCGGGTCTGGGTCGACCGCGGATCGGGGCTGCAGCAGGTCGCCGTCCCGATGGGCTCGGTGGAGGACGTCCGCCGGTTGGCGCAGCGGCTGATCGCCAGCGCGGGGCGGCGGCTCGACGACGGCTCCCCGTACGCGGACGCGCGGCTTCCCGATGGCACCCGACTGCACGCCGTGCTGCCGCCGGTGGCGACCGAAGGTCCCTATCTGTCGCTGCGGACCTTCCGACACCGGCCGTTCACCCTCGACGAGTTGGTGCGCCAGGGGACCGTGCCGCGACCGTTGGCACCACTGCTCGCTGCCGTCGTGGCGGCCCGGTTGGCGTACCTGGTGACCGGGGGTACCGGGTCAGGCAAGACGACGCTGCTCAACACGTTGCTGGGAATGGTGCCGGCCACCGAACGGATCGTGCTGGTGGAGGACGCCGCCGAGCTGCGCCCGGGGCATCCGCACGTGGTGGGGCTCCAGGCGCGTACCGCCAATGTGGAGGGCACGGGCGTGGTCAGCCTGGCGGACCTGGTCCGACAGGCGTTGCGGATGCGCCCGGACCGGCTGGTCGTCGGGGAGTGCCGGGGCGGTGAGGTGGTCGATCTCCTGGCCGCGCTCAACACCGGCCATGACGGGGGCGCCGGCACCCTGCACGCCAACACACCGTCGGACGTGCCGGCCCGGTTGGAGGCCCTGGGCATGTTGGGTGGGCTGCCTCGCGCCGCGCTGCACGCCCAGGTGGCCGCCGCGTTGCAGGTGCTGTTCCAGGTGCGACGAAGCAACCGGGGTCGTGTCCTGGAGTCGGTCTGCCTGCTGCTGCCCGAGGGGCCCGAACGGTTGGTGACGGTGGTGCCCGCCTGGGTACGCGGCAGTGGGCTCGGGCTCGCCGCCCGTGCCCTCGGGGCGCTGCTGCGGGAGCGTGGGGTGGCGGTGCCGCCCATCCTCAGCGAGCCATGGCCCGGATCGGCGGGTCCGGCATGACCGGCGAGACGATGCTGGTGGCGGCACTGCTCCTGGTCGCCGCTGCCCTGGTGGCGTGGCCGGTGAGGAGCATTCGGTCCCGTCGACGTCGCGTGCTGGCACCGGGGCGGAGGGCCGGCGGCGTCGATCCGGATGACGCCCTGGTGCAGTGGATCAGGGAACTCGGTCGCACGCCGGACGGGCCGGTCGACGGCACCGCCCCGACCAACGGTCATCCGATCGACGTCGCGTGCGAGTCGGCGACTACTGCGGGTGCCAACGGAAGACGGACGGCACTCGGCTGGCCCGACCGGGACGTCACCCGCAGCCCGAGGTGGCCGGGAGCGGCAGACAGGTTCACGCGTCCGTTGGGCCCGACGCGCCCGCCGGCCCGTCGGGATCCCCGACGCCCGACCGGCACCGCCCGCCCGGAAGCGCCCCCCACCATGCTCGACGTCGAACAACGGCCGGCGGCCACGGTCACGATCGGTGTCAGCGGTGTGGACGCGGCCGGTCGGAACGAGGTCTCCGGGCCGGCAACCGCCGATGGGCACGGCGACCTGGACGCCGGCTGTCGGGGCGACGCGTCCGCCGGGGCGGCGTCCGACGGGTGCGCGATCGTCGATTGCCGCGCCCACGGGCGCGTCAGCCCGACCGACAGGACGCCGGGTGCGCCTCCGTCGGTGCGCATCTCGCGATCGACGACCCGCGTGCTGCCGGTGGTCGGTCTGCTCGGTGGCGGTGTGGGTGCCGTGGTCGGCGGTCCGGTGGCCGCGGTCGCGATGGCCGGGTACGCAACGCTGGCCGTGCGCGCCGCGCTGCGTCGGCGAGTGAACCGGAGCGCCGAGCGGGACCGACGACGTGGGCTGGACCAGCTCTGCGGCCTCGCGGCGGATTTGCGGGCCGGCCTGCCCGTCCCACACACGCTCGGCGTCACGGCCGTTCAGGGTGACGGGGCGAGCCGCCTACGTCAGCTGACCTCGGCGGCGGTGCGGTTGGCCGACCGGACCGGTGCGCCGTTGGCGGAGCTTCTGGAGCGGATCGAGGCGGACGCTCGGGCGACCGACCGGGGTCTGGCCGCGGCGGCGGCCCAGGCGGCCGGTGCCCGGGCCACGGCCTGGCTACTGGCGGCCCTGCCGCTTGGCGGGATCGGGCTGGGGTACGGCATCGGCGTCGACCCCATGTGGGTGCTCCTGCACAGCACGATCGGCGGCGCTAGCGCGGTTGTCGCGGTCGCCCTTCAGGTCGTGGGCCTCCTCTGGACGGAACGGCTGGGCGCGACACCGGGGCGGGCCGGATGACGGCCCGAGGCCCAGCCGGCCAGCCCGGCGGGGCCCGAGGCCCAGCCGGCCAGCCCGGCGCCGCCGGCCAACCTAGCTCCGGGAGGCAACGCAGCTGGGCCGGCCAGCGCAGCGCAGCCGACCGGCCCAGCTCAGCGAGCCAAGCCCACTGGGCGAGCCAGCCCAGCTCGGTGAGCCAGCCCAGCTCAACCAGGCGGCGGCCGGACGCGATCCGCCTCGTGGCGGTGTTGGCTGGGCTCGCCGTGGCCATCGTCGTGGAGGGCTGGCTCGGGCTGCTCGGCGCTGTTCCGGCCGCGTTCCTGCTCGATGTCCTGTTGCGGCGGATCGAGTCGCCCGCTGTGCGTAGGCGGCGGCAGCAGGAGGCCGCCGACCTACCGCTCGCCGCCGACCTTCTGGCCGCGGCCATGCGGGCGGGTGCGCCGGTGGATCGCTCGGTGTTGGCCGTCGCCGAGGCACTGGACGGGGCGCTCGCCGGCCGGTTGGCCCGTGTTGGCCGCACGCTGCTGCTTGGTGGTGGCCCAGCGGAGGCATGGTCCGCGCTGGACGGCGTGCCCGGCGCGGAGCGCCTCACCGCGGCGGCGTTGCGCTCGGCCAACAGTGGTGCCGCCCTGGCCGGCGCCCTGACCCGGCTCGCCGACGACCTGCGCGCCGACCGGGCCACCGCTGCCGAGGCATCGGCCCGCCGGGCGGGTGTGCTCATCGTTCTGCCGCTGGGGCTCTGCTTCCTGCCGGCGTTCATTCTCGCCGGACTCGTGCCGGTGATCGTCGCCGTCCTCGGCGACGTGCTCTGACCCATCGAGAAGGGAAACAGTCATGCGCAAACTCATCGCTCGCCTGCGCGGCGATGCCGGGATGAACACGGCCGAGTACGCCGTGGGTACCCTCGCCGCGGTCGCCTTCGCCGGGATCCTGTTGAAGGTGCTGACCTCCGGCAACGTCCAGTCGGCGCTGACCGCCGTCATCGACCGGGCACTGAAGTGATCGAGCGCCGGCCGGCCGGCCGCGATCCAGGGTCGAGTGTTCCCGGGCTGGCGGCACGCGCCGGGCGGAGACTTCACGTCCTCGCGCGGACCGTTGGCGGGGACCGGGGGTCCTTCACCGCCGAACTGGCGGCCGGCCTGCCGGCGCTGCTCCTGCTCCTGCTCGCCGGCCTGACCGCTGTCAACGCCGTCAGCGCACAGGCGGGCTGCCTGCACGCGGCCCGGGAGGCTGCGCTCGCCGCCGCCCGGGGCGCGGACGGCAGCGCGGAGGGTGGCCGTGCGGCGCCGCCGGGCGCGACGGTTTCGGTGTCCGTCGACGGCGACCGGGTGCAGGCGACGGTACGGGCCCCCGTCCGGACGCTGGGCGGCCGGTTACCGCGAATCACAGTGGTCGCCACCGCCGTCGCCGCCGTCGAACCGGGCGCTCACGAGGGGAGTTGGTAGTGCGAACAGATCCATCACCCCGCGCCGGTGGAGAACCGGCTGCCGGAGGGCTGGTTGCTGGCCGGCCGGACCGCCAGCGAGGTGGCGCGACGGTCCTGCTGCTGGCGATGGGGCTCGTATTCGTGGTGTTCGGGACGTTCGGCGCCGCCATCGTCGCCGCCGGAATGGCGAGTCAGCGGGCGGCGGTAGCAGCCGACCTCGGCGCGCTGGCCGGGGCGGCCCGAGCGCTCGACGGCGACGTGGTGGCCTGCGCGTCCGCTGCTGACCTGGCCGGTCGCAACAATGGCCGGCTGGTCGGCTGCCACCTCGACGGGTTGGACGTGCTGGTGACGGTCGAGGTGGCGTTCACGCCACTACCCGGCCTGACCCGGGTGGCCGCGGCGAGCGCCCGCGCCGGCCCGGTGCGGGGCTGACCCGCACTGGCCGGCGCCTGCTCAAGGAGCCAACGGCCCTGGTGGGATTGGTGGGTGCTGTGGAGCTGAATCGGTTAGGACATCAAGGGTGATGCGTTTACGACATCAGCTCCAAAGGGAGACCGGACCCGTCAGGGGCCGAGTCACCAACGGCCTCGCGCCTGAGGAGGGTCCAACGGCGCGCCGGCAGGGGCGTGCGGTCCAACGGCCTCCCGCCCGGGAGCGCGGTCCCCGACGGCCTCCCGCCCGGGAGCGCGGTCCAACGGCCTGCCGGCCGGGCGCGGCCAGAGCAGAGCGCGGCCTGCCGGCCGGGACCTGGTCGAGGTCCCGGTCCCGGCCGGCAGCCGAGGATTGGGTGGCTGCTACGGCGACCGTGGAGGGTCGCCGCGCCGCCCTGGTCCGGGCCGGGTGTGTCAGCGGGCCTGGAGCGCGTCGAGGGCGACGGCCATCGCGATGACCAGGCGACGGTCGATCTGCGGGTTCTGCACCTCGACGACGTACTTGTCGCGCAGGCCCCACTTCTTGACCACGGTGAAGACCGGCTGGCCGTTCGCGGTGAAGTCGAAGTGGTACGGCAGCCAGGACAGCGAGTCGACGAATCGACGCAGCAGTGCCACCGGCATGCTGCGCTCCTGGCCCGTCACCTGCGGCAGGCCGCCCTGCTCGACGTGCCAGGTGGACCGCAGCAGCGACTGGGCGAAGTCCTTGCGGAACAGGCCGATCGGGTTGCCGGCCGCGTCGGTGACGTCGTAGGTGGCGCCGAGGTCGATGCGCTGGCGGGCCTTGAAGCCGAGCAGGGGCTGCTGCTTGGAGTCGTCCGTGTAGATGGTCACCTGCTCCTTGAAGGCGAGCCGCTTCTGCTGCGCGAACGCCAGCAGCTCACCCTCGGTGCCGTCGGGGGAGACCGCCCGGACCTCGTACTGGTTGACCATCATGCGCAGTCGCTGGCGGATGTGGAACTGGTGCTGGCCCTGCAAGTTGTCGAGCTGCATGTGTACTCCTCTGGGGGTTGGTGCGCCGGAGTCTCGCACAGCCCGACAAGTGCCGCCCTCCCCGCTGTCCATGATCAGTTGCTGCTGGGTAGCCGTCGAGGTCGCCGGACGACTACCCAGCCCGGAGTGATCACTGGTGCCCTGGCAGGATCGCTCCGGGAGACCTCAGCGACTGTCGACGGAGGTCGCGGCCCGCAGCGCCCAGGTGTTAAGGACCTGGTGGATGCCGCGCAGCCGCTCGTTGATCTGTTCCAGCCGTTCCGCCTGGGCCAGGGCGGCCAGTGCCGACCCCAGCGCGATCTGCTGGTCGAGGGTGAGATTGTCCTGGTCGATGGTGTAGAGCAGGTCGACGGTCTCGGCGATGGTGTCGGCCACAGCTTCTCCTCGGGCACGGGGGGCGATCAGCAACATTGGCATCGATGGAAGCGCTCCCACATCATTGTGCCCCGTGCCATGCCGATTCATGCAAGCCGCTCAGTCCGGCAGGTTCGCCAACACCACGTCGAGGACCCGGATCGCGTCCGGCTTGGAGAGCGGGTTGTTGCCGTTGCCGCACTTCGGTGACTGCACGCAGGACGGGCAGCCGGCGTCGCAGCCGCACTCCGCGATCGCGTCCCGGGTGGCCCGCAGCCACGCCGCCGCCGTTCCGTACGCCCGCTCGGCGAACCCGGCACCGCCCGGATGCCCGTCGTAGACGAAGACGGTCGGCGCCTCGGTGTCCGGGTGCAGCGCGGTGGAGAGCCCACCGATGTCCCACCGGTCGCAGGTGGCCATCAGCGGCAGCAGGCCGATCGCGGCGTGTTCGGCGGCGTGCAGCGCACCCGGCACGTCGGCCGGCTGGACCCCGGCGAGGGCCAACGACTGCGGTGACAGGGTGAACCAGACCGCCACCGTGCGCAGCTCCCGGGCGGGCAGGTCGAGCGGTCGGGTGTCGATCACCTCGCCGGTGGCGATCCGCCGCCGCTGGTACGACACCACCTGGCTGGTCACATCCACCTCGCCGAGGAACATGCCGACCGGCCCGGCGTCCACGTAGGAGCGCACCGACACCACGGACACGTCGGTGACGTCGCGGGCGTGGGTGGACCAGTCCGGCTCTTCGGCGCGCACCAGCGCGCAACCGTCGGCCAGGTCGAGTTGGTCGACCACGTACGAGACGCCCTGGTGCAGATAGATCGCGCCGGAGTGCAGCAGGAAGTGCGACGAGCCGCCGTCGACAGTGCCGAGCAGCCGACCGGTCGACGACTCCACCACGGCGACCGGGGCGCCGCCCTCGCCGCGCAGGTCGACCTCGGGCCGCTCCCGGTGCCGCCAGTACCAACCGGTGGGCCGCTGCCGCAGCGCCCCCGCCGCGACCAGTTGGTCGACCGCCTCCTTCGCCCCCTCACCGAAGAGCACCAGGTCGGCCGGGGTGAGCGGCGCCTCCACCGCGGCGCAGGCCAGCTGCGGTGCCAGCACGTACGGGTTGGCCGGGTCGAGCACCGTCGCCTCCACCGGCGCGCCGAAGATCGCCTCCGGGTGGTGCACCAGGTAGGTGTCCAGGGGGTCGTCCCGGGCCACCAGCACCGCGAGGGCCTCCTGCCCGGAACGCCCGGCGCGGCCCGCCTGCTGCCACAGCGACGCCCGGGTGCCCGGGTAGCCGCAGATCAGCACCGCGTCGAGCCCGACCAGGTCCACGCCCAGCTCCAGCGCGTTGGTGGAGGCCAGGCCGAGCAGGTCGCCGTGCAGCAGGGCCCTTTCCAGCTCGCGCCGCTCCTCCCGCAGGTAACCGCCCCGGTAGGCGGCCACCCGGTCACCGAGCCCCGGCACCGCGTCGTCCAGCGCTCGACGCGCGTTGGCGGCCACCACCTCGGCGCCCTTGCGGGAGCGGACGAACGCGAGGGTGCGTACCCCCTCGGCGACCGTGTCGGCGAGCAGGTCCGCGGTCTCGCGCAGCGCCGACCGACGGACCTGGTGAAGCTCGTCGTGCTCGCCGGTCGCCTGCGGCGGCACCGGAGAAGAGGCCGACGAGTCGGGTGGCAGCAGCGGCGGTTCCCAGAGCGCGAAGGTCACCCCGCCACGGGGGGAGGCGTCCTCGGTGACCGCTGTCACCGGCAGGCCGGTCAGCCGTCCGGCAGCGGTGGCCGGGTCGCCGGAGGTGGCCGAGGCGAGCACGAACACCGGGGTGGCCCCGAACCGGGCGCACTGCCGGCGCAGCCGACGCAGCACGTGCGCGACGTGCGAGCCGAACACGCCCCGGTAGGTGTGGCACTCGTCGATCACCACGTACGCGAGTCGGCGCAGGAAGCCGGACCATTGGGCGTGCCCGGGCAGGATGCCGTGGTGCAGCATGTCCGGGTTGGTCAGCACGAACCGGGAGTGCCGGCGGATCCACTCCCGCTCGGTGCGCGGAGTGTCCCCGTCGTAGCAGGCGGGGCGTACCCCCTCCAGCTCCAGCGCGGCGACGGCGCGCAGTTGGTCGGCGGCGAGCGCCTTGGTCGGCGCCAGGTAGAGCACCGTGGCCCGGGGGTCGGCGAGCACTGTGGCCAGGGCGGGCAGCTGGTACGCCAGTGACTTGCCGGACGCGGTGCCGGTGGCGACGACCACGTGCTGGCCCTCGTACGCCAGGTTGGCCGCCTCGGCCTGGTGTTGCCAGGGCGCGACCACGCCGCGTCGGGTGAACGCCGTGCGCAACTCCGCCGGTGCCCACGACGGCCACGGCGCGGGCACCCCGGCGCGGGCCGGCACCCGCTCGACGTGGGTGACCGGGTCGGCGGCGCCCCGGGCGCGTAGCCGGCGCAGCAGGTCGGCCGGGGCTGGCCCGGGGCCGGGACCAGCGGATACGGTGGCCGCGGACGACGACTCCAGGTCGTGGCGCGGCGTGCCGCGCGCGGAGCTGAAGTCGTTGGAGGTCACGCCCTGCACTCTCGCACTGGTGTTCGGAGATGAAAAGTCGGACACCGGGGTAAGGGGAAGCCTCCGCTGGCGTCCGCAGGCCGTCCCGGCGGTAGTGGTTAGATGCCCACGAGAGTTTACGGCTCTGGCGAGGAGGACCGATGGAGCTGTCACTGGCGACCCGCACCGTGGGAGAGCACACGGTGCTCGAGGTCGGTGGTGAGGTGGACGTCTACACCGCGCCCCGGCTCCGTGAACGACTCCTCGAACTGATCGACGGTGGCGCCCGTCACGTGGTGGTCGACCTCGGTCGGGTGGACTTCCTCGACTCCACCGGTCTGGGCGTGCTGGTCGGCGCGCTCAAGCGGCTCCGCTCGGCCGCCGGTTCGTTCGCGCTGGTCTGCGACAAGGAACCGCTGCTCAAGATCTTCCGGATCACCGCGCTGGACCAGGTGTTTCCGCTGCACCCGACGGTCGACGCGGCGATCAGCGCCGACTCGGCGGGCGCCGGCGCGTGATGGCGACAGTCAAGCTCTCCTTCTCGCCCGCCCCGGTGCACGTGCGCACCGCCCGCCTGGTCGGCGTCGCCGTCGCCCGGCGGGCCGGGGTGCGTGAGGACCTGCTGGACGAGGTGCGCCTGGCCATCGGTGAGGCGTGCACGCGCGCGGTGGCCCTGCACCGGCAGTACGGCCTGGCCGACCCGGTGCTGGTGGAGATGTCCGACGGTGGCTCGTACGCAGTGCGGGTGGTGGACCGGGCGCCGATCGAGGCGGGTATCGGTCTGACCGCGCTGCCGCCGGACGAATTGGCCAACGAGTCGCTGACCGATGAGGCGCTGACCACCGGCGTCGGCTTCGCGCTGCTCGCCGGCTTCGTCGAGGACCTCCAGGTGCGCCCGGTCGACGAGGGCATCGGCACCGAGGTACGGATGGTGTGGCCCGTCGGCCGCTGATCAGTTCCGCTGCGTAGGCCGCGTCCCCTGCCGGGGATGCGGCCTTCTTTGCATGGATGGGGCCCTATATCAGATTTCGTTTCATAACACAGCGACGAAGATCATCGCGACACGGTGCCACCTGGGTGTGACCTCCAACACTGCGGAGGGCTACAGTACCCGGGTTGTCAGCAAGTGACCTATCCCGCAGCCAGCGGGTATGGGTGTTCATCGCTGGTCCGCTGGTGGGTTGGCGCGCGCTTGCGAGTCCGCATCCAGGCGTCGGTCAGTGCGTCTCCACTCACCGGCGCGATTGTTCGGTAACAGGAGGACACAGATGTCCGAGACCTTGGCCGCCGACGGCGGCGGGCTTTCCCTTACCGGAAGCAATGTCACCTACGTCGTCATCGCCGCGGTTGTCGCGCTGGTGGCACTCGGTTTCGCTGCCGCCCTGACGAAAACGGTGCTGGCCGCTGGTAAGGGCACCGAGAAAATGCAGGAGATCTCGGGGGCGGTCCAGGAGGGCGCCTCGGCCTACCTGCTCCGGCAATTCCGCACCCTGGCGATCTTCGTCGTCGTCGCCGTCGTGCTGCTGTTCCTGCTTCCGGTGCACGACACCGATGGCAGTGAGCTGGCCGTGAAGATCGGCCGTTCGCTCTTCTTCGTGGTGGGCGCCCTGTTCAGCGCGTTCATCGGCGGCGCCGGCATGTGGTTGGCCACCCGCGCCAACCTGCGCGTGGCCGCCGCCGCGCGGGAGCGAGCAGGTGGCCGCGAGGCCGCCATGAAGATCGCTTTCCGGACCGGCGGCGTCGTCGGCTTCCTCACCGTCGGCCTCGGCCTCTTCGGTGCGGCGCTGGTCGTCCTCGTCTACCGGGGTGACGCGCCCACAGTGCTGGAGGGCTTCGGCTTCGGCGCCGCGCTGCTCGCGATGTTCATGCGGGTCGGCGGCGGCATCTTCACCAAGGCCGCCGACGTCGGCGCCGACCTGGTCGGCAAGGTCGAGCAGGGCATCCCCGAGGATGACCCGCGCAACGCCGCCACCATCGCCGACAACGTGGGCGACAACGTCGGTGACTGCGCCGGCATGGCCGCCGACCTGTTCGAGTCGTACGCGGTCACGCTGGTCGCCGCGCTGATCCTCGGCCGCGCCGCCTTCGGCGAGCAGGGCCTGGTCTTCCCGCTGATCATCTCCACCATCGGCGTGCTGATCGCGATCGTCGGCGTCTTCATCACCCGGCTGCGCGCGTCCGACCGTAACGCCCTGACCGCGATCAACCGGGCCTTCTATCTGTCTGCGGTGCTCTCCGCGGTGCTGGTGGCGATCGCCGCGTACGCGTACCTGCCGGCGACGTTCGGCGAGTTCGACAGTGGCCTCACCGACGCCACCGGCAATCCGCGACTGGTGGCCATCGGCGCGGTCGTGATCGGCATCGTGCTGGCCGCCGCGATCCAGGCGCTGACCGGCTACTTCACCGAAACCAAGCGCCGACCGGTGCAGGACATCGGCAAGAGCTCGCAGACCGGTGCGGCGACAGTGATCCTGGCCGGCATCAGCATCGGCCTGGAGTCGGCTGTCTACTCGGCGCTGCTGATCGGCGCCGGCGTCTTCGGCGCCTTCCTGCTCGGCGGCAGCTCCATCACGCTGTCGCTGTTCGCTGTGGCGCTGGCCGGCACCGGCCTGCTCACCACTGTCGGCGTGATCGTCGCGATGGACACCTTCGGGCCGATCTCCGACAACGCCCAGGGCATCGCCGAGATGTCCGGCGACATCGACGAGCACGGCGCTCGCACGCTGACCGAGCTGGACGCGGTCGGCAACACCACCAAGGCGATCACCAAGGGCATCGCGATCGCCACGGCGGTGCTCGCCGCGACCGCGCTGTTCGGCTCGTACACCGACACGCTCAGCAGCGCGTACGCGACGGCCGGCGTGGGCGACGTCGGCAACGAGATCCTCAACGCGCTGAACGTGGCGAACCCGCGCAACCTGGTCGGCCTGATCATCGGCGCAGCGGTGGTCTTCCTCTTCTCCGGGCTGGCCATCAACGCGGTGTCCCGCTCGGCCGGCGCCGTGGTGATGGAGGTCCGCCGGCAGTTCCGTGAGCTGCCCGGCATCATGGACGGCACCCAGCGCCCGGAGTACGGCAAGGTCGTCGACATCTGCACCCGGGACGCGCAGCGCGAGCTGATGACCCCCGGCCTGCTCGCCATCCTGGCGCCGATCGCTGTCGGCTTCGGCCTCGGGCCCGGCGCGCTCGCGGCGTACCTGGCCGGTGCGATCGGTGCCGGCACGCTGATGGCGGTGTTCCTGTCCAACTCCGGTGGGGCCTGGGACAACGCCAAGAAGCTTGTCGAGGACGGCGCGTACGGCGGCAAGGGCTCCGAGGCGCACGCCGCCACTGTCATCGGCGACACCGTCGGTGACCCGTTCAAGGACACCGCCGGCCCGGCGATCAACCCGCTGCTCAAGGTGATGAACCTGGTCTCGCTGCTGATCGCTCCCGCCGTGGTGGCCTGGAGCGTCGGCGACGAGCGCAACGTCGGCCTGCGGGTCGGCATCGCGCTGGTCGCGACGCTGATCATCGTGGCGTCGGTGGTGTTCAGCAAGCGCAAGGGCATCGCGATGTCCGACTCGGACGCCGATGGCAGCACCGGCGCGGGCAGCACCGATCACCGCCCGGAGACGGTAAACGCCTGATCCAGGAACGGCCCGGGGTCCCCCGGGGCCGGATGCCGGAGGACGGGGTGCCCGGCCCGGCCGCCCCATTGCGCACCAGGCCAAAGGGCGTTCGCTGGAACGCCTGGGGTCGTGCCGGGCGGGGT